>NZ_LSHX01000052.1:132500-155572 GCF_001555965.1 Sphingomonas sp. CCH21-G11
GTCGCCGCCAGCCAGTTGCTCGGCTTCCTCCAGTTCCAGGCCGACGTGCTGATCGCCGGGCGGCTCTTCGCGCCCGAAGCGGTCGGGTTCTACACCACCGGCCTGTTCCTGGCCCAGCTGTTCAACAACAAGTTCCTGCCCGCGCTGAACGAGATCAGCTTTTCGGCCTATGCCCGGATCAAGTCGGATCCGCTGGCGCCGGGGCGCGCGCTGGTGCGGTCGGTCCGTCTGATCATGATCGTCGCCATGCCCTTCTATTTCGGGCTGGCAGTGACCGCCGAGCCCGTCGTCGCGCTCGTGCTCGGTCCCAAATGGCTGGGCGCGGCGCCGCTCGTCCAGCTGATCGCGCTGGCCATGCCGGCGATGACGGTCCAGATGCTGCTGCAACCGGCGAGCGACGCGATCGGGCGCCCCGGCATCGCCGCGGGCAACAGCGCGATCGGCGCGGTGATCGTCCCGCTCGCTTTCCTGGTCGGCGCGCAATGGGGGGTGACGGGCATCGCCGCGTCGTGGCTGGTCGCCTATCCGTTGCTGCTGTTGATCTGTGCGCGGCGAACGTTGCCGGTGCTGGGGGTGACGGGGATGCAAGTCGTTCGTGCGGCCGCCCCCGCGGTGATCGCGGCGTGCGCGATGGCGCTGATCGTCACGCTGGCGGATTCGGCCCTCGCTGCGCCGGCCGCGTTCCGCCTGCCCCTGCTCATCGCGCTCGGCGCGGCGAGCTATGCCGGCTGGCTGGCGGTGTTCGCGCGTTCAACCGTGGTCGAGCTGATGGCGCTGGTCCGCCGCACGGGCTGATCGCGCAGCCGCGCAATCGCCGCGCGCGTCGCGTCGATATAGGCCATGCCGTTGAACCGGCACGTACCGATGAAATGGGCAAAGCGCGCATCCGTCGGCACGCCCTCGTCCCAGAAATTGAAATAGCGGTGATAGGGGAGCAGCAGCGGATCGGACTGGTTGGCGACGACGAAATTGGACGTCACCTGCTCGCTGCCCCAGCGTTCCCAGCGCGCGCGCCCGATCTCGCGCTCGACCGCGACCGAGAAGGCTTCGGCGGGCGCACGCCCCTCGCCCGACCGCGCAAAGCCCGCAAAGCCGGCGCAGCCGCGCGCGTAGCGCAGCCGCGCGATGCCCGGCACGGCAATCCTGCCCAGCACCGATTCGGCCGCCTCCTGGACGTGCAGGCTCGGCGCGCTCAGGTCGACCGGCGCGCGCGTCGCGGCAAAGGCGACGGCGTCCGCCAGTTCCGCCTCCGCCTCGCCGCGTAGCGTAAAGCTGCGCCCGGCGGCGACGGCGGCACGAACTTCGGGCAGGTCGCCCAACGTCACCGTGTCCGAATCGGCCTGGATCACATAGGCGTCGCGGCGCAGGTCGAGCAGCGTGAGCAGCCGTTCCCACGTGCCCCCGACCGGACACGGCCCGACGTCGACCGCGCTGATCGGAATGATCCGGGGGTCACCCAGATGATGGCGCAGCACCGCGCGATCGCTGGCGGTGAAGGTGCCGTCGTCCAGAATGACGACGCGCCCGATGCCGCCGAGCCCTTGGTGCAGCGACTTGACCGACACGAGATAGGGGTAGAGCACCGCCGTCCCAGCCATGGCGAACAGAATTACGCCATCGTCAGCCGGCACGATCGGCGGGGTATCGAGCACCGCGCGCGCGATGCGTCGGTGCCACCATTGCTTGGCATAGAAATTGGCGTGTTCGGCGAGCGTCGGCATGGCCGGATGTCCTACGCCCGAATCTTTAAGGGAAGGTGCGCGTTCAGGCCGACTGGATATAGTCGCGCATGGCCGCCGCCTCGGCCTCGATGCGTTCGATCCGGAATTTCACCAGATCGCCGATCGACACGAAACCCACCAGCGTGCCGTCGTCCACCACCGGCAAGTGGCGGATCCGCCGCTTCGACATCAGCGACAGCGCGGCCAGCACCGCGTCGCCCGACGTGACCGTGATCGGCGGCGCGGTCATCAGGTCGCGCACCGGACGATCGAGCGCGGCCGCACCCTCCTGGTTGAGCGCATAAATCACGTCGCGCTCGGAAAAGATGCCGACGACCTTGCCGTCCTTCATCACCGGCACCGCGCCGATCCGCTTGCCCGCGATCAGCGCGACGGCAGCCGCGACCCGCTCGTCGCAACCGACCGAGATCACCTCGGTCCCCTTGCCCTTCAGGATTGCCGCTATCGTCATCGCGTCCCTCCTCGCTACCGCATCATTTCGTGCGCCGGAGGTTGAGCATTCCATGATTCGCCCCCATTGGAAAGGGATGACACCACCTCGCCAAGGCCTCGACGACCCGGACTACGCCGCCCAGGCCTGGGGCCGCTATCGCCGGCTGCTCGGCTGGATGGGACTGTTCTCGGCCGCGTGCGGCGTGCTCGCCGTCTGGGTGCTGTGGCGCTGGACGGGCGCGATGCCGATCCACATGGGTATCGCCACCTTTCTGGGCGTATTCCTCACCATGCTGATCGCCGTCGCGCTGATGGGGCTGGTCTTCCTGAGCTCCGGCACCGGCCATGACGAACAGGTCGAGGACCCGCTGCGCGGTGAGGTGGACGTGGACTGAGTTACCCACGCGGTTCCGCGAAGCTTCCGTGACGACAAGCCGGCAACGGATCCCGCCTGCCGAATCATTGTGCGATGATTAGATTGGCGAGCTTGTCCATCTCGGCCCGGCCCGCAGGCGGAAGCGGCGCCCCGTTGATCCACTCAACATAGAAGGACTGCCGCCACACCATTCGGAAATAGCGGGCGGTCCGTTTGAACGGCACCTCGAAACCCGGAGGCATGCTTCGATCAGCCCCGGTGGCGAGAAGCCAGACGCTGCGCCCGGCGAGGGCGCGACCCGACGTGCGGTCGACCGGATCAAGAAGCAGATCGGTAAGGCGGTCGAAAAATGCCTTCAGGGGCGCGCTCATCGCGTACCAGTAAACGGGGGTGGCGAAGACGATGTCCTGGCTTTCGAGCATCATCGTGACGACGCTGCGGAAATCATCGCGGTCGTCGTGACGCGCATAATCAAAGGGTGCGACCGTCAGCGTGGACAGGTCGACATGCTGTGCCCGCGCGCCCAACTTGCCGCTCAGGTACGCGACGAGCGCCCCGGTATGCCCATCCGTCCGCGCAGAGCCGGAAATCAGTGTGATGCGCCTTGTGCGCTCGTCGCCAGCAGCCATCAGGGCATTCGACCGCGATTGCCGAAACGCGTCAACAGGCTGCCGGCGGGGTTGGCGTGCAATCGCTCGATTTCGAACCCGCCATCGTTGATGCCCGCGCGCATCCGATCAACTATTCCCCCGCCACACCGCCTCCCTCCCCATAACGCGCAATCAGCGCGCGGGTGACTCCGTTGGTCCAGCCGAACCCGTCCTGGAGGGGATATTCGCCGCCGCCGCCGGGGCGGCGCTCCTCGACATCGTATTTCTCCAGCATCTTGCCGGTCTCGCGCCAGGCGCGTTCGACATTGCCGATCCACCGCGTCGCGATCTCGCGCGCCAGTTCGTCCTCGCCGTAACGCGCCAGACCGTCGACCGCGATCCATTGCAGCGGGGCCCAGCCATTGGGCGCATCCCATTGCTGGCCGGTACGGGTGAGCGTGGTGCGCAGTCCGCCAGGGGCCAGCAGCTTGGCGCGCACCGTCGCCGCCACCGCCGCCGCCTGCGCCTTGCTGGCGATGCCCGCAAACAGCGGATAGAGCGTGGCGGCGGACAGGACGGGCGTCACCTGCCGCGTCTCGCGATCCCAGTCGCCAAAGCGTCCTTCCGCGCCATTCCACAAATAGCGCGAGATCGCCGCCCGCCGCCGCTCAGCGCGCGTTGCAAAGTCGCGTGCGCATGCGCGATCCCCGCCGGCGCGACACCGCGTCGCGATCGCATCCTCCAGCGTCCACATCAGGCTGTTCAAGTCGACCGGCACGATGTCGGTGGTACGAATCGTCGCCAGCCGCGTGGGATCGCTCAGCCAGCGCGACGAATAGTCCCATCCGCTTTCCGCGCCCGCGCGCAGGTGACGGTACATGATCGCCGCATCGCGGTTGCTCTCGCGCGCGGTCGCCACATCCTCGGCCCAGCTTTCGTCACGAGGGGTCGACTTGTCGTCCCAATAGCGGTTGAGCAGCGTGCCGTCGGGCATCCGCACCACCCGCTCGCACGCGCCCTGCCGTTGCGCGCAGGCGGCACCACGCATCCAATAGGCATGCTCGGCCCGCAGCGCCGCCAGCCGCGCCCTGGCGAGCGCGGGTGAGTCGCTGTCGGACAGCCCGACCATCAGCGCGAAGAAAGGCGGCTGCGATCGGCTGAGATAATAGGTCCGCGTGCCGTTGGGGATATGCCCATAGCGATCGACCAGGCTGACGAAGTCGGCCAGCATCCCCTCGATCAGGTCGCCGCGGCCATCGACCCTCAGCCCCAGCATCGTGAAATAGCTGTCCCAGTAATAGATTTCGCGGAATCGTCCGCCCGGCACCACATAGGGCGCGGGGAGCGCCAGTGCCGAAGACCCCGCCGGCGGGTCGAGCGGTGGTCGGGTCAGCTGCGGCCACAGCCCCCTGATATGTGCGACGAGGTCGTCCGCGCGGGTCTCCGCGGGTGCATCGGGCAGGATGAAATGCCGCGCGACGAATGCCTTCAACTCGGCGCGCGTGCGGGGCCGCTCGCGGGCATACGCCTCCAGGATCGCCTGCGGCGTCGCGCGCGCGGTGGCGTCGACGAAGGTCTTGCCGTCGTCGAACACCCGCTCGCGCTGCACCGCCTCGAATAGCGGGCCGTACAGCTCCGCCGGGCTCCGGGGCGGGTCGGCCGCGGCGGTCAGCAGCAGCAGCCCCGCCGCCGCCAGGGCGCGCCATGTGTTCGTCAGAGCCATGTCGCGCCCCTTCGCCCTCCGGTCAGAACTGATAGGCGGCCGTGAAGCGGAACGACCGGCCCAGGATCGGCCGCGCCAGGATGGCACCCGACCCCTGCGATCCGATCACGCGCGGATTGCCTTCGGTCAGCCCGATCTCGTCGGTCAGATTGTCGCCATAGAGCTGGAAGGTCCAGCGATCATCGACCTTGAGCGTCACGCCTGCATCCCATTTGACGAAGTTGGGCAGCACCTGAAGGTTCTCGACGTCGGAAAACCGGTCGCCGGTGTAGCCGATCGTCGTGAAGACGGTCCCCTCCATCCGGTCGCCGATCGGCGTCTTGTAGGACGGCGTCACCCGCCATTGCCACTCGGGCTGGCGCTGCACACGATTGCCGGTGTTGTCGATTGTCCCGTTCGCGCTGAAGAAGTCGACATAGCTCGCGTCGAGATAGGTCAGCGACCCGGTGATCTGCAGCCCCTCGAACGGGCGCAGCGCACCTTCCAGCTCGACGCCGTTGGTTTCCGCGCCGCCGATCTGGGTCAGCGGCGGCTGGCCGACGATGATCTGGGTCGACGCCAGCCCCTCGAACTCGTTGCGGAACAGCGTGACATAGAGGTTGAGCAGGTCGGTCGACGCCTTGAGCCCGATTTCATAGCTGTCGACGCGCTGGGTGATGTCCAGCCCGTCGCGCAGATTGTCGAACTGCGGAAAGGTGTGCCCGCGGCTGTAGCGGGCGAACGCGCCGAACTGGCGGCTGAACTCGTAATTGGCACCCACCGTCCACGACCATTCGTCGCCTTCATAGTCGATCGTGTTGAACGTGCCGTTGAGCACGGCGATGTTGCGGTCGAACAGCGTGTTCGGGTTGCCGTCGACATCGGCGATGGTCGAATTATTCTCCACCCGCCCATCGACCGTGTGATTCTGATACCGGATGCCGGCATCGATGCGCAGCTGATCGGTCACCTGCAACTCGTCGACCAGGTAGAAGGCGATGTCCTCGCCCTCATAGCTGGCGTTGACATTGAAGAACGAGCCGCCGGCAAAGCCGTTGCGCGTCGCCTGCTGCAGCACGCCGCCATTGTTGATGACGAGGTCCAGCCGCCGCGCATTCGGCTCGGCCGTAAGCAGCTGGGCGTTGCCCAGATTCCACAGATCGTTCGATTCGTAACGCGTGTAGTAGAACCCGCCGGTCAGCGTGTTGCCGCCCGACTTGAACTCGAGCGCCAGGTCGTTGACGAACGCGTCGATGTCCTTGCGCACCGTCCAGAACCCGATCGGGATGACCAGCTGGTCGGCACCCACGCCTGCGCGATTGCCATCGGCGAAGTTCAGGCTGGCCACCGTTCCGCCCAGCCCGGCGGCATAGGCGGCGGCGGTCTGGGGCGTCGCCCCGCCGGGCACGAAACCGGTCGTGTCGGCACTGCCGGTCAGATAGCTCGCGCGATCGCGCACGGTCAGGCCGTTGGCGAGCTCGTAATCGAAATTGATCCCGACATTGCCGATCCGCGCGCCGCGTCCGTCGGCCAGGTCGGCCGGCGTGCCGTCGGGCAGGATCGCGCGGCGGGTCTGCGGGCTGGCAAAGGTGCCGGTGCCCGCATCAAAGCCCGGAAAGCTGCGGATATTGTTGCCGTCCTGGATCACCGGGATCGGCAGCAGCCACTGGCCGCGATCGTCCAGGTAGCGGCCGAATACGAGCAGCGAACCGCGGTCGAACTCGTGCGACAGGTTGGCGGTGATCTGCCCGCCCTTTTCCGCCGTGAACTCGGCATCGCGAATGCCGTCGGACTGGGCGTAATAGCCGCCGATCATGAACCCGGTATTCGGCCCGATCGGACCCGAAACCACCGCGTCGATCCGTCCTTCACCGAAATCGGTCACGCCCAGCTTGACCAGACCCTCGAGCTCGGAGCCCGCCTGTTTCTGGACGAAGTTGACCGTCAGGCCCGGCTGCCCGGCGGAAAACAGCGCACCGGTGCCGCCGCGCACGGCTTCGACGCGCTGCAACGTCTCGTCGATGCGGATCAGCTGGCTGTTTTCCAGAAACGACAGCGTGGACGGCGGAAAGAACGGCACCCCCTGGGTCTGCAGCGTCACGAACTGGGCGTCGCCGCCCGAGGGATAGCCGCGCACGAAGATGTTGGCACCGTTCTGACCGCCCGAGCTTTCGGCCGACACGCCGGGAATCGCGCGGAACAGGTCGGCGGTGGACGCGGGCGAAATCTGGTCGATCGCATCGTTGCTCAGCGTCGTTACCGCGAACGCCGCATCCTGGCGCCGCGTGCCCGCCCCGGCGGTGCCGATGACGACGATATCCTCGGCCGGCGCGTCATCTTCGGCCTGCGCCGGGTCGCTGCCGGCGGCGGCGACATCCTGCGGCGTCGCCAGTGCCGCCGTCGCGTCGTCGCGCACGATCAGAAATGCGCCGCCGGGTGCCACGCGATGACGCAGCCCGGTGCCCTTGAGCAACCGGTCGAGCGCCTGTTCGGCGGTATAGTTCCCGCGCAGCGCACGCGCCCGCTTGCCCGCAACGATCTCGGGCGCGAACAGGATCTGCTGGTTGCTCTGGCGCGCGAACTCGGTCAGCGCATCGCCCAGGCTGTCGGCGCGGATCGACAGCTGAAGCGGCGGCGGGGCGGCATGGGCGGCTGCGACCGGCACGACGGGGACGAGCATGGCACCGGCAAGAAGGCGCAGGGCAAGGCGGCTTAAGCGATGTGACTGACGCATCTGGGTCCTCTCTGATAGCGGCCCGTCTGTGCAGGGCTCACTAGGACAAGACGCAATCGGGCGCGAAAGCCGAACCGGACGGGGGAAAATTTAGCCGTTCAGCGGCGCGTCAGCCAGATCGCGTCGTCGCGCGACCGCGCCTCCACGCCGAAACCAGCTTCCAGCGCCCCAATGAACGCGCGCGTGTCCTCGGCCCTGAACGCGCCGCTGATCCGCACCGTTGCCGTCGCGTCGTCGACGATGCGCAACGGGCGCGCGGCATAGCGGTTGAACTCGGCCACCGCCTCGCCGAGCGGCTGGTCGCGGAAGACCAGCAGCCCGCTGCGCCAGCTTTCGATCGGTGCCGGATCGGCGATGCGGCTGACGTCGACGCGGTCGGGGGTGGCGACCAACAGCTGGCTCGGCGCAATTGCAACGCTTGGCGCGACGTTGCGATTGTGCGCATTACCCGGCTGATCGACGCGCACCCTGCCCTCGATCAGCATGACTTCCAGCCTGCCGCGATCGATCCGCACGTCGAACGCGGTGCCCAGCGCGGTAATCTCGCGTCCGGCGGCAGCGACGACGAAGGGGCGCGCCGGGTTCTTGGCGACGTCGAACCAGGCCTGGCCACGCACCAATTCGACGCGCCGCACCCCGGAAGTATAAGCGACGCGCAACGCGCTCCGCGTGTTCAGCATCACCCGCGTCCCGTCGCCGAGCGTCAGGTTGGCGCGCTGGCCGACGCCTGTCGAATAGGCGCTGCCGGCGGCTGCAGCGACGCTGCGACCTTCGCGATCCGGCTGCATCCCGCCCGGGGCTTCGAACCTGCCCGCCGCCCAGCTGGCCAGGCCGATTGCAATGACCAGCGAAGCGGCGATCGGCACGATTGGCCGCCAGCGGTGCCGGGCGCCCGGCGACACCTCGCGCGCGCGTCCGACCCGCGCCAGCGTCTCGTCGCGCAGCGCGCGCAGCTCGGGCGTCGCGGCATAGTCGCGCGCCCACTGCTCGGCGCGCACCGCACGGTCATAGGCGTTGGCATTCGCCGGCGACTCCGCCCGCCAGCGATTGAAACGGGCAACCAGCGCCGGGCGCGCCGCGTCGCCCAGCCGCGCCCGCCAGCGCGCTGCCGCCAGTTCGATGTCGGGGGGCGCAGGATCAGTGATGGCGCCAGTCCTCGAGCTGCGCCTGAAGGTGGCGCAGCGCGCGTGCGTAGTGCTTTTCCGCCGCGCGCTTCGAAATGCCCAACGCCGACGCCACGTCCGCCATGCGATATTCCTCGAACAACCTGAGGACGAAGACGTCGCGGGTACGCTGCGGCAATTCGCGCAGCGCCGCCTGGACGCGCATCAATCCTTCCCGTCCCACCAAGACGCGCAGCGGCGAAAAATCCGCACTTTCCAGTTCGATTCCGTCGATTTCGACATGGCGCGACACCTCGCGCACCGCCGCGCGCCGCGCCCGGTCGCGCAGCACGTTGGCGGCGATCACGAACAGGAAACGGTCGGGCGCGTCGATCGCGCGCAGGTCGGGCATCCGCGCGAGGCGCAGGAAAACGTCCTGGACGAGGTCGGCGATGTCGGCCTCCGCCTCCACCCGGCGACGGAAATAGCGAGCGAGCGGTGCCGAAAAGCGCGCGACGAGCGCGACGAGCGCGTCGAGCTCGGCCGGCCCCGCCGAAGCCGGCACGTGCACGCCGGCGGGCGGCGAATTGATCTTGCGTCCATCGCTCACCCCGCCTTGTGACCATATCGGCCGGCGGGGCGCAAGCGGGCCGCACAGACGGCGCTACAGGTCGGGCAGCTGCTGGGCGGCGTGGCCCCAGCCCCTGAGCGAAGGTGCCGCCGCGCGCTCGACCAGTTGCGCGGCATCGGCGATCGACCATCGCGCGGGCGATGCGATCGCGTCCAGCTCGCCCCAGTCGACCGGCACCGCGACGGGCGCGCCCGGTCGCGCCCGCGCCGAATAGGGCAGCACCGCGGTCGCCCCGCGCTGATTGCGCAGCCAGTCGATGAAGATGCGCCCGCGCCGCTTGGCCTTGCGCATCGTCGCGACGAAGCGGTCGGGTTCGGCCAGCGCCATCGCCTCCGCGAAACGTCGCGCAAAGTCTTTGTGCGCGACCCAGTCATGCCCCGGGGTCAGCGGCACGACGACATGCACCCCCTTGCCGCCCGATAGCATCGCGAAGCTCTGGAGACCGAGGTCGTCCAGCCGGTGACGCAGGTCGGCGGCGGCGCGCTTCACGTCGGCAAAATCGAGTTCCTCGTCGGGATCGAGGTCGAGCACCAGCCGGTCTGGCGCCTCGACATCGTCGACGCGCGATCCCCAGCCGTGAAACTCGATCGTCCCCATCTGCACGCACTGCAGGATGCCGGCCGCATCCTCGACATACAGATAGTCCTCGTTCCCGCCGTCCTTCTCGCGGATCGCGACATGATGGACCGCATCGCCCATGCCGCCGCCGTCATGCTTCTGGAAAAAGCACTGCTTGGCGCGACCCTGTGGACAGCGGACGAGGCTGACCGGCCGCCGCGCAAGATGCGCAAGCATCAGCGGGGCGAGCGCGGCGTAATAGTCGGCGAGGTCACCCTTGGTCTGACCGCTTTCGGGAAAGATCACCCGGTCGCGACTGGAAATGCGGACGCCCGCGGCCGGTGCCGGTGCCGCGCGCGCGCGTTCGGGGCCGACCTCTGTGGCCGGGCGGTCGCCGCGCAGACCGACGAAGCTGGCATGGCGCACCCGCCCCTCGCCGGTGAATTCGGCAAACGCCACCTCCGCGACCAGCTCGGGCGTGACCCATTGCGCGCCGCGCTGCTCGGCGGCCGCCACGTCCAGCGGCGCGGTCTTGCGCGCCAGACGTTTGAGCCTGCGGGCGAGATCGGCCTGCGCATCGGCATCGAACCCGGTCCCCACCTTGCCCTTGTAGACCAGCGCATCGCCCTCCCGCTGGGCGAGCAGCAGCGACGCGAACGGCCGCCCCTTGGCGCGTGAGGGCGACCAGCCGACGATCACGAATTCCTGGCGGCGGGTGCATTTGACCTTCACCCAGTTCATCGTGCGGGCCGACCGGTACGGCGCGTCGATCCGCTTGGCGATGATCCCTTCCTGCCCGGCCGCGCACATCGCGTCGAACAGCCGCTCGCCCGCGCCGATGACATGGTCGGCGACATGGACGGGCGGTGCGGCGTCGCCGAGCAGCGCGGCGAGCCGCTCCTTGCGCGCGATGGTGGGCAGTGGAGTCAGATCCGCACCGTCCAGCGCCAGCAGGTCGAAGGCATGCAGGTCGAGGTGCTGGCGCGCACCTTGTCCGCCGTGCCCCCGCTTGAGCATCGCCTGCAACGCCGAAAAGCTTGGGTTGCCGTCAGGCCCCGGCGCGGTGATCTCGCCGTCGATCAGGCACGGCGGCAGGTCGAGCGCGGCAATCACGGCGACGAGCGGCGCGAACTTGTCGGTCCAGTCCAGGCCGTTCCGGGTATAGATGCGTACGGCCGACCCGGCGGCAGCCACCAGCGCACGATAGCCGTCGAACTTGATCTCGTGCAGCCAGTCATTGCCGGTCGGGACCGCGTCGACCAGCGTCGCGAGCTGGGGCTTGCGGAACGCGGGCGGACGCGCCGGGCGGCGCGCGCGCGGGCTCGCCCTCGCCGCACGCGCATTGTGCCGCGCGGCCTTGGTCATCTCGGCAGCGAAGGCATCGCCCGACTTGCCGGCAAGCGCGTGCTCGCCACCCGTATCGGCGGCAATTTCCGCCATCGAGCGCCCGGTCAGGACACTGGTCAGGCACCGGTCGATCAGGTCGCCGCGCGCGCCCGCATGGTCATCGCCGATCTTGCGGAGCAGCCAGTTCTCGCGCTTCTCGCCGGGCTTGCCGCGCATCCGGACCAGCAGCCACTCGCCCTTCATCCGCTCGCCGTCGAGGCGGAAGTGCAGATGACCCTTGTCGAGATCGTCCGCCGTCTTGCCCTCGACGGGGGTCCAGTTCCCCCGGTCCCACAGCATCACCGTCCCGCCGCCATATTCGCGTCTGGGGATGACCCCCTCGAACTCGGCATAGCTGAGCGGATGATCCTCGGTCCGCACCGCAAGCCGCTTGTCGGCGGGATCGAGCGAGGGCCCTGCCGTCACCGCCCAGCTTTTGAGGACGCCGTCCTTCTCCAGCCGCAGGTCCCAGTGCAGCCGGGTCGCATCATGCTTCTGGACGATGAAACGGTTGCCGCCCGGCTTGCCAACCTTGCCGGCAGGCTCGGCGGTCGCCTTGAAATCACGCCGCCGACGATATTCGGCCAGCGGATCGGTCCTCCCCGGCATGTTCAGGCGCGCTTGCGCGCCGCGGCTTTGGCGGCGGGCTTCTTGGCGGCGGACTTCTTCGCGGATGGCTTGGCCCCGGAGGCGCGCGCGGCCGGCTTGCCCCCGTCCACCGACGCCTTGAGCGCGGCCATCAGGTCGATGACGTTCGACTTGCCCGCGGGCGCGGCGGGCTCATCGACATCCTCCAGCACCCTCTTGCCCTTGGCCTTGGCCTTCTTGTCGATCAGCCGGTGAAGCGCGTCGACATAACGGTTGTGATAGTCGGCGGCGTCGAACGTCCCGCTCTTCTTCTCGATCAGCGAGGTCGCTAGGTCGAGCAGGTCGGGGTCGGGCTTCGCGTTGCCGATGTCCGCGAAAAAGCCCGTCGCGCGATTGACCTCGTCGGCGTAGCGCAGCGTCTCGAGGATCATGCCGCGACCGCACGGTTTCAGGCTGACCAGATATTCCTGCCCACGCACCGCCAGCTGCCCCACCCCGACCTTGCGCGTCGCGCGCAACGCGTCGCGCAGCACGACATAGGCTTCCTCCGCCAGGTCGTCGGCGGGGACGACATAATAGGGTTTCTCGTAATAAAGGACGTCGATCGCATCGGCATCGACGAACTGGACGAGCTCGAGGGTGCGTTTGGAGTCGAGCTTCACCGCCTCGATCTCGGCATCGTCGAGCAGCACATAGCTGCCACGCGACACCTCGTAGCCCTTGATGATCTCGTCCCGGTCGATCGGGCCGACGCCCGGCACCACCTTCTCGTATTTGACCGGCTTGCCCGACGGCTCGTGGATCTGGCGAAAGCTGACCGACGCGCCCGAACGGGTCGCCGCATAGATTTCGACCGGAATCGAAACCAGCGCCAACCGGATCTGTCCCCGCCAATAGGCTCGTGCCGCCATCACCTGCTCCAAATGACCTTGCTGGGAAAGCGCGGCGGGGCGGGGATTGTTCCGGCCCGGCACCCGATCTTCGGCCCGGACGTGACGGACGCACCCGCCCGGCGGATTGGCGCGTTGAGTGGCGCTCGGCTAGACAGGATCGCGATGCCCCTCTTTGTTGCCCTTTGCGCCGGATGATCCCGGCACCCCCGCCGCACGCCATCGGCGCGATCCTGCTGACTGCGGCGATGTTCTACGGCTTCATCTCGGGCCGGGTGCGGGTGGAGATCATCTCGCTGCTCACGATCAGCGCGATCGCGCTGGGGCTCTATCTGTTGCCGCTCCCGGGACAGGTTCCGACCGACGGACTGAAACTCGCTTTCGAGGGCTTCGGGCATTACGCGCTCGTCACCATCTGTGCGCTGATGGTGCTCGGGCGCGGCCTGGTCACGACGGGTGCGCTGGAACCGGTGTCGCGCCTGCTGACGCGGGTGTGGCAGTTCAATCACCGGATCGGCCTGCTGGTCACGCTGGCGCTCGCATTCGGCATGAGCATGATGGTGAACGACACCCCGGTGCTCGTCCTGCTGTTGCCGATCATGGCGTCGATCGCGGCCAATGGCGGCATGCCGGCGTCGAAAACGCTGATCCCGGTCAACAGCGCCGTCCTGATCGGCGGCATGTCGACGACGATCGGCACGTCGACCAATCTGCTCGTGGTGTCGATCGCGGGCGATCTCGGCCTGCCGCGCATGACCGTGTTTCACTTCACCCCGATCGTGATGATGGCTGCGGTCGTCGCGCTGCCGTTTGTCTGGCTGGTGATGCCGCGCCTGCTGCCCGATCACTCGACCGCCGCCGGGCACGAGCCGCGTGCGTTCACCGCGACCCTCCGGCTGGGCGATCCGGCGGCCTCGCGCGAACGCACGCGCGAGGCGCTGGCCGAGCGGCTTCCCGCCGGGCTGGAGATTCTGAGCCTGCCCGATGCCGACGGGCGGATGCGGGTGCGCGGATCGCACGTAATGCTCGAGGAGGCGATGCGCGTGCTGGGCGCGACCGCCGCACCGGCCTGGCTGATGGAGCGGCTGAAACGCGGTTATGCCAGCAGCGGTGAGGACCTGACCGTCGCCGAACTGTCGATCAGCCGCGATTCGGCGCTGGTCGGCAAGAGCGTGGTGTCGGCCAACGTCGCCGAGCTCTATAATCTTGCGATCCTCGGCGTGCACCGTGCACGCCGGCCGTGGCAGGGCCGCTGGGACACCAGCGATGCCGGCGACAGCGCCTTTGCAGAGGGCGACATCCTGCTCGTCGCGGGCGCGCTGCCCAACATCCAGCTGATGTCGGCCGGCGAAAACGCGTTGATGCTCGACGGCGCCAAGGAGCTGCCGCGCACGGCAAAGGCGCCGCTGGCGCTCGCCATCATGGCGACAGCGGTCGTTCCCGCCAGCATCGGCCTGATCCCGATCGCAATTTCGGCGCTGGGCGGCGCGATCGCGATGCTGGTCACCGGCTGCGTGCGCTTCGACCGCATCGGCCGCGCGCTGTCGGCGAAGGTGATCGTGCTGGTCGCCGCCAGCATCGCGATCGGCCGGATCATCCTGGAAAGCGGGGCGGCCGCGTGGCTGAGCCAGCTGATCGCCCTCGGGCTCCAGTTCCTGCCCGCGGCCGGCGTGCTCGCGGCGGTGATGCTGTTCGTGACGCTGCTGACCAACTTCGCGTCGAACACGACCGCGGCTGCGGTCGGAACCCCGATCGCGTTCAGCCTGGGCGAGCAGCTCGGCATTCCGGTCGAGCCGCTGGTGCTGGCGGTGCTGTTCGGCTGCAACCTGTGCTATGCGACCCCGGTCGCCTATCAGACCAACATGCTCATCATGTCGGCGGGCGACTACACCTTCTCCGACTATACCCGCACCGGGCTGCCGCTGGTTGCGATCATGATCGTGACACTGTCTGCGCTGCTCGTCCTCCGCTACGGGCTCTACTGACCGCGCGACCGGGCACGGCGGGCGTTGACAAGCCCGAGCAGCGCCTGCGCCCGGACCGACAGCTCCGCCCGCTCGGCCTCGGACAATCCGTTGGCGAGATATCGGTCCTCCAGCCCGGCCACCGCCCGCGCCTCGCGACGCAGGCCGCGCGCCTCGCGCCGGTCGAGCTGGCCGGCGCGGCGGCCGTCACGAATGTCGCTGCGCGCCTCGGCCAGCAGCGGCCGCACGCTCGGGACCAACGGGACGGGTTCTCGATCCCCGTCGGCGCCGCCGCCGTCCCAGATTTGCGCACTAGCGGGCGTCGCCGCCAGCAGCCCGATCGCCAGCATCATCACGGCACGCATTGCCCGCTCCCCTGCCCGTCCTGTGTTTCCGGAAAATGGCTGCCTGTGCCTGTATCGCCGATGAACCGGGCATCGGCGCGGCACAACGGCTTTCGCGGCGGCGCGACACGGCCTAGGGGGGCGCGATGCACGGCTGGATCATCCTCGACAAACCGCTCGGCCTTGGCTCGACACAGGGCGTCAGCGCGGTCAAGCGCGCGCTGCGCACCGCGGGTCTGGGCAAGGCGAAGGTTGGGCATGGCGGGACGCTCGACCCGCTGGCGACCGGCGTGCTGCCGATCGCGATCGGCGAAGCCACCAAGCTCGCCGGGCGGATGCTCGACAGCGACAAGGCATATGACTTCACGATCCGCTTCGGGGCGGAAACCGACACCCTCGACCTGGAGGGCAAGGTCGTGTCGGAGAGCCCAGGCCGCCCGACATCGGCAGAGATTTTGGCGGTGTTGCCCGACTTCACCGGCCCGATCGACCAGGTGCCGCCCGCCTACTCCGCGCTGAAGGTCGACGGCGAACGCGCCTACGACCTCGCCCGCGCCGGCGAGACGGTCACGCTCGCGACGCGCCGCATCACGGTGCACGCGCTACGAATCCTCCCTGAGCTGGCTCGGGTAGGGGGACCGCGCCCGCAGGGCGTGGTGGAGGGGCAGAGACCAAATGATCCGCCTGCGGCTGGTCCCCCTCCCCGTGCCGGGGAGGATCTGGAAGAAATCACCCTCACCGCCCATGTATCGAAAGGCACCTATATCCGCAGCCTGGCCCGCGACATTGCACGGGCACTCGGCACGGTGGGCCATGTCACGATGCTGCGGCGGACGCGGGCGGGGCCGTTCGGGCTGGAAGGCGCGATTTCGCTGGACAAATTGGCCGATGCTGCTAATGCCCGCGCCCTTGAAGACGTGATCCTGCCGTTGAGGGCGGGGCTGGACGACATCCCGGCTCTACCCCTCACCCCCGATCAGGCAGGGCTGCTCCGCCAGGGGCGGGTCTTGATCGGGATCGCCGCTGACGATGGCCTCTGCTTTGCCGAGCTGGACACGGTTCCGGTCGCGCTCGTGGAGGTTTCGGACGGGATCGTCCGGGTCGTGCGCGGCTTCAACCTCTGACGTGAAAGGACGACGATGTCGATTACGCAAGAGCGCAAGGAAGCGCTGATCACCGAACATGGCCGCGAAAGCGGCGACACCGGCAGCCCCGAAGTGCAGGTCGCGATCCTGACCGAACGGATCCAGAACCTGACCGAGCATTTCAAGACGCACGCCAAGGACAATCACTCGCGCCGCGGTCTGCTGATGCTGGTCAACAAGCGTCGCGCGTTGCTCGACTATCTTCGCAAGAAGGACGAGAGCCGCTATACGGCCCTCATCGCGAAGCTCGGGCTTCGCAAGTAATTTCGAAGGGCGCCTCCGGGCGCCCTTCTGTTATTCCCGGTAACCAATCGGGAAGTTCGAAGGGGCGCAATCCGGTTGCCCCTTCACCGAGCCACGAACGGCTCCCCAAACGGGTCCGATGGGCGGACCCACTCTAGAGGCCCCCGTTGCATTGGGCAGCGGGAGTGAAGGAAACGAAATGTTCGACAAGAAAACCGTATCGATCGAGTGGGGAGGCAAGACCCTCACCCTCGAAACGGGCAAGGTTGCCCGTCAGGCCGACGGCGCCATCATGGCGACCCTCGGCGAAACCGTCGTGCTCTGCGCCGTCACGGCCGCCAAGAGTGTGAAGGACGGGCAGGATTTCTTCCCGCTCACCGTCCATTATCAGGAAAAATACTCGGCCGCCGGGCGCATTCCGGGCGGCTTCTTCAAGCGTGAGCGCGGCGCGACGGAAAAGGAGACGCTGGTCTCCCGCCTGATCGACCGGCCGATCCGCCCGCTGTTCCCCGAAGGCTTCTACAACGAGATCAACGCCATCGCTCAGGTGCTGAGCTATGACGGCGAGAACGAGCCCGACGTGCTGGCGATGGTCGCCGCATCGGCCGCGCTCACCATTTCGGGCGTGCCCTTCATGGGCCCGATCGGCGCGGCGCGCGTCGGTTACCTGAATGGCGAGTACATCCTGAACCCGACCGACGAGCAGGTCGCGGAAGGCGAGCTCGATCTGGTCGTCGCCGCGACCTATGACGCGGTGATGATGGTCGAATCCGAAGCCAAGGAGCTGTCGGAAGAGGTCATGCTCGGCGCCGTGCTGTTCGCGCACGACGCCTGCCGCGAAGTCATCAAGGCGATCGTCAAGCTGGCCGAACAGGCCGCCAAGGATCCGTGGGAAATGGCGTCGTCGGACGACAATGCCGCGATCAAGGACAAGCTGAAGAAGCTGATCGGCAAGGACATCGCCGCCGCCTACAAGCTGACCGACAAGTCGGCGCGCTCGAACGCGCTCAACGAAGCGCGTGCAAAAGCGAAGGCGCAGTTCGTCGAGGACGGCCTTGATCCGCAGGCGGTGATGGCCGGCATCAAGCTGACCAAGAAGCTGGAAGCCGAAATCGTCCGGGGCGACATCCTCAGGACCGGCAAGCGCATCGACGGTCGCACCACGACCCAGATCCGCCCGATCGTCGCGGAAACCCATTTCCTGCCGCGTGCGCATGGCTCCGCCCTGTTCACCCGCGGCGAGACCCAGACGATCGCGACCTGCACCTTGGGCACCAAGGATGCGGAGCAGATGATCGATGGCCTGGGCGGCCTGCGCTACGAACATTTCATGCTGCACTACAACTTCCCGCCCTATTCGGTCGGTGAAGTCGGCCGCTTCGGTGCGCCGGGGCGTCGTGAAGTCGGGCATGGCAAGCTCGCCTGGCGCGCGCTGCACCCGGTGCTGCCGACCAAGGAGGAGTTCCCCTACACCATCCGCCTGACCAGCGACATCACCGAGTCCAACGGCTCGTCGTCGATGGCGTCGGTCTGCGGCGGGTCGCTCGCCATGATGGACGCCGGCGTGCCGATCAAGCGCCCGGTCAGCGGCATCGCGATGGGCCTGATCCTGGAGGGCAAGGATTTCGCGATCCTGTCCGACATCCTGGGTGACGAGGACCATCTGGGCGACATGGATTTCAAGGTGGCCGGCACGTCCGAAGGCATCACCACGATGCAGATGGACATCAAGATCGCCGGGATCACCCGCGAGATCTTCGAAAAGGCGCTGGCGCAGGCCAAGGATGGCCGCGCGCACATCCTGAACGAGATGAGCAAGGCGCTCGGCGAGGTCCGCTCGGAACTCTCCGCGCACGCCCCGCGCATCGAGACGATCACGATCGACAAGTCGAAGATCCGCGACGTCATCGGCACGGGCGGCAAGGTCATTCGCGAGATCGTCGCGACGACCGGTGCGAAGGTCGACATCGACGACGAGGGCGTCATCAAGATCAGCTCGTCCGACGTCAGCCAGATCGAGGCCGCGAAGAACTGGATCCTCGGCATCGTCGAGGAGCCCGAGGTCGGCAAGGTCTATTCGGGCAAGGTCGTGAACCTCGTCGATTTCGGCGCCTTCGTGAACTTCATGGGCGGCCGTGACGGCCTGGTCCATGTGTCCGAAATCCGCAACGAACGCGTCGAGAAGGTCGCCGACGTCCTGTCCGAAGGACAGGAGGTCAAGGTCAAGGTGCTGGAGATCGATCAGCGCGGCAAGGTCCGCTTGTCGATGCGCGTCGTCGATCAGGAAACCGGTGCCGAGCTGGAAGACACGCGCCCGGCCCGCGAACCGCGCGAGCCGCGTGAACCGCGCGGGGACCGTCCCGATCGCGGCGATCGCCGTCGCGACGGCGGCGGCGGGCGTGATCGCGGCCCGCGCCGCGATCGCGGTGACCGGCCGCGCCGTGACGAAGCGGCCAAGGATGAGGGCGGCGACGAGATCGGCCTGCCGTCGTTCATCACCGAAAGCTGATCGGAATCGCCGCACGGCGATGCCGACCGGCGCTGGATCGGGCCCGCTTCGGCGGGCCCTTTTCATTTCGGCCGCGAGGTAGATCGGTTTTGAATGATATTGCATTTACGCAATGATCGCCGTAGCTTACGTCCATCGAAACGGCCTGGATACTCCGGCTTCGGAACGAAAAGGGCCGTACGGCAATGACGCCTTCCCGCACCGACGGTCCGCGCCGTCATTGGATTGAACGCTTGCCCATCGCGCGCGACCGGCCCTGGCTGGCGCTGGCGGCGACGCTCGCGATGGCGGCGGCCGCGCTGCTGCTGCGCATCATGCTCGACCCCCTGCTGCCGGGCGGCTTTCCGTTCCTGACCTTCTTTCCGGCAGTGATCGTCACCGCGGCCTTGTTCGGGGCGCGGTTCGGCGGGCTTTCGGCGCTGCTGTGCGGAGCGGCATCCTGGTGGTTCTTCCTTGCGCCCGACAATGGCTGGACCGTCAACCGCGGTGCCGCGCTTGCCTTTCTCCTCTACGTGCTGGTCGTCGGGACCGAGCTGACGATCATCCATCTTCTGCAACGCGCCAACGCCAATCTGGCCCGCGAACGCGAGGTGAGCCGCTCGCTCGCCCAGACCAGCGAACTCCTGTTCCGCGAACTGCAGCACCGCGTGTCCAACAACCTTCAGGTCGCCGCCGGGCTGCTGATGCTTCAGAAGCGGCACATCGTCGATGCGCAGGCGCGCGCCGCGCTGGACGAGGCGACGCGCCGGCTCGCCGTCATCGGACGGATCAGCCGTCAGCTCTACAATCCGGACGGGAATGCCCGGGGGATGCGCGCTTTCCTCGAGGAGCTCTGCCGCGACGTGATCGAGGCCAGCGGCCGGCGTGACATCGTTTTGCGGGTGAATGCCGAACATGACCAGCCGCTTGCCCCCGACGCGGCGATTCCGCTGGCGCTGATCGTCGCCGAATCGGTGTCCAACGCGATCGAACACGGCTTTGCCGGGCGCGACGCCGGCATCATCGACGTCGAACTGACGCGCGACGCAGAGGGCCGCGTCTGTGTCGAGGTCCGCGATGACGGCCATGGCCTGCCCGAAACTTTCGATCTTGAGGACAGCGACAGCCTGGGCCTGCGCATCGCGCGCATGCTCGCCGGCCAGTTGAGCGGCCAGTTCGCCCTATTGCGTGGATCAGGCACGATCGCGCGCCTGGTGCTGCCCGCCTGACCCGGCGGGCCGGGCGACATCGATCAGAAGATGTGCGTGGCCGGACGGCGCGTCGCGGCAAGGTGCCGGGGGTTCTGTTGCCCGGCCCCCCGGCGGCCGCTGGAATCCACTTCTGTTGCCCGGTGTGGCCCGACCGCGCTTTTGTCTGACTAACCTAGACCGTTAGGTCTTGGGTTAGGCCGCAATCGCGAGTGCTTCGTTATCGTTAGCACTTGTGTGATGGGCCGTTGCGGTGGTCCCATTCCGAGCGAAAACAGCGCCTTTCAACACACGTCGATCCTGGTTCGGCCCCGTCAGCTGAGCCGCTCGGCCGGCACGCTTCACGCGTACTGGCCAACCGGCTCACCTGGTGGAGCCGCCGGGTACTGCCCCCGGGTCCGCTGCGTCTATTTCACGCCGCAGTTTATCGCCATAGCCGGGCGAACCCGGCACCGTCGGATATAGGCGCTTCGGGAAAATAGGAAAGAGGCGCGCTTTCGCCTTTTCGTTGCCGCATTGCCCTGATTATAGGGAATGCATGCTTACCCAGCGTTCCCGGTATGCACTTCGTGCCATGATCTTCCTTGCGGGCCAGCCGGCGGGCGGCACCCCCGTGCCGATGAACCGGATTGCGGAGGCCGCGAACGTGCCGCGCAAATTCCTCGAGCTGATCCTGGCCGATCTGCGCGAGGCGGGGTTCCTGCACAGCTTTCGCGGCAAGGCCGGGGGCTATTGCCTGGCGCGTCCGGTCCACCTGATCTCGCTCGGCGAAATCATCCGGGTGATCGAGGGGCCACTGGCGCTGGTCCCGTGTGTCAGCCGGACGGCCTATCGCCCGTGCAAGGACTGTCGCGACGAAGCGACCTGCGCGATCCGTCATGCCATGGCGCGCGTGCGCGACGAAACTGCGCGCATCCTCGACGGCACCAGCCTCGCCGACACGCTGGCGGAGGATCTCGCCGCGGCCTGACGCCTCAGGCGCCCGGCCGCTTCTTCAGCTCGTCGCGGATTTCGCGCAGCAGCACGACGTCTGCCGGATCGGCGGCGGGGGCCGCTTCCTCGGCCTTCTGGACCGCGGCGATCGCGCGGTTGACGAAGCGGATCAGCAGGAACACCAGAAAGGCGAGGATCAGGAAGTTGATCACCACGCTCACGAACGCGCCATAGCCGAACAACGGGACACCCGCTTCCTTCAGCGCGGCATAATTGGTCGGCGACCCGGTGTAGCTTGCCGGGATCGGGCCGAGCCGGACAAAAAAGCCCGAAAAGTCGAGTCCGCCGAAGACCGCCCCGATGACCGGCAGGATCAGGTCGTCGGTCAGCGATTTGGTGATCGTCGCGAATGCGCCGCCGATGATGACGCCCACCGCCAGGTCGAGCACGTTGCCGCGCGCGATGAAGGTCCGAAATTCCTGCAACATGGCTCTAGCCTCCCTGCCGGGCCGTTGATGGCCCCGATTTTCCTTCGCGCGCAAATACTGGTCCGCTAGAAGGGCGATCGACAAGGGGTCGATGGAGGGTTTGATGCGATTTCGCGCGATGACGGTCCTGTTTGCAGCGGTGCTGCTGTCCGCCTGCGGCCTGAACAGCGTGCCCACCGCCGAGGAGAACGCCAAGGCGAAGTGGGGCGAGGTGGAGAACCAGTATCAGCGCCGCGCCGACCTGATCCCCAATCTGGTCGCGACGGTAAAGGGGTTCGCCGCGCAGGAGGAACGCGTCCTCACCCAGGTGACCGAGGCACGCTCGCGCGCCACCTCGATCAACATCACCACCGACGACCTGTCCGATCCGGCGACGTTCGAACGGTTCAATGCCGCGCAGAACCAGCTGACCCAGGCGCTGGGCCAGCTGCGCACCGTGGTGGAGAATTATCCGCAGCTCACCTCGAACCAGAATTTCCTGGCGCTGCAGTCGCAGCTGGAGGGCACCGAGAACCGCATCACCATCGCGCGGCGCGATTATAACGAGGCGGTACAAGCCTATAACACGCGCATCCGCACCTTCCCCGACGCGATCGGTGCGCGGATCTTCTACGGCGCGAAGCCGCTGACTCCGTTCAAGGCGACAACGCCGGGAGCGGAAACCGCGCCGCCGGTCGACCGCCTTTTGAACAACGCCAACTGAGCGGCAAATGGGGTCCGGTCTATGACGCTGCGCCGGCTGGCCGCCGGACTTTGGCTGATGTTGCTGGTGGCGGTGATGCCGGCGGCGGCGCAGACCTTTCCGAAGCTGACCGGTCGGGTGGTCGATGCGGCCAACTTGCTTGACGCCGACCAGAAGGCCCGGCTGAGCGCGCTGTCGGCCGAAATCGAGCAAGCCTCGTCGCGCCAGTTCGTGGTCGCGACCGTGCCCAGCCTTCAGGACTATCCGATCGAGGAATATGGCTACCGCCTCGGTCGCGCGTGGAAGATTGGCCAGGGCGAGGCGAACAACGGCATCATCCTGTTGATCGCGCCCAATGAGCGCAAGGTACGGATCGAGGTCGGCTACGGCCTGGAGCCGATCATGACCGACGCGCTGGCCAGCGTCATCATCAATCAGACGATCCTGCCGCGCTTCAAGGCCGGCGACCTGCCCGGCGGCATCCTTGCGGGTGCGGAGGCGATCGGCGAACAGATGCGCCTGCCGCTCGAAGTCGCCGAGCAACGCGCGGTGCAGCAGACCGCACGGGCACAGTCGTCGCGCAAGCGCGATGGCATTCCCGTCGCGCTGATCTTCTGGGGTGTGGTGCTGATCTTCATCGTCCTGCCGATCCTGTTCGGCGGCCCGCGCGGACGGCGCTATCGCCGCGGCGGCGCGCCGGTGGTGATCTGGGGACCCGGCTGGGGCAGCGGATCGTCCTGGGGCGGCGGGTCGTCCCCGGGCGGATCGCCATGGAGCGGGGGATCGTCCTGGGGTGGCGGCGGGGGCTTTTCGGGCGGCGGCGGATCGTTCGGTGGCGGTGGCGC
>NZ_LSHX01000053.1 GCF_001555965.1 Sphingomonas sp. CCH21-G11
CTCCTTGCCGGCCGTCCTAACCAATTGGCTTGGGTTTGTCAAATACGTAATCGCCAAACCGAAAGCGGTAAATTCAACTTCGCCACCGTGTCTCCGCGTCGCTCACGCGGCGCTGGCTTCGCGCAGAAACCCCGTTTTTGGATCCGGGCACCCGACGGGCACGTCCGCACGTGTTTCCGCAAGCCGCTTCAGGTCGGAATGCGCGCCCGTCGCCTTCGTGCGCGCCTCCGCCAGTTTGACCTGCATCTCGATCAGGCGCTGCAACGGGCGCTGGCCATCACATGCGTTGATGTCCAGATCGATGCGGATTGCCGCGACATCCGCCAGCAAGGCCCCGCTTGTTCCGATCAGCCGATCAAGCTGATCTTCCACCTCGTGAATGGCTCTGCTGATCCGCAAAGCCGTTGCATCCACCTTTCTCATCACGCCCCCTTCTGCGCAATCGCGCTGCCTCCAGAAGTGAGATCGCTATGGGTCAGGTGAGCATTCGGGCCACCACGGCTATGGCGACTGCCGCGATCATCAGCAGCCCGACGAGCGCCGCCAGGCCAACGACCGCATAAAGCCGACCCATCGGGCCAAACCTGACATCATAGGTCTCGAGAAATGTCGGCGTCGTGATCCCGACTTCGAAGTCGCCACTTCCGACGTCCGCGAGAAAGAACCGTTGGGACGCCGCCATTTCCTGATGCGGAGTTACGGGCAGAAGGGATGAAACTTCCACTGTGTCCAATCCACATGTGGTAGGATCACAGGTGTCGGAAAGGGCCAGGAACGCCCGGGCTGCCGAGCGACGGTCGGGCGCGCCCAGCTTGTCGCGCGCGGATTTCAATCGCTCTTCGACTGCCCGGCAGCTGATATCCAGTTCCCGGGCGATTTCCTTGTTGGTGAACTGCCGTGCGACGAAATGCAGGACTTCGACCTCCTTCGTGGAAAGAGGCGAGGAAACCCCTCGAGAAGAAGCGCCATTCATCACCCCTTAACTGCTATGCCAGAATCGCGACGGGGTCGAGTGGGGCTGGCGATGTCCGCCGCCGCGCGAGGCCCGGTCGTCGCCGGGCGACGCGGTGAATTTCCGCATCGCAGAGCGACCGTGACGACCATATCGTGCCGCAGCGCATGTGGATATGAGCCTCGGTTGGCATTGGCATTGATCGCCCAGCAAAGTGGCCCTTGTCCGGTTAAGGTCAGTCCGGTTGGGGCTGTCATCCGACGACAGTTACGGCGCGCACGATCGGTGATCCGCAGGGCGGCCCTGCAGGCCAGCGTTTACGGCCAGCGTTGCATTGGTGGTTGGCTCGACCACGAACGTCACCCGACCAAGCAGTTCTTTCGTGACCGGTAGCACTCCTGGAGCGTCACTGCCCGCTACGACCAACGCGCCGCAGGCTTCCCTTCAATGACCCAGAGCACTGATACGGTCACATGGGATGACGTTGGCGATCAAGCTGGGCGTTACTGAGCGCCTTAAGCCGCGTTTTGCAGATCGCTCAACTTTTGGAATTCGGCCAGGATTTCGGGGTGATGCTGGGCGAGATGCCGGACCACGCGGACGTTACCGATCAGTCGGTTCACGTATCCAGCAGCCAGCATGAGATCGAGATGGTCTGAGCTATAGGTCTGTTCCACCAGTCGAAACTGCCGATCGACGTTCTCGCCCTCGCGCTGCATGGTCGCGATCTGGTCCTCAGTGAGCCCGGGCATTCTGCGAGGCTTGCCGGCTACAAGTTGATCATCCGGGGTGGAGGCGACGAGGGACCGAGCGTAAGTGACGGCGAAGCGGTTCATGGTAATCATGTTCATTGCGACCTCGACCTGACGC
Source organism: Sphingomonas sp. CCH21-G11 (assembly GCF_001555965.1). GTDB lineage: Bacteria > Pseudomonadota > Alphaproteobacteria > Sphingomonadales > Sphingomonadaceae > Sphingomonas. Next base: position 1,823 of record NZ_LSHX01000053.1, read on the forward strand.
ACGGGTTTCAGAAACCGCAGCTCGGTGAACACCTGGATCGGCACATGCCGGTCTTTCAGCAGATCGGCGGCTTCAGGGCAGATGCCGACGAGTAGGTTCCGCTTTGCGCGAATGCTGGAGATATCGACATTGAGCGCGCGGGCCAGTCGTTCTTCCGAGACACCTTTCTTGATCGCATTCAGGATCATCCGATGTTCCTGGATCGTCGCAATCCGGCTTACCCGCTTATTGTATGTGAATGCTTCATCGTCGGTGGCAATCAGGCAGACAACCTCGGTTTCTCCACGGTCGCGCAGGATCTCGATACGTAGGTGACCGTCCAGAAGATGGAATCGGCCGGGGTCACTGGCATCCCTCGCGACCGCTGGCGGTTCAATGATGCCGACTTCGGCGATTGAGGCGGCGATCTGAGCGTATTTGATCGACCTTTTTACGGCCGCCGAGACGACCCTGAGGGGCATCACTGCCTCGATCGGGATGCGAAGGCTCGTTTCTTCGAATGCGAGCCGGACGGGTCTGGGTCGGTTTGTGTTCACGGTTTTGCGCCAGCCTGATCGAGCCGAGCTGCGATGTTCTCGGGCATGTGGGCGAGATTCTCGTCCTCGAGCAGTGCCATGAATTGTTCCGAACGAGTGAGGCGACGCAGCGCTTCGGTGACCAGCAGCAGGCGATCGCGCGCTGCGTTTGCGCGCCGGATCATCGAAAGCTTGCGATCAACCTCTTCCTGATAGGCTCGGATCAGTGATGCCGGAGAAAGTTTAGGCGAGGTGGCGCCGGACTTCTTGATATTATAGCTCAGACGTTTGCCACGTCGACGCCGGTCTTCGATGACGCGTTTCGCGGCGAGGAGCTTGCGGCCACGGAGTATCCCTTTTTCATAGGCCAACTGGAGCGCACGCTGCACATCATGGTCTTCTGCTTCGGCGATATCGACCGCGACGCTGATCGGGATGACGCGGGCTTCCACAGAGCGTAGCAAGCGTTGCTCGCCTTTATCCAGTAGGCGCGCGACTCCGGTGACATATTCAAGCGACAGCCCGGTTTTACGTGCGATTTGAGGCAGGCTGTGGCCACGCTCACGCATGCCTCCGATGTCCTGCAGCAAATCAATGGCATTGTGTTGGCGCCTCGCGCAGTTCTCGACGAGGCTGGCGATTAGACAGTCTTCGGCATCCGCTGAGACGACAAGCGCGGGAACTTCGGTTTGGCCAAGTGCCTGATACGCTTCCAGTCGCCCTTGGCCACAGACCAGGTCATAGAATGGACCGTCCGCTTCTATACGCCGCGTGACCGTGATGGGCCGTTTCAATCCGATCTGCGCGATGTTCTCGACAATTTCTTTGAACACGCGTTTGTTTCGGGTGCGCGGATTGACTACGGTGATCCGGCTGAGCGGGATCCACTCAACCCTTTGGGCGGGTCTGGCCTGTGTCATGCGGCATACCTCCATGCTCGTCGTGTCGCCATGCGATGGAATGCAGACAGATCATCGAACCGGTAGGCGTCGAGCGAGAGCCCGTTGTGCTCGCAAAGGCGCAAGGTGGCCTCGCTTATGTCGAGCCGCGGCAGGAGATAATAATCACGTGCCAATTCGTTGCCGGGATCCATACGCACCGCCACCGTCATGTCTGGCTTGAGGGCGCTGTCGAGCCGAAGCTTCCAGCGTAGCGATCCAGCTGCGGTTTCGACGCAGCGCACGACGACAAGTGAGGCGGTGAACTCGTCATTGACGGTGAGTAGGTCGGTGTCGGGGTTGTGCGCGATCGTGCCGCCCGCTCGCTCGAGCGCCGCAACCGTGTCGGTGACGATCGTGGGATGGAGCGCCCTGAGTTTGCGGTTGATCTCCAGGTAGCGGTAGTTCCTGTCAGGGGCGAACCCGACCAGTTCGTAGGCACGTAGCAAGCCTCCAAACCGGCTTCGGTAGGCGCTGCTAGAGGGTGTGCCTTCGGCTTCGTCGATAATGAGGCCTGAGAGCATACCCCGACTCTCGAAAATCGATGTCAGCATTTCCAGCATTGCTGCGTCGCTGAGCCGTTCGGAGCGTGCGTCGATGATTGCGCGGGCAGCTGCAAACATTGGTCGGCTGATAATAGCCGAGAATGCACCTTCGGCCCTGATCCATTGCTGTTCCTCATTTTGGACATGCTGCTGCTTCAGCTTGAAAGAGGTGCGCGCCCAGACATTGTCGCCGACATATTTTTCATTGATCAACACCTGGTGGATTGTGCCGCGCGTCCATGGGCGGCCTAGGTCCGTGACAAGCTCGCGAGCGTTCAGAAGCTCAGCAATTTCGCGCTCGGTCTTTCGGCATTCGGTGAACAGCCGGTATATTTCGTGCACGATGAAAACTTCATCTGCCGGGCCCGGCACCAGGATAACGCGATCGGTCGCGATGCTTTTGTGCTCACCGCGACCGAGTTCGCCCTTGGGTTCGCCGTTCACATCGACAAGGAGACGGCGCAGCCCATAGCCGGCGGGGCCCCCTTGGCGGTAGCCGCGGCGAATAAGGTTCGCCTGTCCGGCGAACACCTTTACCGACAGTTCGCGACTATACTCGGCTGCCATCGTGCGCTTGACGGTCTTGATGATTGACGAGCTGACGCTGCCGTCGTTGCGGAACTGCTCGCCGCAATATTCCACTTGGATTCCTGCCGCTCTGATACGCAACTCATGGGATGCTGCCTCGTCGGGATCCTGGAATCGGCCCAGACGGCTTACGTCGTAAACGAGCAAAGCCCGAAAGTCGGTGCGGCCCGCCTCGATATCGGCGAGCAGGCGCTTCAGCCCGGAGCGTCCAGCGAGGTTGAGGCCGCTTTTTCCCTCGTCCTGATACGTGCGAACGATTTCGTAGCCATGTTCTTTCGCGTAAGCGCGGATGGCGACGGCCTGGTTATCAGTTGAGTATTGCTGATGTTCTGTGGACATGCGGACATATTCGGCCGCGCGCATGCGAGGCGGGATAGTCGGATTATCCTCCGGTTCGGTTTTCCAATTGATGACCATCTACGGCCTCTCACCGCGAGGCGTGCGCGCCCTTGAGATGCCTTTAGTATAGAAGGGACGGAAGCATGTTTCCGAAAACCGGCAAAGGACTTCAAAAGGCGCTGCCGCGGCTGTCTGAGGCTGCTTACACGGACACTGTCAGTGCGGCACTGCGGGGAGAACTAGGCACAACTGGTGCGGCCGCCAAGACAATCATACGGTGGACAGGCGTTTCGGATCGGACGGCGCGTAATTGGATGCACGGGATTGCTGCGCCCAGCGGGCATCACCTTATGAGTCTGGCGAGGGAGTCGGACGACATGCTGGCGGCAGTGATCGTGATGGCTGCCCGACCCGAGCTGGCGCTGGCGGCCGATCTACATGCTGTCGAAGTCGCACTTGCCAAGGCAAGCGGAGCGTTTGAGGTGCTACGCCGGCAGCGCAGGGCCGGTCATTCGCCATAGCCGGATCGACGTGGATCCTGAGATACCATTGTCATAAAAGTACGAGCTGTTTCATCGAGCTTTCGTTTGCTTGTCTCCATTCAAGAAGCTTCATCATACTTCGGCGACACCAGCCTCCGCCAGATAAGGTGGGAATACCGTGCGCATCGGTGACGGCGTTTACAGACTGCGAAGCTATATCCAGAAAAAGCGCAGCTTCCGTTCGAAACATTCGCTCGCTCGCAATGCTCAGTATCGCGTCCGTGCAGCATGCGAGCTTCTTTCCGCTAGCCCGGAAACTTAGGACGCCGGCTTCGACGAGGTCAACGACATCATCGTGCGTCGCATTCAGGATCTCGCTCGCTTCAAGTTTTGAACAGATTTCGGGCAGCCAGCCCTGATCTAGAGTCCATGCGCGGACTTTGCGCAGGATGCGCAAATCAGCCCTTCCTATCCGAACGCATCCCAGCGCCGAGTGAGTGGTGGCACCATTTGCGAAGCAGGGGATCTCTTTCGCAAGCAGCATTTCGACAATCTGGTCCCATGGCTTTGGCCCTCCACCAACGATCGCAGCGGCAGCGGTAAGCGCAATCGTATGCAGGTGAGGCTGCGGGTCGAGCGCAACCTGCTTCAGTTTTCCGCACAATTCCTCAACCGAGGCTGCAGTGATTCGACCGTTCGGGAAGATCGCGTCGACCGCCGGATTGATGATCTTGTCGAGGTGGCCACTGTCGCTGAGTTGATGAACCCCATAGCCGGGAAGCCCTAGCCGACTTGCGACCGAACTGGTGTTTACGGACCTTTTCAGGTCTCCAATCAAGATTTCAGCGCGCGCGCGATCGAACTTGGGCAGCGAACGGGTCTTTAGCGAGATCCTACTGCCTCCCAGATGATTGTCCGCTTGCAGGACTTTCATGTGGCGAATCTGGAGTGAGGTGCGTTCGAGCAGTTCCTTCTGGAGCATGATCGGGTTGCGCCCTGGTGCGACGACTTGCCGGGCGCTGGCCGTGAGCTCGGGCACCGCGGCAACAAGCAGGCGTCGAATTTCAGGGTTCGGGTTCTTGACGGAATGCCACTTAAGGCGCTGCCAAAGATGCCGGTCATTCTCCAGATTATCGACGGCGTGCGTGACGACCTCTCGTATGCTGTGCGGCCATCCGCGGACAGCGTCGCAACCTCTTGCGATGCGTTCTGCGTTTGCATCGCTGGTCAAGGCCCGCGCGTTCAGCGCCGGTGCGCGGCTGTCCTCAAGTCGATCGATGATCGCCATCAGATAGACAAGGTCGAGTAGGGTCGGATTGTCGAGCACCCTGATTTCATTGGGAAGCTTTTTCAGTGCGCCTTCGGCAACCGCTGGATTGACCGAGACCAGATCGCAGAAATGGCGATAGGTTTCGTGCCACTCTGTCCTCAGCATCTTCCCGGTCGGCTCGATCAGGCGGTTTCCGAAGCGGCAGGAAGGATCGTCGCAGAAGCCGACAGGCTTGGCGTGCGTCCAGCGCAGTGAGCGGCCGCACGAAGGACACTCGTCGATGAGTTCCTCGAAGGTCTCGGGACAATAAGGGAGCCGGCGCAAAAGCCAGGCTTGTCGATGATGAGGGCTGCGCGCGAGGGCCGAGGGAGCGATGCGGCGAACGCGCACTTCCAGATCGCGCTGGCGGATCGTTCTCGCGCCCCAACGAAGGATCGAGCCTACCGCGTCAGCACCGATTCTTTCGCAGACCAGGTTTTGGAGCGTTGAGCGATCGACTCGCAGAAGGCGTGCCAGTTCGCCGATGTTGTCTTTGGTGGCCACAATGAGGGCGTCACCCTGCCTTTGGACATCAATACCGCTGGCTCGAGTTACAATGTGGGTCGAACCCAGGAAATGCTCGGCCGAGCGACGGGTTACGACGCCGAGCAAAGACTCGCCGTCGTGGATCACCCCGGGCCAGCGCAATGGTTTGAGTGTGCCGCCGGGTGGCATGGCGGTGCCGCGGGACATGTCAGGCCTTCCGGTAGTTGTTCGGGATCGCGAAGTTCTGGATCGCGTAATCCAGGTCTTCCTGCTCAACTGCTGCCGCATGACGCAAGGTGGCGTGCTGCAGTGCCTGAGCCGTGATCCGGCTGACGCGGCCGAGATGTCCTTGCGACCATTTGAGCAGGGCATGGAACCCTTTGGCCTGGGTGAGCGCGCCTGGTTCACGAACCAGCCTAAGCCTGATCATTTCACGCTCAAGATCTGCGAGGAAGCCTTTGAACTCCCCCAGTCTCTCTCGATCCGCCGGGTCGAAAGGCTTCAGCTCAAGGACAGCGCCTGCGCGGTTGCCCATCTGGATGTTGGCATCGAACATATCCTTGGAAGTCTCGTCGCCGACCAAAACAAGGGGCGCGATCCCGGTATTGAGAATGCCTTTGAGTAGATTCGACACATCCCTTCGGTCCTTCCGCGCGCCTTTCAGTTCCTGGATCTCGTCGATGATGATCATCTCGACGCCCGCTCTCGAGACGAAGTCCGCTATTCGATGGATGAGGTCTTCGGCTCGACCGACCTCCCAGTTTTCATCACCGAGCAGCCGGCAGATCGTTTGGCATAATGCTTTGGGCGTGGTCACGCTGAGGAGCGATACGTAAAGGATCAGGTACGGGTTGAATTCACCCGTTTGGCGGGCATGGTCCTCGAGGGTCTTGCTGATATAGGCCATGATGCAAGCCGTTTTTCCTGCACTTGAGAGCTGCGACAGGCGTAGCGCTGTCATCGGTTTGCCCCGGCGGTTACGGTTGGAGTATCGAAGAATGTCGCAACGCCGGTGAACCTCCTGATGCGAAGGTGTCGGAATGTAGATGGACTCGAACGCGTCGTTGATGAGGCCGACGCGTTCAGGCAGATTCTCTGGCCAAGGGTCCGTTATTCGGCCGGCCATCACCAAGCTCCTTTGTCTTCGGCATCCAGATCACCCTCGCTAACGCTCGAACCGGAAACCGCTTCGATGGCGTCAAAATCGATGTTCTCGAAATCACGGTCTTCCCAGTCCGAGCTGGTCATGGTTCCGAAATCCTCGAAGTGATCTCCCAAGTCGCGCTCGGCTTCCTCGAACGAGAATCGGGCATCACCTGGAAGGCCGTTATCCTCGCGGACGACGCTTCCAAAGGCGCGGTCGAGGCTGGGGGTTTCGCATTCGGGGGCCGGGTAGGATCGTTTGGACACCCGCCTGACTTCCTTGCTTTCGAACAGGGCGGCGTAACGGCGACGCTGCTGGAAGCTGAGATCCGGGACCAATTCGTTCAGTTCGCGTCGGGTCCGGGCAACCGACGCCATCCGATCGTCCTCGTGCTTGAGCGTTTCGTTGCGTTGTTTGCGGCGGCGTTCAAAGAGCAGATGTGCGCCCATGCTGAGCCGGTGCGTATATTCTGGCTCAGTGCTGTCGAGTCGTACCCATCTTTTCTCGGTTTCATCAAAAACCTTGAATGACGACAGGTCGCCTGGATTGTACCATACCTTGACGGCATAGGCCGCCGACCCGTCTTTTCGGATTTTGATACGATCGGGCTTGAGCGTACGCTTCAGGTTCTTCAGCAGAGCGCGCACATAATGTTTGTGGCGCCATCGCAGGCCGAACTTTCTGACGCCGTTGCGATCGAGCACGGCCTGGGTGATCACCCCGATATGGTGCTCGAGACGCTCCGTGTCATAAAACAGCGACCGCGCATTCTGCTGAGCATCCTGCGCGAGTTGCTCATTTGGGCTCAGCTTGCTGAACTCTGTGGTAACTGAGTTGTTGTGGATCCGAACGGCCTGATCGACCAGATCCTGAAGCTGCGTTATCAAGATAGCATATCTGCCGACATCATAGCCGTGCTCCTCTGCCCGACGCATGTCGACGACTGGCAACGGCTGCTGCCGCAGAAGCGATTTCAATGTTCCGAAAAACCTTTCGATGCGCGCTTTCGCCGTGGGCATGGATGTGGGCGGCAGGGCAATCTCAATGCCGCATTCCGTCAGGCTCGGCAGCACCGACGGGCCCAGCAGGCTCTTTGCGTTGTCGGGAATATAAGTCGCGCATGGCCCATAGGCCAGGTCACGAGATTCCTCGCCGGAAAAGCGATCAGTCACGGTGTCGCGGCTTTCCATCTGGTTGTCATTTGCAGCTGCGCCCCGACGCTGTTCGCTCGCACTGGTGCCACCAACCTTCGGGATAGCTGGTGTTTGATCAGTGGCGTCCGTGGAGGAAGGCGAAGCAACGCTGGCCCCAGTGGAAGTGTTTGTTCTTCTGCTCATCTTGGTTTCCTTTGGTGTTCGCGGTGCCAGGGTCCATGGATCAGCGTGGCGCCGCGTTCGTCATTTTCGGCCGCAATCTGGTGGTTATGCAGCCCAGTCCGTCGGCGGCGCGATGCGGGTTGATGGCGCGAAAGACTCCAGCAGCACTTGCAACGTGGTTTCACGTCGCGGGTCTCCGGCATGCACCAGGCAGCTCAGGATCGCGCCGGACTTTGCGTCCATGATCGCCGTGACCCAAGGTTTGAGGAACGGAAGTCGATTGTCCGCATCGAAGACAATCACGTTGTCGAGGCGGGTTGCGTCGATATAGCCATATTCAAAACAGTAATTGGCCTCGACTGCCTCACCTGCTCCCGAGAAACGTCTTTCGACCTCTTGTTTTCCGTATTTGCTCCGGACGGTATCCTCACATTCGAGCGAGTCGATCCTTGCACAAAATGCAGACCGGCTCATCAGTTTGTGCTTGACTGCACCCGGTTGAAGCTTGCGATTGGCATTTGAGATCCTGATCTTAAGGTCAGCATAGGCGTCCTGCTTTGTTCGCCCTTCGCCGGCCCAATAGGCCAGCACGGCGCTATGGATGATTTCGTCGGTAGCCTTCGGATATGGCGTCGCGCCTGGCTTTCGTCCGCTCTTGTTCGCAAGGTCGGCGATCGTCGCACCTTCCTCGACGTCCCCCATCTTTCGGATCAGGGTGCGTGCGGACGGCCGGTCAATGTCATGGTCATAGTACCCGCCACCGTATTTGCGATCGAGCCAATCGTTGACTGGTCCTGAAGTCCGTGGAACCTTGTCAGCCAACGCCCGGCTCGCGAGGTGCCAGAGCGCTCTTGCACGCGGGTTTGTCTCGAGGACTGCCATCGGGTCGAACAGTTCTGCAAACGCAGATCGGGTAGCCTGGTCGGTTGGCATGGTCATCACCCTTGCTTCGCCGCGGACATGTTTCTGCCTCAGCCAGGCAATATCTGGCTCTTTCTGGCCATCATGAGTGTTCAGGCGGAGAGGTGATCCACCGTGACGATGCGCCAGCCGAAGCTTGTCGCCGTTGATGTCCTCGATCAGCACCTTGCGATCGTTGATGACGAGCCACTGCCCGATCAGCGATTCAAAGGTTCGATCACGTTGAGCCTCCTGCCATTCCGCACATTCTGGAACTTCGCTAGGATCAAGATCGAGAGGTGGATCATCGTGAGGAACCGTGCTCATCGGACGAACCTCCTGTTGATCTTCCGGATATTCGGGGCTGTCGTCGGCATCGGGGCGCGCACTGTGCTTGTGTCACGCAACTCGGTTTGCAGATCGAACCACAGACGACGCGAAGCGAGCAGCGAGAACGCCTTCGCTTTTCCGAGGAGCGGGCAATGGCCGAGAAGAGGGGCGATGTCGCTGAACCTGCTCGCGCCTTGAGCAAGCGCATTCACGACCGCATCTGCCTCTGCTTGGGGAACGACATCGTTTTTGTGGATGCTGCCGTAGGACAGATTGTAGCGAAGCCGACGATTTTCGAGAAACGGACTGGCCGTGACCGGCTTGAAGTCAATGTCTGCACGCGCCAGGATGTCGGCGACATTCACCATAAGGCGAGCAGTGTTCTGCTCCATAAGGTGACTTCCCGACGCCTTGATTTCCCGGGCTTCGAGACGGCCTCCCCTGGCAAGGATTGCATCGAGAGTATAAACTGTCTCTGTACTGCGGCCTTCAGACAGCATGCGGATCTCAAGTCCCTGCATTTCGAAGTCACCAACGTCAGGATCAAGATTCCACCAGACCCTGTATTGGCGTTCCCAATAGCTTTCCTCGCTCGTCATGCGGCGAGTTTTTGGGCTCAACGACGCGAATGTCGGATGGCGTTCATGGTAGGTGGCGAGCTGGCCGTTCGGCCGCGACGAAATCGCCGCGGAAACCCAGTCGGGGCGCGGCGGCTCGGGATCGTTGTCATTGGCCGCCACGAGCTCACTCACCGTAGGATGATAGTGGTTCCTCGAGAGTCGTGACCCGCGCGGGTATTCAGGTAGCGTAAGCAAAGGATCCCTGAGCTCTAGTCTGAAATCTTCAACCATGTTGCCTTTCCTGTGCTATATGGAAACGGACAAATAGGATAATTCCATCCAGAGTCAACCGATTCTTCCATCGCTATTTGGACCTCGATTGACAACTCGCGATTAACCATGCTTTGTCCGCTCACCTGCATCGGAGCGATCGTTGAAGTTTCCCGAAGAATTGTTTCAGCCCACAGCGACGAATGAGCAGCGTGCCGCGTGGGAAACGCTCGACACGGTTGCTCGACGGGCAACGTTCAAGCGTCTTTCCGCAATCATTCGGTGGGACAAGCCGAGCGGCGGCATCACCGCCGCAGAGGCGGCACGCACCGCCGGCGTCGGGTTAAGCCGCTTCTACAAGATGGCGGCGGACTGGAAGGATACCGGCGACCTGGAGGTGCTTGGCACGATCAAGGCGCGAGCAGGACGCCGGGCATCCAAACTCGACGGCGAAGTTGTGAACGCCCTTCAGGCCGTTGTCGCGCGGGTCGTCTCACGCAACGATGGCGCGAGCGTATCGCACCTCGTTCGCGAGATGATCGACGAGTCTGGTATTCTCGAACGAAAACCTCGCAGTTCGCTGCCCTCGAAAATGAAGCTGCGGGAGATTGTTGAAGCCGAGCTTCGACGCAGCAGGGCGCTGACCGAGGCTGGCCACCAGATTGCCTTCGACTGTTGCGCCATCACGTGGGCATATTCTCCGGCGTCGCCCTTTTGCCTCTTCCTCGTCATCGATCGCGGCACGCGCGCCATCCTTGGCCACCACCTTGGTGTTTTCGATGACGATATCCTCGGGCATGCGGCTGCTGCGGCCAATGCGTTGGAGGCACTCGATCGCCTCAACCTGCAATGGGCTCGAACGATGATGGGGATCCAGATTGTTATTGGTGCCGACGGAGCCAGATATGCTGCCCTGGTTGACGCTATGGAAAAGGATCTCGGCATTTCAGCCAAGACCGCGTCTACGGCAGGTCGGTTTGGCAGATATGTCAAGCAGACCATCGGACCGCGCATGGGCCAGGTCGTATTTGCACCGGGTTCGACCATATCCGGCAGCCCGCCTCCACTGGTCAACGGTCAGGTGGATGTGCGACCGCGCCACTGGGTTGCAGATGCCGTTGCAAGCGCGATCAAGGGCTACAATGCGAGCGAAGTTCCTCATGTCGAGGCGACCAATGGCGGGCAGAAACTTCAGCCACCCGCCACGCTTGTGGAAGTGTTGCAACGCATTTCAAGATCAGGACCCAAGATCAACCTTTGAATCTGCTCTGCATGTCCGCGTTGTGGGTGGCGATTGCGTGCAGGATGACGGCCTGGGCCTCTTCTGGTGAAAGTGGGGAGTTCAGCCGTCCCCACAACCGTCTCGCAAGCTTATCATCGGCATTCGGATATGGTCTGTGGAAGACATTGATGCCGCCGATCCTGCTCCCGATCAGCACCGGACCGCTTCGAGCCTTTTTTGCGGCAAGCAGGGCCAACGAGGTTTTTTTCGAAAGAGCCCTTAGCTTTCTGGTGGGGATGAAAACCGACTGAACGCTCAGGTCGTTTCCTTCGGCACTCAGCGCGTCAAGGCAGGTTTTAAAATCGCTTGGCATTCCAATCCCGATTTGCGGGCAGATGATTTCCTTGGTTGGCAGCTTGATAGCCGCTGTGATCCAGGGGGACTGAATCCCTGCCGGCGTGTCGACTGGAACCTGAAACCTGCACTGAAAGAGCGCGAGGCCATTCTCGTGGACCTCTTCCGACGTTTTTGCTCGCGCCTTCATGATACGGTAGTGGATTGCAGCGGATGATGGCGGATCAAGGTCTCGATCCGCACAAGCCCAACGAAATTCGCGTTCAATGCTGGTCGCTGGCGTCGACGCTCCCATCCGCGCGATCGTCGCTTCCAGAAGATCGACGACTGCCTTCGAAAGCTTTGGCTTTCGATCTGCCTTGACTGTGGCGCCCTGGATCGTCGTCACATCCGGAAGGGTGCGCCACGCCTTGGCCATTTGTGTGAAGCGACTGAGGCCTAGACCCATCGCGTCCGCAAAGCGTTTTGCATCTGCCGCAGTCGGCTTTTCAATCGAGCAGTATTGCTGCAGAATTGCTTTGCGCCGCAGCACCGCAGACATGCGGATTGGCTCGATATGGTGGTCAAGAGACATTGTAGTTTTTCCTTTCTTTGGGTGAAGCACGAACGTCAGCGAACAGGCTGACTTGAACGCAAATTCCCACGGCTGCCGATGGCGGCCGACGCGGATCAATTTGAGCTGAGAAAGGGGCTGGAACCCGCTCAAGTAGGCTACAGCCGTCCAAATATCGCCGGCTTACGGTCCGAGGGACCTCCGGGAACAGCAGGCTGGTTACAAACGCGGCCTGGCCGGCACATCTGGCTTCGACGTAGCTTGGACGGCTTTAGTTGGCCGCTCGCGGCGCACGCCGTCTGCCGTTTTGATTTATATCCAAAATGGACTAATCGCTAAGTCGACAGGGATAGGGTCCCGACTTTGCGAAGAGGATAAAAATGACGGAGAACACAGTGCTGAATCCGGTGGAGCTTGCAACCGAGCTCACCATTGCTTGGCTTGGCAATCAGAATAACCGGATTGCGGCGGACGAAGTGCCAGCTTTTCTCCGCACGATGCATGCAACGCTGAATGAACTCGCCAGCGGTCAAACGGTCGTCGCAGAACAGGACCAAGGCCCTGACGCACCAGAATATCCGCCTGCGGTGTCGGTACGAAAATCGTTGGCGTCGAAGGACGTGATCATCTCGATGATCGACGGCAAACCTTACAAGACGCTTCGCCGGCATCTTTCCACTCACGGAATGACGCCTGACGAATATCGCCAGCGCTACAACTTACGTCCGGATTATCCGATGGTCGCTGAATCCTATTCGGAACAGCGGCGAGCGATGGCGAAGAAGATTGGGCTTGGATCACGCGGTCGCGGGGCTAAGGCCGCGGAAGCCCCACCGACTCCTCCGACCCCCAGGCGCCGGGTCGCAAAGCAGAGCTGAACGTCGATCTGTCGCAACCGTGATCAGTGCATGACCAGCGTGCAGGGCATCCCGGGTCGCATACTCCGTTAGCAAGGCGGGCCGCGCCAGTACCGTCGCCAAAGTGCGACGGTGCCGGTCGCCAGCATCGCACAGGAAAGATCACCGCGACGTGACGAGTTGCAGCGAGCGGCGGTGCGCGCACCACCGGCGCTGCCGTAAGATCGACATTGCAGCCGCGGACCACGTACCAGCGCATGGCCCTCTGGCGACTGTCCAGTCTGCCGCCCGACCAGCCGCACCAGAGCTGCTCGTGCATCTTCGGCGTTTGCACGCGGGCAGGGATGACCCGGCCTGCACTGGCCATCGCTTTCCCGCGCAGCGATGCCGACTAAGCGGATTCTCGGCCCTTCGCGACACCAGATGGGACCGTCGCCATCCCAGACACGTACCGGTGTGCAGGTGAAACTGGTGCCGAGGGGTACAAACATGCCGGTGGCAAATGCGAGGAAAATGGCGATCACCAGATCAGCGTCCTGATGCCGCCCCACAGCCCGTAGAGAAAGCCCCCAACGACAAGTCCGGAAACTGCCCAGTATTCGAGAGCTATTGCCCGCTCCCGCAGCCGGCGCCGGTCATGATCGGAATCCATGACCCGACCATGCCTAAATCAGGTCCTGTAGGACAGCCTGATTGGTCGAGCCGACCGACATCAGTTGCGCCGGATACGTTGCTGCAAGCGCTTGCGCATCAGCTCAAACTGACCGGAAGCCGGCCAGTGAGCTGCCGGGCAGCCTCTGGAAAATCTGCCAGTCGGCAAAGCGCCTCAATCTCAGTCGTTCGTCGGACCGGCGCTCAATCCCGAAAGCCGCCATCTCTAACTCAACAACGTTAGCGACGGCTCATCCCGCGTATAGTGTCTACCAACGGTGTAAGCATCGGAGTCAAGTTCTGGAGTTAACATAGCAGTAGCAAATATGATCTGATGATCGACTTTGGCATTCTGCGAAACACGCAATATCTGCTTTTGAAAGTTCTTGCTTCGAATCGCCTCGACCCCCATGTTCTCTAGCGTGTCTATCATGCAGAAGCGTGGATCGCGCATGAACTCGAGCTTTGTCGCGGCCGAGAGCAGCGCCAGCGCGAAGCTGCTCTTGAGGATCGCGCGGGAACTCGCTGAGAAGTAGCGTTGTTCGTTGACGCTGATCGAGTTCTCGCGGAAGCTGAAATTGACGCGTTGCGGGTTTTCGAAGATATCCTGTCGACGCAGATCGTTGATCAGGAGTTCCTTGACCTCCTCGGCGACCACCGCACTGGCTCGGGCAATTCTATCGGACTGTTGACGATGGAGCGCTTCGTTCTCGCCTTGTAGGCTTGTTATCTGCTGCTGCAGGGCGGCGCGGAGTTCTGACAGTTCGCGAAGCCGGTTAGCAAGTTGCTCCATACGCGCGAGATCCTCCAAGGCGCGTTGAACATATCCTGCTTTTCGATTGAGGTCGCGCACGAGCAGCTGTTGTTCCGTGGTGGCAATGCGTCGCAGGCTATCCAAACGGGCCCTGGCTTTCTCCCAGCGCTCGCGAAGCTGGGCGATGCGTTGATCGAGCAGGCCCACCTTCTCCTGCCTTCCCCGCTGAAGGTGGACGGACTGATCGAGCTGCAGCGCCGTCTCGTTGATAAGCCCTGTGATGCGGCCGCGTTCGTGGCCGTCGTCATATGGGGATTTGCAGAGATAGCAGGCGTGTTCGTGCCCAGTTTCCTGTGTGGGAGCATGACATGCAGGGCATTCGCCGTATCGTACCTCGCCCATGACCTCCGCGACGGTCGAGGAATCGCGAAGAGCGCGGAGCTTGTGCTGCAAGCTGGCGATGAATCGATCCGAGTCGACGATTTTGAGTGTGAGATTGTCGCGCTCGGCCTGAGCCCTGCCCAACTCGCCCTGCAGATCGACTACCTCACTATAAGCCGAATCCTGCCCACGCAGCGTGGTGGTTGTGGAATTGGGTTGGTCGCGCATCTGCCGCTCGGCTGACTGCAAAGCTTCCCCGATCGACTTCGCTTCCGCCTCCAACTTCGTGCGCTGGATCCCGATCCACTCGTACGTGAATCCCTGCTCTGCCGCCCCGGCAACTGCGAGCAGGCTGCGGTAGGCACCTGTAGCCTGATCCAATTCCTTGCCGAGACGACGGATATCCTGTTCGTTCTCGTAGTATTGCGCCGAGTGTGCGCCGAACAGGAGCCGCCCGACGGCGTCTCGTAGGCCGGCATCGTCGAAGGCGCCTTGGAATTTAAAGAGGTTCCCCACTGGGCTGAGCTGGTCGGCATAGAGCAGACGCAGAAGCTGGTTGATCGTGATGTTGCCGGAGGTTTCATTGGCCACTTCCGGCATGTTCATAAGCCTGAAGAGGACTTGGGAGAAGCTCTCGCGCTTGTCCGATCGGATGTAGCCAAGCCTCAGCCAGAGCGATGGCGGTGATCGCAACGCTTCGTCGATCTCTCCGGCGAAGATGTCCATGGGCGGCCGTGGCTTGTCGGTCACGTCGCGCGCCAATGTCGCGACGTTGCCGTTCAGGCGAACCTGCAGATACACCCGCGAGCACCGGAGTGCCGCCTCGCTCCAGTCCTGAAGATCCCCGCCCAACCCATAGAACACGAAGTTCAGGATCGTCGATTTGCCCGACGAGTTGTCACCGCGGATGACGTTCACGCCGCTGTGGAATGCCTCGTCGTAAGCGGTGTGGCCGTCCTTCTCCACGACCATGCGCTCGACGATTAGTGTCGGCTCATACAACATCGTATTTGTATTCCATCAAACCGCTACGGCGCTTCAACCCGTCCTCGCCGAGGAAGGCGTATTCACCAGCGAGCGTCCGCAAAGTGGAGACAAGATCTCCATGTTCTTCGATGAAGGCGGCCGTGCGTTCGGCAAGCTCGGGTGGCGCTCTCTCATCGCCCAGCCGGATCGCGTCGCGGGCGTAGTCCTCGCGATCAATCATGTCATGAGCGGCAAGAGTGTCCATCGCCAAGATCTGCATCGGTGCCATGCGCAAAAACAGCGCGGTATCGTCCGGGACCCCTCCGTAAGGCTGCGTGTACCCGTACGCCCTGCCGACTCTCTTCAGCCCGGTCTGACCCTGTTTGAAGATGAAGTCTTTTAAACGGAATGGAAACACCATATAGAAGTCTAAAATGCGGAACTTGCCTGCTTCTATTGGATAGTTCTCGGGAAACGCTGCCAGAAGGCAGGACATCCTGAAGAGAGCGTGGAACCGGTCCAATGCTGGTTGGTAGCTGATCATCTCAGTGCCATCGAATAAAGCATTGTTCGGCAAGCCAATACAGCATGCCCATCGCGCTCACGTGATCGATCTGCAGGACGCTGACCGCGCATTCATCCACCATCGGCGTTACAATCTCACGGTTGACTAGACGATTAACCTCTACGACAGAAAGTGAGCCGATCTCGGGCATAACCTCGGTGTTAAAAGTGTGTTCCGCGCGCGCCAAAAGGTAAACGAAGATTTCTTGGGCCGAGTAATACAACGACCAGGTTTCGAGCAACTTCGCAAACTCCTCCTTTTGCTCAAGCGCGACCTCTATTTCGATATCTCGCCCGCTTCGTTCAAGTTTGGCGATCAATCCGATGACACCATCACGCACCACGCCGCCGTGATAGCGCTGCAACCGGGTGATCGTCTCCGAGATGCGAATGTCCTGATCCATCTCGTGTTCGAGCTTGGTGAGCAGCTTTTCGATGATTGTCGCCGCCCGCGGGAGTTGAATGTTGAATTGCTTCTCGATCTTGGTGGCGTGACTTTCGACGATGTCCCCGGTGACCTTCTGGCCGTTGACTTTGTCGCCAGCGACCTGATCGCCCTGCACCTTCGAACCCGACTGGTCCACTTCGGATGAAGTCACGGGAAGGGAGGGAGCCGTCCCGGGGACTTCGCCTGCCACGGGCTCGGTGAAGCGCGCCAAATCACTGATCCGGCGGGACACCAGGCTACCCGCACCGCGCTCGTCGACGGGCGGATTGCTCTTTTTCGGCGTGACCGGGACCAGGCTGGTTCCGGGTTTCCTGTCGGTCATCGATGCGTCTTGTTCCCGCCGACTTGGTCACCGCCGACTTTGGATCCGCTCTGGTCGAGTACGCCGCCGTGACCGCTGACCGTATTGGAGCGTGTAAACTTCAAGGTGATAAGCGATCCGCCAAGCGCACCCACGACCGCACCACCGATCGCCGACCAAATCTCTGAAGCGTGCGCCGCCAGCATCCCCAAGCCCCCCCCTGAATTAGACTATTCGACGCGGTTCTGCCCAGATTTAGCGCGACCATGCAAGACGCGAATGACGCGGCCTGAACGTGATCGCAGTATTGCTGCATTCCGCGTCGAATCTACTGTACGCCGATGAGGCTGATGGCTTGTGCTTAGAATTTGTCACTTTGCATACGCCCTCGGCAGTCAATGGAGGCTAGCGACGGTGCGCGCGGCCATCACGGCTGAGGGCTTGAAGTTCCTCATCGGTCATTACTTCGGCACTCGATGGTGTAGCGGCGGCCCCGGGGCGCATGGCTCCGCCGACGCCATGTTCGACGGCCAATCGCCTGGAAGAGCAGACGCCCGAAAGTCCGCTTTACAGATCGGGCTGTCCGAAGCGGTCATGTCAGCATCCGGCCCAATTCCGGCCGGTTCAGGACCCCCAACCCTCCAATGGCAGCTACTGGGCCGTAAGGCGACTGACTACTTTAGGGCGAAGAACGTTGAAAGCCGCCGGTCGATCACGGAAAACAAGTTCGCAAGTTCAGAAGTCGCTTCGCGATAAAGTCTGTTGCCTGTATGATTTTCGATCAATCGCGTCGGATACCTGACGCGAGTGGGGTGATGAGACTAATGTCAATGAGCATAGAAGCGCTGCGGATGGCGCCGGCGGATTTGCCGGCGACGCTGCGCGAAGTGGTCGAGTATCGCAAGTCGGGTCTGAGCCTCAACCATGTGGTCGGCTGTCCGCTCGACTGCGCCTATTGCGTTCGGCACCTGTTCGACAACTACGACATGAAGAGGCCCCACCTCGTCATGGACGACGAAGCCGCGGTCGTCGCCCTAACCCAACACTGGGCGTTCCGACCGCATCGAACCCCGATCCAGATCTTCAACAGGGCGACCGATCCCTTCCTGCCGCGCGTGAAGGAGCATCTCCATAGAACGCTCGAGCTTCTCGACGCCCAAGGCCTGACCAACCCCGTGCTGGTCATCAGCCGGTGGCGGGTCGATCGCGAGGACGTCGAGCGCATGGAGCGCCTTTCCAGCCTCAAGCTGACCGTTCTCGTCACCTGGTCGGGCATCGACGACGATCGCATCGAGCCGATAAACGGCGCCGTCGCGGAGAGGTCGCTCGCGACGCTCGCCGCCCACACAGTCAGGACGAAGCGAATCTTCTACTGGCGTCCGATCATCGCCGGCATCAACGATGGCCATGAAGTGATCGGACGGGCCCGTAAGCTCGCCCGGCTTGCCGATGCCACTGTATTTACCGGCCTCTTCCACCGGGACCAGATCAGGGCGCACATGCGTTCGATCGGTGTGCCCGACCTCTACGACAGCGCCCCCCGGCGCAAGATCATGCCGCGCCTCGTCGAGCGAAACATCCTCGACGCGTTCAGCGATCAGCCGATCTTCCGGAAGACGTCGTGCGCCGTCGCCTATGCGCACGGCATCGCCGACTACAATGGCCACCTCGGAATCGAGAGCATCTGCGACATCTGTCCGGCGGGACAGGTCGACATCTGCGCGGCCGCACACGCAGAGCCGTCACGAGAGCTGATCGCCGCTCTGGCGGGCGAAGCCGGGCTCGCGACCGGAACGATCGAGATCGCTAACGGGCGCATCCTCGTCGACGATAGCACCGAGCAGCAGCGCTACTTCATCCAGCACGCCACCGGCTTCCAAGTACACGACAGGTTGCACCCGCACCTGCCGGGGCGGCATGGACGCGCCGAGGAAGGATGGGAATGAACCAGCGCATGTGGGCGGTAGACGTAGAGGGCAGCGGCGGATCGCCGCCCGAAATCGTCGAACTTGCCATCGTCGAGATGGAGGGGCTGCAGCTGACCGGCCGCCACAAGCACTGGCGGTTCAAGCCGAAGGGCGGGATCACCCCCATCGTGTCGCGGATCCACGGGATCTGGGAGCGCCACGTCGCTGACGCACCCGAGATCGAAGACGTCATCGACGACGTTCTAGAATGGCTGGAGGATGCCCCGATCGTCGGACACAACGTCCGCGTCGAACTCGAGATCATCGGACGAGCGATGGAGGACTGGAAACCTCCCGCCGCCTTCGACACGCTCCGCATCGCGCGCCGGCTGCTGCCCAACGAGAAGAAGCACGGCCTGGAGCACCTCGGAAGCACGCTCGGTCTGCTCGACGCGGCAGGCGCCGCAACGGGTGGAGGCTCCCACTCCGCCCCGTTCGACGCAGCCCTCTCAGCAATCCTGCTCGAACATCTCCTCGCACCGCTATCCGAGGCCGAGCGCCAGGCCGTCCTAGATGACGCCGACATCCTCCGCGTCCAGCAGGGCTCGCTCCTGTGACGTCCCGTCCATGCAAGATCGCTGTCGCCGGCACGCACTCGACGGGAAAGACGACCTTCCTGCGCCAGCTTGAGGACGAACTCGCCCGCCGGGAATTCTCGCCCCGATACGTCCACGACAGCGCGGTCAACGCCCGTGACCTCGGCTTTCCCATCCTCAGGGATCATACATTCGAAAGCACCGCATGGATCATGGCAGAGGCGATCCGGCTAGAGACGGTGGCCTCACTCTCCGCCGACGTCATCCTCGTCGACAGGCCGGTGCCTGACGCGCTGGGCTATCTCGTTGCCGCGCTCGAGGTAACCGGCCGAAGCCTGACGCCCGGACGCCTGGAGCGACTTGAGGCCATCTGTAGAGGCTGGATGGGCGAGTACGACCTCACGTTCGTGACTCAGCTGGACCAGGACATCCCCATAGGCCCCGGCCGCGATGACGATCACGAGTTCCGCATCGCGGCAGGCGTCGCCGTTTCCCGCATCCTGAGCCGGGTCGCACCGCACGCCAAGGTGCTCGGGGCAAACGATGCAGATGACGCCCTCGCGCTCGCGATATCGTTCGCCGAACGGCACCGGAGCGGCGCTTGAATCTGTACATCAAAGGCGCCGACGTGGCCGCATCCGCAGCCGGCCCTGCCAGGATTGGCCTGGGCTGCATGGCACTCACCGGCATCTACGGCGCCATTGACGGGGATGTGGCTCAGGCCACCATCCACGCTGCGCTCGATCTGGGCATACAGATCTTCGACACCGCGGCCCTCTATGCCGACGGTACCAATGAGGAGCTACTGGGACGAACGATCGGAGACCGCGACGATGTCTTCGTCGTCACGAAATTCGGACTATTTGCCGGCGGCAATGGCACCCTTGTCCGCGACAGCAGCACGGCAGCGATGCGCGCATCCGTGGACGCATCGCTGCAGAGACTTCGCAAGGAGCGGATCGACCTGCTTCTCCAGCATCGACCGGATCCGAGGACAGATGATGCAGTCGTCGCTGGTGTAGCAACCGATCTAATGCGCGAAGGCAAGATCGCCGCATTCGGTCTCTCGGGAAGCGCGCCGGAGCGCGCGGAGGAGTTCGGACGGACCATTCCCGTGGCGGCGATGCAGAACGAACTCTCCTTGGCGAATCCGGAGCGGCAGAACGAGCCCGCGATCCTCGATCAAGCCGGTGCAATGTTCATGGCGTATGCACCACTGGGACGGGGGCTGCTCACCGGCAGGTCCAGAAACGTCTTGGTGCCGGGCGACCTGCGCGAACGGATGCCCCAGTTCCAAGACGATGCCGAGAAGGCGAACTTGGAGCGTCTTGCCGTCGTGGACGAGATCGCCGCGAAGCATGCGACATCGCGGACGGCGGTCGCCCTGGCATGGACACTTCATGTCGGCAATAACGTCGTGCCCATCCCCGGCGCGCGAAGTCCGGAACAGGTCAGGACGGCCATCATGGCCGCCGACTTGGCACTCACCTCAGATGAAACGCTTCGCCTCTCCGCAAGCGCGCAGCAGATAGCACCTTAGCAGCCTGCGATTACGGGCCTTGTCCTGAACAGCGCGCTGCGGCAGCAAGGCGGCATGACCTACGTCGCCGCATCAGGCACTGCACGCATCCAGCATGCCGACACCGGCGAGGTGTTCGAGATCGATGCCGACGAGCTCGACTTTGAGGCGATCGGTGCCGACGAACGGAACATGGGCCCCGAGATCCATCACCAGGCGGATTTGGAGCATCCGGAGCTAGGCAAGTTAACCTGGGGCCTCTGGGAATATCCAGTCGGCATCGAGAACATGACCGAAACCGAGATCGGTCCCCACACCATCTTCGAAGACGTCGACTACGGGCTGCGTCACGAGCCCGACGAGGAGGAGCCACCCGAGGACGACGAGCCGGCTCTTCCGGCTATGCTCAGTCGGCTGCCTGCGCAGATCGATACGCTCGATCACATCCTCGCCCAGTTCACGGACCTGCAGCCTCGGATCGGCCACAACCAGCCACCGGGTGAGCATCGGCTCACCCTCACCGATCTGGATATAAGCGAGATCCGGGCAAGTCTCGACAAACTGCGCGCGCAGACCGCGAGGCCGCACGCGACAACGACCGCAGACCCGGCGACAATCCAATTGGCGCAGACCCGATTGTCGAAGCTGTCCTCCAGGCTCGGCAAATGGGGTAAGATGTCCACCGGCGCTCTGGCGCTCGGTGCCCTCGGAGGTTTGGGAAAGGGCGCTGGCGATCATGTCTGGCAGCAGACGCCAATGCTGCATCATCTCGTCGACGCCATTCGGCACACGCTGACCGTGTGGATCCACGCGCTGATGGCGCTGTTCTGAGCGAGTTCCCAACGACGACGAGGCGGACGTGGTGACGGCTCAGCGCGTGACCCGGTAGCTCTCGTCCGGAACCTGCTTCCTCGGCGCCCAGTCGAGAAAGCGGATCTGACCCGCAGCCTTCAATTCGGCCGCCATCCTTCCGAGCTTCACCTTTCGGACGCCATACTTTGCAAGGATCTGCGGCCACAGCTTACCGTAGGTGATGACGGCGGGGTCGGCCGGCACGATGTCCAGGACCGCAGACACCGCCCCCGCCTCTTGCTTCGCCATCCACCGGGCCGCGAATTCGTTGCCGTCCAGGGAGGGACCGAACATGTCCGTCGTGCCGAAGGCCTCGTCGCGCCTGCTGGTCTGCAACGCCGCACGCACCACGTCCTGCGCCCTCAGGGCATCGTGCTGGCAGTCCCGGAACACTTCGACGCCCTTGGTACTGCGCGTCGCGTAGATCAGCGAATAGTAGGTCCTGTCCTTCAGAGGGAATAGGACCGGCGTCTCCATGACGTAGGGGAAGTTGCCTAGGCCACCGATGACCTCGTTGATGCACGAGACGAGGATCTCCTTGCGCGCCTCCGCGGCGCCCTCGCCGTCGACCGCCACCGCCCCGAGGCGTCCCTTCCAGTCAGTCCCCGGCATGAGGGCGTCGAGACTGGTCTGGATCGCCGGGCTGCTCATCGAGGCCGACCAGTTGATCATCGTGAACATGAAGTTGAACACGACCTCGGAATTCGGGCGACGCAGTAGTGGAGCGACCGCCTCCATGTCGATCTTCCAACCCTTGGGATCCATCAGCACGAACGAGAATGCTCGCTGCGGGATGGCGCGGAGAAGCTCGGGAATCGCCTGGACGAAATCGCTGTTGAAGGTCTTGATCGCGATGTCGGGATAGAGTGGGATGATTTCCTGAAGGCGCGCATACGCCGCCGAATCCCGTTCGACGAGCAGCGCCGTCGTGCGCACGTCGGTGCGGCCGAGCTTGGCCCACGCCTCCTTCGCCCGCCGAAGGGCGTCCAGCGCGATACCGAACGACGTGTCCTCGAAGTTCTCGCCCTGATCCTTCCAAGGCCCCGAGAAGCCGTCGACGTAGACGACCTCCTGGTATGCGCTGGCCACTTTGAAGACGAGCCGCTCGACATAGTCGGCGAGGAAGTGGTGCTTGACGTATGCCTGCTCGCGGCCAGCGTAGTTGGCAAGATCGGGCCTCATCAGGCTGCCCGCGACGCGATAGCGACCGGAAGCTCATTCCACTCCCGCCCGTCGAGATCGCGCCCGCCCGTCTTCGGGCGAATCCCGCCCCACTGCTTGAAGAAGAAGGCGACACCCTGCGCAGCGCACATGTCACGGATCTCGCGCGCCCACTCGATCGCCATCGGACGGGCGCCGGGACCGCTCTCGCCGCCCGCGATGACCCAGTGGATGCCCGACAGATCGACCTGCCCGACCGAGCCGATCAGCGGCTCGACGGAAAGGAAGCGAACGCCCGCGGGCGCTTGCCGGAGATGCTCGATGCGCGCCCGAGAACGCGAATCCTCTACCGACACTCCGAGCCAGATGTGGGCTGGCGGCGCCAAGTCGCGATAGCGACGCTTCAGATAGTCGCGCATCACCGAGCTGCGCTTGGTCAGCACCTGGAAGACGTGCCAGTCCGCCTTCTCCATCGTATCAAAGACACTGTCGATGAAGGTGCGCGGCACCTTCTTGTGGAATAGGTCGCTCATCGAGTTCACGAAGATCATCCGCGACCGCTTCCATGCCAGCGGCTGCCCCAGTCTCTCCGGACGGAGCGTGAGGTCGAACCCGTTCTCGAATGGATGTCCGGGCACGCCGCGCCAGCGTTCGGAGAACCTTTCCGCATAGCAGTTGTCGCAGCCGGCCGTGATCTTCGTGCAACCCGTGACCGGGTTCCACGTCGCATCCGTCCACTCTATCGCGCTGCCATCCGCCATCGTCACCAGCCCCGATCTAGAACGAATCATGAATCTCGCATATCACGATTCGCCGCGCAACGGATTTGCGTCCTGATCAACCGAAAAAATCCAGCAAGCAGACTGGCTTCCGGCTGGACAGGCGAATCAAATGCAACTCATATCCTACAACCAATGGGGTAGTCCCGCGGGGGTAATCGACAGATGGCGAACGGGCTCGGCTACGACTGGATCCTTGGCGGCGAGCTTCCGACGCTCGGCCGGCATAGTGTCGCGAAGCACGAGATCTTCGAACGCTATGTCGAGGCATACATCAGGACGCTAACGAAGAGCCACCTTACCCGCGCTCTGAACCTGACCATAGTCGACGGCTTTTGCGGCGGCGGCCGATATACTCTCGACGGGGTGGAGGTGGACGGATCACCTCTTCGAATGCTGGCGTCCGTGCAGCGGGTGCAGGCGGAGATCGCCGCCGCGCGTACGCGCGGGATCGCCATCAACGTTGACTTCGTCTTCGTCGACTCCAATCCTAGGCACGTCGAGTTTCTTCACGAACTCCTCCGACAGGAGGGACACAGCGCGCGCAT
Organism: Sphingomonas sp. CCH21-G11; assembly: GCF_001555965.1. Lineage (GTDB taxonomy): Bacteria > Pseudomonadota > Alphaproteobacteria > Sphingomonadales > Sphingomonadaceae > Sphingomonas. Next base: position 25,958 of record NZ_LSHX01000053.1, read on the forward strand.
CGGCCGCGACATCCACATCGTCGGCTCGAAGTTTGAGGAGGCTGCCGGCGACATCATCGCACGCATCAAGTCTAAGGGCCGAGCGCACCGCTCGCTCTTCTTCCTCGATCAGTACGGCTGGAGCGCCGTCACCTTCGAGACGATCCGGAAGATCATGGCGCAGCTGCAGAACCCCGAGGTGGTCCTGACCTTCATGGTCGACCATTTGGTCAACCTGCTCAACGACCGCATGATCGACACCGCCGGGCTGGCCGCCATCGACCTCAACCGCAGCGACGTTCGCGACATGCTCGAGATGAAGCAGATGCGCGGCTGGAAGCGTTTCATTCAGAACACGCTCTACGAGCACATCCAGCGCAACACCGGCGCTGATTACTACACCCCCTTCTTCATCCACCCCGATGGCACGTCGAACCGGGACTACTGGCTGCTGCATCTCTCCAAGCATCACCAAGCCCGCGAGGAGATGGGGAAGATCCACTGGATGATGGAGAACACCTTCGAGCACTTCGGCCGGGCCGGCTTCAACTCGCTGGGCTTCGTGCCGGGGCAGGACGTGCGCGCCGATATGCTCGAATTCGGGTTCAACGACAACGCTCGCACCCGTTCCGAAGCGGCGGTCGTTGAGCAGCTGGCCAGGATGCTTCACACCCGGGCGGTCGCGGGCGACGGCCCGCTCACGAAGAAGCTGCTCTTCGCCTCCCACTGCAACGAGGCTCCGGTTGTAGCGAGCATCGTCGATGCTGCGCTCGTAGAGCTCCGTGCCGCAAAGGATGTCGTGATAAAGGCCCCTGACGGCGCATTGCGGCGCTCGGTGAGGCAATTCACTTGGGACGACGAGATATCGCTTTCGCGGCAACCGGGTTTTTTTTCAGTTTTCGATCAGCGGGCCGCCTAGCCGTATCCAAACTCGCGCAAAGACGGTCTCCCGAAATATCGCCCCCCAAGCGGATGTTCAAATCAACGAGTGTGTGGCACGCTCACCCGGTCAACGTTTCGCTTGGAAACGGAAGCAAAGTCCCATCGTCAATCGTCCCTGACCCCGATTTCCGTCGGATGAACGGAAGACGGCTTTCAGGATTTCGCTACTTCGGTTTCAACAGCCGATATTAGGGCGCGTAGCGGCCATCGACGCTAGTCTGAACCAACGACAGCTTTCGGGCGAAAATCGCGACTACTCGAATGACTGAGATTGAGGCGCATCGCAGACGCCTTAAACGTGGATGCGCAAGTTCGGCTTAGGCAGTGTAAGTGGTGCAGCGAGGCCTTCCAACACGCCATGACGTGCCTATTCGCAGCCTACCCCGTCTCCGTCGCGGTCCAGATGGCGTCCATAACCGGCATCGCCCACCCGCACTGGTGCAGCACCTGCAGCGCGCGCCGCCGAGCAATTGGCAAACGCCCTGCCCTCATTTGTATCTCCACCTACAAAGCCGCGTGGCCGATTGGCTGGTCGGCCTGATTGGGCTGACGGTCCACGGTGACAATGATAGCCGGTGCCGCCCTTTCGATCATGATGGCAACCGTCCTTGTTCAAGCCGCCGCCGTGCGCGTCCGACTGATCATGGCCCAACGACCAAATCGAAATTGCGGCGAACGCCGAGATCAACACCCTCGGCAGCTTGATCGAGGGTCGAGCAGGCCGGCTTGAATCGTTGTTCCCGCCGACCTGAGCCAAGCTTGTAATCCCATTCACAAGCGTGCCGAGGCCGCAAGCGCGCGAAATTTATCGACGTCCTTGGCGAAATAATGAAGCCGCGGTGCATCGAATGTCATCATGAACAGCCGGCCACCGATGATGGCGGCTTTCGCCTCGCCGTTGCGCGTGAGAAAGTCGGCGTCGACATACTGGTAGCTGAACGAGATGCCCTCCTTGCCCAAGAATGTGGTTGGCTGCGTGTCGAGAACCTGGAAGCTGCCGACGCGCTTGTAAGTTCGATACGTCCCCTCAAGCAGCTCCGGCACTTCTACCAGCAGCGTCGTCGCGGTGAATTTAGGTAGCGGTTCGCGCTTCTTGCTACGCTCCTTGACCAATGGTTTGCCTGTCTCGATGCCGGCGAAAAACGTGACATCGTTCAGTTGTTCGCCGTCGAGGGTCCACGTTTCCGTATTCTTGCCGGGCTTTTGATCAAGCCGATTCCAGTCTCGGTCCGGCGTGACGGTGAGACTGGAGTCCGCCACCTGAACGGCGACACCTTTTTCCCGAAGCTTATGTGCGTCGGCTGGGTTGGAGGTCAGAAGAAGCAGTAATGACGCAGCCGCTACTGCAGCTCGAAACACGACATTCATTTCTGTGCGTCTCCCGGCACCAACATACGGATCATTTTTGCGTCAGACGCATCAGGCTTGAGTGTGAGGTAGGCACGAAGCGCGACTTGACCATCAGCCTGGCGTCCTGTTTTGAGCAGCGCTAACCCCAGGCCTCGATGGGCCTCGGGTAGCGCGGGATCGATCGAGATAGCGTTGGCATAGAATTCTGCTGCGTTGACGAGATCTCGCTGGTGGCCACGTGTTCGATAGAGCTCGCCGCGAGCGAACCACAGGGGTGCCGTCCAGCCGGATTCCGCGAGCCGATTGATGATGTACTCGCTTGCCCCGAAATCGTTCAGCTTGATCTGGTCTTCGAGGAAGGTCGGCAGCCACCGAGCCATCGCTTCCCGATAGCGGCTTGCGCCGTCGTCGCGTGTTGCAGCTGAGGGAAGGGCTAAAGCTTCTAGATAGGAAGCTCGTTCAGCGTGCGGAGGGTGGGATGCCGTAAAGGCAATCGCCTTGAAATCGGGCTTGCGCAGGCCGCGCACCTGGGCCGACGCCTCGATTTCGCTCATCAGGTTTTTCCAAACGGCTGACGCTGCTTGCGGACGCAAACTGCCGTTGTTGAGGTAGCCAAGTCCAAGGAGGTCGGCTTCGCGTTCCTGATCTCGACCATAGCGGAAAAAGTTCCCGTAAATCGAGAGTTCGAGATTCTCGTAAGATCGAGCGACGTCGTAGCTCGGTACCATGCTGGCAAGCAGCCCACTCCACGCAAGTATGTCGCTCCCTCTCCGCCTAGCTTTGAATTCGCTAACGGTATGACGCTGCTCAAAATGCCCGAACTCATGACCGAGCACCGCAGCCAGTTCAGCTTCACTGCGCATTCGCAGCAAAAGTCCGCTGAAGACCCGCAACGTGCCATTTGGCGACATCGACGCGCCGAAGGTGGGCTCGCGCATGATATAGACGCGAGCAGCATTGCAGCGATCTGCGCCGACCGTTGAGCAGAGCACTCCCTTTACATAGCTCGTCAGCTGTTCGTCGCGCACGACCACGGGGGAAGCAACGAGTTTGCGCTCGCTTTCGTCGTCCTCACGCCAAAGGCCGATCTCATCGGTCCCATTGGGTTGGTAAGCGCCAGTGTATGGAGGCGGAGGGGGCGCGGGCTGGGCCATGGACGTCCAGGGAACCATTCCAACCATGATGCCGACGATCAGGCGGGCCAATTGCAGTCCCATCGTCATTCTTTTTCAAGCTGGCTGCCGGGAAGCCCCTCGAGCAGCTGACGTACGCGCTTCTGGGAGCCGTCCACTTCACGGACGTCTCCGCCCATCGCAGCATCGGCGTTCAACCAAAGCAGGTCGCCGGTTTTCAGGTCGACAAGGGCCGCGTAGCCAATATGCTCACCGGATTGGACCGGGATCCCGGGGCCGAGGGCAGCCAGGATTTGCAGCACCTTCCGGCCCGTAGAGCCATAGGCGTCCTTGTTGTAGATGAAGAGCGCATAATCGGCTTCTTGCGCGCCGGGGAGCTCGGCTACACCCGGCCCCAGCGACCAATCAAAAACCTCCGCCTTGTTTTCGCGCTTTTTCGTGGGCAGCCGGTTTCCGACGAAGAACTGATACTCAATGACCGCCTGCGACACTGCGGCGAACAACGCCATATGCTCCTGAAGGTTCTGCGCCTGCTCGCCATAGGCTTCCGGCGCGACGATGACCGTGTTCCCGAGCTTGGACTGGACCTGCTCCAGCGACCTTTGGATGTTCCGTTTGGCGGCCTCAGTCCATTCGGCATTTGGTTCGAACACACCACCGGTGGACTGGGCACCTACGCTTACCGCAGGTCTGAACACGAGAATACGTTTGCCGCTTTTCTCCGGAAGGGAAAATCCCTGCTTCACGGCAGAGCGCTCCTGGCCGCTCGCTGATTCGACGACAGACGCGGTCAAAGCCAATGCAACCGTGCAAAGACACGCGAACGATCTCATATTGCCCCCATCAACCTCAGCCCCGGCCACGACCGTAAAGCACGATGATGAAGTCATGCAAGTGACTGGCTTGCTTCTCGTTTGCGTCGTCCACCTGCTTGAACCCGGACGTGTTCGCCCTGAACATGCGAGTCTGGTTCCGGTGTGGCTCGCGCAAGTTGAATCGGGGTAGGCTATCCCACATTGCAGCCTTTACCGCCTCGGCCAGCCATTCCCTTCAGAACTTACTGACGCGTGCCTCCGCGAGGTTTGTGTCGCCAGAAGCGCCGGCGCCGGTAGGAGATAGGCAGTCCCTTCGAGCGCATTCCTGATTCTGAAGCCAGTCGGATAAGCACCCGCCGGCGATCGGTCGGATCGGGTTCGCGAATTATGAGGCGAGCGCTCCAGCTTCCCGAAGGAAAACATCGCGAATCGCGCTCCGGCACAGCGTGTAGGAATGGCGCTGACTGGATAGGTACTCTGGCCTAACAGCTCCAAAGGAAGCTCCACCAGAGGTCGTATTCTCTGCCGCAAGGCTCGCGTGGACCCAAGAACGGTGCCGGTCGTCCGCTCGATCGCGATAGCGCAGTTGGCGGCGGACGGCGGTTGCCTATGTTTCGGATCGAGTTAGCGGATCGACGCTTGTCGTTGTGCTCAGCAGGTGCAACGATCCGGCCCCGGCCTGCTGCAGATATGGGGTATTGCGTGAGCGACGTAGCGCCTTCGCTTTCCGAAGGACAAAAAAATTGCCTGAGGCTGGTGGCACGTGGCCTATCGTCCAAGGAAATCGCGCTTGAAACGGGGCTGTCGCCTCAAACGGTCGATACCTACCTCAAGCAGGCGGTAGCTAAGCTTGGCGCATCAAATCGTCGCGAGGCGGCGCGAATGTTCGAGGATTTGCAGGTATCCCAGAATTTGGGATCACAACCGCCAGCGGTTGCGGTCGAGGCAACAGATAAGTCACCGACGGTGCCGAGGCAGCGTTCGCTGTGGCGCCTGCCGCCGCTGGGTGGAGAAGAAAACGATCTCGACTGGCAAGGGAAGACGCTTGAAGTGATGCGCGTGGCGGTCATCGGCACCACGGTCATGCTTGCACTAACCTTGTCGTTCATTGGTTTGTACCAGGTCGTAAGCTGACCATCCGATTTTATCACACATCATCGCTCGCACGACGTGTGGCGAGGGGAAAAGGTTATGCTCGAGTTCAGACCGGGGGCTGGTGCCGTCGTTGCCGCCGATACCAAGAATGCGGTTGCGGCGGTTGACGATGCGCTTCTGCAGAGCGCGCGGTTGTGCGCCTCGATTATCGAAGCGTCTCAAGGCTCCAACTTGCCGATTTCGCGGAGCCAGAAGCTCTACAAATCAATGGCACAAGGCCTCAACCGTGTTGTGGAGGGACGCGGTGACTTGGTCGATACCATTCGCGAGCTCACCCTCATCAAAGAGGACAGCAACTTCGCGTCCGCAAACTTCGGGTGTCCGGACGGATGGGTGCCAGGCAGATATGACGCAGAAGCTAGTCAAGCTGCGACCCACGCCTGAGCGCGAGGGTCATTCCCTGCACGACCCGGTACCGCCTCCCACGGCCGTCAGCACTGTAGAAAACTGCCGGCAGGTGAGGTGGTGATCGGGCTCATCTTCTGGTCGCTTGCGGTGATCGCATGCCTTTATGCCGCGCTCGCAGGCGGAAAGGATGGACAATGGGCAGCAGCCCTAATTCTGCTCGCGGCGGTGCTAACCATACCTGCGTCAAGGATGGGAACCGCCTTTGGCAAGCTCGAGCTGGCGGTCTTGGTGGTGGACCTAGGATTGTTTGTCGGCCTATTTGGGCTCGCTCTCAAGAGCAAGCGGTGGTGGCCCGTCTGGATGGCCGGATTTCAGCTCATTGCAGTCGCAACCCACCTGGGTGCGGCACTGGCACCGTCTTTCGTTTCGAAGATTTATTTTGCTGCCTCTGCTTTTTGGGCAATTCCCATCATGGTGGCGATGGTGGCCGGCATCGCTCGCGACCAACATTTCAAAGCGCTTCGACGTCGCGCGCGGTAGCGCTTCGAGGGGCGCATCGATGAGCTTCATCGGCAGAACACCCGACCCTGCGGCGCAAAACCAGCATTCGCCGGTGACTTCTCAGGTGATGCTCTCGCCAATGCGTCCCTCTGCTCTGAAGGTCGCAATAGCTGCCCGAAGGTACTTAAAGGCACGTCGGTGGCGTGAAGCAATGTTGCCAAACAACATGTTCGCCGATCCAGCATGGGATATCCTTCTGGACCTCTACGCAAGCGAGAGCGAGGGCTTAGCTGTAAGCGTTAGCGACGCGTGCCATGCGGCAAGCGTTCCTGCCACCACGGCCTTAAGGTGGCTATCTCGGCTCGAGCAAGCTGGACTCATCGAACGCTCTCCCGATCCTTTGGACGCTCGGCGAATCTTTCTGACCCTTAAGGAACCCGCGCGCACAGTTTTGCACGATTGGCTGGCGGGGCTTTTCATTGCAGATCGGGTGTGATCACCATCCCCGACATTCTGGTTGCTACTATCCCGCAACGTATGACCTGGAAGTTTTTGTTATACCGGCTCACCAAACACTACAGAGTTCTAGTGTTTCTGTAAATCGAAGGGCAAATTTATGTCATCCCATCCAAACCCGGTTTCACTGACATATGTAGTAAACGTCTCCGTGACTGCTAATGGCAATGTCCATCCCAAAATATTTGTCGAGGTGAACGGTGTGGCTCGTCACTGGAGCCTTACAGAGGCAAGCAACCACATCGTTTACTTTTTAGCGATTTTGTCGTGTTTGGTTGACGCTATTGCGACTGGAGCTCATGATGTGACGATCGAAATTGGGAATCAGACTGCAACGCGATTAATTAACGGATCACAGACAGCTCGAGAGCAGCATATCCTTGTGTTGCTTCAAGCAGTAAAGGTGGCGGCCAGTGCCATACCTGGTAAATTCCAAGTTTTATGAGCACTGGTCGCCACAATATGATTACGCTAATTCCGCCTCAAAGCTGCCAACCTCATTTCCCGGGCTACCGGTCTCATCGCCGTACCACCTGAAGTCCGCGTCAACGACGAGGTGCAAGCACTGCCCTTCTTTTACGCGAAGAGGCCTGATCGCTCGGCGATTCCTGATTTCCAGAAAGGGAATGATGAAAGCTACGTCTACAATCGAATCAGCTTTCAAAAAACTCCCATCAGCATGGCGAAGTGCCGTATATTCCTGACCGTTGTCAGATCGATAGAAACGAGCGCCAGTCACGCCCTCCAGAACGCCGATTTCACGAAAAATGGTCCTGTATTTCGGCCCATATCCCCCAAGCCTCTTCAGAGAAGAATTAATTGATTCAAAGAAGTTAATAATATGGCCTTCGATTTTAACATCTTCGGTCTTAATCGGTGCGGTTTCAGTCCAGAAATTGACCTCGGCTTGGTCGGTATCACTATATTTCATGTAATTGAAAATCATCATTTTTCCTTTCTATGGCAAAAGCCAATCAACAAAATCGAAAATCTGAGTATGTGTTTGAAGCAGCACCGGTTCGGTTATAGTCGTCCGAACTTTTTACCGGGGCGGACGGCAGAGAGCAGAGGCGCCATGAAGCTGCTGCGTCCATTAGACGATGAAGCGGGCCGGTTGCGCGCTGGAGTTGGAGCCGGCAAGCAGCCAGGCCTTGTGACCAAGAGCAATCGGCGCAGCGCCCGCCCCGCCGCGCTGTTCGTGAGGTAAATCCGGTGGTCGTTAAGAAAGGCGGCAAAGAGCAGCCAGGACGAGGCCACCGCAAAAAATGCTGATGTCCGCGGCCAGGCGGGAAGCCGTGGCCTATCTCGGAATGCTGCCCGAGGTGAGCCAGCAGCGAGTCATCGTTCAATGTGCTGGGAGTGGATCGGATGACGGTTCGGTATCGCGGGCAGCGGAACGACGATGCCGGCGTCCGGGAAGGGATGCTGGAGCCAGCGGCGCTCCGCCGGTTCGGCGATTGCCGCCTGCACTGACTCTTGAGCCGCGAAGGCGTGTCGATCTACAACAAGAAGCTACAGCGGCTGCATTCGCGACGACCTACTCAATGAGGCTCAGCTCATAAGCCGTACTCGTGCCAAGGCCGAGACCGCTGGGCGGACTGCGGACTACATCCGAGACAAGCCGCAAGCGGCTCCATCATCCGCTACACGGGGGGTCCTCACCGCAGAACATGAAACGCAAACACCTGCGTCGCTGTGCCCTGGGGTCTTTCCTGCGTCACGCGCCACTTCGACGCGTTGATGCTCGAAACGAACGACCGACTTTAATCTCAGTTGAGGAAAGCTGGGTTACACGCCTTCAGGCACCGTCGAATCCGCATTCTTGCCTTTGCGCGCAGTTTCGACGGCAGACGTTATCTGCGCTTGGCTAGCAACAACCGTTTGGGCCGCCTGTTTCGCGCGATCCTGAAAAGCGAGAATGTCCGGTTGACGTAGTTTGCGACTGCCTCAGCACCGTTGATGTGCTCTCGCAATTCCTGGGTCATTTCGGCCTCGGTCATACGGATATGCCGGGACGGATCATTCGATTCGAACCAAAGGTAGAACCAGGGTTCTCCACGTACCAGCCTTAGCTCCTGGTCAGTCTGCCACCATTCGAACGCCCACATCATGCGCCTTGGCCAAATGTGGATTGGAAGACGACCGCCGATGACGACTCCGGGCCATTTATGAGCTGTAACGCTAAGGAATGGGGGTGTCTGCGACATCCACACCGAGGCGTCGGAAAAGAAAATATAGGGTGTAGTGATCTGGATAATCGGTCGCTCGGGATGTCTCCACTCCTTTTCCGCCACCATCGCGACAAATTGTTGAAGAAGCCGTGCCCGAACTGCTGATTGATCGCCGTCGAGATCAATAAGCGTGGGCCGACCACCCGCATCGCGGGCGAAACCGAGGCGAAGATCGAACGGGGTAGCCACCTCCCACAAGCGAGAATTGAAGTCATTCACGGCTGGGCAGTTGCCTACCGATTTGGCGTGCTGACGGCTTCCACCGGTCTCGGCCGCTCGACGAGGGTCATCCCACAAAAACTGGGCCTTCGATGTGTCCAGAACCCAGCCCACGACTTCGGCGCGCTTCGGCGCCATATCTTTTCGCTTGTTGGCGATATCGGTGCTGCCAACGGCTCGGGCGCGCAGCCAATTTCCGAGGTCAAGGACACCCATCAAACTTTCCTTCGATCCGTGCCCGGCTCATACGCCGGGTTATTCGGAACAGGGATCCCTCACGCCGAGCGATCGGTAGATCCAGCACAAGACATAACAACGTCGCACATTATGAGCGTCCAACTATTTGATCCAGATTGGATGCTTATAGTGAAACAGCGACTGCCGAATCGGTCAGCCTTAGGTTATCTTCTGGGTGTGTGATTCATCCAATGCCTTAAGCGCGTTGTGCTTTTATGCCCAGCAGAAGCATTTGGATAAATATTTGATGCCATTCTAATGTACGGCTTCGCTAGCCAGGTATTCGCACGCACACGGAGTACTTCGTCGATGGTGCACAAGGCTTCAGCAGACTTCGCGCACCAGCAATCGCCAAGGTTTCCCGAATGAGGGCTGCGCCGCCTCATTGCGTATCATCACGGCGCTCTGTGGAGTATCGATATGAAGAATGATGCTGGAATCTCAGTTTTTCGGGCCCTCGAGCCGTGGGAGGTGGAACTCGTTTCTGGCGGTAACGGAGGCGGCGAAGACATCGTCGTTTACGGCGGCGGCGGCGGTAACGGCGACGGTGGCGGCGGTTATGGGGGTGTTGTCGGTGGAGACGGCCCGACGACCTTGCCCCCAATCCAAACCACTGATGCGAACGGCAATTCTCTGACGATTGAGCCTCGCATCGATTTGACCAATAAAACTGCAGATCTTGGCATTATTGCAGCAAATTCTGCCGGCTCATTAGATGTAACATTCAACCTTCCAACGCTGTCTGTCGAGACATTCAAACTTAATTTGTTTGACGGAAACGCAACGTATTCCGCCACGATAAATGTCGGAACGAACTTTGCGACTGGGAATTATTCAGTAGATTTTGGTGGCGGTGCGACAGGTTCATTCTCTTTAGGGACTAACGGGCAGAACTTCTCTATTGGGATTTCATTCAGGTCTCCTCTCTGAATAAAGGGAGGTGCGGCCGGCCATATCTGGTCGGCCGCTACAAGCTTGTGAGATCAGTAATGCGTACATTCCTAATTTTGATTACATGCTTTTTGACGCTGAGCCCGGCGGCGCGTGCGACGCCTGCTGGCATCTTTATTGAAAGGTGGCGTGCCGTCTCTCGGCCACCCGTGGAAAAAGGGGTTTCGCCCGATACGGTGGCACAACGCCTGGCTGATAACCCTGAGTTCAAAGCGCTGATCCGCGAGTTTCATGATGCACTTCAGCGATACAGCGCCGAGATTCGGTCATCGCGGTCGTCCGGTCGCGCCGCCCGCTCTTGCCCCCCGCCCGGCGTAGAGGTGGTGATGGACGACATGCTCGAACGTATCGAGCGTCTGCCAACCGAGTGGAGAGATCGGGAACTGTCTGACGCGTTCGGGGCCGCGATGGACGCCCAGTATCCATGCGGCACAGCCTCATGATAGGCTAGGAACTGCCTTAAGTTACTTACGAGATACGGAGAAATTTGATGTTCTTCCGCCTTGTTGTCGCTGCGCTGCTGTCAACCGCTATCTCGCCGGCGGTTCAAACTCAGTCAGGAGAGGTTTCGCCGCGCGTCGCAGATGCCATGCCTGACGATAGCAGCAAGTTGTTCGTGCGGTTCGCTCGGCGTGAAGCTTTTGCTGCAGTTCCCGTTGAATTTGTTAAGGGCCTGATCTTGTTCCAGGCTCGAATCAACGGAAAGCAGGTCACCGTGCTTCTCGACAACGGCACACAACGGACTGTGATTGATACAGCATTCGCTCAGGGTGCGGGTATCGAGCTAGGTCGTAAGGCTGGTGACGCGTTCACGGGTGTATCGCGCATTTCCACGCGATTGGCCGGTCCAGTAACTTTCGAGGTGCCGGGTGCGCTGACGATCGATGGCGAAGTGCTCGCATTTGATCTCGGCCCAATCTCGAAGGCGGTGGGCCGTCCGGTCCATGCAGTGCTCGGAGGCGATGCGCTCCATCGCATGGCCTTTGTGGTGCAGCCCGAGAAGCGCGAGTTGTCGATCGTGCCGAGCGGTTCGATTAGGCTCGAGGGCCCGGACGTTGTTCGAATACCGATTGGCGCGGACGCGCACGTCGAAGCGCTGATCAATGGCAAGCCGGTGCGCATGGCTATTGACTTTGGGCATACAGGCGTCGCAGCAGTGACGGATGAGGCTTGGGGCCGAGTGTTCGGTCCTAATGTGGTTGAGATCGGCAGGACCACATACACGCTCGCTGATGGCGAAGTCCGCGCGTCCCGGATCGCGAGAGCAGATCTCAAGCTCGGTGCTTTGACGGCGCAGAATGTACGAATCCTAAGCGGGTTCATTTCAACTAAGCCCCGCGATGGGATTCTTGGCACCGACCTGTTTCTACACGGAACGGCCGTGATGGACGTTCCGCGAGGAGAGATGATCCTATTGGTTCCCCGGCAACAGGCAGGAGCTAAAGCCCCGACGCCGGTTCAGGCACGATAACATGCCCGATCATGGCTCGATGGGGCATCATCCGCCTGCGGCGGACTTGTTTCGAGCTGAGGCCATCGAATCTCAAGCTCGACGTCTCCATGGCGCAGTCATCCTCACGCAATCGTTCACGACGAAGGTTGCTACCGCCGCTCTGGCGTTTATCGCTTTTGGGGCCTTTGTCTGGGTTTCAACCGCTCAGTACGCAAGGATCGAAACGGTTCGCGGAATTCTGGTTCCCGCCGGCGCATATGCAAAGATACATGCGCAACGTCCTGGGACGGTCACGTCGTTGTATGTGCGGGAGAACGACATCGTTGACGTAGGCGCGACGTTGGCAGTCGTGACTGTTGAAACACCCAACGCTGCCGGGGGTGTGATCACCCTAAAGGAAAGCGAAATAATCGATCGACAGCTGGTGGCCTCAGATGCGCAGTCTCGGCTTGCTCAGGACCGTGCCAAGGCGGAAGTTGTTCGTCACCGCAACATTCTTGCAGGGGTCAAAAGACAGATTGCCACGCTCGCCGCTCAATTACGCATCCGCACCCAGCTCATCGCCTCACTGAGAGCTTCAACTGAAAAGGCCGAGACTCTGGCTAATCGGGGGTATGTTACCCGAACTGAACTCGAACGTCGGCAGCAGGTTTTGCTCAGCGCTGAAGAGGTTCGATTACAACTGGAGCAGCAGAAAATTGCGCTTGAAGCCGATGTCAGTCGGATACTGGCAGAGATCCAGCAAGCTGAGCTGAACGGGCGTTCTGAGGAGGCGGCCGCGCGGATAGCCCTTAGTACGTTGCAAAGGCAACAGACCAGGCTCGGAACCGAATTTGGCTATTCAGTAAAGGCGCCTGTCTCCGGTCAGGTGACCGCGCTCCAAATTGCAGTGGGTCGGTCCGTAACCCCTATCGTCCCATTGATGACGATAATTCCTCCAGATACAAAGCTAAAAGCCGACCTCTACCTGCCGACGAAGGCAGTCGGCTTCGTTAAGCGTGGTCAAGAGGTTAAGCTCCTCTATGACGCTTTCCCATACCAAAAGTTTGGAAGCTATTCGGCAAAAATCGAAAACATCTCCCGTGTGGCATTGTCGGCCGATGAAACTGGCGCGCCTCTACAACTGGAAGGGCCAGTCTATCGAATAACCGTTCAGCTTAGTCGGCAACAGATAGAGGCCTATGGGCAGAAGGTTGCCTTGCAACCGGGGATGACGCTGGTTGCTAACATCGTTCTGGAACGACAATCACTTGTCGATTGGTTGCTTGATCCGCTGCGCGCGGTCGCAGAGCGAATCTAGCCATGCTAGAATATCTTGACTTTGGCCTGAGGCGCCAGGTCCCTATGATAAGGCAGACTGAAGCCAGCGAGTGTGGCTTGGCTTGCTTGGCGATGGCAGCAGGGTATCACGGCTTACACACCGATCTGCTTGCGCTCCGTCGACGGCATCAAACATCGCTGAAGGGCATCACGCTTAAACAACTGCTTCAAGTGGCGGAGCACATGCACCTTAGCGCTCGGCCAGTTCGATGCGATATCGAAACAATGAATCATTTAGCTCTACCCGCAGTTTTGCACTGGAATTTTAATCATTTTGTTGTGCTGACAAAATTTTCACGCCGACTGGGAAAACTGCGATACCACATCAATGACCCTGCCAGTGGCAGGTTGGAAGTCGGCAATGAGGAGATGCGGGAGCGATTCACAGGCGTTGCTCTCGAGATCAGGCCATTAATCAGCTTTCAGCCATCGTCTGATCGTATCCGGCTCAAGCTGAATCAGCTATGGGCACGCCTGGAAGGGTTCTGGCCTACGGTTCGGCAGGTTCTGGTTTTATCAATACTTTTACAGCTTTTTGCTCTTGTCGGACCCCTCTTCCTTCAGATCTCGATCGACAATGTCCTGCCTGCGGCTGATGAGCGCCTTCTATATGTCTTGCTCATCGGGTTTCTCGGGCTCGTGTTGATTTCCACCCTGACGAGCTGGGTCAGGGCGCTGGTTCTGGTGCGAATGTCCAGTTCGTTGTCGTATCAGGTGACCTTGAACCTTTTCCGGCACTTGCTCAGATTGCCTCTACCGTGGTTTGAGCGAAGGCACGTGGGCGACGTCGTATCCAGATTTGGATCGACAAAGCCCGTCTCAGACCTGCTGAGCCAAGGCCTCATCGCGTCCGTCATTGATGGGGTAATGGCAATTCTCACCCTCGCCTTGATGTTCATGTATTCGCCAGCGCTTGCGTCTCTAGCGCTTGTGGCGGTGATCGTCACCGGTGCGTTGAAATTTGGATTCTTCTCGGCTCTCCGCCAGGCAAATGTAAATGCGATCGTCGCGATCGCAAACGAGTCGAGTGCATTTATCGAGTCGATACGTGGCGCGGCAACGATCAAAGCGTTTGGCGAGGAAGGAAATCGCGAACAGCTTTGGCAGAAGAAGAAGGCCGACGCAGTCAACGCGGAGATGAAGGCAGGACGCTTGAATGCCGCGTTCTCCGCCGGCCAGGAGCTCGCGCTCGGGATCGAGCGGATTCTCTTCGTGTACATCGCCATAGGGTTTGCAATCAAAGGCGGGCTGTCGCTTGGGATGGTATTTGCTCTCCAGTCATACCGGCAGCATTTTTTGAGCGCCGCGACGAACCTCCTGCAGCAAGCCGTGAGCTACCGCCTGCTAGATATGCACCTGTCCCGGATTGGCGACATAGCGTTGAGCACTCCTGAGAATCTCGTTGAGGTGCCCAGCCTCGTCCCAACCGAATCCGGGCAGGCTGCTACCCTCGAGCTTAGGAACGTGCGATTTCGGTATGGGCCTCACGACGCTGAGGTCATTAAGGGGATCAGCCTAAAAATATCGGCAGGAGAGATGATCGCCCTGGTTGGTCCCTCCGGCGGAGGGAAAACCACACTACTTAAAATCCTCATGGGCCTTCTTGAACCGACATCTGGTGAGGTGCTTGTAAATGGCCAGTCACTTGCCTCTTACGGTTTAGGGCGATGGCGGCGAGAAGTGGCTTCCGTGGCCCAAGACGATGCTTTGTTTGCTGGCACGTTGGCGGACAACATCTCGTTCTTCGATCCAGAGCCCGATGGCGCACGAATAACTCAGGCTGCGCAATTGGCGTCGATCGATCAAGATATCGAACGCATGCCCATGCAATATTATACGGCTGTAGGTGACATGGGTTCGGTACTTTCGGGTGGACAAAAGCAACGTGTTGTTCTTGCGCGTGCGCTCTATCGTAATCCGACCGCTCTATTTCTCGACGAGGCTACGGCACACCTCGATCCTGAATCCGAGCAACGCGTTGGACAGGCAATCCTCGAGCTCACTTGTACACGCATCATCGTCGCGCATCGGCCAGAAACGATCAAGCGTGCCAACCGCCGCTTCTATATCGAGGACGGCCAGATTGTGCCGCCCGAACGTATTTCGGGAATGACGGTCCATGAGGGTGTCGTGCGAAAAGCGAGCTGACTGTCACCCGGCACCCCCAGCTTTTTACGGGAGGAGTGGTTGTTGATGTCTCCACCTAGGCCAGATAATGAACCGCCATACAGGATTGATCGGCTCGGAATAAGCTATTCGACGTTTGGTGCGTCGTTTGGAGTAAAGACGCAAGTTCGCGTCGTGAGTTCGCCGCACATGTTTTGGCTCAACTCCGCTTGGCTTGAAAGTTTCGATCGACAAATCAGAGGACCGGCTGCCCGAGCGGATGTGGTTAGCTGGCTGATGAATAATTATGCCGTCCAGACGGTTGAGGACGAGTCTGCCGCCGACACCGGCGTTGATGCATATGCCGATCGATATGGCGCGACCGACGGGGCTGCCCACGGTGGCAGCGGCCGCTGCGTCTACGTTAATACGTTCAACATCAAAGGCGTGGGTAGAACACCATTGGTAGCAAGCGGTGCGGTGAACCACGCGCATGGCGGCTTCGGATTGATTGAGGCGCTTCGAGGCACTGTCTACGCCGAGCTGGTCCACAGAGAAAGCCTACACGGTGCCGTCAGAACCTTAGCGATATTGACCCTGCCGCCGTTTGGCACGCATCCGACCGCCCGTCGATGTCTTTTAATCAGGCCTAACTTCGTTCGCCCTGCACATGCGGAGAGGAGCCTTTTTTTCGGTCGATCAGGCTCCGTGGACAGCGATCAATATCAGGATCATCTTCGCGTGCAGGAAGCGCGGCGACAGTTCGTGATGCAAGGGCTGAATTCTAAAGACGTTGCTGTCCGCGCCGCTCAGCAGATAGGGTCACTTGACGCGCTCCAGATGGCTCAGGGGAGGTTTACTTCATCAAATATGTCAGTCGATGGCCAGGTCGCTGATTTTGAGACATTCCGATTATTCAACAACTGGAACTATCTCTCCGGATTTCGGGAGGGTCATCATTTATTTGGTAGAGAGATTGACGACCTGGTCTACGCAGCGAGCAGCTGGTCCCGACGTTGGGAAGGAAAGCGGAGGCCGGACGAAACGTTGAGCGAAACGGTCAGATCTGCCCATCGTGATGGATTTATCAAGACGTTGCATAATATTTTCCCCACTTGGGATAGTGTAAGCAGGACGAGTCAGCATCGTGCTTCTATGCAAATCTATAAGGATGTTGTAGTTTCTCGAAGATCATCAGGGTTATTTTGTAACATTTTCGAGAACTATGATTTGAGTGCGTCCGATAGCGTGAGGCAAGCGATTGAGATCGCACGCATGGCCGGATATGAACCTGCTCAAGCCCAGGTCATTGCTGGCAGGATTCTTTACGCTCGAAATCGAAGATCAGCGGCAGATTTTCGTAATATAAATTGGGACATAGCAGCCCTTGCAGCTGTGGTTGATTTAGAGCCCGATGGCGTTGAAGAATGGGTTATGCAGACGGTTTCGAGAATAAGGCGCCTCCATAAGTTTTCCAGTCCGTGGATGATTCCTCTGTTCCGAGATACCGACCCCAATCGACTCGTCGTATATGACGTGTCGCGGCGTTCATTCGGCTACATGCGCCTTCAAGAGGAGCTGCTCTCATCAAAAATTTCTGGATTTCATCCCGTCAGCAAGGCTGAAGTCGAGAAGGCCGCTCAGTTGGTTAATGATCTGACTGGCTCCGATCATAAGGCGATCGTTCTGGATGTTCTGTTTCACGAGCTAATTAGCAAAGCGAATCCGGCTTGCATCGAAAATGCATAAACATACTTATGATAAATCGGATTGGTATCGTCTCCTTGGCGAGGCGGTCGTTGTTTTGATCGGCTCAAGGCGCATCCGTGCCGACATTGCTACAGTGGGGGCCTTTGTATGGCCATATGCACAACTGAGTCAGATATCGATTCTATATGGGCGGGGAAGATACCCATCGGGATATATCACATGGGGTAACCTCACCGCAGATGGAATTGAAAGGTTGTCACAGCACCCCAACGATATTCCCGATATCGAAGACCTAAATGCAGGTGATAATCTGGTGGTGTTTGATATCGTATCTAATCTCCCCAGCCTCCGTTTAGTGAAAGCCGAAATACGTCACTTACTGGGGCCCGATCGAAGCAATTTTTACGGAATTAGATACAATCGCCAGACGCATCGTCTCACATTACGTCGATATTCGTTTAGCCCGCTGAGCGATCACCGGTGGCGTGGAGATTAATTTGGAAGGTACTGTGAATCGGGGACTGAACGGTCCCGTTCGCGGGTATATTGATGGGTATGCTGTCCAGCTACTGCGGGCCATACGACGTGATGGGGATCTGCATGATGGTATGGCTTATTTTAGAGCCTACACATCTGGCAGATTTAGGGCATGTCCTGTCTTAACTAGAGAGTTTGCAGACTTGATTCAGAAATTCGGCAAGGTCCTGCGCCACTTTCGGTACCGCTCGGTAAATCACGCTACGCCCCACTTTCGTCGACACCACCAACCCGGCCAGTGTCAAAATAGTTAGGTGCGCGCTCATTGCCGTGGGCAGGGTTTTTGTAGCTTCGGCAATGGCACCTGCGGGCAGGCCCTCTTCGCCTGCCTCGATCAGCAGCAGAAACACAGCAAGCCGCGTTTCCTGGCTGAGTGCGCTCATCACGCTGCGCGCCTTGTTCTTTTCCATTCGGCCTCCTTAAGCGAACGCACCGAGCAGACGACCACATACGGCTGCATTCTTGGTTAAGAGGCCTTAACCTACAATAGTTCGCGAAGTATTGAAATATCTTTCTTTGAGTCCATATCGTCCGTCGCAAGCGGTGTCGCCCCGCTGCTGTTTGCGCAACTAATGCAGCTTTGGCGATGAGGAGAATGACAATGGACACGATGACCATTGCCCGATCAGGAGTCGCGCCTTCGATCTCAGGCCCCGGCTCCCTACCAGCAATACTTGATCCACTTGAGCCGGACGATGCGGGTGACGACCCTGTTATCACAACCCGCCGTGCGATTACCCGGGTAGCTCTTGTGGCGGTCGAAACGGGTGGCCGATTCCAGCGCGAGGGGATCGAGCATGATCCCATGTCGTGGATGCTGGCGCCGCGTGAACTCTTTGGTGGCCGGGCCGCAATTGATGCCTGCCTTGAGCGCGATCACTGCATGCGCAGTATTCTCGTCCACGGCCTCTCGCTTGGGCTGGATGTCGCCGCCACCGCGATCGACGCGCTGCTCGCCGATAATGATGACGACACTGAACCGATGCGGAAGCCGGATGCGCGTCCCAAGCGCAAGCAGCCCCATAAGGGCCTCCGTCCGCGCCAAACGTTGTTGTCCGATCCCAGGCTGTTTACGGCGACGATCAGCTACTCGGACCACAGTGTAATGCTTCAGGCGTTTCATGCGTCGATCGCGCGCGAGCCGTCCGAGGTTTTGGCAAGGCTGTGCGAGCGTTTTGGTCATGAAGCTGCGGCGGTCGCGGATATTCGCGAAGGTTTTCATCAGGCGACTCCGGTAGCGGTGGCGCTTGTGCAGGCGCCGGTCGCCGAGATGATCCGCCGAGTGGCACTTGATGCCGATCACCCGATCCACAGCGATTTCGCTGTGACGATCGAACAGCGCATCGACGCCTGACCTAAATCCACACGGAGGCATTCATGGCCAACAGACCGAGCCGCGACAGCGCGGCGGCGGACGAATTCGTGCGCCAGCTTCAACCTCTTCAGCTCGCCACTGGTCCTACTGGCGATGCTGAATCCCCCGGACCCTTTGGCGGCATTGCCGTCGATGTGGAGACGACCGGGCTTGATCCGGACAAGGGGCGGATCATCGAGATTGCGATGCGTCGGTTTCGTTATAACCGCGACGGCTTCATCACCGACATTGGCCAGCCCTATTCGTGGCTTGAAGATCCGGGCGAGCCGCTGCCCGGCGAGATCTCAGCCATCACGGGGCTGACCAATGCCGATCTTCTCGGCCAGGAAATCGACGCACCTGCGGCTACCCGTCTGCTGACTTCGGTATCGTTCGTCGTCGCACACAACAGCGCGTTCGATCGCAAATGGATCGAGGAGCGCCTGCCTGATGCTCGTGGGCTGGCTTGGTGCTGCTCGATGTCGCAGGTCGACTGGCGCGCGCGGGGTTTTGACGGTCGGACGTTGGGCTATCTGCTGATGCAGAGTGGCTACTACCATTCAGGCCATCGTGCCTCAGCCGATGTCGATGCGCTGATCCAGATGCTGCGTCACCAGGATGCGAGCGGCCAGACCGCGCTGTCGGAGATGATCGCGACAGGTTCGGCTTCCTCCTGGCTCGTGCGGGCGCGCGGTGCCGACATCACGACCAAGGACGATCTCTCTGCCCGAGGATATCGCTGGGATGTCCCGAAACGCGTCTGGTGGCGCGAGGTCGCTGACGATCAGCTTGAAGCGGAGCGGGCCTGGCTCGCCGATCACATCTATGTCCGAGCCGCCAAGCCCAAAGCCAGCGGCCCGGAGGTCGAGCAGGTCACGCCTCGCACCCGCTTCCTCTGACGCGCCCGACCCTAAATCCACGGGAGACGAAAATGGCAAAGCGTACAACCCCCACGTCAGGTGGATCGGAGATCATGGTCCCCAGTATGCCGGTGCTGGTAAAGCCGAAAATGCTGGCGGTCGTGCCCCCGGCTCCGGTTGCGGGCGCCGTCTACCGGGACAAGGACACGGTCCTGGTGACCGGGCAGCATTACCTGGCTCACGACATGTTGATCCCGGCGGACGAGATCTACTTCACCGACGGGTCGCCAGCGCGAAAGCAAGGCCCGTGGCTCGGCGAGGCTGACAAGGTTGCCTGGCGCGATCCGGCCACCGGTTATGAGTGCATCATGATGCGGGACACCCGGCTCGGGTTCCTCAGCGGTTATGTCGGGGTGCCCGTCGATCATCCGCTCTACGGCTTTGCCCATGACGCGGTGCCGCCCGAGCTTGGCATTCAGGTGCATGGCGGCCTCACTTATACGCAGAAGTGTGCCGATGGACCGTCACCTGAGCGACGCATCGTCCGCGAACGAGCGCGCATCTGCCATGTATCGCGGACATTGCCCTTGCGCGAGGGCGGGGACTACCGAGTTGAAGACGATCAGGCCTGGTGGTTCGGCTTCTCCTGCAACCACATCTTTGATCTGGCACCAAAAGATCAAGGTCGCGAACGACGCTTTCTCGGTGGTGAAACCCGCGCGATCTACCGCGACGACGCTTATGTCTGCACTGAGATCCTCAACCTTGCAGCCCAGCTGAAGGCGATCGCCGACGGAAAACCGCCGCCGCCAAGCCGCGGCGCGGCGCTTCCGTCCTTGGGTCTCGATCCGCATCAGGGAGGGCGCAAATGACGTTGGGTGGCCCCGAGGAACCCCTTCTGCCATGGGGATGGTGGCTTCGCGTCAATGGCGACGCGCTGGAAGCCCCTGATGGCCGGGAATACGGGAGCGTTCGCGAAGCCTTCTGGTGCGGGTTGCTCAAGTTTCCGACCGCGCTGATGGACGCGCACCTGGAGTTCCTGTTCCGCGTGCTGCTCGGCTTCACCCGCCATCGCGGCGCTGACGTCGAGCAGCACCACGATCTGTTTGCGTCAGATCCGCTTTACTGGCGCTTCTACATCTCCTGGCTGCAATCAATTGGCCTGCTGGAGAATGGCTCCGCGGTGTCGCGGTTCGGCCGCTCCGTGCTGTTGATGTTGCAGGCGACGCGGCATCCCGAGCCGGCTGAATTGCCGATGGTCGAGATCGTCGAGGCGGTCCGACGCGAAATGGCTGGTCCTGAGACGCAGCAGCTCGAACAGGCACTACAGGCTTTCGAGCGTCAGGCGGGGCAAATGCCGACGATCTTCGCGCGCGAGCAGGTCGGACGATCGCACCTCATTACGCTGACCATCATGGACACCGATTCGCAGATGTCGCTAAGGCGGGTTGTGTGGTCGATTGGTTTTGCTGATCGGCTGCTTCGGGATCGGCTGTTCGCCTGGCTGGCTGAGCGGGTCCACTGCTGGGAACGGTGGGGTGAACTCGCGTATGTGCAAGGTGCTGCGGCCCTTACAAATCGTCTGATCACAATGGCCTTGGCCGACAGTCGGGATTAGTACTTGGTCATGCGATGCTGCTCTGCACTGGCCGCCGGCAGTTTCAGTTTTAAGTTTGCGCGCACGCCAGCGAGCCGAGGTTGCTCTGTTGGCGATCTCAAAATTTTTCAGTCTGATCTCTGATATGTCGGGCAGGGCGAGCCGCTAAGCGCCCCAAAGCTAAGCCCCTTTCACCGCAATCATCGCGGCTTCAAACTGCATGCACCGAGGGTCTTGTTCGAGCGGCTAGCGCCGTGCTTCGACACGTGGGGATGCGCCACGCCTTCATTGCCGGCCGCTGTGCTTGCAGAGCAATTCCGGCCGCTCACCTGAAATTGCGCGAACAGGCTGGCGAAGAGACTGCAATCTTCCAACGCCCAGTAATGGTTAATTCGTCACCTGCCGGATGGGAAAATGCCAATGCCAACCGGAGCTAACAGTGGACCGGGACAGGTGGTGGGTCCGCCGGGATTCGAACCCGGGACCTCTCGATTAAAAGTCGCTTGCTCTACCGACTGAGCTACGGACCCGCACCAGCCGCGCACCTAGTGCCCGCGCGGTGCGGGGTCAACCTTGCGCGCACGCGCGCCGCGCGCGGTCAGTTGCCGGATCGTGCGCCCGCTGAGGGGATCACGCCAGTTGGCGGCGATGCGCGACAGCGGCGCGAGCACGAAGGTGCGCGCGCGAAACTCGCGATGCGGCACGATCAGCCCGGAATCCGCCCAGCAGCCGCCTGACCAGAGAATGATGTCGAGGTCGATAGAGCGCGCGGCCCAGCGCCGGCCGCGCCGCCGCCCGAAATCGCGCTCGATCGCCTTGAGCCGCGCGAGCAGCTCGGGTGGCGTTTCGGCCGTGGCGATGATCGCGGCGGTATTGGCGAAGCGTCGGCGCGATGGTCCGACCGGGGCGCTCGCGATCACCGGCGCGACCGCGGCGACGCCGCCGATCCGGTCGAGTGCGGCGCGGATCGTGCGCGCGGGCGAGCCGAAGCGGCTCCAGCGGTTCGATCCCAGCGCGATGACATAGCTTGTTGTCGCCATCGCCCCCGCCTATCGCAGCGCCATGTTCGCGCCCAGCCCAATTCCATCGACCGAACCGCCGCGCGATTGCCCGCGCTGTCCCCGACTGGTCGCGTTCCGCGACGCGCTGCGGGTGGAATATCCCGACTGGTGGAATGCGCCGGTCAATGCGTTTGGCGATGCGCAGGCGTGGCTGGCGATCATCGGACTGGCACCCGGCAAGCACGGCGCCAACCGCACCGGGCGGCCGTTCACCGGCGACCATGCCGGCGAGCTGCTGTTCGCGACGCTGGCCAAATTCGGCCTCGCGCACGGAACCTATGAAGCACGGCCCGATGACACGCTTCAGCTCGATGGCGCGATCATCATCAACGCGGTCAAGTGCCTGCCGCCCGAGAACAAACCGACGCCCGAGGAAATCCGCACCTGTCGCCCGTTCCTGGAGGGGCAGGCGGCAGTGCTGCCCAACGCCCGGGTGTTCGTCGCGCTCGGCCAGATCGCGCACCAGTCGGCGGTCAAGGTGCTGGGCGGGCGGTTGCCCAAGGCGCGCTTCGGTCATCTCGCCGAACACCGGATGCCGGACGGGCGCATCCTGATCGATAGCTATCATTGCAGCCGCTACAATCAGAACACCGGGCGGCTGACCGCGGAGATGTTCGAGGCGGTGTTCGCCCGCGCGATGGAGCTGCGCTGACTGGGCACGGTGCCCGAATTGCGTTAGGATGTATGCAGACGGACGGGAGCAGGCCGATGTTTTGGTTGCTTTTTCTTGCGAGCGTTGAAGTGGACGCCGAAGCCAGTTCGGTGCGTGATGCCGCCCCCGCCAAATGCGAGCGCCCCGCGATGGAGCACGCCCGGACGGGTGGCGCGACGACCGTCGAACCGCTCGTGCGCCAGCCGCTGGCCGTTGAGGAGAAGGCGGTCTGGCGGCGCGACGAACGCGGCTGCACCCAGCCGGTCGTCGTACGGCGCAACGTGGGTCAGTAACGGGTCAGTCCGCCGCTTCGTGCAGCGCGATCCGGTTGCCCTCGCTGTCCTCGATTTCGGCGACGAAGCCGAGATCGCCAATCGCCTTTCTGGGATAAAGCGTCTTCCCGCCGGCCTCGGCCGCGCGTTCGATCGTCCTGTCGATGCTGTCGACCGAAAAATACAGAATCGGCCCCGCTTTTGCCGGAATATAGACATCGCCCTTTACCAACGCACCGCTCGCTCCCGCGCCGTCGCGATCGACCGGAAAGAGCGCCATGTCATAGCCGTCGATGCGCTCGCGCGCGAGGACATGGCCGAACACCGCCTGATAAAATGCGACCGCGCGATCCAGATCGGTGACGGGGATCTCGAAATAGCCGACCGGGTTCACGGGCTGCCCCTCCTCCTTGGCGATAGCCGCGGGTGCCACGAGCAGGAACGCCGCAACGATCCAGGCACGCATCAGATGTCCTGCACCAGCCGCCCGTAAAGCTCGGGACGGCGATCGCGGAAAAAGCCGAATGCGGCACGGTGGCGGCGCACGCGGTCGAGGTCGAGCGTTGCGGTGATGACGCCTTCTTCCTCGCGGTTGAGTTCGGCCAATATGTCGCCGCGCTCGTCGGCGATGAAGCTGGTGCCGTAGAAGGTCTGGCCGTGCTCGATCCCGACGCGGTTGGCGGCGACCACCGGTACGACGTTCGACACCGCATGGCCGACCATTGCGCGCCGCCACAGCCGGGCGGTGTCCAGCCCCTCGTCATGCGGCTCGCTGCCGATGGCGGTCGGATAGAACAGAATTTCCGCGCCCATCAGCATCATCGCGCGCGCGGTTTCCGGATACCATTGGTCCCAGCAGATGCCGACGCCCAGTGTCGCGTCGCGCGCCGGGCCGTCCCACACCTTGAACCCGGTATTGCCGGGGCGGAAATAGAATTTCTCCTCATAGCCCGGCCCATCCGGGATGTGGCTCTTGCGATAGACGCCAGCGACGCGGCCGTCGGGGCCGATCATCGCCAGCGAGTTGTAATGATGCGGCCCGTCCTTCTCGAAAAAACTGGTCGGGATATGAACGCGCAATTCGGCGGCGAGCGCCTGCATTGCCCGCACCGCCGCGTGCTCACCGACCGGCATCGCGGTGGCGAACAGCCCCTCATCCTCGACGCGGCAGAAATATTCGCCCTCGAACAATTCGGGCGGCAGGATCACCTGCGCACCCCTGGCCGCGCCCTCGCGCACCAGCCGCGTGACGTTGGCGATATTGGCATCGATGTCCGGCCCGAAGGCGAGCTGGAGCGCGGCGACGGTGATGGTACTCATGGGCCGCGCTCATAGCCGCAATTGACGCCGCGAGTCAGCAGGCCGATTGCTTGGCCGGGTGAAAGCCGGACTGGAGCATGAGGGCATGGAGCACGCGTTCGAACGAGTGGCTCAGGGCGTGGCAAGCTGGGCCGGGCGGCCCGCCGCCTTCGTGCTGGCGCTGGCGACCATCCTGGTGTGGATCGTCAGCGGGCCGGTGTTCGGCTGGTCCGACACTTGGCAGCTGGTCATCAATACCGGCACCACCATCGTCACCTTCCTGATGGTGTTCCTGATCCAGAACGCCCAGAATCGCGACGCCAGCGCGATCCAGGCCAAGCTGGACGAGCTGATCCGCGCGACCCAGGCGGCGCGCAATGAGTTCATCGGCATCGAGCATCTGACCCAGCGCGAGCTGGAAGCGTTGCGCAGCGTACTCGAACGCGAGTTCGGCAGTGAATCACACCATCACGAAGCGATCGAGCGGCTGCTCGGGCGGCTCTAGGCCCGAGCTTGTCGAGCAATTTCGCCTAAAGCGGCGCCATATCGAAATGGATCGCGTCGAGCCGGCTGCCCAACCCCGCATAGAGCGCGATCGCCGGATCGTCGCCGACATCGGCCTGGACGAACACGGTCGAGGCACCGATTTCGCCCGCGATCCGCCGCACCTCGGCGATCAGCGCGGTGGCGACACCCTGGCGACGATGCACCTCCGCGACGGCGAGGTCGTAAATATAGATTTCACGGCGCGCCTGCTCGAACTTGGCGAGGACATAGGCAACCAGTCCGCCGACCACCGCGCCATCAGCCTCGGCGACCAGCGCGATCACGTCATCGCGGGCGAGCAGCGCGTCAAGCCAGTCGTCGGGCGGCGGCGCGGCGGCATAATGCTCGGCATCCTCGAATGCCTCGGCGAACAGCGCGTTGAGCCGCCGAACGCCGGTCACGTCGCCCGGGCCCAGGCGACGCACCGCGCTCACAGCTTCGGCACCTGCTGGCTGATGCAGTGAAAGCTGCCGCCGCCGGTCAGGATATGGTCGGCACGCAGTCCCAGCGCCTGGCGGCCCGGAAACAGCGCGCCGATTGCCTCCACCGCATGCGCGTCGTTGGGCTGGCCATATTGCGGCACGACCACGGCGGCATTGCCGATGTAGAAGTTCATGTAGCTCGCCGGAATGATCTCCTCCTCATGGTCGAGCACGCGGCCGGGGGAGGGGAGGCGGACGATCTCGATATCGGCAAAACCACGCGCGCGCTCGACCGCGGCCTGATAGACACGCCAATTGGGGTCGTTCTCGGTCGCATCCGGGATCGCCAGCACGCCGGGCGCCACGAAGCGCGCCAGATTGTCGACATGGCCGTCGGTATGGTCGTTGACCAGGCCGGCACCAAGCCACAGCACCCGGGTCAGCCCCAGCTCGTCCGCCAGCCGCGCCTCGATGGCCGCCTGGGACAGCTGCGGATTGCGATTGGCGTTGAGCAGGCACTGCTCGGTCGTGACCACGCGCCCGGTGCCGTCGAAATCAATCGCGCCGCCCTCCAGCACCCAGTCGTGCGCGATCACCGGCAGCCGGCGGCGGCGCGCCAGCCGCGCCCCGATATCCTCGTCGCCGGGCAGGTCGTATTTCCCGCCCCAGCCGTTGAAGCCGAAATCGTGCGCTCGCCCGTTGGCGCCGACGATCGGCCCGGTATCGCGCAGCCAGATGTCACCAAACGGTTCGACCACCACCGACGCCGCGTCGCCGGCATGCCGGACGGCGGCGTCGGCGGCCTCGTCATCGGCAGCGACGAGGATCACGCGCTCGCCCCGGCCATCGGCATGGACCGCCCGGGCAAAGGCGGCGACCTCGGCGCGCGCGGGCTCCAGGTCGTCCAGCCACAATTCGGGGTGGCTGGGAAAGCCGATCCAGACGGCGTCGTGCGGTGCCCATTCGGGCGGCGGGGCAATGGTCATGCACGCACGCTTTAGCGCGCGTTGCCGATTACGAAAAGCGGCCCCCGGCCAATCATGTAAAGCCACGGATTCGGATCAATTTGGTGTTCAGGGCCTTGCCTGCAGCACCGGGGCCGATAGCGTTTCCGACAGGTGCGGGGGCGATTCTGCAGCCCGATGTCAATGCGTTAGGGGTCGAAAGATGGGCGTGGGGAAGGCGAGGCGCGTTGTCGGCGGCGTGCTGACGGCATTGGCGACATTCGTGGTCGTGCAACCGGCGGCGGTGTCGCAGGACCGCGCCGCCGCGCAGCTGTCGGCCGCGGAGGCGGCGCCGCTGTTCGGCGCGCGCGAGGCGATCGAACAGATCAGCCTTTCTCCGGATGGCACGAAGCTGGCCTATCTGACGCCCGCCGGTGGACAGGCGTCTGCCATCATGATCGCAGACCTGGTCGCGGGCGGCGAGCCGAAGGCGATCATCCGCAGCACCGGCGATCCCGAGCGGCTGAGCGGCTGTCGGTGGGTCGGCAACGCCCGGCTGTTCTGCACGATGTTCGGGATCGTGCGCGTGGAGGGCGATGTCACCTACGCCACGCGCATGGTCGCGCTCGATACCGACGGTTCCGACGTCAAGTTGCTCAGCAACCGGCGGGGGTCGGGCGACCGGCTCGGCTACTCACTCTACGGCGGCAGCGTGATCGACTGGAATCCGGGCGAGGAGAACGCCGTACTGATGATCCGCGAATCGATCCCGGAATCGACGACGGGTACGCGGCTGGCGCAGACCGACGAGGGCCTGGGCGTCGACCTTGTCCGCACCGATACGCTTGTGTCAAAGGTCCGCGAACGCGCCGACCGTGACGCAAGTGAATTCATCACCGACGGGCGCGGCGTTGTGCGCGTCAAGGGTCGAAGGATCGTCGACAGCGCGTCCGGGTTACCCACCGGTGAAACGCGCTATTTCTACCGCACGATCGATTCGCGCGAGTGGAAACCGCTCAGCACCGTCACCGCCGACGGGAAGGGGTTTGATCCCCACGTCGTCGACCCCGACCTCAACGTCGCCTATGGCCTGAAGCGCCACGAAGGCCGGCTGGCGGCGTTCAGCGTCGCGCTGGACGGGTCGGGCGCGGAAAAGCTGCTGTTCGCCCACCCGCAAGTCGACGTCTCCGGCTTTACCCGTGTCGGGCGCCGCTCGCGTGTCATCGGCGTGCGGTACGTGACCGACGTGTCGCAGGTCCAGTATATCGATCCCGCGCTCGACAAACTTCACGCGTCGCTGACCAAGGCGTTGGGCAACCTGCCGCTGATCCGGTTTGTCGACAGCAGCGAGGATGAGCGCAAACTGCTGATCTGGGCAGGCAGCGATACCGATCCCGGCCGCTACTACCTGTTCAACCGGGACGCCCGCAAGCTCGAGGAATTGATGCTGGCGCGACCGATGCTGTCCAAGCTGCCGCTCGCGACCGTAAAGCCGGTCAGCTATCCGGCCGCCGACGGGACGATGATTCCGGGCTATCTGACGCTGCCGCCGGGCGGTGCGGCGCGCAACCTGCCGACGCTGGTGATGCCGCATGGCGGCCCTGGTTCGCGCGACGTCTGGGGCTTCGACTGGCTGGCGCAATATTTCGCGAGCCAGGGCTATGCCGTGCTTCAGCCCAATTTTCGCGGATCGACCGGCTATGGCGATGCCTGGTTTCAGCGGAACGGATTCCAGAATTGGGAAATCGCGATCGGTGATGTGACCGATGGCGGTCGCTGGTTGATTGCGCAGGGGATCGCGGATCCCAAGCGCCTGGCGATTTTCGGCTGGTCCTATGGCGGCTATGCGGCGCTGCAATCGGGCGTGGTCGCGCCCGACTTGTTCAAGGCGATCGTCGCCGTCGCGCCGGTCACCGATCTGGAACGGCTGAAGGAGGATCGCCGCGGCTGGAGCGACTACAGGATGGTGTCGCAATTTGTCGGCAGCGGGCCGCATATCGACGCGGGCTCGCCGGCGCGCCACGCCGACCGGATCAAGGTGCCCGTCCTCATGTTCCACGGCGATCTCGATCGCAACGTCGCGATTTCGCAGGCGCGATTGATGCAGTCGCGGCTGGAATCCGCCGGAGCTCGGTCGGAACTCGTCGTCTATGACGGGCTCGACCACTATCTCGACGACAGCAGCGCTCGCACGAAGATGCTCGCAAAGAGCGCCACGTTCCTCGAAGCCGCGTTCAAGCGCTAGGCACCGCGGCGCGCCGGGGGCGGGCGCGAATTACCGCGTGCGGCTCCGGTCGCGGATGGCGCGGAACTCGTCGCCCGCGACCCAGTTGGGCCAGGCGTCGGTCGTCGCCAGCGCGCGGCCGACATCGTAGTAGAGCTGGACGTCGCGCATCGCGCCGGTCCAGTCCCAGGCGGGATCGAACTCGTCCTTGGGGCCGTGATAACGGTTGGTTTCATAATCCTTGGCGGCCGCCTCTCCCGCCGCGACCCCGCCCTTCACGAGGTCGTCGCCGCCTTCAAAATACAGCATCGGCACGCCGTATTTTGCCAGGCTGAAATGGTCGGAGCGATAGTAGAAGCCTTTTTCGGGCGTGGGTTCGTTGGTCGCGACCCGGCCTTGTGCGGCGAGAGCACGGTCGAGATAGCCGTCGAGTTCGGACTTGCCCCGGCCGATTACCACGACGTTCTTCGCCGGCCCTGCCATCGACAGCGCGTCCATGTTGACGCCGCCCACCGTCTTGCCCAGCGGAAAGACCGGATTGGCGCCGTAATAGGCCGAACCGAGCAGCCCCGATTCCTCCGCCGTCACCGCAACGAAGGCCAGCGTTCGCGGGGCCGGGCCGGCCTTGGCATGTGCCTCGGCCAGCGCCACCAGCGCCGCGGTGCCGGTCGCATTGTCGACCGCGCCGTTGCAGATGTCATCGCCGTCGGGCGCCGCCTCGCAGCGCCCGAGATGATCCCAATGAGCCGAATGCAGCACGATCTCGTCGGGGCGCTGGCTGCCCGGCAGGATCGCGATGACGTTCTTCGACGCATGCTTGCGCACCGCATTGTCGAAGCTGACCGACGCCTTCGCGCCCTTCAGCGGCATCGCCCGGAACCCCTTGATCCCGGCCGCGCGCTCGGCCTCGGCAAAGTCCATCCCCGCGGCGGCGAACAGCGCTCTCGCCTGATCGAGCTGGATCCAGCCGATCGCCTTCGACTGGTCCATATGACCGTTTGCGGCGTCGGGCACCTGCTGCGCGCCCGTCCAGCTCGACTGGACGACGTTCCAGCCATAGGCGGCGGGTTCGGTCTGGTGGATGATGATCGCCGCGGCCGCGCCCTGGCGCGCCGCTTCCTCATATTTGTAGGTCCAGCGGCCATAATAGGTCATCGCGCGCCCGCCGAACAGGCCGTCGAGCGTCGGGGTGCGGTAATCGGGATCGTTGACCAGGATCAGCACCGTCTTGCCGCGCACGTCGACGCCGGCATAGTCGTTCCAGCCGCGTTCGGGCGCGTTGATGCCATAGCCGACGAACACGACGTCGGAATTGGCGACGTCGATGCGCGGCGTGACCTGATAGGTGCCGACGACCATTTCCGGGCCATAGGCCAGCGCCATCGTCTTGCCGCCGACGGTGAAGGTCAGCGGGCTGACATTCTTCGCCTGCAATTCGACCAGCGGCACGTCCTGCGTCCACTTGCCGTTGTTGCCAGGCTTCAGCCCCGCTTTCTGAAACTGCTCGATCAGATAGGCGATCGTCCTTTCCTCGCCCGCCGTGCCCGGCGCGCGCCCTTCGAACGCGTCGGACGACAGCGTGCGCGTCACTTCGCGCATCGTGTCGACCGACGGCGGGGCGGGGGTCTGGGCAAGCGCGGGAAGCGGCGCCGCGATGAGGGTCAAGGCGGCAAGCGGGCGGATCATCGGCAGGCACTCGTGTGACATGGCATCGTGCCGTGCTGTGCCAGCTTGCCGCCCCTTCTGCAATTGCGCGACCGCGAGGTCCCGGCGATAAACGGCACTGCGACAGGGACTTGCGAATTGTCGGGCTGCCCCGCAGGGTAGGATGGCTGCCGGGGCATCGCCTGCGCAGGACAAAGGACATGGGGTCGTCCGTTGCTTCGTTCATCCTTATTGCTGGGCACCGTGTTGGCTTGTGCGCCGACCGCGTCCTTTGCCCAAACCACGGCACAGACGCTGTCCCGGGAACAGGCGGCGAGCGCGTTCGGCGCACGCGAGCGCGTGCTCGACGCCAGCATCTCGCCCGATGGCACGCGGATCGCGCTGGTCTCGCCCGGGCCCGAGCAGTCGACGGTGGTCCAGGTCCTCGACCTGGCGACCAATGTCGCAACGCCGGTGAATTTCGCCGACGGCAAGCCGATGACGCTGGGTGGATGCGGCTGGGCGTCGGACAAGCGCCTGCTGTGCACGCTTTATGGCGTCGCCAATTATAACGGCCCGCTGCTCGGCTATCAGCGGCTGATTGCACTCGACGCGGACGGCAAGAATGTTCGTTCGCTGTCGGCGACCGAGCGAAATCAGCAATATATCCAGCAATCCGACGGCTATGTCATCGACTGGCGCGACGGCACGAGCAGCAAGGTGCTGCTTGCGCGTAATTATGTACCGACCAAGACCCGCCTCAACTCGATCGGTTCGCTCGCGCAAGGGCTGGGGGTCGACCTGCTCGATACGAACACAGGTAAGGTCGAGCATGTCGAAAGCGCCGATTCGACCGTATCGACCTATCTGAGCGACGGAACGGGTGCGGTTCGGATCATGGGGAATGATCCGTCGCTCAAGCTCAACTTCGAATCGAAGGGCAAGCGCGCCTTTTTCTATCGCCGCCCGGGAAGCAAGCAGTGGGAGCCGTTCTCGACCTATGATTCGTCGACCGACGAAGGGCTCTATCCCATTGCCGTCGATGGCAAGGCCAACGTCGCCTATGCGTTGAAAAAGCTCGATGGCCGCGAGGCGCTTTACCGCGTCGCGCTCGACGGGTCGATGAAGACCGAGGTCGCCTTCGCGCATCCCAAGGTGGATGTCAGCGGCATTGTTCGGGTCGGTCGTCAGGGTCGTATCGTCGGCGCGCAGTACACGCTCGATCGGACCGAAACCCATTTCTTCGACGCGGAATATGCGGACCTGGCGGCGAAGCTGGCGCGGGCACTGCCGCGGACACCGCTGATCCGGATCGTCGATTCAAGCGCGGACGAACGCAAGCACCTGGTCTTTGCAGCGAGCGACACCGATCCCGGCCGTTTCTTCTTCTTCGATCAGGACAAGCGTCAGCTGTTTCAGATCGCCGACGAACGGCCGCAGCTCGCCGACGTCGCGATCAGCGAGCAGAAGTCGATCGTCTATCCCGCCGCCGACGGCACGCAGGTGCCGGGTTATCTGACGCTTCCGGTGGGCGTGCCGGCAAAGAACCTGCCGGCCATCGTGCTGCCCCATGGCGGCCCCGCGGCCCGCGACGAATGGGGCTTTGACTGGCTCGCCCAGTTCTTCGTCAACCGTGGCTATGCGGTGCTTCAGCCGAACTATCGCGGATCGTCCGGCTATGGCGAAGGCTGGTTCCAGGAGAACGGCTTCCGATCGTGGAAGGTCGCGATCGGCGACGTCAACGACGCCGGCCGCTGGCTGGTGAAGCAGGGGATTGCCGATCCCGCCCGGCTGGCGATCGTCGGCTGGTCCTATGGCGGTTATGCGGCGCTTCAGTCGAATGTGCTGGCGCCCGACCTGTTCAAGGCGGTGGTCGCCATTGCGCCCGTGACCGATCTCGAAATGCTGCGGTCTGAGCAGACCGGCTTCGTCAACACTCGCCTGCTTCAGGACTATATCGGCGAAGGGCCGCAGCTCCAGGAAGGTTCGCCGACGCGCTTCGCGGCCGCATTCAAGGCGCCGGTGCTGCTGTTCCACGGCGACAAGGACATTAACGTGCGCGTGGACGAGGCACGCGCGATGGAAAGGGCGCTGAAGCGGGCGGGCAAGCCGGTGGAGCTGGTGGTTTATCCCGACGTCGCGCACCAGCTGGCGGATTCCGCGGTTCGCATCGACATGCTCAGCCGCGCCGACGCGTTCCTCGAGCGCACCTTGAAGAAGTGATCGCGGGGTCCGCGGCGCCGGATATGCGCCGTGGACCGATCATCCTTCCGACCTTGGGTGTCGGGGCTGGGGCGGGCGGAAATTCGCGCGCCGCCAGGGCGCGTGGTCGCGTTCCCATCCACTGGTCTCGGCGAAATCGAGATAGCCGAAACAGGTTGCGATCAGCCGGTCGTCGGGATCGACGACGGCGGTTCGGCCGTGCATGAAGCGGGTGTTGTCAATCATCAGCAGGTCCCCGGCCTGCCACGCCAACGCGACGCTCAATCGCTGACCGACGACGCGGATCTGGTCGAGCCAGGGGGCCGGAAAGGTGCTGCCGTCGTCCAGAACCGGGTAGCGATCGAGCCCCAGATAATCGTGCGCGAACAGCAGGAAATTGCCGAAAGCGAGCGCAGGCGTGAACATGGGGACGTGCAGAACAGGCCGGACGAAAATCCGCAGGATGCCCTGTGGCGTCCGCCGGAACTGATAGGGGACATGCGGCGGCGGCGACCGAAGCTGGTCGTCGCGGGGGTCGGCGGTGCCTAGCCAGAACTCCAAGGTTTCCGGTGTTGCAGGTCGAATGTAGAGCAGCCGTCGCCGCGCAAGCTCGGCAACCAGCGATGCGGGCAGTGCATCGACGATCGCGGTTCCGTCGCAGATCGTGGTCTGACCCTGCGCCCGCGGCGGCGTCAGGCAATGGAAAAAACAGACATCGGGCTTCCACGGCTCACGCGCCAATTCCGGATGCAGGGGGAAGGGGGCCTGCCCCCCGTTCACCGTCTGGATATTCTCCCCCGGCTCGAGCAGCCTGCGATCGGGACTTTCGTTGAAAACCGAGGTTGCGATGAACTGGCCGGTGAAGCGTCGGAATGCGTCCAGATCGGCCGCGAAACCGCGTAACAGGATCGCGCCATGCGCGCGGTAGGCGCTCCGCACCATTTCCGGCGAGACCTCGAGAATCGACCCTTCATCCGACCGTTCGATCAACGCCCATGGTTTGCCCTTTCCGGGCGGGCTGAGTTTCGCCACACTATTCTCCGCGCTCTGTCCATATCTTAGCCGCGTCCGCGGCGCCGTTGAAAGCATGCCTCGATGTCGACCGATTCTGCGGGCCCGTTGCGGGCGATGCTGGCCTCTCCCGACCATTATCCGCAGGCGATCGATGCCGACGAGATGGTGTTCGCGCCGATGACGCGCGACACGTACCGCCGGTCGATCTTTCTGGATCAGCGGATCGTGACGGCCTCACCCCGCCAGGCGCGGGTGAAGCTCGACGCAGTGATCGATCACTCGCCTCCGGCCGCGGGGGT
The DNA here is from genome assembly GCF_001555965.1 of Sphingomonas sp. CCH21-G11. Lineage (GTDB taxonomy): Bacteria > Pseudomonadota > Alphaproteobacteria > Sphingomonadales > Sphingomonadaceae > Sphingomonas. Next base: position 59,851 of record NZ_LSHX01000053.1, read on the forward strand.
GTGCTGGATCTTTCATATCGCGCATTGCGGGTCGACCCTGCTGGCTCGCGCGCTCGATGTCGACCACGGCCCGCTGGTTCTGCGCGAACCCTTTGCACTGCGCCAGGTGGCAGCGGCATCGGCCCAGAGCGCCGCCGCCATGGCGCAATTTGCGCCGCTAAGGCGTTCGGTCCTGGGTCTGGTGTCCCGTCGCCACCCGCACGATCACGCGACGATCATCAAGGCGAATGTTCCGGTCAACTTCGTGATCGACGATCTGATGCGCGTGCCGGACAGCCGCGCGATCCTGCTCTACTTCCCACTCGACGCCTATCTCGCCGCCGTCCTGCGCAGCGAAGGGCACCGGCAATGGGTCGGCCGCATCACCGCCGAACTGGCCGCGCCGATCGCGGCGCTCGCAGGTCCGCTCGATCGGCTGGATATCGTCGGCCGCGCCGCGATGCTGTGGCTGGCTCAGCTGCGTGTCTTTGCCGATGTGCTCGTGCGTCACCCCGCGACACTGTCGCTCGACGCGCAGCACTTCTTCGCTGCGCCGGCACCTTGCCTGACGATGATCGCCGAGCATTTCGGCATCGATCCGGGAAAGGGCTTTCCGGAGACGGTCGTAAACGGTCCGCTATTCTCGACTTATTCCAAGAAGGAGGGCGTCGCCTTCGACAATGCGATGCGCATCGATCGCGAAGCGCAGGTCAGGTCGGCAATCGCGACCGAAATTGCGCGCGCGCACGAGATCGTGGCGGGACGGCTTGCGCAATTTCCGCTGCCGTCTGCGCTGCCCCGCCCGGTCGGCGGCAATGCACCCGCGCTGCTTTGACTGCAGTTTGCCAGAACGAAAACGGATCAGTGCATGAAAAAAGGGGGCGCCCGGCCGGGCACCCCCTTCTTGTCGGTCTGGATCGGATCCGATCAGCGCGAATAGAATTCGACGACCAGATTGGGTTCCATCTTCACCGGATAGGGCACTTCATCGAGCGTCGGCACGCGGGTGAAGGTGACCTTTGCCGTGCCGTCCGGCGCGACATAGTCGGGGATGTCGCGCTCGGCCAGGCTCTGCGCTTCCATGACCAGCGCCATTTCCTTGGCCTTGTCGCTCAGCGTGATTTCCTCGCCCGGCTTCACCCGGCGCGACGCGATGTTGCACTTGACGCCATTGACGCGGACATGGCCGTGGCTGACCAGCTGGCGCGCGGCGAAGATCGTCGGCGCGAACTTGGCGCGATAGACGATCATGTCGAGCCGCTGCTCGAGAATGCCGATCAGGTTCTGGCTGGTGTCGCCCTTCATGCGCGACGCTTCTTCATAGGCGCGCTTGAACTGCTTTTCGGTCACGTCGCCATAATAGCCCTTCAGCTTCTGCTTCGCGCGCAGCTGGATGCCGAAGTCCGACATCTTGCCCTTGCGGCGCTGGCCGTGCTGGCCGGGGCCATATTCACGCTTGTTGACCGGGCTCTTCGGGCGACCCCAGATGTTTTCGCCCATCCGGCGGTCGAGCTTGTACTTGGCGCTGGAACGCTTCGACATGATAAATCCTCAATTCAATTGCCAACGACGTTGACCGGGGCAGGCACGAATGATTGCCCTGATCGCGATCCCGGTCATCGCCTGACGCCGATCAAGCCGAGGATCGGATCGATCGAGCAGGGCCGCCGCTTCACCGGGGTGCGGGGCCAATTGCGAAGGTGGGGCGGTTAGCGGGGGTGCGCCACCGAGTCAAGCCGAACGCCGACGCTGGACAGCGCGCACGCCGGGCGGCATGGGCGGCGACCATGACCGATATTCTCGACCCGGCCGATTGCACGACGATGGCGCAGGTGCGCGCCGGCGTCGATCAGGTCGACCGCGACCTCATTGCGCTGCTCGCCCGCCGGTTCGGCTATATGGACGCCGCCGCACGCATCAAGCCCGACCGCGCGCTGGTGCGCGACGAAGCGCGCAAGGCCGAAGTCATCGCTAACGCGCGGGCGAGCGCGGCGGCGGCCGGCATCCCGGAGGCTGCCGTGGCGGAGTTGTGGGAGCGGCTGGTCGAAGCGTCGATCGCCTATGAGTTCCAGGCGTTCGATCGGCGGTGAGGTTGCTCTGCGTCCTTCGATACGCGCCTCCGCCAGGCTCAGTCGCTACTCAGGATGAGCGGTTCGGGTGGGAACAAGCACCACTATTCTTCAACCGCTCATCCTGAGTAGCCGCTGAGCTTGTCGAAGCCTGTCCTGAGCGCCTGCCTTGGCAGGCAGTCGAAGGG
>NZ_LSHX01000054.1 GCF_001555965.1 Sphingomonas sp. CCH21-G11
CCCCGACGCTCAGCGCGGCCCCGGCCCCGCGGGCGGTGATGCCGGTGCCTGCCGCGGTGCGCCCCGCGCCGCCGCCTCCCGTGGCCCCCGCGGCATTGGTGACGGGCATCGACGCGATCGCAACCGAATTCGGGGGCAAGGTCGGCATCGCGGTGAAGAGCATCGATGAAGGCTGGATGGTCGCCAAGAACGGCGACCAGCGCATGCCGCAGCAAAGCGTCAGCAAGCTGTGGGTGGCGATGACGATGCTCGATGCGCGCGACAAAGGTCGCGTGCGGCTCGAGGATTCGGTGACGATCACCCGCAACGACCTGACGCTGTTCCATCAGCCGATCGCCGGCTTGATGAAGGACGGCAGCTATCGGACGACGGTGGGCGAACTGTTCCGCCGCGCCATGACGATGAGCGACAATACCGCCAATGACCGGCTGCTCCAGCTGGTCGGCGGGCCGCAGGCGGTGCGCGGCTTCATCGCCGACCGCAATCTCGGCAATATCCGCTTCGGCCCCGGCGAACGGCTGCTCCAGTCGCGCACCGCCGGGCTGGAATGGAAGCAGGATTATGCGATGGGCCGCGCGTTCGAGGCGGCCCGTGCCAAGCTGCCGCGCGAAGTGCGTCAGGCGGCGTTCGACAGCTATGTCGCCGAACCGATCGACGGGGCGGGGGCGGCGGCGATCGCCAACGCGCTTGCCCGGCTGAAGCGCGGCGAGCTGTTGTCGGCGGGATCGACGACGTTGCTCATCTCCACCATGCAGGAATCGCGCACCGGCCGCGCGCGGCTGAAGGGTGCGGTACCTGCCGGCTGGGTGCTGGGTCACAAGACCGGGACCGGCCAGGATTTCTTTGGCCGCACCGCGGGCTTCAACGATGTCGGCATCCTGACCGCACCCGACGGCAAGAGCTATGCGATCGCGGTCCTGATCGGCGACACGCGCCGGCCGATTCCCGAGCGCCAGCAGCTGATGCAGACCGTCGTCGCGAGCGTCGTCGCCAATCACCGCTGATTGCCGTTGCCGGCCGCCTGGCCGTCGGTTCGTTCAGCGCTTCACTTTTTCGAACAGCTCGATCAGCTCGTTGAACTTGGCACGCTGTTCATTGGCGTCGCCCGCGGCGATCGCCTCGCCGACGCAGCAGGCGGCGTGGTCCTTCAGGATCTCGCTCTCGGCCTTGCCGAGCGCCGCCTTGATCGCCTGGACCTGGTGGAGGATGTCGATGCAATAGCGATCGTCCTCCACCATCTGGATGACGCCGCGCACCTGACCCTCGATTCGCTTCAGCCGATTGCGGATTTCCGCCTTGTGCCTACCCATCTCGCCGACCCGCTTGAATACCCAAGGGGGGTATAGTATCGGCGCGGCGAAGGACAGGCAACACCATGGTGCATTCACGTTCACGGCGATCGGTGCTGGCCGGCATGGGTGCCGGCGCATCGTTGCTGACGATGCCGGCCTGGGCGCAGGGGCATTCGATGCACCGCGCGCCGCGCCGCGGCGGCCCGATCCCGGCCGGCTTCGACGAGGTGTCAGGCGAGGTGATCGACCTGACGATCGGCAGCGGCCATCGCGTGGTCGAGGGGCGGCGCGGTCCCGGCGTCGCGGTGAACGGCAGCGTGCCCGGCCCGCTCATCCGCCTGGTCGAGGGCCAGCGCGTCCGCCTGAACGTCACGAACAGGCTGGACGTCGACAGTTCGGTGCATTGGCACGGCCTGCTGGTGCCGTTCCAGTATGACGGCGTGCCCGGCATCAGCTTTCCCGGCATCCGCCCGGGCGAGACCTTCACCTATGATTTTCCCGTCCGCCAGGCCGGGACCTACTGGTACCACAGCCATTCCGGCCTGCAGGAACAGTCCGGCCATTACGGGCCGATGATCATCGCGCCGCGCGGCGGCGATCCCCTGGGGGTCGATCGCGACTACATCCTGCTGCTCAGCGAGTTCACCACGCTCGACCCGCATTTCATCATGAACCGGCTGCGCACCGGCGGCGGCTATTTCAACTATCGCCAGAACACGTTGACCGACGATTATCCGATGTCGGCGGAAGAAAGACGGATGTGGGGCCGGATGCGCATGATGCCGACCGACATTGCGGACATCGGCGCACCGACCTACACCTTCCTCGCCAATGGCCGGGGGCCGGGCGAGGGGATGGAATATCTGTTCCGCGCCGGCGAGCGGATCCGCCTGCGCGTCATCAACGGGTCGGCGCAGAGCTTCTTCAACGTGCGCATCCCGGGCCTGGCGATGCAGGTCGTCGCCACCGACGGCCAGCCGGTGCGGCCGGTCGAGGTCGACGAGTTCCAGATCGGCACCGCCGAAACCTATGACGTGATCGTCGAGCCGGGTTCGGCGCCCGCCTATACCATCGTGGCGGAATCGATGGAGCGATCGGGCATGGCGGTCGCCACGCTGGCCAGCGCGCCGGGACTGCGCGCCGACGTGCCGCCGCTGCGCGATCCGCCGGTGCTGACGATGGGCGACATGGGCATGAACCATGGCGCGGCGAATCACGGCGCCCCCGGTGAAGGCGGCATGGATCATGGGAACATGGGTCATGGCACGATGGACCATGGCACGATGAGCCACGGCACGATGAGCCACGGCACGATGGACCATGGTGCGATGGACCATGGTGCGATGGACCATGGTGCGATGGGCCATGGCATGACCGCCGATGATGCGAAGCCAAGGTCCGATCCCGCGATGGACATGGCCGGCATGAAGATGCGCGACACGTCACTGCTGCCGCCCGATGTGGCGGTGGGGCCGGGAATCGACATGGTGGCGATGGCGCCGGTCGACAAAATGGGCGACCCCGGGCTCGGCCTGCGCGACGTGCCGCACCGCGTGCTCAATTACCGGATGCTCGCCGCTCGCGATCCGCGCCCCGAGGTTCGCGCGCCGACGCGACTGATCGAGCTTCACCTGACCGGCAACATGGAACGCTATATGTGGTCGTTCGACGGCCGGATGTATTCGTCGGTCAGCGACGTGCCGATCCGCTTTGCCTGGAACGAGCGGGTACGCGTCAAGCTGGTCAACAACACGATGATGGCGCACCCCATCCATCTGCACGGGATGTTCTTTGAACTGGTCAACGGCCAGCCTGCCGAAAGCCAGCCGCGCAAGAACACGATGATCGTCCAGCCGGGCGCCAGCGCGACGTTCGACCTCACCGCCGACGAACCCGGCGACTGGGCGTTTCACTGCCACCTGCTCTATCACATGCATGGCGGCATGATGCAGACGGTGACCGTGATGGGGCCGGAGCAACCGGCGTGACGCTCGCCCATGGCCGATGGCTGGCGCTCGCCGTCGCGGTGGCGGCCACGCCTGCCGAGGCCCAGGATCATGGCGGGCATGGCAGCCACAGCGCGCATCAAGCCTCACCTGCGCCGACACCCGAACCGACGCTTCCGCCGGTTCAGGCCGACCCGCACGCCGGGCACCAGATGGCCGATCCGCACGCGGGACATGCAATGCCGGCCCCGCCAAGCCTGCCAAGCCCACCGGCTGAGGCCCCCGGCATCGAGACGCCACCCCCGCCCGGGGCCGGCAGCGGCCCGCCGCGCGCCGCCGATGCGATCTGGGGCGCCGAGGCGATGCGGGCGTCGCGGCGCGCGTTGCAGCAGGTGCACGGCGATTATCCGCTGTTCTGGTTCCAGGTCGATCGGGCGGAAGTCCAGATGCGCGATGGCCGCGACGGCTATCTGTGGGACATACAGGGCTATTATGGCGGACCGACCGAGCGGCTGTGGTTCAAGAGCGAAGGCGAAGGGGCGTTCGGCGCCGCCCCCGACGATGCCGAGGTGCAGGCGCTCTATGCGCGCGCGATCGCGCCGTTCTTCGACGTGCAGGCCGGCATTCGCCACGACATCGCCGGGCCGGACACGACCCATGCGGTCGTCAGCATCCAGGGGCTCGCGCCCTATCTGTTCGAGATCGACGCTGCCCTGTTCCTGTCGCATCGCGGCGACCTGACCGCGCGGATCGAGGCTGAGCTCGACCAGCGCATCACTCAGCGCCTGATCGTTCAACCCCGTATCGAAGCCAATCTCGCCGCCCAGGATATCCCGATGCTGGGCGTTGGGGCCGGGCTCGACCAGTTCGATTTCGGCGTGCGGTTACGCTATGAATTCGTGCGCGAGTTCGCCCCCTATATCGGCGTCGAGCAAAGCTGGCGCACCGGTCGCGGCGCGGACTTCGCGCGCGCGGCCGGCACCGACCCCAGCGTTACCCAGTTCGTCGCCGGCATCCGCCTCTGGTTCTAGGCCGCCGCCGGGCAGTATCGGCTGAGATAGTCGGCATGGCTCGGCATGTGCTGGACGACATACTGGATGGATTGTTCGATCGCGTCATATTCCTGGCGCGTCGTCGGTTCGGGCAGGCTGTCGGCCATCGCGTTGTGGCCCTGCATCGCAATGCCCTGACCCATCATCACCGCCGCCCAGCTCGTCTCGGTGAACAGTTCGTCATCCTCGCGGAAGATCTGGCCATTGTGGCGGAACAGCTCGATCTTTTCGGTGAGGCTGTCGGGCACCGCCATGGTCCGGCAATGATTCCAGAAGTCGCTGTCGTCACGCGCCGTGGATTTATAATGCAGGATCAGGAAGTCGCGGATGCGCGCATATTCCTTGCCCGTCAGCCGGTTGAAGGCTGCCTCCTGCACCGGCGTTACCCCGTCTAGCGAGAGGAGCGCGATCAGCTTGTTGATGCCGGTGTTGATGAGGTGGATCGACGTGGACTCGAGTGGCTCCATGAACCCCGCCGCCAGGCCGAGCGCGACGACATTCTTGTTCCAGAACTTCTTGCGCCGCCCGGTGACGAAGCGCAGCCAGTTGGGATCGGCGGCCGGCTTGCCCGCGATGTTCCCGACCAGGATGTCGAGCGCGGTATCGTCGGCCATGAAGCTGCTGCAATAGACGTGGCCATTGCCGTTGCGGTGCTGGAGCGGCACCTGCCACTGCCAGCCGGCACTGTGCGCAGTGGCGCGGGTATAGGGCAGCGGCGGGCTGCCATCCTCACGCAGGCAGGGAAGCGCGACGGCGCGGTCGCACGGCAGATAGTGCGACCAGTCCTCATAGCCGGTGTGCAGCGCCTGCTCGATCAGCAGGCCGCGGAAGCCCGAGCAGTCGATGAACAGGTCGCCGGCGATGAGCGTCGCGTCATCGAGCGTTACCGACGTGACGAAGCCGGTTTCGCCGTCGATCGCGACATCGCCCACCTTGCCCTCGCGCCGCACCACGCCGCGCTGCTCGGCATAGGTGCGCAGGAAGCGGGCATAGCGCCCCGCGTCGATATGATAGGCGTAATTGACCGGCGGCAGATCGTCGCGCTGATAATCGGCGGTGCGGGCAAAACGGCCGAAATGCGCCGCCATGGTTTCCATGTTGAACAGCTGGATCGGGCGGTTGTCTCCGGCGACGTGATATCGGTGCCAGACATGGTGGAACGAAATACCGTCGATCTCATAGCCGTAATTGCCGAACGGATGGATGTAGCTGTCGCCGATCCGGCCCCAGTTGACGAACTGGATGCCCAGCTTGAAGCTCCCCTGCACGCACGACATCATCTCGCGCTCGTCGATTTCGAGCAGGCGGTTGAAATCGACAAAGGGCGGGATGGTCGCCTCACCGACGCCGACGGTGCCGATCTGTTCGGATTCGATGAGCGTGATCGAGACGGGACGGCCCGCACGCAGCCGCGATAGCGCCGCCGCTGCCATCCAGCCTGCGGTGCCCCCGCCGACGATGACGATATGCTCGATGGCCATGTCCCCGATCCTCTCCTGCGTGCGCGCGTCCCGGCTGGTCTTGCTGCCCCGGTTGATGCGGCAGGGCGAAACATAGCGCAAATCGCCAACATGTGAACGTTCATATTTCGCGCTTGTGAACGCTCTCAATTGCCGATATCATCCGTGGCGAGGCCAGCAGTCATAGCCGGCACGAAACAGGTTTTGAGGGGAGGTTGGTTTGGCACGCAAACCCATGAGCGGCATCGCGCGCGCATCGCGCCTGGCGGCAATGTCCACGGCATCTGGCCTCGCGCTCGCCGCGTTCACCGCACCACCGGCATTGGCGCAGACCGCCGCCGAACCGCAGGACGGCACTGCCCAGCCCGCGCCTGCCGACGACGGGACCGCAACGCCCGCCGAAGACGAGATTGTCGTCACCGGCTTCCGCCGCTCGCTCGCCAGCGCCCAGACGATCAAGCGCAACGCCGACACCGTCGTCGACGTCATCACGGCCGAAGACATCGGCGCGCTGCCTGACCGATCGGTGGCGGAGGCGCTGCAGCGCGTGCCCGGCATCAACATCTCGCGCTTCGAACAGCGCAACGACCCCGACCGCTTTTCAGTCGAGGGGTCGGGCGTCATCATCCGCGGCCTGCCCTTCGTCCGCTCCGAGCTGAACGGCCGCGACATCTTCTCCGCCAATGGCGGCCGCGAATTGTCGTTCAACGACGTGTCGCCCGAACTGCTCGGCCGGGTCGAAGTATTCAAGAACGGCACCGCCGACATGATCGACGGCGGCATTTCCGGCACCGTCAACCTGGTCACGCGCAAGCCGCTGGACAAGCGCGGCTTCAGCATCGCCGGCACGGTCGAGGGCAATTATGGCGATCTGGCCAAGGAATGGTCGCCCGGCTTTTCGATCCTGGCGTCGAACACCTTTGAAACCGGGATCGGCACCTTCGGGCTTCAGCTCGCTTATGCCCAGTCGGAACTGGTGACGCGCACCGATGCGTCACAGATCACCGACCCCTGTTATCGTGCGCGCACGCTCGATGCCGGCTGCATCCGCGTCCGCGCGGTGGGATCGGGGGGGTTTTCGGGCGATCCGCTGGACCCCTCCGCCTTCCCGCCCGCCGGCGCGGTGTTCGTGCCCAAGGGCGCCGGGGTGCGCACCACCGATTTGACCCGCGACCGCAATGCCTATTCGGCGGTCGGCCAGTGGCAGAGCAGCGACGGCCGCGCCACGCTGACGCTGGAATATCTGCGCGCGGAGACCGAAGCGACGCTCGACGAATTCGCGATTCTGGCGCTGGTCAATGACGACGCACTGTTTCCGGTGCCCGCGCCCGGCACGACACCGGTGTTCCAGGGCAACCAGTTTGTCACCGGCACGCTGACCCAGGCGCAGCCGTTCAACGGCGGGCGCGGCATCCCGACCGAGCTGCTTCGCTTCCAGCGCGAAGACGAGGCGATGACCGAGGACTATTCGCTGACGCTCAAGCTGGAGCCGACCGACCGGCTGCGCTTCAACATCGAATTGCAGAAGATCAATTCGGACCGGACCGAGGAAGGCTTCATCGGCACGATGCAGACCTATACCGACGTCTTCATCGACAATTCGGGCACGACGCCGCAGGTCCAGTTCCTCCAGCCCGGCGCGACCAATTCGCCGGCGGGCTATTTCAACGATCCCGCCAACACCTTCTACTGGTTCCTGATCGACAATCAGGTGCGCAACGAAGGCGAGCTGACCACGATGCGCTTCGACGCGGAGTATGACGTCAGCGAAGACGGGTTCTTCAAGAAGGCGCGGTTCGGTGCGCGCTGGGGCGACCGCAACCGGGTGACCCGCAACGCCAATTTTTCCAACTGGGGCAATCTGGGGGCGCCATGGACCGGGCGCGGCGGCAACTGGAACGGCGCGGATCCACAGGTTTTCGGACCTGGCGGTGCCTATGTCCGCGACTTCCCCGGTTCGTCGACGCTGCGCGACCCGTTCGGCAGCAATTTCCAGCGCGGCAACGCCCCCGTGCCGCTGGGCGACGGATCGGCGTTCTTCTTTGGCGGCGACAATCTGGTCGCCGATTATCTGAGCGGATCGATCCGAGACCAGGCGCGCGCGATCACCGATTTCACGCTGACCCCGAATGCGTGGATTCCGCTCGCCGCGCGCTCCAATGTCGTGGCGGGCGGGCCGTGGACGGCGGGCGAGATTTCCGACGTCGATGAAAGCACTTTCGGCGTCTATGCGCGCGCCGATTTCGGTGCCGACCTGGGTGGCGACGTGACGCTCGCCGGCAATGTCGGTCTGCGCTATGTCAAGACGACGGTGCGCAGCGGCGGGCAGATCAATTTCCCGGCCGGCGACTTTTTCGATGCACCGCCGGGCGGCAATGGCGACGGCCGGGTGAGCGTCGCCGAGCTTCAGCAAGCGTGCGGCAACTTGCAGCCCGGCCAGGTGGCACCGGGCTATTGCAGCCTGTCGCCGCAGCGGCTGGCGCAATTTGCCTCGGTCTTCACCAGCGAAATCATTGACGACAGTTCGAACATCGATTTCGACAACTGGCTGCCCAGTTTCAACGCGCGGATCGACTTCGGCAACGGGATGCTGGTGCGTGGCGCGGTGTCGCGGGGGATTTTCCGGCCCGACCTGTCATCCTTCGCCACCGGGGGTGCGATTTCGGACAATACCACGAACCTGCGCTCCGCCGGCACGCTCGACACCGGGCCGTTGTTCCAGATTTTCACGGGCAACCGCCTGCTTCGACCGACCCAGGCGTGGAACTACGACCTGTCGTTCGAATGGTATTTCGATCGCGTCGGCTCCATCACGCTCGCCGGGTTCGTCAAGGACATCAGCGGGATCGTCAATGGCGGCGCGGTGGTGCGCAACTTCACCAGCGGCAGCGGGGTTTCGACCGACGTGCTGGTCAACGGCCCCGTCAACAGCGACGGCGGCACGTTGAAGGGCGTGGAGCTGGCCTATCAGCAGACCTATACTTTCCTGCCCGGCCCGTTGAGCGGCTTTGGTTCGCAGATCACCTATACCTATGTCGATGCGGGTGATTTCAACAACAGCAACCTGGGTGCCGAACAAAGCCCGTTCACCGGCAATCTGCCGCTGGCGGGCGTGTCGAAACACACGGTCAACGCGACCTTGTTCTATGAAAAATCGTTCCTGTCGGCGCGTGTCGCCTATAACTGGCGCTCCGACTTCCTCCAGACGCCGCGCGACGTCATCTTCCCGTTCTCGCCCATCTATGGCGAAGCGACCGGTCAGCTTGACGGTTCGATCTTCGTCACGGTGAACAAGAATCTGAAGGTCGGCGTCCAGGGCGTGAACCTGCTCGACGAAGTCACCCAGACCAGCCAGGTCATCGATTTCGACGGCACCCGCGTGACGCGATCGGCGTTCCGCAACGACCGGCGCTTTACCTTCCTCGCGCGCTTCAATTTCTGATCGCGCGGCGCCGGTCGGGCGGGTTTCGGGGCGGGTCCGGGCATGGCCCAGGCCCGCCCTTTTTTGGCTCGACAGACGCGCGGCCGGGCAAAGCCCGCCGGGATCGCAAGAGGAGAAACGCATGAAGTGGCTGCCCCACCTTTCGATCGTCCTGCTGGCCCTGGCCGGCCCGGCGGCTGCGCAGACCAAGACCGCGGCTCCGGCACCCGACTGGAAAATGGTCTGGTCCGACGAATTTGACGGGACCGCGCTCGACCTGACCAAATGGCGGCCGGAAGTGTCGTGCTGGGGCGGCGGCAACAACGAGCAGCAATGCTATACCGACCGCGATGCCAACATCCGAGTTGCCGACGGGATGCTGCACCTGATGGCGCGCAAGGAACGCTTCACCGGCCCCGACCGGCCGCCGGAGATCGCCGCGACGCCCAACCCGACCGTCACCCAACCCTATAGCTCGGGCAAAATCCGTACCCTGGGCCTGGCGAGCTGGCGATACGGCCGGATCGAGTTCCGCGCCAAGGTGCCCAAGGGCCAGGGCACCTGGCCGGCGGTGTGGATGATGCCGGCCGACAACGTCTATGGCGGCTGGCCGTTGTCGGGCGAGATCGACATTCTGGAAGCGGTCAACATGGGCGCCACCTGCACCGTGTGCGCGGGCGATCGGGGCGAGAACCGCACGCTCAGCGCGCTGCATTTCGGCGATTCGCCGCCGCGCAACACGCATATCGAGCGTCGCGTCGCGCTGCCCGACCTGTCGCTGCCGTCCGATGATTTCCACGTCTGGACGCTGGAATGGGGCAAGGGGCGGATGCGCTTCTTCCTCGACGGGCGGCTCTATTGGGACGTCACCGCCGACCAGTGGCGCACCGCATCGCCGCGCGCGGCGGGAAATCCGGTTGCGCCGTTCGACCAGCCCTTCTACCTGATGGCCAATCTGGCGATCGGGGGGCGATTGGCGGAGGACAATAACGACAAGGGCATCGGCAAGGACACGCTGCCCGCCGCTTTCGTGATAGACTGGATCCGGGTCTATCAGTGCAGGCAGGATGAGGAGACGGGACTGGCCTGTATGAAAGGCGTCGAAAAGGACTGAACACGCATGGCCAGACGCCGCCAGGCCGTAACCATCAAGCATGTCGCCGCCGACGCGGGTGTTTCGCTCCAGACCGTCAGCCGCGTCATCAACAACGAACCCAATGTCCGCCCGGCAATGAAGGCGCGGGTGCAGGCGGCGATCAACAAGCTGGGCTATGTCCCCTCGATCGCGGCCCAGCGGATGAGCGGATCGCGATCCTATCTGATCCTGGCGATCAACGATCGCGACCGCACCATCGCCGAATGGCAGGCGCGGCAGGGGAATGACTGGGTCGACCAGATGCTGCTCGGCGGGATGCTGAAATCCGCCGAACATGGCTACCGCATGATCTTCGAGCTGATCGACACGCATAGCGACCATGTCGAGCGCGAGCTGGGCGCGGCGCTGGCTGCCCTGCAGCCCGACGGCGTCATCCTGACCCCGCCGCATTCGGAAAACGCCCAGATCACGCGCCTGCTGTCTGATCGCCGCATCCCCTTTGCCCGCATCGGTTCGCAGGCGCGCGGTCCCGGCATCGCGATGACCCTGGGCGACGCAAATTCCGCGCGGCTCGCGACCGAACATCTGATCGCGCTGGGCCATCGCCGCATCGGTTTCATCGCCGGACCGGCCGACTACAGCCTGTCGCAATGGCGCATCGACGGCTGGTGCGCGGCAATGGCGGGGGCGGGACTTGCCACCGCCGGCTATTGCGAGCGCGGCGATTTCGGTCATGCCAGCGGCGTGACCGCGACGGATCGGCTGCTGGCGCACCCACTGCCCCCGACCGCCATCATCGCCAGCAGCGACCAGATGGCGCTGGCGGTGCTGGACGTGGCCAAGGCGCGCGGCATGGCGGTGCCCCGCGACCTGTCGCTGATCAGTTTCGACAACACGCCGGTCGTGCGCTTCACCCGCCCCCGGCTCTGCGCGATCGATCAGCCTATCGCCGGCGCATTTTCCCGCGCGGTGGAGTTGCTGATCCGGGCCACGGGCGACGAACAGTCGGAACTGCCGGTCGAACTGGCCAGCGAACTGGTGGTGCGCGAAAGCACCGCCCCGCCGCCGGCCGATGACCGTGGCTGACCCTGCGGGTCCCGCCGCCCAGCATTCGCGCTTTCTGTCGCTTTACGCGCTGGCCTTTGCCGGCGGTGCGGTGGCCTATGTGCCGTTTCTCACCTTGTTGCTGCCGTTGCAGGCGACCGCGATCAGCGGCGACGACCCCGGGCGCGCGCTCACTTTGATCGCCCATTGCACCTTTGCCGGCGCGTTGACCGCCAGCTTCGCCAATATCGGCTTTGGCTGGATCAGCGATGCGCTGCGCGTGCGGCGGCCGCTGATCGCGTTGGGGATGATCGGATCGTCGGCACTGATGGTGACCATGCCGCTGGCGACGGGTCCGGGCGAACTGATCCTGCGCATCATCGGCTGGCAGCTTTGCCTGAATGCCATGCTCGCGCCGCTCGCGGCGTGGGCGGGCGATGCGGTGCCCGACGCGCAAAAGGGGCTGCTGGGCGGGCTGCTCGCCTTTGCCCCGGCGCTCGGCGCGCTGGCCGGGGTGGTCGTGACCGCCGATCCGCTTGATCCAGCCCGCTGGGGCACGACCATCGTCGCGATCCTGGTGCTGGCGATGGTCACGCCGGGGCTGGTCGCGGCGCGCGCGCGGGCGATGCCGCATTTGGCCACGTCCGCGCCCGCCGCACCCGACCCGCGCGATCCCGCACCGAGCGGGCCGCGTGCGGTGATCGGCATGTGGCTGGCGCGGCTGCTCGTCCAGATTGCCGAGGCGTCGCTGTTCGCGTTCCTGTTGCTGTGGCTGCGCAGCCTTGCGCCCGGCTTTCCCGCGCATCGCACCGCACAGATCTTCATGACCGTGCTGTGCGCCGCGGTGATCGTCGCCCTCGCGCTGGGGCGATGGTCGGACCGTACCGGCCGCCCGCTGGCACCGCTGGCCGGATTGGCGGCACTCTGTGCGGCCGGGCTGGGGATGATGGCGCTCGCGACCACCCTGCCAATGGCGATCGCGGCTTACGCGCTGTTCGGGCTGGCCAGCACGGTCTTTCTGTCGCTCCACGCCAGCCAGACCCTGCGCGTCCTGCCGTCGTCGCGCCATCGCGGCCGCGACCTGGGCCTGTTCAACCTGACCAATACGATGCCGTCGCTGGTCATGCCATGGCTGACGCTGGCGCTGGTGCCGCTCTATGGCTTTGCGGCGCTGTTCCTCGTGCTCGCGTTGTTGACGGCAGGTGCAGTGCTGTTGCTTGTCGTGCTGGGCCGGGGTCCGGGTCAGGCCGGCCGGCGGGCATAGACGCCGAAGGCAGCGATCACCGCATAGCACAGGGCCGGCAGCACCAGCGCGACCGCCAGGCTGGCCGAGACATCGGCGATGACCCCGGTCAACAGCGGCACGATCGCCCCGCCGACGATCGCGACGTTAATGATGCCCGAACCGTCCGCCGCACGCGCGCCCAGCTTCTCGCACGCCAGCGTAAAGATCGTCGGGAACATGATCGCGTTGGCGAGGCCGATCGCCAGCAGGCTGTAGGCCGAGACCGTGCCGGTCGTCTGCGTCGACAGCGCGATCAGCAGGATCGCGGCAACGCCGACCGTTGCCAGCACCTTGCCCGGGCTGACCACGCGCAGCACCGCCGACCCGATGAAGCGGCCGATCATCGCCCCGCCCCAATAGACGCCGATCAGCTTGCCCGCCGCCTGTTCGCCCAGGCCCAGCACCTGGGGCTGCATCAGATAGTTGACGATCAGCGATCCGATCGAGACTTCGGCGCCGACATAGAGGAAGATGCACAGCGCGCCGAAGCCGAAGCGCGGCCGCTTGAGCAGGTCCAGCCCGGCCAGCCCGCTGCTTGCCTCATGCCGTTCGCCCTTCAGCGCGTTACGGAACAGCCACACCACCGCCGCGACGATGGCGAGTGCGACCGCGATGCCCAGATAGCCGTTGACGATCGCCTGGCTTTCCGCAGTCCGATAGGCGTCGAGCTGCGCCCCCGTCAATTGATCGGCGCTGACCGTCGCCAGACTGCCGAGGATCAGGATCGACCCGACGATCGGAAAAACGGTGGTGCCGACCGAATTGAACGCCTGGGCAAAGGTCAGCCGGCTGCTCGCGGTTTCGGGCTTGCCGAGCAGCGTGATCAGCGGGTTCGCGACGACCTGAACGATCACCACGCCGCTGGCCAGCACGAACAGCGCGAACAGGAACAGGCCATAGGTTGCGGTCTGGCTGGCCGGGATGAACAGAATGCACCCGACCATCATCGTCAACAGGCCCGCCACCGCGCCGCGCATATAGCCGATGCGTTTGACCAGCCGGGCACCGGGAATGCCGATCACCGCATAGGCGGCGAAGAAACAGAATTGCACCAGCATCGCCTGGGTGAAGTTGAGGGTGAACAGCTCCTTCAGCTTGGGGATGATGACGTCGTTCAGGCTGGTGATGCCACCGAAGATGAAAAACAGCCCCAGGACGAACAGCTGAAGTTGCGGCGCATCGATATGGGATGCGTCGTCACGCGCGGCGTTCGATGCGCCGGGTTGCAGGGCCATGATTCACTCCCGATGGCTGGGTTGGTTCGATGTGCCGGGGCAGGCGGCAACGCCCGACCCGGCCTCGATCCGCACCGATCGCAACGTGGCGACGAAGCCCTTGGGCGCCTGCACGCGGAACGGTGAACCGACCGATGCGATCTTGGTGCCCGCTTTTTCAAAGCAGTGCAACGGCACCCGGGTCTCCACGACCGTGCCGGGGGTGCTGGCGGCAAGCGCGGCGGTGAGGTCGATCGCGCCTTCGCCGATTGCGACCCGCACGGGCCCAGCCGCGCGGCGGTCGATTCGCCATTCGATGAACAAGGCGAGGCCGCCATTCGATTGGCGGGTCAAATCGATTGCGGGGCCGTTGATCGTCAGCACGGCGTCGGCAAGCCAGGTGAGCTGGCGCGCATCCTCCTGTGCCTTCAGGTCGATCGCGCGCGTGGCGATCGCACCGTCGTCGGCGAGGCGCCAAGGTGCCGGCACCTTGCCGCGCACGACGAAGTTGGTCGCGACCTCCTCGGCCGCAAGGTCGACGCGCGGATCTTCGTTGACCCGCGCAAGCGACCCGCCGCGCGTGTAGTCCAGGCCATAGCCGACCGGGAACAGCGGCTGCTTGACCGGCGCGCGCGCATCGTCGGGCCAGGCAAAGGGCAGCCGGCCGGTAAAGTCGCGCGCCGGCCGGCCATTTGCGCCGGCGATTAGCACATCGGCCACGCCTTCGCCCTGGGTGCCGGGCAGCCAGCCGGCGACAAAGGCATCGGCCTGGTTGAGCAGGCCGCCGACGAACATCGGCCGGCCCGACAGGAACAGGATGACGACGCGCTTGCCCGCCGCCTTCAGCCGCGCGACCAGCGCCGCATCGGTGGCGGCGGGGCGAAAGGCCAGGCTGGGCACGTCGCCCTCGAACTCGGCATAGGGTTTTTCGCCCAGCACGACGATGGCGGTATCCGCGCCCGCCACCTCTGCATCGCTCGGCATCGGGGCCAGCGTCGCGGTGCCGCCGCCGGCGGCCACGCCGTCGACGATCGCGCGGCCGATGGTGCGCCCGCGCGGAAAATCCTGCGCGCGGGTGTCGGTGCCCTGCCAGCTGATCGTCCAGCCGCCCGCCTGCATCGCCATGTCGTCTGCGCCGCTGCCCGCGATCAACACGCGGCTGCCCGGCCGGACCGGCAGGACATTGCCCTGGTTCTTGAGCAGGACGAGCGACTTCGCGACGGCCTCGCGGGCGAGTGCCAGGTGATCGGGCGCGCCGATGCTGGCCACATCGCCGCGCGCCACGGGCGTGGTCCCCATCAGGCCAAGCTTGAACTTGACCCGCAGGATGCGGCGCACCGCATCGTCGATCCGCGCGGCCGGAATGCGGCCGGACTGCGCCGCCGCCAACGTGCTGGCGAACAGCCCCTTCCAGCTGTCAGGCGCCATATAGAGGTCGAGGCCGGCATTCACCGCGGCCGGGCAATCGGTGGGCCTGCAGCCGGGGATCTGGCCATGGCCGTTCCAGTCGCCGACGACCAGGCCGGCAAAGCCCATCCGCTGTTTCAGCACGTCCGTGAGCAGCGATTTGTTGCCGTGGTGTTTGACTCCGTTCCAGCTCGAAAAGCTGGCCATCACGGTCAGCGCGCCTGCGTCGATCGCCGGCGGATAGCCGCGGGCGTGGACGTCGATCAGTTCGGCCTCGCCGATCACGGCGTCGCCCTGGTCGCGGCCGTCCTGGGTGCCGCCATCCGCCAGAAAATGCTTGGCCGTCGCCGCGACCCGGTGGGCGTCGAGCGGCCTGCCGGCAACCAGTGTGCCCTGCAGCCCCAGGGTCATCGCCCGCGCATAATCGGCGACCAGCGCCGGATCGGACGAATAGCCTTCATAGGTGCGGCCCCAGCGCGGGTCCTGCGGCACCGCCAATGTCGGCGCGAAGGTCCATTCGATACCGCTGCCGGCGATTTCCGCCGCGGTTGCCGCGCCGATCCGCTGGATCAGTTCGGGGTCACGCGCCGCGCCCAGGCCGATATTGTGCGGAAAGATGGTGGCGCCGGGCAGGTTGGAATGGCCGTGCACCGCATCGACCCCGAACAGGATCGGCACGCCCGCCCCCGCCTTGCGCGAGGCGTCGCGAAAGGCGGCGACCAGCTCGGCCCATTTGGCAGGGCTGGCGCGTTCATCGCCGAACGGACCGGAATTGCCGCCGGCCAGGATCGAGCCAAGCGGATATTCGGCAAGGTCGGCAGGCGTGATCGACGCGATGTCCGCCTGGATCAACTGGCCGACCTTTTGGCGCAGCGTCATGCGCGCGATCAATCGGTCGATCTCGGCCTCGGTCGCGGGTGTGGTGATCGTGGCCGGGCTGGCGGCGCGCGGCCACTTTCCAGGATCGGCCACGCCCGTTTCGGCGGGTGCGGGCTGTGCGCGACCCTGATGCGCAAGGCCGACGCTGGCTCCCGCCGCCGCCACCATCGACCCAAGCATGATCCATGCTGCACCGACCGTTCTACGCACCCGTGCCTCCGTCTTTCCGTTCGATTATTGTGAACGTTCTCACACGGGTGATGACAGGGTGTGGTGGTCAAATCAAGGGGCTGGGCAGTGTCGGGATGCGATCAGCGCTCAGCCGGTTGGCGCGCTCAGCTTGTCGACGCGACGCTGGTGACGTCCGCCGGCAAAGGATGTGCTCAGGAATGCCTCCACACACGCCTTCGCCTGGTCGAGGCCGATCAGCCGCGCGCCCATGGCCAGGACGTTGGCGTCATTATGCTCGCGCGCCAGCCGCGCCGACAGCGGCTCGTCAACGCGCGCGCAGCGGCACGCCGGGTTGCGATTGACCGCGATCGAGATGCCGATCCCCGATCCGCACAGCGCGATGCCGAATGTCGCCTTTCCGGCCGCGACATGTCCGGCGAGCGCATAGCCATAATCGGGATAGTCGACGCTGGTCGCATCCTGCGGGCCAAGGTCGGTGACGTCATGCCCGGCTTCACGCAACCATTGCGCGAGCGCCGCCTTCAGCTCGATGGCGGCATGGTCGGAGGCGAGGACGATCTGGTGCGGCATGGGCTGGCTCTCCGGTTGCACGAAACGCCCTAGCCCGCCGGCGCGCCTCGGGCTAGCCTCGGTGCACCGCTCATGGGCATCAGGAAACGATCATGGCACGCACCGCAGGATGGATGATGTTGGCCGGCACGCTGATGCTGGTCGGCGGATGCAACGACACGCGCGAACCGGCGACGGTCGAGAGCAATGTGACGATGCCCCTCGATGCCGGTGATAACGACGCCGACGCTGCTGCCGAAAGCACCGTGGCCGCCAATGACAGCGCCCCCGAACCGGACTTCGCCGGCCGCTGGATCGGCCCCGAGGGCATGTTCCTAGACATCGCAGCCGATTCCGAAGTCGGGCCCGGCCATTACACCATCCGCAACCGCTGGGGCCTGGACGCCGATGCCGAAGGGTCGTTCAAGGGATCGGTGACCGGGGGCGTGCTGCGCTTTACCCGCCCGGACGGCGACCAGACGCTGACGCCCGGCAACGGGGAGGCGACCGGCATGAAGTATCTGCTCGACAAATCGGATTGCCTGATCGTGCGCACCGGCGAGGGCTATTGCCGCGCCTGACGGCCGCGGATTCCGGGGTGAAGCGCGCGTGGCAGCGTCCGCCGCGCGTGACGGCGGGGGCGCAGACGCCCGCGCGTGCGCGCCGGATTTGCCGGCCGCGCGCGCAACCCGACCCGGCCCGTCACGCACTTGCAACGCAAGCGTCATAATGTCAGCCTAACGCGCACGGCATTCACCGGCGCGGCGTGCGCTTGAGGGGATTTCACGACATGGCGCTGGTTGAAAATGCTCCCCGGAATGTGGCCGTGCGCGGCGCGGTGCACCGGCATGACCATCTCTCGAAGCAGGGGCTGCTCGAACGGACCTTCACCTTCGCCTTCCGGGGGCTGGTCTATGCCCAGATCTGGGAGGATCCGGTCGTCGACCTGGAGGCGTTGGCGATCACGCCCGATTGCCATGTCGTGACGATCGCGTCGGGCGGCTGCAACGTGCTCAGCTACCTGACCGCCGATCCCGCCGCGATCACCGCGGTCGACCTCAACACCGCACATATCGCGCTCAACAAGCTCAAGCTGGCGGCGGCGCGGCACCTGCCCGACCATGCCGCCTTCCACCGCTTTTTCGGCCAAGCCAACCGGCGCGAGAATGTCGAAGCCTATATGGCGTATGTTCGTCCGCATCTCGACGATGTGTCGCGGCGCTATTGGGAAGGGCGCGGGCTGATCGGGCGCAAGCGGATCACCGGCTTTTCCAAGGGATTCTACAAGCGCGGACTGCTCGGCGGTTTCATCGGCGCCGCGCATCTGGTCGCCAAGCTCTATGGCATCGATCCGCGCGTGATGCTGGAAGCGCGCACGATCGAGGAGCAGCGCGAGATCTTCGAGACCAAGCTCGCCCCGGTGTTCGACAAGAAGTTCGTCCGCTGGCTGGTCGATCAACCCGCGTCGCTTTTCGGGCTGGGCATTCCGCCCGCGCAGTATGAGGCGCTGGCGTCCGATGATCCGCAGGGCATTTCGGCGGTGCTCAAGCAGCGGCTGGAAAAGCTCGCCTGCGATTTCGACCTCTCGCAGAATTATTTCGCGTGGCAGGCGTTCGGGCGCGGCTATGGCGAAGGGCCGGCGGCGCCGCTACCCCCCTATCTCGAACCCGCCAATTACCAGGCGGTGGTCGAGCGGGTCGACCGGGTCGAGGTGCGCCACGCCAACATGTGCGATTATCTTGACGCGATGCCCGATGCGTCGCTCGATCGCTATATCCTGCTCGATGCCCAGGACTGGATGACCGACGCGGTGCTGACCCGGCTGTGGACCGGCATCACGCGGACCGCGAAGCCCGGCGCGCGGGTGCTGTTCCGCACCGCGGCCCAGCCCAGCCTGCTGCCCGGCCGCGTGCCCGACGCGATCCTCGACCGCTGGGATTATCGTGCGGACGAATCGCTCGACTATACCCGCCGCGACCGCTCTGCGATCTATGGCGGCGTGCATCTCTATGTGCTGAAAGGATGAGCGACGGCGCGCGCGATCATGCGCGGCGGATGGACGCGGTCTATGCGACCCAGCGCCACATCTACGACCTGACGCGCAAATATTATCTGCTCGGTCGCGACGCCTTGCTGCGCGACCTTGCCCCGCCCGCGGGCGGCGCGGTGCTCGAGGTCGGCTGCGGGACCGCGCGCAACCTGATCGCGGCGGCGCGGCGCTACCGCCACGCGCAATTCTTTGGCTTCGACATTTCCGAAGCGATGCTGGCGACCGCGCGGGCGAATGTCGCGCGCGCGGGGTTGAGCGCACGCATCACGTTGGCCCAGGGCGACGCGACCGGCTTCGATGCCGCCGCCATGTTCGGCCGTGACCAGTTCGACCGGGTGTTCATGAGCTACACCATCTCGATGATTCCCGGCTGGGAGGATGCGATCGCCGCCGCCGCCGCGGTCGTGGCGCCCGGCGGCACGCTGCAGATCGTCGATTTCGGCCAGCAGGAGCAGCTGCCCCGCCCGTGGCGCAGGCTGCTGTTCGCCTGGCTCGCCAAATTCCACGTCAGCCCGCGCGCCGACCTGGATCGCGTCATCGCCCGCGTCGCGCGCGCGGCGGGGTTGGAAGCGCGTTTCCAGCCGCTCTATCGTGGCTATGCCTGGCGCGCGACGTTGGCCGCCGGCCGGGACTGACGTCGCCGGGTCAACGGTCATGCCCCGGCTATTTCGGCCAGATAGGCGTCGGCATAGTCGATCGCGATTTCGCACCACAACAGCTTGTGGTCGGACATCTGATGCCGACGGTAGTAGCGCCGGAAATAGTCGACCTGACGATCGCGTGGGCGCAAATTGCCGTCGCCGTCGACCGCAATACGCTCCGGCTTCAGGTGATCGATGTAGAAGGCCGCATCCTCGTCGCGATACACGTGCCCGAGCATGTCGAACACGCCCGAATTGCGCACTGCAAAGCCGGGATGCGCGGCCTTGACCGCGATCTGGTCGTAATGATGGTCATTGCCCAGATTGGTGGTGTGCAGCGCGGTCGGCACGGTGAATCCCGCAGCCTCCAGCGCCTGCATCGTCTCGTGCGCGGGCGAGACGATGTTGAAATCGCCGAGCAGGATATAGTTTGCGTCGCGCCCGGCATCTTCGGGACGGACCCAGCCGTCCTCCCGCGCGCGGCGGACGGCGGCGCGCGCCTCGTCCGCCTGCCGGTCGGCAAGGAAGCGGGCGATCTGTGCGATCTCCGCACGGCGCTGCGCCATTTCCGGCGAGCCTTCGCGTGCGTCGCCGTAGAAGATGTGGACGGTGCAGAGCTTGAACTTGAGCCAGCCGGCGCGGAACGCGACGGTGAACGGCGTGCGCGCGAACTGGACATGGCGGGTGACGCCGTCGGCGCCGGGCGCGGCGATCTCCTGACCCTCGGGCAAGACGATCTCGCCGGTTTCGCGAGCAAAATGCACCTTGCCCCGGCGATAGAGAAAGGCCAGCCGCTCGTGATTGCCCGGCCCCCCTTCACGCGAGGTGCCGCCCGCCGTGTCGGTGACCAGATAGTCCCAGTCGGTGCCGAGATGATCGTTGACCAGCGTGTCGAGCGCGGTCAGGTCGCGATTGACCTCCTGCACCGCGACCAGATCGAAATGGTCGATGATCTCGGCGATGTAGAGCATCGATTCGGGCGTGCGACGATACCCGCCGCCATTGCCGAAATGCATCAGGTTCCAGGTGGCGAGCCGCAGGCTGCGCTCGCTCGTCCCCTGCGTTATCTCGCGCTGCAGCGCCGCCTTGAGCGCGGCCAGCCGTTCGGCAACGAAGCGGCGGTGGAGCGGATCGGTAAAGCGCCAGCGCAGCGAATGGATCATCGTCATCGGCCATCCCCCCGAGCGCGATCATGCGCGCGGGAGGTGACGCGGCGATGACCGCGGGCGTCAGGCGGCCTTGCGCAGCTCGAGCCGTTCCCAGATTTCGACCAGCGCGTCGGTCAGCTCGCGCATCATCTCCGGCGTGTGGCTCGGCCCGGGGGTGAAACGCAGCCGTTCGGTGCCGCGCGGCACGGTCGGGTAATTGATCGGCTGGACGTAGACGCCGTATTCGGCGAGCAGGATGTCGCTGATCCGCTTGGCGCGGACCGGGTCGCCGACCATCAGCGGCACGATGTGCGTCGTCGTCGCCATGACCGGCAGGCCCGCTGCGGCCAGCATCGCCTTCAGCGTCGCCGCCGCCGCCTGTTGCCCGTCGCGCTCCACGCTCGACGCCTTCAGGTGGCGCACGCTCGCCAGCGCGCCGGCGACGAGCACCGGCGACAGCGAGGTCGTGAAGATGAAACCCGGCGCATAGCTGCGGATGACGTCGATGATGGTCTGGTCCGCCGTGATATAGCCGCCCATCACCCCGAATGCCTTGCCCAGCGTGCCCTCGATGATCGTCAGCCGGCCGGCGACGTCGTCGCGCTCCGAAATGCCGCCGCCGCGCGCGCCGTACATGCCGACGGCATGAACCTCGTCGAGATAGGTGAGCGCGTTATACTTGTCGGCAAGGTCGCAGATCGCCGCGATCGGCGCGACGTCGCCGTCCATCGAGTAGACGCTTTCGAACGCGATCAGCTTGGGCGCGGCGGGATCGGCCTCGGCCAGCAGCTCCTCGAGATGCGCGAGGTCGTTGTGGCGGAATACCCGCTTCTCGCAGCCCGAATTGCGGATGCCGGCGATCATGCTGGCATGGTTGAGGGCGTCCGAAAACACGATGCAGCCGGGCAGGATCTTTGCCAGCGTCGACAGCGTCGCTTCGTTCGAGACATAGCCCGACGTGAACAGCAGCGCCGCCTGCTTGCCGTGCAGGTCGGCCAGTTCGCGCTCAAGGTCGACATGATAATGCGTGTTGCCGCCGATATTGCGGGTCCCGCCCGATCCCGCGCCGACATTGTGCAGCGCCTCCTCCATCGCCGCGATGACGTCGGCGTGCTGGCCCATCGCCAGATAGTCGTTGGAGCACCACACCGTGATCGGCTTGGGGCCGTTATGGCCGGCGAAGCAGCGCGCGTTGGGAAAGGCACCCTTGTTGCGCAAAATGTCGATAAAGACGCGGTAGCGCCCCTCGGCGTGCAGCCGGTCGATCGCCTGGGTGAAGGCGCGCTGATAATCCATGACCGGTCCCACGTCCGCAATTCGTGTCATGCGCGCGTATCTAGACGCGACGCCCGCGTTTTTCCAGCCGCCAAAGGACCCGGTTGACAGGCGGACGAGATAGCGCATCTGACTGATATTGCGCAAAGTTTCGACATTGCTCTCGATCAAGGACGCGACCTGCGCGCTGTGCTACCCCCCCGATATCGCACTCCCTTCCCCGAGTCGCACGCATCGACGCGATCGATATTCGCCGCGCGCCAATGAAATGCAGGAGGCTGAGACATGGCTTCGTCCAACACCGAATATTATGCGCGCCGTGCGGAACAGGCGCGCTTGCTCGCCGATCGCGCCGCGGATCAATGTGCCCGTTCGGCGCATCTGACCATGGCGAAACGCTATGGCGAACTTGCCGCGCGCGATGCGCAGTCGGCGGCTGGGGAGACCGCGCCGACCAATTGAGCGCAGCACGCGCCGCCCGGCGATCAGAGCGTTTCGATCCGGGTCAGGCCATAGCCGGCCAAAGCGGGCTCAAGCCGCGCGGTCGCCGCGTCGCGTCGAGTGAATACGGCGACATTGGCGCGCGGCGACGCTGGCCACGCCTGGTCCACCGTCAGTGCCTGGACGCGTCGCGCGATCCCGGCTGATCCATCGACAAAATGCAGCGGGCGGGGGGCGGCGCGCTTCAGCTGCGCCTCGACCAGCGGAAAATGGGTGCAGGCGTTGACGACGACGTCGATCCGGTCGCCGCCGGGCTGGTCGAGCAGCCCGGCAAGCACGTCGGCATAGGCCGCGTAGGGGACGTCCTCGCCGCGCAGCACGGCCTCGGCCATCTCGACCAGCGCCGCCGAGCCGTGGCGCAGAACGCGGCAATCCGCGGCAAAGGCACGCGCGAGTTCGTCGACATAGGGCTGGCGCACTGTCGCCTCGGTACCGAGCACCCCGATCACGCGGGTGCGGCTGAGCGCGGCGGCGGGCTTGATCGCCGGCACGGTGCCGACCACGGGCAGGTCGAGCGCGGAACGGACGGCGGCGAGCGCGATCGTCGACGCGGTATTGCACGCGACCACGATCAGGCGCGGATCATAGCGTTCGGCCAGCCGGCCGAGCAGCGCGGGCACGCGCGCGGCAATGTCGGCCTCGCTTCGCGTGCCATAGGGAAATCCCGCCGAGTCGGCGGCATAGACGATTGGCGCCTGCGGCAGCAGCGATCGGGTGGCGGCGAGCACCGACAGACCGCCGATCCCCGAATCGAAGAACAGCAGCGGCCGGTCCGCCGGCGACAGCGTTTCGCGCGCGATCATCGGCGCGCCATGCGGCGGTTGCGCGCGCCAAATCAAGGCCGTATTCGATCGGTCGGAACCGGATAAGGGGTCGAGGGCACGGTGCCGACCGAAATTCTATGGCAGGCACCGGCGCTCGCGCTGCTGATCGGCTATCTGCTGGGATCCATCCCGTTCGGCGTGCTGCTCACCCGCGCGGCAGGTGCGGGCGACCTTCGCCAGATCGGATCGGGCAATATCGGCGCGACCAACGTCCTGCGCACCGGGCGCAAGGGGCTGGCCGCGGCCACGCTGGCGCTCGACGTCGCCAAGGGCTGGGCGGCGGTGGCGCTGGCCGATGCGATCGTGCCCGGCCACGCTCCGCTCGCCGCGGCGGCGGCATTCGTCGGACATTGCTACCCCGTGTGGCTGCGCTTCTTGGGTGGCAAGGGCGTCGCCACCCTGATGGGTGTGGTGCTGGCGCTGCACGCGCCCGCCGCGTTCGTCTATGCGGGGGTGTGGCTGGGCCTGCTGGCGGCGCTGCGCATTTCGTCGGTCGCGGGGCTTGCCGCGGCGTTTTCCGCCCCGGTTTCGCTGGCGTTAATGGGGCGCAGCGACCTGGTTCCGCTGTCGCTCGCGCTCGCGCTGATCGTCGGATGGAAGCATCGCGGCAACATCGCGCGCCTAGTCGCGGGCACGGAGCCGCGGGTGGGCGCAGGTCCGCGTGCCTGATCCGACCGGTCGGGCCGACCGGCTGCGGCTGATCCGCGCGCACGGCATCGGGCCCGTCACCTACGCCCAGCTGATCGCGCGGTTCGGCGATGCCGCGCGCGCGATCGAGGCGTTGCCCATGCTGGCCGCGCGCGGCGGCGGACGCCCGCCGACCCTCGCCGATCCGGCAATGATCGCGCGGGAGATCGCGACCGTCGACCGGCTCGGCGCGCGCCACGTCTTCATCGACGATCCCGACTATCCCGCGCTGCTCGCCGAGCTGGAGAGCGCGCCGCCGGTGCTGACCGTGCGCGGCGACACCGCGCTGCTGGCGCGGCCCGCCATCGCGCTGGTCGGTGCGCGCAACGCGTCGGCGGCGGGTTGCCGGTTCGCGCGCGAACTGGCGATCGGGTTGGGGCGACAGGGGGTGAGCGTCGTGTCGGGGCTGGCGCGCGGGGTCGATACCGCCGCGCATCAGGGATCGATCGACACCGGCACCGTGGCGGTCATCGCGTGCGGCATTGACCGCGTTTTCCCGCCGGAAAATGCCGCCCTGCAGGAGGATGTCGCCGGGCGCGGGCTGCTGCTGGCCGAACAGCCCCCGGGCACCGAGCCGCTGGCGCGCCATTTCCCCACCCGTAACCGCATCATCGCAGGCGCCACACAGGGCACCGTGGTGGTCGAGGCCGCCCCGCGATCGGGATCGCTGATCACCGCGCGGATCGCCGCGGACGCCGGCCGCGAGGTGATGGCGGTGCCCGGCTCGCCGCTCGATCCGCGCGCGCAGGGCTGCAATCTGCTGATCCGCGAGGGGGCGACCCTGGTCCAGTCGGTCGACGACATTCTGGAAGCGGTTCGGCCGATCGATCCCCGCGCGGTCCGCTCGCCGGAATCGACCTATCACCCCGCGCCGGTGACGGCCGATGTCGATGCCAGCGAACGCCGGCGCGTCACCGATCTGCTCGGTCCCGTGCCGGTCGCGGTCGACGAACTGATCCGTCAGGCCGCGATCGCCCCGGCCATCGTCCAGACGGTGCTGCTCGAGCTCGAGCTTGCCGGCCGGCTCGAACGCCATGCCGGGGCCCGGGTGAGCCTGGTCTGATCCGCGTCAGGCGCGCAGACGAATCGCGGAGGCCTGCAGCGCGAGCGGATACAGCAGCTCGTTTTCGCTGCGCATGCGCGCATGCAGCTGGTCGATCAGCTGCGCGGTCGCCTCCGCAAAGCCAGCGCGGTCGCGCATGATCGCTTCTTCGTGCCAGTGCGCGCCATAGCCCAGCCAGTCGACCGCCGCGCCTTCGAAGCGGCGGATCGCGTCGTGCGCCGCGCGGGCATCGGGGTCGTCGTTGCAGGCGAGCAGTCGCGGATAGATGTCGCGATCGCCATTGGCGAGGTGGGGGATCACCGCTTCGAGCAGCCCGTCGACCGCGTCGCGCAGCTGGTGCGGTCGCTGGTGGGGATCCACCGCCGCGTCGGCAAGCGCCGTCGCCAGCGCAACGATGCGCCGGTGATCGCCGATCAGCCGTTCAAGCGAGTGGTGAGACAAGGACAGGTGTCACCTCGAAACGTAGCTGTCACGATCTAGCCGCAAGACCCTTAACAAACCGTCCGCACCGCGCCATGAGCGGCGCCGCGTCATCGGGCGGGCAACGCCGCTTGACGCCACCGCGTGCCGCTCTCCATCCTCGCGCGTACACGTAAGGAACCGTCGCACCCCATGCAGCTTGTCATCGTCGAATCGCCCGCCAAGGCGAAAACCATCGAGAAATATCTGGGCAAGGACTATCGCGTGCTCGCCTCCTACGGGCACGTCCGCGATTTGCCGCCCAAGGACGGATCGGTGAACCCCGATGAAGATTTCGCGATGGCGTGGGAAACCTATGCCGACAAGTCGAAGCAGCTGAAGGCGATCACCGACGAGGCGAAGAAGGCCGACCGGCTGATCCTGGCCACCGACCCCGACCGCGAGGGCGAGGCGATTTCGTGGCACGTTCAGGAAGTGCTGAAGCACCGCAAGGCGTTGCCGGGCGAGGTCGAGCGCGTCACCTTCAATGCGATCACCAAGGCGGCGGTGCTGCAGGCGATGGCCCAGCCGCGCCAGCTCGATACCGACCTGATCGATGCCTATCGGGCGCGGCGCGCGCTCGATTATCTGGTCGGTTTCACCTTGTCGCCGGTGTTGTGGCGCAAGCTGCCCGGCGCCAAGTCGGCGGGGCGCGTGCAGTCGGTCGCGCTGCGCCTGATCGTCGAGCGCGAGCGCGAGATCGAGGGGTTCCGGCCGCAGGAATATTGGTCGGTCATCGCCGAGTTCGAACAGGACGGCACGCCGTTCCAGGCGCGGCTGGTGCGCTTTGACGGCACCAAGCTCGACCGGCTTTCGATCGGCGACGAAGGCACCGCCCTGCGCGCCAAGGCCGCGGTCGAAGCAGGGCGTTTTAGCGTTGCGTCGGTCGAAACCAAGCCTGCGACGCGCAACCCGCCGCCGCCGTTCACCACCTCGACCCTGCAACAGGAAGCCGCGCGCAAGCTCGGCTTTTCCGCCAGCCACACGATGCGCATCGCCCAGGGCCTCTACGAGGACGGTGCGATCACTTATATGCGCACCGACGGCGTCCAGATGGACGGCAGCGCCATCGACGCGGCGCGCCGCGCGATCGCCCAGCGCTATGACGGCGGTTATGTCCCGGACAAGCCGCGCCAGTACCAGACCAAGGCGAAGAACGCGCAGGAAGCGCACGAAGCGATCCGGCCGACCGATTTCAGCCGCGACCGGATGGGATCGGGCGATCATGCGCGGCTGTATGAGCTGATCTGGAAGCGCGCGCTGGCCAGCCAGATGGCATCGGCGCGGCTGGAACGTACCACCGTCGAACTGGAGGAGGGCACCGGCCGCCACGCGCTGCGCGCGACTGGCCAGGTGGTGCTCTTTCCCGGCTTCATGGCGCTGTACGAGGAAGGCCGGGATGAGGAGGGTGACGAGGATTCACGCCGCCTGCCGCTGATCCGCGAGGGCGACGCCCCCGCGCGCAAGAACGTGACCGCCGAGCAGCATTTCACCCAGCCGCCGCCGCGCTTTTCCGAAGCGTCGCTGGTCAAGCGGCTGGAGGAACTGGGCATCGGCCGCCCGTCGACCTATGCCTCGATCATTCAGGTGCTCAAGGACCGCGCCTATGTGCGCGTCGAGAAGAACCGCTTCTTTGCCGAGGAGTCGGGCCGGCTGCTGACCGCGTTTCTCGAGCGATTCTTCGAGAAATATGTGAGCTACGACTTCACCGCCGGCCTGGAGGAGGAGCTGGACGACGTGTCCGGTGGCCGGGCGGCGTGGCAGGCGGTGCTCGACGCCTTCTGGCGCGATTTCAAGCCGCGCACCGCCGAGGTGATGGAACAGAAGCCCTCCGACATCACCGCGGCGCTCGACCAGTTTCTCGAGCCATATCTGTTCCCACCCAAGGCCGACGGGTCAGACCCGAGGCTGTGCCCCAATTGCGGTGCGGGTCGGCTGGCGCTGCGCGGCGGCCGGTTCGGCGCCTTCGTTGCCTGCTCGAACTATCCCGAATGCAAGTATACCCGCCGCTTCGCCCAGGGCGGCGGCGAGGCGGGCGAGGACACCGGGCCCGAGGTGCTGGGTCAGGATCCCGAAACCGGGCTCGACGTCTCGCGACGGTCGGGGCGCTTCGGCCCCTATCTGCAACTGGGCGACGGCAAGGACGCCAAGCGCGCGTCGATCCCCAAGGATGTGCCCGAACCTGATCTGGAATGGGCGCTCAAGCTGTTGTCGCTGCCGCGCACCGTCGGCCTGCATCCGGAGAGCGGCGAGCCGATCACCGCGGCAATCGGCCGCTATGGGCCTTATCTGGCGCATAACGGCAAATATGCGCGGCTGACCTCGACGATAGAGGTGTTCGATACCGGCATGAACGCGGCGGTCGTCAAGCTAGCGGAAGCCGCCGCCGGGGGCGGCCGGCCCCAGCGCGGGGCAGCGCGCGAACCGCTGCGCAGCTTTGGCGCGCATCCGGTTTCGGGCGCGGAAATCAAGCTGATGGAGGGGCGCTATGGCGCCTATCTGACCGACGGCACGACCAATGCGACGCTGCCCAAATCGGCGGACAAGGACGCGCTCACGCCCGAGGAGGCGGTGGCGCTGATCGATGCGAAGGCCGCAGCGGCTCCGGCCAAGGGCAGGAAGAAGGCGGCGTCCAAGAAGCCGGCGGGGTCCAGCAAGGCCCCGCCGAAGAAAGCGGCTGCGAAGAAAGCGGTGACGAAGAGCTGACCGCGCCGGGCGATGCGTCGCTTGGGCGGGGCCAGCGGATCATGTCACGCCGCCTTGAGGGTGGTCATCTGAAGCCAGGCGCGTGCCTGCTTCTGCGCCAGCGCGATTTCACGTGCGGTCATTTCATCGGCCACTTCGGCGCGGCAGAGCTGAGCCCGCGTGTCCCCGGTCATCGCGGCGAGATTGAACCATTTATGCGCTTCGATCAGGTCGATGCCGACCCCGCCCGATCCGCTCGAATAAACCATGCCGAGATCGAAATAGGCGTCGGTGTCGCCGCGCGCGGCGTCCTCCAGACGGCTTTCGATCAGAAACCGCGCACTCTTCAGACTGTTGGCCATGATGCCCCCATCCCCTTCTTTGCCAGGGGAAGGATTGCCGTCACAGTTTCAACAAATGGTTAACGCGATTAACCAGAAGTGATCGGGGCCACCGCGACATTGTCGAGCAGCCGCGTGCCGCCCATTCGCGCGGCGGCGAGCAGGCGCATCGGGCGTGCCGCGTCGAACGCGCCCAGCGTCACCGCGTCGACCAGCTCGACATAATCGACCTCGAACCCGGCCTGGGTCAGGGTATCGCGTGCCTGGGCGAGCGCCGCTGCCACTTCGCCGCCGCGTTCGATCGTGCGGGCGGCGACGCCGAGCGCGCGGGGCAGCGCGACCGCCTGAGCGCGGTGGTCCTCCGCCAGATAGATGTTGCGCGAAGACCGGGCCAGGCCATCGTCCTCGCGCTGGGTCGGCACGCCGATGATGTCGATGGGCAGGTCGAGATCGGCGACCATGCGGCGGATCACCGCCAGCTGCTGGTAATCCTTTTCCCCGAACAGCGCGACGTCGGGGCGCACCTGGTTGAATAGTTTGGCGACAACGGTGGCGACCCCGTCGAAATGGCCCGGGCGCTGATCGGCCTCCAGCCCCTCGCTCACCCCGGTCATCGTGACGCGGGTAGCAAAGCCCGCCGGATACATCACCTCGACCGACGGCAGCCAGAGCAGATCGGCCTTGGCGTCGGCCAGCATCCGCGCGTCCGCCTGTTCCCGGCGGGGATAGCGCGACAGGTCCTCGCCCGCCCCGAACTGCATCGGATTGACGAAGATCGACACGACCACCCGGTCGGCTGCACGCCGCGCCGCCTCGACCAGCGCCAGATGTCCTTCGTGCAGTGCACCCATGGTCGGAACCAGCGCCACACGCTCCCCGGCCGTCCGGAACGCGGCGGTCGCGTCGCGCAAAGCGGGCAGGTCACGGATGGTTTGCACGGGCGTCGGGCCTCCGATAAGGACTTTCGAGGGGCGGCCTTCTATGGGCGGCGTGGCAGCGGATCAACAAAGGATTTCCGGGGTTGGGCGAAGTTTCGAGCGGCGGTTTGGCGACGGGGCTCGGGCGGATGCACGTCATCGTGTTCGCCAATGAAAAGGGCGGCACCGGCAAGTCGACCACGGCGGTTCACGTGGCCATTGCGCTCGCTGCCAAGGGGCATCGCGTCGCCGCATTCGACCTGGATCACCGCCAGCGCACGCTGGGCCGCTATCTCGACAACCGCGCCGCGACGATCAAGCGGACCGGTCGCGCGCTGCCGATGCCCGAACATTTGACCCATGACGGCGAAAGCCTGGCCTTCTTCACCGAGGCGATCGACACGCTCAGCCGCAACGCCGATTATCTGGTCATCGACACGCCGGGCCGCGACGATCGTTTCGCGCGCATCGCGGTGACCAACGCCGACACGTTGGTGACGCCGATGAACGACAGCTTTGTCGACCTCGACCTGATCGGCCAGGTCGATCCCGACACGTTCAAGGTGACGCGGCCGAGCTTCTACTCCGAACAGATCTGGGAATCGCGCAAGCACCGCGCCAAGGCGGACGGATCGACGATCGACTGGGTGGTGCTGCGCAACCGCATGCAGCACATCGAGGCGCGCAACATGAAGCGCGTGGCGAGCGCGATCGAGCAGCTCGCCAAGCGCGTCGGCTTTCGCGTCATCTCGGGCCTGTCGGAGCGCGTCATCTATCGCGAGCTGTTTCCCCAGGGGCTGACCATGCTCGATTCGCGCGAATTCGGGGAGATGGCGCTCGCGCATGTCGCCGCGCGCCAGGAACTGCGCGAGATGATGGCCGGCCTTGCGCTGCCCGAAACGACGCTGCCGATGTTCGCCTGATGGCCAAGCTGGTGCTGGTGGCGGCGGTGGCCGCCGCGATCTGGTGGTTTTTCCTGCGCAAGCCGCCGCGGCCGGCCCTGCCCGAGGAAGCCGAGGCGCGCGAAATCCTGGGCGTCGGGCGCAATGCCGACGCGGACGAGATCCGCGCCGCACACCGCCGGCTGGTCCAGGCGGTCCATCCCGACCGCGGCGGATCGGAAGCGTTGACCCGACGGATCAATGCGGCACGTGACGTGTTGTTGAGACGCCTGCGCCATTGAGTTTTGTCGCCGGCTCGCCGAAGAGGCGCGCGTCACTCAGGGAGGCCCGCATGACCCATCGTTTCGACCCCACTTCGCTCCGAGAATACGACATTCGCGGCGTCGTCGGAAAAACCCTGGGAGAGGATGACGCGCGCGCGATCGGGCGCGGATTCGCCACGCTGTTGCGCCGCGCGGGTGGCACGCGGGTGGCGGTTGGACGGGACGGGCGCGCATCGTCGCCGGTGCTCGAGGCCGCACTGATCGACGGGCTGACGTCGAGCGGGGTCGACGTCGTCCGCGTGGGGCTCGGCCCGACGCCGATGCTCTATTACGCCGAAGCCACGCTAGAAGTGGATGGCGGCATCCAGATAACCGGCAGCCATAATCCCGCCGATTACAATGGCTTCAAGATGGTGTTTCAGCACCGCCCGTTTTTCGGCGCGGACATCCAGACGCTGGGCCGCATGGCCGCCGACGGCGACTGGGAGGACGGCAGCGGCACCGTCACCGACGTCGACATCATGGACGATTATGTCGGCCGGCTGATGGCCGGCTATGCCGGGGGCAGCTACCGGATCGGCTGGGACGCGGGCAACGGCGTGTCCGGCCCGGTGATCGAGCGGCTGGTCAAGCTGCTGCCCGGCGAGCACCACCTGCTCTACACCGATGTCGACGGCAATTTCCCCAACCATCATCCCGATCCCACCGAGGAAAAGAATCTGGCCGATCTGAAGCGGCTGGTCGCGGAAAAGCAGCTCGATTTCGGACTGGCGTTCGACGGCGACGGCGACCGGATCGGCGCGATCGACGGCGAAGGCCGGGTGATCTGGGGCGATCAGCTTCTGTCCATTCTGGCCGAGCCGGTGCTGCGCGAGGTGCCCGGCGCGACGATCATCGCCGATGTGAAGGCTAGCCAGGCACTGTACGACCGCATCGCCGAGCTGGGGGGCAACCCGGTGATGTGGAAGACCGGCCACAGCCTGATCAAGACCAAGATGAAGGAAACCGGCGCGCCGCTGGCGGGCGAGATGAGCGGCCACATCTTTTTCGCGCACGACTATTACGGCTTCGACGATGCGCAATATGCCGCCGTGCGCCTGATCCGCGCCGTCCACATGATCGGCAAGTCGATGACCCAGCTGCGCAGCGAGATGCCCGCGATGGTCAACACGCCCGAGATGCGTTTCCAGGTCGACGAGAGCCGCAAGTTCGCGATCGTCGACGAAGTGCTCGCGCGGCTGAAGGACGAAGGCGCGCAGGTCAACGACACCGACGGCGCCCGGGTCAACACCCCCGACGGCTGGTGGCTTTTGCGCGCGTCCAACACCCAGGATGTGCTGGTCGCGCGCGCGGAATCGCTCGATCAGGCCGGGCTGGACCGGCTGGTGGCGATGATCGACGCGCAACTGGCCGCAAGCGGGGTCGAGCGGGGGCCGCAAGCGGGGCACTGAAAACGATCCCGCGTCGGAGGGGTAGCGCCTCCGGCCGATCGCGCCCACATAGCGGCGATGCCCGCGCCCCAGATCGTCCGTGTCATCGACCTTGAAACCACCGGGGCGGCACCGCCGACCCACGCGGTGTGCGAAATCGGCTGGCAGGACGTGGCGCTCGGTTCGGACGGACGCTGGGCACTGACGGGCGAGGGCGGATCGACGCTGGTCAATCCCGGCCGGCCGATCCCGCCGGTGACGATGGCGGTGCATCACATCCTGGACGAACATGTCGCGGACGCGCCGTGGTGGCACGACGTCGCACGCCCGATCCTCGACCCGTGGCCCCGCCGCGTGGCGCTGGCGGCGCATCGCGCGTCGTTCGAGGCGCAATTCTGCACGCCTGCGCTCACCCACGGCGCGGACTGGATCTGCACCTGGAAATGCGCGCTCAGGCTGTGGCCCGAATCGCCGGGCTTCTCAAACCAGATGCTGCGCTATTGGCGGCGCCCGGAGGGGATGGAGCACGAACGCGGCCTGCCCGCACACCGCGCCTTTCCCGATGCCTATGTCACCGCTTTCCATCTGCGCGACATGCTCAACCTGGCCAGCGTCGAGCAGCTGATCGCCTGGTCGAAGGTGCCGGGGCTGCTGCCGCGCGTGCGCTACGGCCCCTATCGCGGGCGCGAATGGAGCGAGATCGACGACGACGCCCTCGCCGCGTTTCTGACGGATCGTGACGAGGACATCCGCTTCACCGCCGAGCATGAATATGCGCGTCGCCAGGGTGGTGGCGCGATCGGCCGCGAGTCGCGCCAGCAGCAGCTCCTGTAGGTTACGCCAAGGCCACCACTGGCAAAAAAGCGGGCGCCGACACCGTCGACGCCCAGGTTGCCAGTTGCACGCTGGAAGAGGTCAGTATTTGATGCGCTCGGCCTTCACCTTGTAGGGGCTGAGCTTCACCTGGACGCTGTCGGGGCCGGCCAGGTGCCCCGCGCCGACCGCGATGAACACGGTGCCGGGCTTTTCAAGGCGCGTGTTGATCCAGCTTGCCCAGCGTTCGTTGCGGTCGTTCAGAATGGCCTTCGACACTTCCGGCGATTCGCGCAGCGCGTCGTTGATGATGGTGCCCAATGCTTCCGCATCCCCCGCCGCCCAGGTATTGACCAGGTTTTCGGTAAACGTAGCGATTTCGGGCAGCTGCTCGACGGTCGCGTTCAGCAATTCGATCTGCGCCGCTTCCGGCAGCGAGTCGAAGAAGCCGAGCTGTTCGTCGAGCGTTTCGAGACCAACGACGGGCTTGTTCGCTTGCTTGGCAGCCGCCGAGATGACCATTTCGGCCCCGGCGTTGGGCTGATAGCCGCTCTTCATCGTCGAGACCATCGACAAGGTGGTCGCCGCGAACCATGGGTCGACGCGATCCAGCCCGGCGGCCGGGATTCCCAATGACGCCAGCGCCTTGACGAACGCTTCCCGCTTGTCAGCAGGGATTTTCTCGGTCAGCGACGGGCCCGTCGGGTTCACCGCCCGGGCTGCCACAGCCTGCTGCGCTTCCTGTTCGGTCGGCATGACGAGTTCGAGCACGACCTCGTCGCTCTTGTCGAATGAGGTCTTCACCGCCTCGTCGAACCAGCTCAGCCCCGGCTTCAGCACATGGACGGTGCCGAACAGGTAGATGGTGGTGTCCTCGTCCTTGACCACCCACAGCGCCGGGTCGGCATCGACCGTGGCCGGGGCGGCCGGGGCGGTCGCCGCCGACTGCGCCTGGGGCGCGGGCTGGGCGGCGGAGGGCGGGAAGTAGGCGAGCGTCATCGCCGCGCCGACATAGAGGATTGTCCGCAACATTTTGTTTCTCCGGTCAAAAGAGGTTGGTTTGGGTCAGTTCAGGGTCGAAACTTCTTCCAGCCATAGGCTGCCATCAACACGAAGTAGAGCACTACGAAGATAATTTCATGGCTCGGCTCGGGGACGAGCCCGCCTTTCCAGAGCAGGAACCAGATCGGGTAGCCGACCAGGTAGACGTTGAACGCCATCATCATCGCCCAGCTGTTGTCGCGGCGTTCGAATTCGTCGACGGCCTTGAAATACCGCCACGTCCCGACCGTGCAGGTCAAAAGGAAGACCAGCGACGCGATGATCGCCCATGCTGCCGGAATGCCTTCAAGGAATTCACCGTCCTCGCGTTCGAAATGGGCGCTCAGAAAACCGATGACGAAGCCGCTGGCCGCAAGCGTGCCGATGATGACGAAGATTCGCCGACGCCGCGCCTTCAACGCCGCCTCACCCGCGCCCTTCGGCAGATCGGCGGGATTAGCCATGATCATTTCCTTCCCCGTCATCGAAAATCTCCTCGATCCTGAGATCGAACAATCGGCCGATCTTGAACGCCAGCGGCAGCGAGGGATCGTATTTGCCCGTTTCGATCGCGTTCACCGCCTGGCGCGACACGCCCAGGCGGCCGCCAAGCTCCGCCTGGCTCCAGTCCCGCTCGGCACGCAATACCTTGAGACGGTTTTTCATGAACACTCCGGCGATCCTTCCCGACTGTCACTATCGCATGACGTTATGTCATGCAACGCTGACTAAATGACACCGTCATCTGACTATGTCAAGTCTCCATGACCAAAGGTCGCCCGACCATGACATCATGTCAGGGCCGCGTGACGCTAATTGTATCGGATTGCTCCGGTTTTCCGCGCATTTGGTCACTGCGCGGCGGGTCATGCTAGAGAGCGTTCGGTCAGCGATTTTCGCGCAATGATCGGGGAGAAGAGCAAGGTGCCCAGCGAATCGTTCAAGTTCACCGGCGCCGCCGGCCATGCCCTGGCAGCGCGACTCGAACGGCCGATCGGCCCGATTCGCGCGGTCGCGGTGTTCGCGCACTGTTTCACCTGCACAATGCAGAGCCACGCCGCGACCCGCCTGACCGCCGCGCTGGCACGCACCGGAATCGCGACGCTGCGATTCGACTTCACCGGCTTGGGGGGCAGCGACGGCGATTTCGGCAATGCCGGTTTTGCCGCCGACGTCGCCGACATCATCGCGGCGGCGGATCACCTGCGCGCGACGATCGAGGCGCCCTCGATCCTGATCGGCCACAGTCTGGGCGGTGCCGCGGTGCTCGCAGCCGCGGCGGGCGTGCCGGAAGCCAAGGCGGTCGTGACGATCGGCGCGCCGTTCGATGCCGCGCATGTGCTGCATCAGATCGATGGCGACTGGGATCGGATCGAGCGCGAGGGTGAGGGCGACGTCCGCATCGCCAGCCGCCCGTTCAAGGTCAGCCGCAACTTCCTCCACGCGGTCCAGGGCGTGGAGCCGGAGCGGCGCATCGCGGCGCTCGGCCGCGCGCTGCTGGTGCTCCACGCGCCGCGCGATGCGACCGTCGGGATCGAGAATGCGCGCCTCATCTATGACGCGGCCAGGCATCCCAAGAGCTTCGTGTCGCTCGACGACGCCGACCACCTGCTGACGCGGCTGGCCGATGCCGAATATGCCGCCAACCTGATCGCGGCCTGGGTGGCGCGCTATCTGCCGCCGCTCGCCACTCCGGTGCTGGACGAGGGCGCGGTGCGCGTGTCGAACGGTGCGGGCAAGTGGGGCACCCTGATCGAGGCGGGCGCGCATCGCTGGATCGCCGACGAGCCGCGCAAGCTCGCCGGCGAGGACGCGGGGCCGAGCCCCTATGACCTGCTGCTCGCGTCGCTGGGCGCGTGCACGTCGATGACGCTCAAATTCTATGCCGAGCGCGAGGGCATCGCGCTGGACAAGGTGACGGTGATGCTCAGCCATAACCGCAACCACGCGCAGGATTGCGATCATTGCGAGGAGGGCGGGACCCGGATCGAGGCAATCGACCGTACCGTTTCGCTGACCGGCGACCTGAGTGCCGAAGATCGTGCACGGCTGATGGTCATCGCGGACAAATGCCCGGTCCACAAGACATTGACCGGCGACCTGCATATTCACACGCGCGCCGCCGAACCCGGCGAATAGTCGCGAAAGCGAAACGAAATGCATGCACGTTCCGAACAGGTTCAACCGGAGCAGCAGGAGCTCGAGTGATGGCGGTTTTCCGCAACCTCAAAAATCACGGTCAAAAGATCATCAAGTTCAAGCAGGGCAAGGTGCTCGATAACGAGCTGGCATTCTGGGAAAACGTCAATGCTTCCCTGACCGGTGACGGCGCGTTCAATTACGGCAAGGGCGTCTGCGCCGCGATTTCGCTCAGGTTCATCGGCGAACTGCTGGGTAACCGGTTGCTGATGGACTTGGACAACTTTTCCTTCAATCGCGATGAGGGTGTATCATCGAAAAACACGCACAACGAAGGCCTCTACAACGAGGCCGTCCGGTTCCAGTCGGCCTATGTGAAGCGGTTTGAGACGGTGGGAAACCGCGACGCCGTTGCTGAAATGGCGAACCGCATGGGCCTGGAGGTTGCGGTCATGGGCAGGGACCTGATGTCGTTCGATTCAAGCCTGGTCGATTTCGCCACCTATTGGAGTGGCAAGGTCACCGATAGCGTCGCCGCCTATCTCTCCTACAATTTCAAGACCGCGGCGAACGAGCCGGGCTCGCACGCCATCGCGATCGGACGCCGGTTCGGCAAGATCTACATCTTCGATTCAAACATCGGCGGATACCATGTCGTTCCGGCCAATGTTGAGGCGTTCATGACCACCTATGTACAGGCTTACGCGGCCTATTGGACGATCGGCGCGGACGGGTTGTTCGCGCTGCCGTTGAAGAAGACGGCCTGAGCGCAGGCGGCTAGAGCGGTGCGGGCTGACAGCCGAGCAGCGGGTCGAAGCGGACCGAACGGCTGGCGATCAGGGGTACCGACGCGGTGACGGTGCGGGTGCGCGGATTTTCGGCCAGGCGGATCGGCTCCATGCCGGGTTCGAAATCCTTGCGGCAATCGGTCAGGCTGCGATTGCCGATATAGCGGCACGCGCAGGCGACCCGCGCGCCATAGCCGACGCCCAGTGCCAGCTGCGGCTGCATCGCGCGAATGTAAAGCCACAGCCCGACGCCGGTCAGCGCCACCACCGCCAGCGTTCCCCAGATCGCGATGCGCCTTGCCATCATCGCTGCCGAGCCTAGGCTGGCGCGATGCGATTGCAAGCGATCCTCGCGCTGGGCCTGGCGCTCGCGCTGCCGGCAGCATCGGCCGTGTCGCGAGACGCGCCGGCTTCCGCACCGGCCATGTTCGACACGCTGTTCAATCCCACGCTGGCGGAAACCCGCGCGGCGATACTGATCGTCGACGGGCGCGTGGTCGCGCGTCGTTATGCGCCCGGTTATTCGGACGCCAACCGCTTCATCAGCTGGTCGATGGCCAAGACGGTCACGGCGATGCTGATCGGGGAACTGGTCGCCGATGGCCGGCTGAAGCTCGATGCACCCGCACCGATTGCCGAGTGGCGGCGGCCCGGCGATCCGCGCGGCGCGATCACCTTGCGTCACCTGCTCAACATGGCGTCGGGGCTGCGCCACGTCGAAGTCGGCGAACCGATCGAGGCGTCGGACACGAACCAGGTGCTGTTCGTCGGCGGGACGCAGGACATGGCGGCGCGCGCGATCGCCGCCCCGCTCGCCGATCCGCCGGGCAAGCGCTTTCGCTACAGCTCGCTCACCTCGATCATCCTGGCGGAGATCATCACGAGGACGCTGACCGACAGCCGCGATCCCCGCGTGCGCGCAAAGGCCTATCGCGACTTTGCCGAACAGCGGCTGTTCGCACCCGCCGCGATGCGTCGCGTGTTCCTCGAGTTCGACGGTGCCGGCACGCAGGTCGGCGGATCGATCCTGCACATGCCGCTCGACGACTGGGCGCGCTTTGGCCGGCTGCTGCTCGACGGACGCGGTGCCGACGGCCGCCAGGTGATCGCGCCCGAATGGCTGGCGTTCATGAAATCGCCGTCGCCTGCCGATCCCATCTATGGCGGCCAGACCTGGCGCAATGTGTCCGGTGGTGAGGAGACGCTGTTCCCCGGCAAGGGTCCGCCAGGAACGGTCAGCGCAATCGGCCATCTGGGCCAATATGTCGTCGCGGCGTCCGCCCCTGTCGCGCCGGGTGGCCCGACGCGGACGATGATCCTGGTGCGCCTCGGCAAGACCCAGGACGATCAGCTGCCGCCGCTGCGTGCCCGGCTGGGGGACATCACCGCGGCGGTCTTCGCGCACCAGGGCCCTTTGCCCTGACGTCGGACTGGCTCGATTGAACCCTGTCCCAAGGGTGGATCAGAGCAGGAAGCTGCCCTCGATCACCGACACGCACCCGCCCCCTAACATGACACGGTCGCCGGCATCGGTACAGGCGATCCGCCCGCCGCGCGTGCTCGCCTGAAAGGCGGTGAATTGCGCGCGACCGAGCCGCTTTGCCCAATAGGGGGTCAGCACCGCATGCGCTGCGCCCGTCACCGGGTCCTCGTCGATCCCGGCACCCGGCGCAAACACCCGGCTCATCACGTCGCTGTCGGTGCCCGGTGCGGTGGCGATGACCAGCACGTCGCCATGGGTGGCCAGCGCGCGGAAATCGGGCGTCAGCGCCATTACCTGGTCGGCATGGTCGAAGACGATCAGGCTGTTGCCCGCATCGTGCCACAGCGTGTCGCGGACCGCACCCGCATCGACGCCCAGCGCCGCGACGATGTGCGGCAAGGCGCGCGGGGCGGGCGTCCATGCGGGCAGTGCCATCGCATAGCCATCGCCGTCGCGCCGCACCTCCAGGATGCCGGCCCGGCGGGTCCGGAACCGGACCCGGTCGCGCGCCTGGTCGAGCCCGAGCACGACATGGCCCGACGCCAGCGTCGCATGGCCGCACATGATGACCTCGGTCGTCGGGGTGAACCAGCGCAGCTCGAAATCGGCGTCGCCGTCGCCATCCGGCATATAGAAGGCGGTTTCCGACAGGTTGTTTTCGGCCGCGATCGCCTGAAGCACTTCGTCGTCGAGCCATTGGTCGAGCGGCATGACCGCAGCCGGGTTGCCGGCAAAGGCGCGATCGGCAAATGCGTCGACCTGGAAAAAGCGCAGTCGGGTCATCATGGCTCCTTGGGCAGGCGGGCGAGTTCGTCGGCTTCGATCAGGTCGTTGCCGGGATGATCCACCTGCCCCTCGGGGTCGATATGGATCAGGATCTCGGTATTGGGAAACGCTTCCGACAACTGGCGCTCCAGCGCCTCGACCACGTCATGTGCCCGGGCGACCGTCATGTCGGGGTCCATCCACATGTGGAACTGCACGAAATCGCGCGCGCCGCTGGTGCGGGTGCGCAGGTCGTGGAGGTTGCGCAGCTCGGGGTGGCGGCTGGCGACTTCGACGAAGCGCCGCCGCTTCTCGTCCGGCCATTCGCGGTCCATCAGCTGGTTGATCGCCGCGACCGATGCGCGCCACGCGCCGAACAACAGCCACAGCCCGATCGCCACGCCGAACATCGGGTCGATGCCACGCCATCCAAGCCCGCGCTCGAGCGTCAGCGCGGCGATGACCGACAGGTTGAGCCACAGGTCGGATTCGTAATGCAGCCGGTCGGTGCCGATCGCGAGTGACCCCGTCGCGGCGACGACCCGGCGCTGATAGCGGGTCAGCAGCAGCGTGACGACGATCGCCACCGCCGACGCGCCGATGCCGATTTCGGCATGCGCGGTCGCCGCGCCGGCCGAAAAGCGCCGCAGTGCCTGAATCAGGATCGCGATCGCCGACGCGGTGATGATCGCGACCTGGAACAGCGCGGCCAGCGCCTCCGCCTTGCCGTGGCCGAAACGGTGGTCGGCATCCGCCGGGCGCGCCGCCATGTGCACGCCGAACAGCGTCACGAGCGAGGCGACGAGGTCGAGCAGCGAATCGGCGAGCGAGCCAAGCATCGCCACCGACCCGGTTTCGATCGCGGCGGCAAGCTTGATCGCGCCAAGCAGGATCGCGGTCGCCACGCTCGCCAGCGCCGCGTTGCGGGTCAGCCGGGCCAGGGCGGCGGCGTCGGTCATGGAAACAGCATCGTCATGCGCCACGCATTGCCGGCATCGCGGGTGAACACGTGGCGCTCGTGCAGGCGATGGTCGCGATCGGTCCAGAATTCGATCCGTTCGGGCGTCAGGACATAGCCGCCCCAGTGCGGCGGGCGGGGCACGTCGCCCCCGGCGAAGCGCGCTTCCACGGCGGCCAGCTTCGCCTCGAACGTTTCACGGCGGTCGAGCGTGCGCGACTGGTCTGACGCCCAGGCGCCAAGCCGGGATTCGCGCGGCCGGGTCGCGAAATACGCGTCCGACGTCGCGTCGTCGGCCATTTGCACCGATCCTTCGATGCGCACCTGGCGGCGCAGCGTTTTCCAGTGGAACAGCAGCGCCGCATGTCCCGTCGCCGCGAGCTCGCCCGCCTTGCGGCTCTCGCGATTGGTGTAGAAGACGAAGCCGTCGGGCCCATGTCCCTTCAACAACACCATGCGGACCGAGGGGCGCCCCACGCCGTCGGTCGTCGCCAGTGCCATCGCATTCGGATCATTGGGTTCGCTGGCGCTGGCTTCGGCCAGCCAGGCGTCGAACCGCGCAAGGGGATCGGCATCGTTCATCCGGGCGATCTAGGCCCCCGTCCGAAGGCTGTCGAGACACGTGCCACACCGGCGTTTCGATTTGCATGCGCCGCGGTGCGCAACGCGGTTGCGCTGTCATGGCCTTTGTG
Source organism: Sphingomonas sp. CCH21-G11 (assembly GCF_001555965.1). Taxonomy (GTDB): domain Bacteria; phylum Pseudomonadota; class Alphaproteobacteria; order Sphingomonadales; family Sphingomonadaceae; genus Sphingomonas. Next base: position 40,703 of record NZ_LSHX01000054.1, read on the forward strand.
GTCACGTCACCCGGCCCGGTCGCCCGGCGGGGCGACACCGGGATTGAAGGCGCCACTCATGGACTGCGATGGCTAGCGCATCGGCGACACCCCCTGAATCAAGCGACAATGCGCGCGCATGGGAACGCGCCTATTGCGCCGCCGATTCGGGCGTGGATGCCCTGTGCGCCGCAACCGGCGCGTCGCGCGCGGCCTGGTCGACGATGATCGAGGAACTGGCCGGCGCGGCGCCCACGCTGGATCAGGCACGCGAGCGGGCGCAGCGCCACGCCGACGATATCGGCACCGGCTACCGCATTCCCGGCGAGCGCGAGGAGCGGCCCTGGCCGCTGTCGCCGGTGCCGCTGATGATCGATCGCGACGATTGGCGGCAGGTCGAAGCCGGCATCGTCGAGCGCGCGGAGCTGATGGAAACCGTGCTGGCCGACCTGTATGGCCCGGCGACGCTGATGGCCGATGGCGCGCTGCCCGCGGCGCTTGCCACCGGCAGCCCCTATTTCCTGCGTGCGATGGCGGGAATGTCGCCGCCGGGCGGCCGCCACCTGCATTTCTACGCCGCCGATCTGGCGCGCGATCCCGATGGCGGCTGGCGCGTGCTGGCTGATCATCTGCGCTCGCCGGCGGGTGCCGGCTATGCGCTCGAAAACCGGCTGGCGATCGCGCGGACGATCAGCGGGCTGCAGCTTCGCCTCAACATCGAGCGCCACGCACCCTTTTTCGCGGCGATGCGCGAGGGGCTGGCCGCGTCGTGCCGTCGCACCGATCCGCGCATCGGGCTGCTGACTCCCGGCCGGTTCAACCCGAGCTATGCCGAACAGGCGCATCTGGCGCGCTATCTCGGCTTCCTCCTGGTCGAAGGTGCCGATCTCGCCGCGATCGACGGCAAGGTCTATGTCCGCACCATTGCCGGGCTGAAGCGCATCGATGCGCTGTGGCGGCGGATCGATCCCCAGTTCCTCGACCCGCTGGTGTTCGATTCCGCCTCGCAGATCGGGGTCGCCGGCCTGGTCGACGCCATGGCGGCGGGCAATGTCGTCATCGCCAATGCCCCCGGCGTCGGCGTGCTCGAAGCACCGGCCTTCATGGCCTTTCTGCCCCAGCTTGCCCGGCGCATGCTTGGCCGCCCGCTCACTCTGCCCAATATCGCGACCTGGTGGTGCGGCGATCCGGCCGCGGCGGATGATATGCTCGCCCATCTTGACGAGCGGTTGATCGGGCCGGCCTTTGGCCCCGCGCCGCTCGGCCTGCCGGGTGCGGAGCCGGTGATGGGCGCATCGCTCGGCCGTTCCGAGCGCGCGGCGCTGGCCGCTGACCTGAAGCGCCGGCCCCAGGATTATGCGGGGCGGGAGGTCGTACGGCTGTCGACGATGCCGGTGGTGATCGAAGGTGCGCTGGCGGCGCGGCCGTTCACGCTGCGGGTGTTCGCTGCGCGCGGTGCCGACGGGCAATGGGTGGTGATGCCCGGCGGTCTGGCGCGGATCGGCACCGGGCCCGACACGCGCGCGGCGGTGATGGGGGAGGGCAGCTGGTCGGCCGATGTCTGCGTCCATGGCCCCGATCCGGTGCCGGCCATCTCGCTATTGCCGACGGCGGGCGCCATCGAGATCCGCCGCAACCCCGGCACGCTGCCCAGCCGGGTCGCCGACAACCTGTTCTGGCTCGGCCGCTATCTGGAGCGTGGCGAGGCATTGCTCGGCGTCATCCGCGTCCTGCTCGGCCATTCGATCAGCGCGGACACCGGTGCCGCACTCGCGGCGGACACCGTCACGCGGCTCGTCGACCTGATCCGTGCCGCCGGCGCCGCGCCCGCCCCGCCGACCCGGTCGCGCACCGACCTCGCCGAGTTTGCCGAAGCGGCATTGGACGGGCATCGCGGCTGGTATGGCGTGCGCGCGATCATCGGCCAGGCGCGCACCATCGGATCGGTGTCGCGCGAGCGCTTGTCGGCGGACATGATCCGCCTGCTCGACGCGCCCTTTCCCCAGGGCGGCACGCTGCTCGACCGCGCGGGCTCGCTCCAGCGCCGCTACGCCGCGATGGCGGGGCTGGCCGCCGAACACATGGCGCGCACCGATGCGTGGCGTTTCCACGACCTCGGCCGCCGGATCGAGCGCGCGGCGACGATCCTGCGCATCGTTAGCGCATTCATGGCGGAGGACGCGAGCGGCGACGACCTGTCGACGCTCCTCGACCTGGCCGACAGCCAGATCAGCTATCGCCAGCGCTATCTGGGCGCGATCGCGCGCCGTCCCATCCTCGATCTCGTGCTGCTCGATCCCGGCAACCCCCGCAGCCTGGCCTTCCAGACCGCGACGATCCTCGATCATCTCCGTCGCCTGCCCGTCCTGTCCGACCATGGGCTGGCCGAACCGCAACAGGCGCTGGCGGAGGCGTTGCAGGCCGCGGTGCAGATCGCGCGGGTCGAACAGATCGATGCCGGCACGCTCGACGACTGGGCGAACCAGGTCGGGCAGGTCTCGGACGCGATTGCGCGGCGCTATTTCCTGCATGGCGCGGAGCCTCTGCGCGCCGGCGGCCTGACGCTCGCCTGACGCGATGCGTTACGCCATCCGCCATGTGACCCGCTTCGACTATGCCGAGCCGGCGGCGTTCGCGCGTTGCAACCTCCGGCTGCGCCCGATCGCCTGGGACGGTCAGCGCCTGGAACGTCACCATCTGTCGGTCGAGCCGGGCGGCGAGATGACCGCGGCGAGCTTCAATACCGGCCTGGCCAACGTCACCCGGCTGGTGATCACCCAGCCGACCCGGACGCTGACGATCGAAAGCCTGGCCTGCGTCGCGGTCGACCGCGCGGTACCGATGCCGGCACCCGACGATCCGAGCGTCGCGGCGGTCGCGGCGGCGGCGCGATCGAGCGGCGACATGCGCGCCGCCGGCCCGGCCGCCTATCTCTTCCCCTCGCCCCGCATCCCGCTCGACGTCGACATCGCGCAATGGTGCGCCAGCGACCTCGATCCCGATCGCGGCGTCCTTGAGGCCGGCATCGCGCTGGCGCAGCGGATCCAGCGCGAATTCGCGTTCGACCCCACCGCGACGCTCGTCGACACCCCGCCCGCGGAGGCCTTTGCCAAGCGCGGCGGGGTTTGCCAGGATTTCGCCCAGATCATGCTGAGCGGGCTGCGCGCGGCCGGTCTGCCCGCCGCCTATGCCTCCGGCTATATCCGCACGCTGCCGCCGCCGGGACAGCCGCGGCTGGTCGGTGCTGACGCCACCCATGCGTGGGTGCTGATCTGGTGCGGGGCCGAACGCGGCTGGATCGGGGTCGATCCGACCAACGGCATCTGGATGGCGGGCGACCATATCGTCATGGCGGTCGGGCGCGACTATGGCGATGTCGCGCCGATCGACGGCGTCGTGCTGGGGTCGGGCGCGCAGGCGATGCAGGTGTCGGTCGATGTCGAGCCGCTGGCCGACCCGGCCTGATCGGCACCGCCGGAAGGCCCACCGTCTTTAATCGGGCGCCCCCGGCGACTAAGTGCTATGCCGCATCAACGCACCCCTTGGGGGTGCCAGGAACGGTTCGGAGACCAGATGGCTGATCCCTATGCGACGCTTGGCGTGGCGCGCACCGCGAGCGAGGGCGAGATCAAGAAGGCTTATCGCAAGCTCGCCAAGGAGCTGCATCCCGATTACAACAAGGACAATCCCCGGGCTTCGGAGCGGTTTGCCAAGGTCACGCAGGCCTATGACCTGCTGACCGACAAGGACAAGCGCGCCCGTTTCGACCGCGGCGAGATCGACGGCGAGGGCAATCCGACCGCGCCCTATGGCTTCGGTGCGGGGAATGGCGGCGGCTTTCGCCCCGGCGGCGGCCAGTTCGATTTTTCCGGCGAGGGCGGCGACTTCAGCGACATTTTCGAGGGGCTGTTCGGCCAGGGCGGCGGATCGCGCCCCGGCGGCGGTTTCGCCAGCGGTTTCGGCGGCTTCGGACGTCGTGCCCAGCCCAAGGGCGCGAACACCCCCTATCGCCTGGCGGTGCCGTTCGTCGATGCGGCGACGCTCGCGCCCCAGCGCATCACGCTGGGCGACGGCAAGACGATCGACCTCAAGCTCGCGCCCGGCGTCGACAGCGGCACCCAGTTGCGTCTGGCGGGCAAGGGCCAGCCGGGACCGGGCGGGCCGGGCGATGCGATCGTGACGATCGAGGTGCAGCCGCACCGCTACTTCACCCGCGACGGCGACGATGTCCGGCTCGACCTGCCGATCACGCTGGCCGAAGCGGTGCTGGGCGCGCAGGTCCGCGTGCCGACCGTCGAGGGCACCGTGATGCTCACTGTTCCCAAGGGCGCGACGTCGGGCAAGGTGCTGCGCCTGAAGGGCCGCGGCTTTCACAAGAAGGGCGGCGGGCGCGGCGACCAGCTGGTCACGCTGATGATCGACCTGCCGGTCGAGGATGACGCACTGGTCGAATTCGTCCGCGGCTGGCCGGGGCGCGACCGCCATGATCCGCGACGGCGATTGGATCCTTGAGCGCGGGCCGACCGTTTCCCGGTGACAGGCGGCACGAAGGGGGACGACGATGTCCGAAATCTGGTCGGTAACCAAACAGGTGGCGGTCAAGTCGGTCGAGCGCGGCTTCACCCATTCGGGCAACCTCGCCTATCTGTCGCTGCTGACCCTGTTTCCCTTCTTCATCGTTGCCGCCGCAGTCGCCGGCCTGTTCGGGCGCACCGGCGACGGTGAGCGCGCGCTGGTCGCTTTCCTGCGCACCGTGCCGCCCGATGTCGCCGACGTCCTGGCCGGGCCGGTCACCGACGTCATCGCGGCGCGGTCTGGCGCGCTGTTGTGGATCGGCGCGCTGGTCGGGCTGTGGACCACCGCGGGCTTCATCGAAACGATCCGCTCGATCCTTCGCCAGGCCTATGGCACGTCGATGAGCCGGCCGTTTTGGGAGTATCGATTGACCTCGATGGGGCTGATCATCCTCAGCGTCGTCATGGTCCTCGTCGCGTTCGCGCTGCAGGTGATCCTGACTGCGGTCGAGGCGTTCATCGTCCGCGTCCTGCCCTTTGCCCAGGATGCCGCCGATCTCGTCTCGCTGTCGCGGATCGCGCCGGCGGTCGCGCTGTTCGTGGCGATGTATTTCCTGTTCTACAGCCTGACGCCGGGCCGTTACCGTCGGGGATGTCCGAAATGGCCGGGTGCCCTGTTGACGACCCTGTGGTGGCTGGGCACCACCGCGCTGCTGCCGGTCGTGCTGGGGACGCTCGCCAATTACGACCTCACTTACGGCAGCCTCGCCGGGGTGATGATCGCCCTGGTGTTCTTTCAGCTGATCGGGCTGGGCGTGGTGATCGGCGCCGAATTGAACGCGGCGCTGGCGCAACGCAGCGCGACCGGGCTAGAAGGCGCGCCGGACGAAGACGCGAAGAGGGCGACGTGACGGGATTGATGGCGGGAAAGCGCGGGCTGATCATGGGGCTGGCCAATGATCGTTCGCTGGCATGGGGTATCGCGAAGAAACTGGCGGAACAGGGTGCCGAACTGGCGTTCACCTATCAAGGCGAGGCGCTCGAACGCCGGGTCCGCCCGCTCGCCGAACAGCTGGGCGCCCCGATCCTGATCGATTGCGACGTGTCGGACATGGCCAAGCTGGACGCGACCTTCGCGACGCTGGCCGAACACTGGCCGACGATCGATTTCGTCGTCCATGCCATCGGCTTTTCGGACAAGACCGAGCTGCGCGGACGCTATTACGACACCAGCCTCGACAATTTCCTGATGACGATGAACATCAGCGTCTATTCGTTCACCGCGATCGCGCGGCGCGCGCGCGCGATGATGCCGAACGGCGGCAGCCTGCTGACGCTGACTTACTATGGCTCGGAAAAGGTCGTGCCCCATTACAATGTGATGGGCGTTGCGAAGTCCGCGCTCGACACCTCGGTCAAATACCTCGCCGCCGACCTGGGTCGCGACAATATCCGCGTCAACGCCATCTCGGCCGGGCCGATCAAGACGCTGGCGGCGAGCGGCATCGGCGATTTCCGCTACATTCTGAAATGGAACGAACTGAACGCGCCGATGAAGCGCAATGTCACGATCGAGGATGTCGGCGGCGCGGGCCTCTATCTGCTGAGCGACCTGGCGAGCGGCGTGACCGGCGAAATCCACCATGTCGACGCCGGTTACAACGTGATCGGCATGAAGGCGGAGGACGCGCCGGACATCGCGCTCGCCTGATGGGCGCGGTGCTTGCCAAGCTCGGCTTCAAGCCCGGAATGACGGGCTGTGCGATCGGCCGACCGGATGCGCTGGCGGACGTGCTGCCGCTGCCGTCGGGGCCGGCCGACGACGCCGACCTGACCATCGCGTTCGTGACCGGTTCGGCGGATGTCGAGCCGCTCGCGGCGCGGCTCCTGCCCGCGCATCGTCCCGGTGCGCGCTTGTGGTTCGCCTATCCCAAGAAATCGGGTGCGATCCGCAGCGACATGTCGCGCGATACGGGGTGGCAGCCGCTGGCGGCGCGCGATTTTCTTCCCGTCACCCAGGTCGCGATCGACGCCGACTGGTCGGCGCTGCGCTTTCGCCCGCGCGCCGAAATCCCCAGGCTGACCCGCCAGTCGGAGATCGGGGCGCAATGAGCTTCAACAGCTTCGGCCGGGTATTCCGCTTCACCACCTGGGGGGAAAGCCACGGGCCCGCGCTCGGCGTGGTGATCGACGGCTGCCCGCCGGGCATCGCGCTGGGCGAAGCCGATATCCAGCCCTTTCTCGATCGCCGCCGGCCGGGGCAATCGCGCTTCACCACCCAGCGCCGGGAGCCCGATCAGGTCCGCATCCTGTCCGGCGTGTTCGAAGGGCGCACGACCGGCACGCCGATCAGTCTGATGATCGAGAATGTCGACCAGCGTTCAAAGGATTATGGCGACGTCGCCCAGGCCTATCGTCCCGGCCACGCCGACTATGCCTATGACGTCAAATACGGCTTTCGCGACTATCGCGGCGGCGGGCGGTCTTCGGCGCGCGAAACCGCCGCGCGCGTCGCCGCCGGTGCGGTGGCGCGTCTGGTCATCCCCGAGGTGACGCTGACCGCCTGGGTCGAGGCGATCGGCGGCGACACCATCGATGCGACCCGCTTCGACCCGACCGAGATCGACCGCAATCCGTTCTTCTGCCCCGACCCCGTCGCCGCCGCGCGGTGGGAGGCCCGGATCGACGAGGCGCGCAAGGCGGGCTCGTCGCTGGGCGCGGTCATTGCGTGCGAAGCGACGGGGGTGCCCGGCGGCTGGGGTGCGCCGCTCTATGCCAAGCTCGACGCCGAGCTTGCCGCCGCGCTCATGTCGATCAACGCGGTCAAGGGGGTCGAGATCGGCGACGGTTTTGCGGCCGCGACGCTGAGCGGCGAGGCCAATGCCGACGCGATGCGCCCCGGCGCGGCGGGGCAGCCGGATTTCCTGTCCAACCATGCCGGCGGGATCGCCGGGGGCATTTCGACCGGCCAGCCGATCCGGGTGCGCGCCGCGTTCAAGCCGACCAGCTCGATCCTGACCCCGGTCGAAACTATCACCCGCGCGGGCGACGCGACCGAAATCGTCACGCGCGGCCGCCACGATCCGTGCGTCGGCATCCGCGGCACCCCGGTGGTCGAGGCGATGGTCGCGCTCGTGCTGGCCGACCAGAAGCTGCTCCACCGCGCGCAATGCGGGTGAACAACGCTGGCCGCGCCCGACGGCCAGTCGCGGCGTTCGGGCACTTCGCGGGTCAGCGGCCCCGATCGCGCGGCCAGCGGTTCGCCGCGCTATGGACCTCTGCGGCGTGACGCCCATTGTCCGGATGACCCCTTGGTCATCAGGAGTTTAGTTCATGCGTACCCGTACCCTCGCCAGCCTGCTCATCCTGTGTGGCTCGACCGCCGCGCTCGCCCAGGTGTCCCCGCCCCCCGGCGATCCGGATGCCGGCAACAACACCGTGATCACCAACGATGCGACCGAATCGGATCACGGCATGACGCCCGAAACGACGAAGCCGACCGATCCGACGCCGACGGACCCGACCACCGGCAACCCGACGCCCGCCGAGCCGTCGACCGACAACACCACCGACGACGCCGCGCCGTCGCCCGATCCGACACGCTGAGTCATGCCGCGTGCCGGGATTGCCGGGGTCCGGCAATCCCGGCGCGTGGCGTTGCAATCGCCGGTTGCCACGCTGTCGGTGCTTTGCTAGGGGCAGCCGCCTGCCAGCAGCCGGGGAAGCCCGGCCATCAGGATGTGCGGTCGTGGCGGAACTGGTAGACGCGCAACGTTGAGGTCGTTGTGGCCGAAAGGCCGTGGAAGTTCGAGTCTTCTCGACCGCACCATCCTTTACCGGCCTGGCCGGTGATCGCCGCCGCGGCGGCGTCGGCCCTCAATCCGAAGCGCTGTCGCGCGAAGGCGTTTCGACCGGCGTCGCGCGCGCCTGCGCCTTGCGGCGGCGCAGGTTTTCGCGCAGCGCCCGGGCCAGCCTTTCCTTGCGCGTCTGGTCCTCGTTCGTCATCGGCCCTTTGCTATCGCAGGCGGGTGCGCCTTGACAATCGGCCCGTCACCTGCACATAGGCCGCTCCCCGCCAAGCGGGGCGTCCCGAACGGGCGAGTGCTGCCGTAGCTCAGTGGTAGAGCGCATCCTTGGTAAGGCTGAGGTCGTGAGTTCAATCCTCACCGGCAGCACCATTTTCGTTCCGCGTCATTCCCACCAATAGGGCAGGCGCTTCGCGGTACCGGTGGCGACTTCGTTCATTGTCACCGGATCGTACATCCGCCCGCCCAGCATGACGCGATGGACCTTGTCCGAATTGCGGATGTCCTGGGTCGGATCGGCGTCGAGCACGACCAGGTCGGCGAGCTTGCCCGCCTCGATCGAGCCGATGTCGCGGGCCATGCCCAGCGACTTCGCCGCGGTGATCGTGCCCGCGGCAAGCGCCTGCACAGGGGTCATCCCGCCGCGCACGAACGACCAGAGTTCCCAATGGGTGCCGATCCCGGCCTGTTGCCCGTGCGCGCCGATCGACACCGGCACGCCGCGCGCGGCAAGCTTCGCGGCTTCGCGGGCATTGTCGTCATCGACGAAATTGCTGTCGGGCGCCTTGGTCACGCGCGCGCCTTCGGCGAGCAGCTGGGCGGGCGGGGTATGCGCCTTGAGCAGCGGATGTTCGTAGATGTTGGTCGCCTGGCGCCAATAGGGGTCGCCGGCCAGCCCGCCATAGCTGACCACCAGCGTCGGCGTGTAATAAGTCTGTGAGGCGGCGAAGAAGTCGACGACGTCCTTGTAGAAATATTCGAGCGGGACGTTGTGCTCGAGCGTCGAATTGCCGTCGGCGATCAGGTTCATGTCCATGCCGAACAGCGATCCGCCCTCGGCCACCACCTGCATTCCCTCCGCACGCGCGGCGGCGACGACCTGCTGGCGCTGTTCGCGGCGCGGCTGGTTGTAGTTCTTGACCGAATGCGCGCCCTGCGCCTTCAGCCGGCGCAGATGCGCGAGCGCGTCGTCATAGCCGTTGATCTCCGCATAGACATCGGCCGCCTTGGCCCCATAGATGATCTCGCCGGTCGAAAAGATGCGCGGGCCGAGCAGCGTGCCGGCACGCTGGCGCTCCTGGGCCACGAAGATGTGGCTGGCCTGGCTCGACGGGTCGTGGATCGTCGTGGTGCCGAGCGCAAGGTTCTGGACCAGCGACCAGTTCTGTTGCGGGACCAGATCGTCGTCGCCCTGTGGCCCGTGCGCATGCGCGTCGACGAAGCCGGGCACGATCGTCTTGCCGGCCAGGTCGATCGTGGTGGCGCCGGCGGGCAGCGTCATCGCAGCGAGCTGGCCGACCGCGACGATGCGGTCGCCCTCGATCACGATCGCGCCGTCGTCGATGATCCCGCCATCCGCCGCCGACATCGTCACGATGCGCGCATTGGTGAGCACCACCGTCCCGCGCGGTTTGGCGGCGTCGACCGGCATCGACAGGTCGACGCCCGTCGTCGGCGGGGTGAAGCGTGGCGCGTCCTTGGCCGGCGGGGCGGCGGGGAACAAGGCGGCGCGGTCGGCGCCGAGCAGCATCGGCCCCATGCTCCAGTGGAGCCGCGCGCCATTGCCCGACCAGTTGAGATAATCCGCACCGCCCGAGCTGACCCGGGTCACCGGCAGGCCGTCGGCCTTGGGCGCGACCGCCACGGCCTGGCCACCCGGCATCAGCGGCATGACAAAGGCTTCGTAATTCTGGCGGAACGCCACCGACTGGCCGTCGGGCGACACGACGAAGTCGCTCGCGAGCTCGCCGGTCGCGTGGGTGCGCCGCGCCTGGCCCGAAAGGTCGGCGGAGACGAGCTGGAGCTTGCCGTCCTTGCGCTCGACCCAGAACAGCCGGTCGTTGGCGCTCCCGAATTGCGGCCGGGTGCCGTCGCTGGCGACGAGCGCCGGGGTGCCGCCGCTGACGCCGACGCGATAGATGCCGGCATTTTCCGACCATCCGGGCGACGTCAGCCCGCCGCCTTCACCCCGTTCGAATACGATGGTGCGGCCGTCAGGCGAAAACGCCGGGCGGCGATAATGGCCGGGCTGGCTGGTGATGGTGCGCGGGGCGCCGCCGCCTGCCGGGACGATGCGCACGCTGCCCAGCTTCGCGTCGGTCCAGCCGACGAATACGATCGACTTGCCGTCGCGCGACCATGCGGGAAACAGTTCCAGTTCGTCGCCGCCGCGGGTCAGCCGCCTGGCCGTGCCGCCGGCGGTCGGCTTCACCCACAATTTGCCGAGCGATTCGAACACCACCTGTGCGCCGTCGGGCGACACGCTGGCGAAACGCACCATGCGGGTTGCGAGGCGATCCGGCGCGACGGTGATTTGCGGGTGCGGCGCGTCGGCGACGGCGCGGGTGTCGTTGACCCGGAACGGGATGACCGCCGCCTTCGATCCGTCCGCGTCGACGCGGTTGATCTTGCCCTTGGCCCAGAACAGCAGCGACTTGCCGTCGGGCGTCCACGCCATGTTGGGATAGACCCCGGTGACCGCCCAGGTTTCCTGCACGTCCTGGTCGAGCAGGTCGGAAACCTTGCGCTCCGCGCCCGACACCATGTCCTTGATGTAAAGCTTGGACCGCGTCGCCTCGCGCCGGACGAATGCCAGCTTGGTCCCGTCGGGCGACGGCGTCGGCCGCACCGATCCGCCCAGCCCCGCGACCGCGGTCGTCGTCTCGCCGCTCGCCAGGTCATAGCGTTCGATATGGAACAGGTCGGTGTTCGAATCCTGCGCATATTCAAAGATCGGGCCCGGCGTCACATTGCGGGTGAAGAACACCGATTTGCCGTCGCGCGCATAGACGGGCTCGCCCAGTTCCTTCTGGTGCTGCTCGTTCGGCCGCTTGACCAGCTGGACCCCGCCGCCGCCCGACACATGGTAGAGCCAGACCTCGCCCGTGCCCAGCGAACGACCGGTGGTGAAGTGCTTCTTGGCGACGATGAACTGGCCGTCGGGTGACCAGCTCGGCTGGTTCAAGAGGCGGAAATCCTCCTTGGTCACCTGGCGCTTGTCGCTGCCGTCGACGTTCATCACCCAGATATTGTCGCCGCCGCCCCGGTCGGAGGTGAACGCGATGCGCCGCCCGTCGGGCGAGAAGCGCGGCTGCACTTCCCACGCCAGCCCGTCGGCGATCCGCGTCGCCGCGCCGCCGGCGATCGGCATGGTGTAGATGTCGCCCAGCAGCGTGAACGCGACCGTCCGTCCGTCCGGGCTGACGTCCAGGTCCATCCAGCTGCCCTCGTCGGTGTCGATCGGCACCTGGCGCAACGTCGCCCCCGTGGGGGCGTTGACGTCCCATTTCGGCTTGTCTTCCTGGGCATTCGCGGCGGGGGCGGCGAGCGCGAGGGTTAGCGCGAGCGCGCTGACGGTGGTGCGGATCATGGGGGTGCTCCCTGGGACGGCGTTGCTTGTGCCGGAAGCTATCGGTCGGCGAGCGAAGTGCAAGCGTTGATCGCCGCGACCGGGCGGCGGACGCGCCCGGCATGGTCATCGCCTTCGTCGCGTCGTGCGGATGAAGGCTGGATTTGCGGATGCCTAATTCGTCCTGTCTTGAGAACGACTTGCCGCGGCAAGAAACGAATAGCGCAATTATAGAAAAATTGCTTGATACGATGTATAGACCCAGTAGTGGATGAGGATAGATTAGACGGGCCACCATAAAAAGAGAGGGGCTCGCAAGCATATGTTTAACAATACTGTCATCACATTTGACGATATCGTGCTCGGTTCGGGACAGGAGGCCCGGATCGGCGACGGTTACGCTGGCTTCAATTGGTCGCAGACCGCGATCCTGTCCGTTGATGGGACGTTGCCGGGCTATACCGCGACATCGGGGTCGAACATCGCGTTCATCGCGGAAGCGGGCGGCACGGAAATTGGCGGCTACGAGGATGCGGCCGCCGGATCGGCGCTCGTCTTTACTCGCGATCGCCCCTTCGACCTGATCTCGGCCGACCTGTCGGCGGCATTCCGCAGCGGGCTGAATATCGGCGTTACGGCCTTTGCCGACGAAGCGGGCACGATTCCGCTCGGCACGGTAACGCTGGTCGTCAATCAGGGTGCAACGACGTTCAGCTTCGACCCCGCGCTGTTCGGCGGGGCGCGTCGCGTCGAGATCAACGCCAATGACGGCGATAGCAGCACGCTCGACTATTTCGGTATCGACAACCTTACCGTCCGCGATACCGTCACCGTCATCACCTTCGACGATATCGCGCTCGCAGCCGGGCAGGAAGCGCGGATCGGCGACGGCTATGCCGGGTTCAACTGGTCGCAGACCGCGGTTCTGTCCGTCGACGGGTCGCTGCCGGGCTATACCGCGACATCGGGGTCGAACATCGCGTTCATCGCGGAAGCGGGCGGCACGGAAATCGCCGGCTACGAGGACGCGGCCGCCGGATCGGCGCTGGTCTTCAGCCGCGAAGCGCCCTTCGACCTGCTTTCGGCGGACCTGTCGGCGGCGTTCCGCAACGGCCTGAACATCAGCGTCACCGCCTTTGCCGACGAAGCGGGCACAATTCCGCTCGGCACGGTCAATCTGTCGGTCGACCAGGGTGCGGAAACGTTCAGCTTTGATCCGGCGCTGCTCGGCGGAGCGCGCCGTGTCGAGATCAATGCCAATGACGGCGACGGCAGCACGCTCGATTATTTCGGCATCGACAACCTCACCTTCCGCGACGCTGCCCCCGCATCGGGCGCACCGACCAATGTCGGCACGCGCGACGCCGGGCGGGTCATCTTCGCGTCGGACGAGTCGATCGCGGCGGGTCCCGAGCTGCTCGGACCAGGCGCGTCGCTCGAACTCGCGGTTGGACTGTCGGTGCCGGCGTCGACCGCCACCGAACTTCTCGGCACCGGGTCGCTATAAGCTGACGGCCCGACGAATGAGGTGCCGGCCCGATCGCAACGGGTCGGTACCTCGATCAGCGTCGCAACAGGAACACCGCGTGCTCGGCCAGTACGTTCGCCCAGGACGAACGCGTGGCGCCGCCATTGGCGAGGAACCAGCGCCCCTCCACCCGGATGCCGCGCGCGCGCACGAACGCGTGAAAGTCCTCGATCGTCAGATGGTGGATGTTGGGGGTGTCGTACCAGCGCATCGGCAGCAGGCGGGTCACCGGCATCCGCCCGCCGGTCAGCAGCGACACGCGGTTGCGCCAGTGCGCGAAATTGGGAAACGACACGAACGCCCGCTCGCCGATGCGCAGCAGATGGTCGAGCACCAGGTCGGGCCGACGCGTCGTCTGCAGCGTCTGGCTCAGGATCGCATAGTCGAAGCTCTTGTCGGGATAGCCCGCCAGATCGGTGTCGGCATCGCCCTGGACGACCGACAGCCCGCGCGCGACGGCGGCGGCGACGTTTTCCGCGTCGATCTCCAGCCCGCGCGCATCGACGCCGCGGTCGTCGCGCAGCGCCGCCATCAGCTGGCCGTCGCCGCAGCCGATGTCGAGCGCGCGCGCGCCGGTGGCGACGTTGGCGGCGATGATCGCCAGGTCCGGGCGCAGCGCGGTCACTCCCCCGCCCTCAGGAACCCGTCGATCACGCGGTTCAGTTCGGGACTTTCCAGCAGAAAGGCGTCGTGACCGAACGGGGAATGCAGCTCGACAAAGCTCGCGCGCGCGCCGGCGGCGTTGAGCGCGTGGACGATCGCGCGCGATTCGCTGGTTGGATAGAGCCAGTCGGTGTCGAAGCTGACGATGCAGAAGCGCGCCCGGCTGTCCCGGAACGCATTGGCGAGCAGCCCGCCATGCTCCTCCGCCAGGTCGAAATAGTCGAGCGCGCGGGTGATGTAGAGATAGGCGTTGGCGTCGAACCGGTCGACGAAACTGATTCCCTGGTGGCGCAAATAGCTTTCGACCTGAAAATCCGCGTCGAAACCGAACGACTTGGCGTCGCGCCCCTGCAGCCGGCGGCCGAACTTGGCGGTTAGGCCAGCCTCCGACAGATAGGTGATGTGCGCGGCCATCCGTGCGACCGCCAGGCCCGCGGCAGGCGGATCGTTGTCGGCATAATAATCGCCGCCGCGCCAGCGCGGATCGGCCATGATCGCCTGGCGCCCGACTTCGTGAAAGGCGATGTTCTGGGCCGAATGGCGCGCGGTGGCGGCGATGACCACCGCGGCTTCCACGCGATCGGGAAAGGTCGCCGCCCAGCCGAGCGCCTGCATGCCGCCCATCGACCCGCCGACCACGGCGCGCAGCCGGGGGATGCCGAGATGGTCGAGCAGCATCGCCTGCGCCTTCACCATGTCGCGGATGGTGATGACCGGAAAGCCCATGGCCCAGGGCGCGCCGGTCGCCGGGTTGACCGTCGCCGGGCCGGAGGATCCCATGCAGCTGCCGATGACATTGGCACAGATGACGAAATGCCGCGCCGGGTCGATCGGCTTGCCCGGTCCCACCATGCGCGTCCACCAGCCGGGCTTGCCCGTTACCGGATGCTCGGATGCCACGAACTGGTCGCCGGTCAGCGCGTGACAGATCAGGATCGCGTTGGCGGCGTTTTCGTCGAGCGTGCCATAGGTTTCATAGGCGATGTCGACCGGAGAGAAGAGCACCCCGCTGTCCAGCCGCAACGGGCCGGGCAGCGTGACAGTGCGGCGCAGGCCGAAACGGTCGTCATCGGGCATGGCGCGCAGTTACGGTGCGGCAACGGCCGGTGCAAGCGGAGTGCATGAAGCATGCTTTGATCCCGCATTTTGTAGGCAGACGGTTCACGTCACCCCGAACTTGATCCGGCATCCCGTTGCCTGATCCCGACGAAGAAAAGCGGGACCCGGGCGCAAGGCGGGGGTGACGTTAATCGCTGGTCAGTCTTCCGGGGCCCCCGGCGGGCGCGGGGAGGCGTGAGGTTGCCCGGTTCAATCTCCAGCCACCCGTTCGTGTCGAGCGAAGTCGAGACACGTTTCTCGACTACGCTCGAAACGGACGGAAGGGTAGGGAGAACGGACGGGAAGCCGGGAAGGCTGGTGCACCCACCCCCGCCGCTTGCCAATCCAGCCCGCTTGCGCCAATCGGCTGGGCCATGAACGCACCCACGCCCAAGCCCTGGATCATGGCGATCGCCCCCTATGTCCCCGGTCGATCGAAGATCGACGGCGTCACCGTCCGTGCCAAGCTGTCGTCGAACGAAAATCCGCTCGGCTGCTCGCCGCACGCCGATGCCGCGTTTCGCGCTGCGAACGATACGCTCGCGCGCTATCCCGACGCGGCGGCCGGCGACCTTCGCGACGCGATCGCCGCCGTCCATGATCTCGATCCCGCGCGCATCATCTATGGCACCGGATCGGACGAGGTGCTTCACCTCGTCGCCGGGGCCTATGCCGGGGCCGGCGACGAAGTGGTGTTCGTGCGCTACGGCTTTTCGGTCTATGAGATCGCCGCGCGGCGGGTGGGCGCGACACCGGTGATCGCCCCCGATCGCGACTATGCGACCGATGTCGATGCGATCCTGGCGGCGGTGACGCCCCGCACCCGCATCGTCTATGTCGCCAATCCCAACAATCCGACGGGCACATTCACCCCGCGCGCGGAAATCGCGCGGCTTCATGCGGCCCTGCCCGCCGACGTCATGCTGGTGATCGATCAGGCCTATGCCGAATATATCGACGCGGACGAGGACGATCATGCGCTCGAACTCGCCCGCACCCGGCCCAATGTGATCGTCACGCGCACCTTCTCGAAAATCTACGGTCTGGCCGCCGAACGGATCGGCTGGGGCTATGGGTCGGCCGACGCGGTCGCGGCGATGCATCGCATCCGCGCGCCGTTCAACATCACCACGGCGGGTCAGAAGGCCGCGATCGCCGCGCTGGCCGATCAGCAATTTGTCGCGGACACCCGCGCGCATAACGCCAAGTGGCGTGCCTGGCTCGAGGACGAGGTAAAGGCGCTCGGCAATGCCGGGCTGCGCAGCGTGCCGTCGCGCGCCAATTTCCTGCTGGTGCTGTTCGAAGGCGCGGTGAGCGCGGAGGCCGCCTACAACGCGCTGATGGCGCGCGGCTATATCGTCCGCTGGCTGCCCGGTCAGGGCCTGCCCCACGGCCTGCGCATCACCATCGGCACCGAGGAGGAGACGCGCGGGCTCGCGCAGGCGCTGCGCGAGATTGTCGGCAGCTGATGGACGGCATCACCCGTGTCGCCATCATCGGCCTGGGGCTGATCGGATCGTCGATCGCGCGCGCGGTCGCCACCGACCTGCCCGATTGCCCGGTCAGCGGCTATGATGCCGACCCGAAGGTGCGCGACACCGCCCGTCGGCTGGACCTGTGTGCGCGGATCGACGAGGATTCCGCCGCCGCCGTCGCCGATGCCGATCTGGTCATCCTGTGCGTGCCGGTGGGCGCGATGGCGGCCGCTGCCCGCGCCATCGCGCCGGGGGTGCGCACGGGCACGATCATCAGCGATGTCGGATCATGCAAAAGTAGCGTCGTCGAGGCGCTGCAGAACGCGCTGCCGGGTCATGTTGTCATCCCCGCCCATCCGGTCGCCGGCACCGAGCGCAGCGGCCCGGAGGCGGGCTTTGCCACGCTGTTCCGCAACCGCTGGTGCATCCTGACCCCGCCCGACGGCACCGACCCGGCGAATGTCGCCCGCCTGTCGGCCTTCTGGCAGGCGCTGGGCGCGCAGATCGAAGTGATGGCGCCCGACCATCATGACCGCGTGCTGGCCGTCACCAGCCATCTGCCTCACCTGATCGCCTATACCATCGTCGGCACCGCGTCGGACCTGGAGGAAGTCACCCAGTCCGAAGTCATCAAATATTCGGCCGGCGGCTTTCGCGATTTCACCCGCATCGCCGCGTCCGACCCGACGATGTGGCGCGACGTGTTCCTGGGCAATCGCGAGGCGGTGCTCGACATGCTCCAGCGTTTTTCAGAGGATCTGAGCGCGCTGCAACGCGCGATCCGCTGGGGCAAGGGCGACGAACTGTTCGATCTGTTCAGCCGCACCCGCGACGTGCGCCGGTCGATCGTCGAGCAGGGTCAGGACGACCCGCGCGAGGATTTTGGGCGCACCCATGACTGAGCGCGTTCAGGCGCGTCGCTGCGCTGCCTCCAGCCACATCAGCCGCGCCACCATCGGCAGCAAGGCGATGCACGCGGTCGCGAACACCGCAATGCCCCAGGGCAACAGTTTCATGCCCACCGCACGCGCGCGCGGCGCGATCAGGTAGAAGGAAATCGTGACGGCTGACAGCAGGTCGAACCACACCTGGTTCCCGGCCAGATTGGTGGTGTGGTTGACCCAGAACTGGATCAGCCCTTCGCCAACAAATGTGACCGCCGAAAAGGCGATGAACGCCGCAGCGATCAGCGCGGGGAACAGCCAGGACGACGCGGCCGCTTCGCGTCGCGTCGCGACCAGCAGGATCACGACGACCGCCAGAACATAGGCCAGGATCGGCAATATCTCGAGCGTTGACATGGACGGGCTTCTCCGGGCCTGCGTGTAGCGGGTGCTACACTTCCGCCCGTTGTAACGCAAGCTACACGCCCGGGTTCCCGTCGGTGGCCGGCATTTCCAGCAGATTGATCGCGGCATGGACCCGCGCCTCGATTTCCTCGCGTGGCAGTCCGGCGGGGATCATCTCGCCCAGGCGCATCGTCACGATGCCGGGGTGCATCGGCCCGCTGCGCGGCCACACCCGCCCGCTGTCGAGTGCGATCGGCACCACCGGCAGCCCCAGCATCTTGTAGAGCCCGGCAAAGCCCGACTGGAGCGGCGGCTGTTCGCCCGGGCGCACGCGCGTCCCTTCGGGAAAGATCAGGATCGAACGGCCCTCCGCCACGATCGCCTTGCCTTCGCGCAGCATGCGCCGCAGCGCCGCCGCCGAAGCCTGGCGGTTGACGATGATCGAGCCATAGCGCCGCGCGGTCCAGCCCCAGACCGGGATGCGGCTCAGCTCTTCCTTCATCACCGGCGCGGGCATGCCGAGCCGCGAGGTCAGCTCGAAGGTTTCCAGAAACGCCTGATGCTTCGCGGCGAACAGCACGGGGCGATCGGGCGGCGTGCCCTCCATCCGGATCTCGATCCCCATGACGATGCGCGCGATCCAGTGATACATGCGCATCCAGGCCCGCGCATGTGCCCGTACCGCGGGGCGACCGAACAGCGCGCTGACCGGGGCGGCGAGCACCACCGGCACCGAAAGCCCGTAGAAGAGCGCCCGGAACGCCCAGGTGCGCGCGATATCGCCCGCCCGCGCGCTCATGGTCCCACCCCCAGCCACAGCGCGACACGGCGGATCAGGAACTTGTGATACTCGCTGAACAGCATCGACAGACGCGGCTGGGTCGGAACGGGATCGCCCAGGATCTCGACCCCCGGGCCGAGCGCGGCGTGCAGCTCCATGCGCGCACGGGCCATGTGCCAGTCGGCGGTGACCAGGCGTACGCTGCGCACGCGGTTGGCAGCGACCCATGCGGCGGTTTCGTCGGCATTGGAGCGCGTATCGACTGCCTCCTGGCCCAGATCGATACAGCAATCGAACAGCGCGATCGGGGCGTCATAGGCCTTGGCCAGCTCGTGCGGGCGGACATCGGGATCGACGCCGGTGACCAGCATGCGCCGCGCCATCCCACGCCGCATCAGCGCGATGCCCCGGTCGATCCGGCCCGGCCCGCCCGTTGGCACCACGATCGCATCGGTGCGCATGCCAGCGACGGGCCGGCCCAGCGACAGCATGAACGCCGCGAAGCCGAGCGCCCAGACCAGCACCAGCAGAGCGAGCGCGCGCAGCATCACAGTTGCTGGCGCAAGGTGGCGACGACGGACAGGCGCGCCGCGATCATCGCCATGACCGAGAACGCCACCGGCAGCAGCGCGAGCAGCCCCCATTCGCCCGGGCCGAGCGCGGCGCTGCCGAGCAGTTCGGACCCCAGCGTCATCAGCCGCCATTGCAGCCCCGCGATGACCGCCAGCGCCGCCACCGCGCCGATCAGCCCGCCGACCAGCGTCTGGCCGGCGATGCGGCGCTGGAACAGGCGCGCCACCTGGCGATCGGTCGCCCCCAGCATGTGCAGCACGTCGATCGTCGCGCGGTGCGTGTCCAGCCCCGCGCGCGCCGCCAGCAGCACGACGATCGCGGTCGCCAGCGCCATCAGCACGATCATGCCCAGCGCCAGCCAGCCCAGCGTCGCGATGAATCCGCGTACCGGGGCCAGCCAGCGGGCATGGCGGTCGACGCGCGCATCGGGAGCGCGGGCACGGATCGCCGCCTCAACCCGGTCGACAATCGCGCGGTCGCCGCTGGCCAGGTCGACATCGACCATCGCGGGGATTGGCAGCTCGCCGTCCAACCCCGCCTCGCCCAGCCAGGGGCGCAGCAGCTCGCCCAGTCGCCGGCGATCGACCTCGGCCGCGCGCACGACCTCGGGCATGCGCCCGAGCTCGCGCACGAGCAGCGCGGTGGCGCGGTCGCGCGCCTCGGCGCGGGGCTCGACGATCTGGATGGTCAGCCGCCCGGCAAGCTGGCGGTCGAGCCCGCGCGCCGCACCGGCCATGCCCAGCCCCAGCGCCCCGGCGAGCACGGTCAGGAACACCATGATCGCCATGATCCACGTCATCGCGCGCGTCTGCTTGCCCGCGTCGAGCAGGCGGCGGTCATGCGGTGGCGCGGTGAGCGGCAATTTCATGCGTCGGCCTGTTGCGGCGGAAAGCGCAGCGATCCGGTGGGATCGGCCAGCCGCCCGCGGTCGATCCGCATCATGTGCGCATTGGGAATACGGCTCAACAGGTGCAGGTCGTGGGTCGCGACGACCACTGTCGTTCCCAGCCGGTTGAGGCTGTCGAACAGGTGCAGCAGGCGTTCGGCCATGTCGGGATCGACGTTGCCGGTGGGCTCGTCGGCGACCAGGATCTCGGGGCGGACGATCACCGCGCGCGCGATGGCGATGCGCTGCTGCTCGCCGCCCGACAGCATCGGCGGACGATCGTCGGCACGGTCGAGCAGCCCGACCCAGGCCAGCATCTCGCGCACGGGCGCTTCGATCTCCTGTTCGGCCATCCCCGCGACGCGCAGCGGCAGCGCGATGTTGTCATAGACCGACAGATGCGGGATCAGCCGGAAATCCTGGAATACCACGCCGATGCGGCGGCGAAAGCCCGGCAGCCGGCTGCGCGGCAGCTGGCCCATTTCCTCGCCGAACAGCCGGACGACGCCGCGGGTCGGCCGCTGCGCGAGATAGAGCAGCTTGAGCAGCGACGTCTTGCCCGCACCGGACGCGCCGGTCACGAAATAAAAGGCGCCGGTGGCGAGCGTGAAGCTGACGTCGGACAGCGTTTCCGCGCCGGTGCCATAGCGCAGGCCGACATTTTCGAACTGGACGATATTGGCCATTCGCGCGCGGGGTCCACTCCAGCATCAGGCGTTGGAGTCCGCGCCATCGCACGTCGCCGCGCCACGCTCAAGCGCGCCAAACCACCCCCTTGCCAGCAACCCTCTTGACATGCGAAGATTCATCAATCGGTGCGATTGCCCAGTGCCAGCGAAAAGCCTGTCCCATGATTCTCGAATGCACGGAGTGCAAGACCCGCTACCTGGTGCCAGACTCCGCGATCGGGCTGGAGGGGCGGACCGTTCGTTGCGCCAATTGCCGGCACAGTTGGTTCCAGACCCCGGCCGGCTTCGTGGCCCCGGACGTCGCACCGCCGGTCGCGCCCGCACCGCCCAAGCCCACCGCGCCCAAGGCGGAGCCGCCCAGCGTTGCGCCCGTCGCCCCAGTGGCGGTGGAGGAACCCGTTGCGGCTGCGCCCGCCTGGCACAATGCCGTCCCTGATCCGGCGATCGGCGATAGCGAAGCACCCGTCCGGCGACCGCGTCGCAACCCCGCGACGCGATGGACGATCGCCGCAGCGGTCGCGGGCGTGTCGATGCTGCTCGGCACCGCGGCGATCCTCTATTCGGGGGCGCCCGGCATCGCCGCGCAACTCGGCCTTGCGATCGGCAGCGACGAAACCCCGCTCAAATTCACCGACCGCTCGGTGGAGCGGCGCAACCTGGCCAGCGGCAGCGAATTGTTCGCGGTGTCTGGCCGGCTGAGCAATCCGACCGCGACCCGCCAGCGTGTGCCCGACATCCGCGCCGACCTGCGCGATGCGCAGGGCCGGCTGGTCTATAGCTGGACGATCACGCCGCCGCAGCGCGTAATCGGGCCCAGCGGAGTCGTCGAATTCAACAGCGCCAAGCTCGACGTGCCCGCCAATTCCAAAATCCTCGAGCTGAGCTTCGTTTCGGGAATCTAGGTTCTGTTTAGGCTCCGCTGAAACAGCGCGGCACCGGCCCGCTCCCCCACCCGGTCACTCACGAGCCTATCCTGACGGGTGCCGGTCGAGGGAGCGGGCCGGTGCCGATTCAGCAAGGCAGAAAACGAGTCCAGCGCCGGGACAGGGTTCAGTCGTTCGCCAGCCGCCAGTTCAACCGCGTGCCCGCGTGAAACGGGACGAGCGCGCTGCCGGCCGCGGCGATGCGATCGGGTACGTCGCAGCCGTCGCGCACCAGCGTGATCACGTCGTCATTGACCGACAGACGGTAAAAGGCCGGACCCGCGAGCGATGCGAAGGTTTCGAGCCGGTCGAGCGCGCCTTCCTCCTCGAACACCTGTGCATAGCTTTCGATCGCATGGGGCGCATTGAAGATGCCGGCGCAGCCACAGGCGCTTTCCTTGCGTTCGACGACATGGGGTGCGCTGTCGGTGCCCAGGAAGAACTTCATCGATCCCGATGTCGCCGCCGCGCGCAGCGCCAGCCGGTGGCGCTCGCGCTTGGCGACGGGCAGGCAATAGGCATGCGGGCGGATACCGCCGTCGAACATCGCGTTGCGGCTGAGGTGAAGGTGCTGCGGCGTGATCGTCGCGGCGATCCGCGCGTCGCCATCGGTCACGAACGCGACCGCATCGGCCGTGGTGATATGTTCGAACACGATGCGGAGCGCCGGGAAATCCGCCATCAATCCGGTCAGCACGCGGTCGATGAACACCGCCTCGCGGTCAAAGATATCGATGTCGCCATCGGTAACTTCGCCATGGATCAGCAATGGCATGCCCACGCGTTGCATCGCCTCGAACACGCGCGCCAGCCGGGTGATGTCGGTCACCCCGTGCGCGGAATTGGTCGTCGCATGCGCGGGATAGAGCTTGCACGCGGTGAACACCCCCTGCTCGAACCCGCCGACGATCTCGTCCGCATCGGCATCGTCGGTCAGGTAGCACGTCATCAGCGGGGTGAAGCCGGGCCCGGCGGCGGCGCGGATGCGGTCGCGATAGGCCCGTGCGTCGGCGATGCGCACGACCGGTGGTGACAAATTGGGCATGACGATCGCGCGCGCGAACTGGCGCGCGCTAAAGGGCGCGACCGCGGCGAGCATGTCGCCATCGCGCAGGTGCACATGCCAGTCGTCGGGGCGGCGGATGGTCAGGCGTTCGGTCATCCCGCCGCTTTAGCTCGCCACCCTCCCGCCCGCCAGTCCGCGCAAGGCGGCTTGGGTTCGGCTGCGCCGCTGCCTATGTAGATGCAATGGACAATTTCGACGCAGCAGCGGCGACCCGGCTCGACGATCGCGCCGTCGTGCGCATCGCCGGCGATGATGTTCGCGGGTTCCTGCAGGGGCTGGTGACCAATGACGTCATGGCGGTCGCCCCGGACCGGCCGGTCTGGGCCGGTCTGCTGAGTCCGCAGGGCAAGGCGCTGTTCGACTTCATCCTGTGGGACGGTGGCGATGGCGCGATCCTGATCGACTGCGAGGCAGCCGAGGCGCCCGCGCTGACCCAGCGGCTCACCCTTTATCGCCTGCGCCGCGCGATCACGCTGACACCGGCAACGGCAGGCGTGCACTGGTCGCGCGAGCCCATACCGGGCGCGGCGGCCGATCCGCGGCTCGCTGCGCTCGGCTACCGCTGGCTCGGGCCTGCCGCCGGCGATTCGGCGTCGGACGAATGGCGCCGCCACCGGCTGGCGCTTGGTGTCGCCGAGGGCGCGGGCGAGCTAGGCCGGGGCGAGACGCTGTGGCTCGAGGCGAACGCGCGTGAGCTGAACGGCGTCAGCTTTGCCAAGGGTTGCTATGTCGGTCAGGAAAATACCGCGCGCATGCACCATCGCGCCAAGGTCAATCGGCGGCTGGTCATCGCGCCGATCGCCGCGGAAGGGCCGCGCACGCGATGCCGCTATCCCGATCTCGGCCTGATGATCGAGCTGCGCCGCGTCGACGACCTCGGCGATGCGCACATCCCCGCCTGGCTGGCGGCGGCGCTGGCCACCGACCGGGCGGAAGAACAGGCTATGGGCAATCCGGCCCCGGCCGCCTAATCTTGCGACCTGAACCGTCTTTTGCTGGAACCCTGCCGATGTCCGACCATGCCTCCCGCCTCGCCGCGCTTCGCCAGCAGCTTGCCGCCGACCGGCTCGACGGGTTTGTCGTGCCGCTGACCGACGAACATATGAGCGAATATGTCGGCGACTATGCCCAGCGTCTTGCGTGGCTCACCGGCTTTCAGGGGTCGGCGGGCGCGGCGGTGGTGCTGCCCGCCGAAGCCGCGATCTTCACCGACGGCCGCTACACGCTCCAGGTCCGCGAGCAGGTCGATCCCGCCAGCTGGAGCTATGTGTCGGTGCCGGCGACCAGCATCGCCCAATGGCTGGGCGAGCATGCACCGCAGGGTGGGCGGATCGGTTATGATCCGTGGCTGCACACCCGCGCCTGGGTTGACGAGGCGCGACGCGCGCTCGCGGACAAGGGGGCGGAGCTGGTCGCCGTCGATCGCAACCCTGTCGACGCGATCTGGGATGGCCGCCCCGCGCCGTCGGACGCGGTCCTGACCCCTTATGACGAGGCGCTGGCCGGGCGCAGTTCTGCGGACAAACGCACCGAGGTCGCCGACTGGCTCGCCGATCGCGGTGCCGATGCGGTGGTCTTGTCCGCGCTCGATTCGATCGCGTGGATGTTCAACGTGCGTGGGCAGGACGTCAGCCACACCCCGGTCGCGCTGGCCTATGCGCTGGTCAATGCCGACGCCACCGCCGACCTGTTCGTCGCCCCCGAAAAGATCACCGATACGGTGCGCCAGCATCTCGGCAACGGGGTGCGGCTGCATGACCGCAGCCAGTTCGCCCAGGCGCTGCGCGGCCTGGCGGGCAGGCGCATCGCCGCCGATCCGGAGCGTGCGGTCGCCGCGATCTTCGACGCGCTCGATTCGGGCGGGGCGCGCATCCTTTCGGTGCGCGATCCGGCCGTGCTGGCAAAGGCAGTGAAGAACCCGGCGGAGATCGGCGGTCATCGCGCCGCGCAGGCGCGCGACGGCGCGGCGCTGTCACGCTTCCTGCGCTGGTTCGAGGGCGAAGCGCCCAAGGGCGCGTTGACCGAGCTCGACGCGGCGGCGCGGCTTCAGCAGTTCCGCGCCGAAACCGGCCTGCTGCGCGACCTGTCGTTCGACACGATTTCGGCGACCGGCCCGCACGGGGCCATCCCGCATTACAAGGTAACGGCGGAATCGAACCTCCGCATCACGCCCGGCACGCTCTATCTGGTCGATTCGGGCGGGCAATATGCCGACGGCACCACCGACGTGACTCGGGTGATGCCGGTCGGCACCCCAACCGCCGAGATGCGCGACCGCTTCACCCGCGTGCTCAAGGGGCATATCGCGATCGCGACGGCGATCTTTCCCGCTGGCACGACCGGTGGCCAGCTCGACAGCTTCGCGCGTCGGCCCCTGTGGGAAGTGGGGCTCGATTATCCGCACGGCACCGGGCACGGCGTGGGCGCCTATCTTTCGGTGCATGAAGGGCCGCAGCGGATCGCCGCGCCCAACTATCCCGGCGGCGGGCCCGCGGAGCCGCTGCGCGCGGGCATGATCCTGTCCAACGAGCCCGGCTATTACAAGGCGGGCGACTATGGCATCCGCATCGAGAATCTGGTGCTGACCGTCGAACGTGAGGTCCCGGGCGCGGAAGCCCCGATGCTGGGGTTCGAGACGCTGACCTTCGCCCCGATCGAGCGCACGCTGATCGACCCTGCGCTGCTGACGTCTGCCGAGCGCGACTGGCTCGACGCCTATCATCGCGACGTGATCGCGCGGATCGCGCCGCAGCTCGACGGTGCCGATCGTGCTTGGCTGGAGGCGAAGTGCGCGCCGATCTGATCCGCGGCCTTGGCTGAAATGACCGCGTCGCCTCGCTGCGGCCGCAGCGCGGGTGCGGCCGCAGCCTGCGCCTGACGCTGCGCCGTGCTGCCCGTCGTATCGCTCCTGCTGCTCCTCGCCATCTATGGCGCGCTGATCCGACGGTCGCCGCGGCCGCGACTATTCGGGGCGGGGCCGCACGCGGTCTATCGTCGATGGCTCGCGCGCACGCCGGTGCTGCTTGGCGGCGGGACCGTGCTTGCGCTGATCCTGCTCGGCCGTACCGACGCGCTTGACGCCATGCCGCCGGAGTTCCTGCCCGCCGCCGATCTGGTCGTCTCCACGATCGGCGGCTACCTCGACGCACCGTCCTTCGCGCCGATGATCGTCGTCGCGCTCGTCGCCGGCGGCGGGCTCGGCGCGATCCTCGACGCGTGGCGACGCCGGCGCGGCAAGGGCCCGGTGATGCTGGGCGACATCAGTGCGATCCAGCCCCGGGCCTGGCACGACTATGCCCCCGCGGCGCTGGTCGGCAGCATTGCCGGTGTGGTCGAGGAAGCCTTCTTCCGCCTCGCCCTGCCGCTCGCGATCGTGCTGGCCAGCGGATCGGTGCTGGTCGCGCACGCCGTCGCGCTCGGCCTGTTTGCCGCCGCGCACCGTTATCAGGGCTGGGGCGGCATCGCCGGCTCGCTGGTGATGGGGCTGGTCATGGCCGTGCTCTATCTGGCGAGCGGCGCGCTGTGGCTTGCCATGCTCGTCCATGCGCTGGTCAACCTCAACGCGCTCATCCTGCGCCCGGCCCTGGCGCGGGTTCAGCTTTTCAGGCGATAGCCGGTCCGGAAGATCCAGGTGATCACGCCCAGGCACAGGGCGAGGAAGCCCAGCGTGAAGGCGAGGCTCCAGCCGATCTCGACATCGCCCTGGTCGAAAAAGCTCCAGCGAAAGCCGCTGACCAGATAGACGACGGGGTTGAACAGGCTGACCGTCCGCCACGGCTGGGGCAGCATGTCGATCGAGTAAAAGGCCCCGCCCAGAAAGGTCAGCGGGGTGATCAGCAGCGCCGGCACGAAATTCAGCTGCTCGAAGCCTTTCGCCCAGATGCCGATGATGAAGCCCGCCAGGCTGAACGCGACCGCGGTCAGCACGAGGAACAGGATCATCGCGACCGGGTGGCTGATGGGCAGTTCGGTGAACAGGCTGGCGGTCGCCAGGATGATCAGCCCGATGATCACCGACTTGGTCGCCGCCGCACCGACATAGCCGATGACCAGTTCGACGGGCGAGATCGGCGCGGACAGGAGCTCGTAGATCGTGCCGGTGAATTTGGGGAAATAGATGCCGAACGACGCGTTGGTCAGCGACTGGGTCAGCAGCGTCAGCATGATCAGCCCGGGGACG
Source organism: Sphingomonas sp. CCH21-G11 (assembly GCF_001555965.1). Taxonomy (GTDB): domain Bacteria; phylum Pseudomonadota; class Alphaproteobacteria; order Sphingomonadales; family Sphingomonadaceae; genus Sphingomonas. Next base: position 67,721 of record NZ_LSHX01000054.1, read on the forward strand.
ATGAACGCGCCATAGCTGACCCCGTCGACCGACTGCATCCGCGATCCGATCGCACCGCCGAACACGATGAAATAGAGCGACGTGGTGATGACCGGGGTGACGAGCGACTGCCACAAGGTGCGCTGCGCCCGCGCCATTTCGAAGCGATAGATCGCAATTACGCCGCGCGGATTCATGGGCGCGCCTCCCGCTGTTCGGCGACAAGGCCGACAAAAATGTCCTCGAGCGAGCTCTTCGACGTTTCGAGATCGGTGAAGGCGATGTCCAGATCGCTCATCCGCCGCAGCAGCGACGGGATGCCGGTGCGTTCGGCGCGCGCATCGAAGCGATAGCGCAGGCGATGGCCGTCATCGGCGAGCGCGAGCTGCCATTCGCCGAGCTCGGGCGGCACCGTCTGCATCGGCTCGCTCAGCGCGATGTTCAGCTCGCGCGTGCCGAGCTTCGCCATCAGCTCGGCCTTGTCCTCGACCAGCAGCAACTCGCCGTGATTGATCACGCCGATACGGTCGGCCATTTCCTCTGCCTCCTCGATATAATGGGTGGTGAGGATGATCGTGGTACCCTTCTCGCGCAGCCGGTGGACCAGCCGCCACATGTCGCGGCGCAGCGCCACGTCGACGCCCGCGGTGGGTTCGTCGAGGAACAGCAGCTCGGGTTCGTGCGCGAGCGCCTTGGCGATCAGCACGCGGCGCTTCATGCCGCCCGACAGCTCCATGATCTTCGACTTGCGCTTGTCCCACAGCGACAGGTCCCTGAGCACCTGTTCGAGATAGGTGTCGTCGGGTGACTTGCCGAACAGTCCGCGGCTGAAGCGGATCGTCGACCAGACCGTTTCGAACATGTCGACGGACAGTTCCTGGGGCACGAGGCCGATCATCGCGCGCGCCCGGCGATAGTCGCTGAGCGCATCGACGCCGCCGACCCGGATCGTCCCCGACGTCGGCGTGACGATGCCGCAGATGATGCTGATCAGCGTCGTCTTGCCCGCACCATTGGGGCCGAGCAGCGCGAAGATCTCGCCGCGCCGGATGTCGAGATCGACGGCGGCCAGCGCGCGATGGCCCGAGGCATAGGTCTTGCCGACCCCGGCGAGCGACAAAATGGGTGGCATAAGCGGGGTCCCTGGGGAAAATGGGTGGGGACGAGATGGCTGGGCCAAGCCCGCTCATCCTGAGTAGCCATTGAGCTTGTCGAAATGGCGAATCGAAGGACGCGCGCGCCGTCCGTCCTTCGATACGGGCCTTCGCCAGTCTCAGTCCCTACTCAGGAAGAGCGGTTCGGGTTTGAACTCAAGCGATATAGCTAGGGTAACCTAACCACGATCGCAATGACACTCAGCGCGGCGCGCGCGCCGCCGCGACGGCGTCGCGAAGTCCCTCGAAGGTCTGGACGCCGGAAAGCACGCGGTCGCCGACGACCCAGGCCGGGGTGCCCGAGACGCCGAGCTGGCGCGCGATCGCGAGGTTGTTGGTGAGCTCGTTCTCGACCGCGGGGGACAGGCGCACGCGCTCTGCGCGCGCTAGGTCGAGGCCGGCGGTGCGCGCGGCCGCGGCAACCGATCCCTCGCTGACCTGGCCGGCGGCGAACACCGCATCGTGAAAGCCGCGATATCTGCCCTGCTCGGCTGCGGCCAGCGCCCATTCGGCGGCGACGCGGCTCTGCGCGCTCAGCACCGGCAGTTCGCGATAGACGATGCGAACCTTGGGATCGGTCGCGATCAGCTGCGCGATCGCGGGCAGGCTGGCGCGGCAGAAGCCGCAGGCATAATCCATGAATACCGCGACGGTGACGTCGCCCTGCTTCGCGCCCGCTGCGGCACCGGCGAAGGCGGTAGTGATCGCCCCGCGGTTCGCCGCGACCTGACGCGCGGTCTCGCGCGCCTGCAGCCGCTCCAGCGCCTCGGGTATGACTTCGGGATTGGCGAGGAGATAGCTGCGCACCGCCGCGCCGTCGGTCGCCCCGGAAGCAGCGGTTGCGCCGCCGATCCAGGGGCGCGCGGCGGCAAACAGCCCGGCGCCGACCGCGCCGGACAGGATCATCAGGGCAATGAGCACCAGCGGGTTGCGCATCAGGCGTTCCATTCGATCGGCGCTTTCATCGATTACCGGCGCAGCAGTTCGGGGCGATCCGCGAGCACGGACCGCGTGGTGATCAGGATGTCCTGGGCACGCAGCCAGTCGTTCGACCCCTGGGGCAGGCCGGCGACCGCGGCACTGGCACTGCGCATCGCGGTCGCGAAGTCGCCGGTGATGCTCGCCCGCTCGGCGGTGGCGAGCGCGGTCCGCGCGGTATCGCCCTTGCGCGCATAGACGGTGCCGAGCTGAAACCAGGCAAAGGGGTTTTCATTGTCGCGGTTGACCGCCAGGCGCAGGACCGCCTCGGCCTCGTCAAGGTTTGCCGGGTTCTCCGTCGCGATCAGCGCATGTCCGAAGGTCGTCGCGATCAGCGGGTTGCTGCGCGTTCCGTCGGTCGCGGCGCGCAGCGGGACGAGCGCCTGCACGGGCTTGCCCGATTCGAGCAGGATCTGGCCCTCGAGCTCGAGGAAATAGGGATCGTTGGGGGCGAGCGCGATCAGGGCGTCGGTCTCCGCCTCCGCCTGCTTGGGATAGCCCGACTTGTGCCAGGCATAAGCGCGGGCGTAGCGCGCCGGCACGCTCGTGTCGCTGGCGGGATACATGCGCAGCGTGTCCTGGGGATCGTTGACATAGCCGCGCAGCTTCGCCTGGACGCGGCGAAAGCGCAGCTCGAGCGCGGGATCGCTCGGCTTGTTGAAATTGGGCGAGGCGGTCAGCTCGTCGGTCAGGAAAGCGAGGCGCTGGCCGGTGAGCGGGTGGGTGCGCTCATAGGCGTTGTTCTGCGGAATCGCGAGGCGATATTCGAGGTTCTGGAGCCGCTTGAAGAATTCCAGCATTCCCCGGCCGCTGATCCCCGCGCCGTTCAGGAAGCGCACGCCGGCGGCGTCGGTCTGCGCCTCCTGCTGACGCGAATAGGCCAGGTAGCTGCCGATCGCGGCGCGCTGGCCCGCCGCCAGGATACCCGCGCCCGCCTCGCCCGCGCCGGCTGCGATCGCGGCCACGCCCAGCGCCAGGCTGAGCAGTGAAATGCCGGTCGCACCCTTGGCGATCTGGCCCTGCAACGGCACGTGACCGCCGACGACATGGCCCAGTTCGTGGGCGATGACGCCCTGGATCTCGTTGCTGCTTCCCGCCGCGTCGATCAGTCCGCTGTGGATGTAGACCGCCTGTCCGCCCGCGACGAACGCGTTGATCTCCTTTGAATTGATCAGGATGATCCGGACATTCTGGGGCGACAGTCCCGCCGCCTCGATCAGCGGGCGGGAAATGTCGTTCAGATAGGCTTCGGTTTCCGCATCGCGCAGGATCGACTGCGCCCGCGCCGGCAGCGCCGCCACCAGGCACGCCATCATCAGCATCAGGGCGAAACGCTTGAACCAGGCCATCGACCGCTACCTTATCGTGCGGGGCTGCGCACGTCACGCCCGCGTTCGGCGCGGCGGCATGAACGGGCGCTGAAGCCCGTCAATGCCGCCCGATCGCACGCGTTCGAGCGCCCGCGGCAATCACGCACCAAAGGTGCGCTGCCACCAGCCGCGCCGGGGCGGGCCGCTCGCCATGGCCGCTTCGACCGTTTCACCCGCACCGTCGGCGGCTTCCGCATCGACCGGCGCGGGATCCGTCGCCGGTTCGGTCGTCGCCGGCTCCGGTTCCGCCGGGGCGTCGGCAACGGGCGCGGCATCCGCCTTGCGGCGCGTGCGCCGCGCCTTGGGCTTCGCGGCGGCTTCCGCCTCGGCCACCGGCGTTTCGGCTGCCGGCACCGCCGGCTCGACCGATTCGGCGGGTTCCGCTGCCTTGCGCCGGGTACGACGCGCCTTGACCGGTTCGGCCGGCGGGTCGAGCGTCGTCGGTTCGGCCGTTGCCGGCGCTTCCGATACAGGTGCCGCGGCGACCGTCTCGACCGACACCGTCTCATCGGCGATGTCGGCCTTGGTGGTCCGGCGGCGGCTGCGCTTGGGTTTGGCCGGCGCGTCCATCGGCGCGATCGGCGCTTCCGCGTCCACCTCGGCTTCGTCGGCTTCGTCGGTCTCCGCGGCGGTCATCGGTGCGGGCGCATTGTCGGTGTCGGCGACGATCGCGTCGCCGCCCTCCGGTCGCCGTCCGCCGCGACGGCCGCGACGACGGCGCTTGCGACGCTCGCTGGCTTCGGCGCTTTCGGCCTGGCCCGTCGCCTCGCGCTCGTCGCGGGGCATCTCCTCGCCGCCATCCGCGTCTTCGGCATCGTCACGATCGCCGGACCCGCGATCGTCGGACGTGCCGTCCGCTTCGAGCTCGCCATCCTCCCGATTGCGGCCGCGCCGTCCCCGGCGGCGGCGGCGGCGGCGGCGCGCGCCGTCGGCCTCGCTCTCCCCGGCGTCGCGGCGCGGCTGCGCCTCGCGGGCGGCGGGTTCGTCCTCCTCCTCGAAATCCTCCTCGACCTCGGGATAGTCGTCGTCCTCGACATCGTCCGCGATCGGCTCGAACTTCGGCGTAAAGGCGGGCGGCGGGCCCGACGCCTCGACCGACATCCGCGCGCCTTCCAGCTCGCCGTCGGTCGCGACCTCGATCGACACGCCATAGCGCAGCTCGATCTCCGCCAGCTCGCCGCGCTTCTTGTTGAGCACGTAGAGCGCGGCTTCCTGGCTGGCGCGCAGCGTCAGCTGGCTGCCGCGGCCGCGCGCCGCCTCGTCCTCGATCAGCCTCAGCGCCGACAGCCCGGCCGACGACGCGGTGCGGACCAGGCCGGTGCCCTCGCAATGCGGACACTGGCGGGTCGATGCTTCGAGCACGCCGGTGCGCAGCCGCTGGCGGCTCATCTCCATCAGCCCGAACGAACTGATCCGGCCGACCTGGATGCGGGCGCGATCGTTCTTCAGCGCCTCCTTCATCGCCTTTTCGACCTTCCGGACGTTCGATCCGTGGTCCATGTCGATGAAGTCGATGACGACCAGGCCCGCCATGTCGCGCAGGCGCAACTGGCGCGCGATTTCCTGCGCGGCTTCCAGATTGGTCTGGGTCGCGGTCTGCTCGATATTGTGCTCGCGCGTCGAACGGCCCGAGTTGATGTCGATCGACACCAGCGCCTCGGTCGGGTTGATCACCAGGTAGCCGCCCGATTTCAGCTGGACGACCGGATGGTACATCGCCGCCAGCTGGTCCTCGACATGGTGACGCTGGAACAGCGGCACCGCGTCGGCATATTGCTTCACCCGCCGCGCGTGGCTCGGCATCAGGAGCTTCATGAACTCCTTGGCCTGGCGATAGCCCTCCTCGCCCTCGACGATCACCTCGTCGATGTCGCGGTTGTAGATGTCGCGGATGGCCCGCTTGATCAGGTCGCTGTCGCCATAGACCAGCGCGGGCGCGGAGGATTGCAGCGTGGTTTCGCGGATGCCGTCCCACAGCCGCGCCAGATAATCGAAATCGCGCTTGATCTCGACCTTGGTGCGCTGAAGCCCGGCGGTGCGGACGATGCAGCCCATCGTCGGCGGCAGCTGCAGGTCGGCCATGATCGACTTCAGCCGCTTGCGGTCGCCGGCGTTGCTGATCTTGCGGCTGATGCCGCCGCCATGCGCGGTGTTGGGCATCAGCACGCAATAACGCCCGGCAAGGCTCAGATAGGTGGTCAGCGCCGCGCCCTTGTTGCCGCGCTCCTCCTTGACGACCTGGACCAGCAGCACCTGGCGGCGGCGGATCACGTCCTGGATCTTGTAGCGACGGCGCAGGTTCATGCGCCGCTGGCGCAGCGCCTCCACCGCGTCATCGCCGCCGTTGCGGCCGCGCCGGCGGGGTCCGCCCTCGTCGCCCGCTTCGCCATGTTCGTCGTCGTGGTCGGCATCGTCATGGTCGTGATCGGCATCGGCGCGCTCGTCGTCGTCGCCGTCGTGATCGTCGTCGTCGCCTTCCTCGGCCGCGCGCAGCGCCGCTTCCTCGGCGGCATGCTCGGCTTCCTCGCGCAGCAACGCTTCGCGGTCTTCCTTGGGGATCTGGTAATAATCGGGATGGATTTCACTGAACGCCAGGAAACCGTGGCGATTGCCGCCATAATCGACGAACGCCGCCTGCAGCGAGGGTTCGACGCGGGTTACCTTGGCGAGATAGATATTGCCCTTGAGCTGCTTGCGCTCGGCGGATTCGAAGTCAAACTCCTCGATCCGGTTTCCCTTGACGACCGCGACCCGGGTTTCCTCCCGGTGGCGAGCGTCGATCAGCATACGCGTGGTCATTATGATGTCTCCGGCCGCGCCGGCCCGCGATACGCGCGGACGCGCGGCGATAAAGGCGGGTCGAGCGGGCCGGATTGGCACCGCCGCCGCGGATTTCGCTAATTGCTTCTGCGCGCCCGGCACGGCCGGACCAGTGGTCCGGCGCCTCCACCATCGCCTGCTCCCGGCCGGATAGGGCCGTTTCGAGCAGATCGAGGGAAAATTGCCACATGCGCGCGTCAACCTGATGAACCGGGAACTAAGGTGCGCGATCGCGCGGCCCCGGCGAAACGACCGGGATCATCCCCAGTCGGTCACCTAGGTAGCATCGCGTCGCGCACGCGGCAACACCGCTGGCACGGCAAGTTTTCCGCGCCATTCGCATGCCCCACGGGCATCGTTACGCAATAAAGCTGGACCGGTGCGGGATCGCCCGGCCATATCGCCCGGGTGAGCGCGCTGATGGCACTGATCGCCGCCTGGTGCTGGGGCATTCCGGGCTGGGCGGGGTTGATCGACGGGATGGAAATCGCGCCCGGCCGGCTGATCGTGCGTGCCGATGCGCGACTGGGCGCGGGTCCGGCGATCGCGATCGACATCGATGCTGGGGCCGGGGCGATCCGCGCCCGGCCGCCCGGCCTCGCGCCGCGCACCGAGCTGCGCGTCACCGTCGTCCCGACCGCGGATGCGCGCTTTGCCCGTGCGCTGGCGGAACGGCGCGCCGGCTTGCTGCCGCCGTTCAGCTATGTCGCCGCCGCCGCGGTGCCGCCGGAGCGGGTGCGCATCGCGCTGCCGCCCGCGCGGCCCGCGCCGCCGCTGCCCACGGTCGCGGGTGGCGATCCGACCCGGCCGCTCGTCGTGATCGATCCCGGCCATGGCGGCCACGATCCCGGCGCGGTTTCCGATGGCCTGCGCGAAAAGGACCTGACGCTGGCGATCGCGCGCGCGATCCGCGACCGGCTGGTCGCGGACGGGCGGGTGCGCGTGGCGTTGACGCGCGACGACGACCGCTTCCTCGTGCTTCAGGAACGTTATGGCATCGCACGGCGCCTGCGCGCCGACCTGTTCGTCTCGATCCATTGCGACAGCGCGCAGTCGACCGCCGCCAGCGGCGCGAGCGCCTACACGCTGTCCGAAGTCGCCTCCGACAAGGAGGCTGCACGGCTGGCCGCGCGCGAAAACCGCGCCGACCTGCTCGCCGGCGTCGATCTCGACGGGGCGCAGGCGGATGTGTCCTCGATCCTGATCGACCTCGCCCAGCGCGAGACGATGACCGCGTCGGCCGGTTTCGTCGACCTGCTCGCGCGCGCGCTGGCCGACCGGGTGCCGATGCGCGCCCGTTTTCACCGCATGGCTTCGCTGGTCGTGCTCAAGGCGCCCGACCTGCCCTCCGTCCTGTTCGAGGCGGGCTATGTCTCCAATCCCGCCGATGCCGAACGGCTGGCGTCGCGGGCCGGACAGGACGGAATTGCCGCCGGCATGGCCCGGGCGGTCGAGGTGCATTTCGCGCGGCGGCTGGCGTCGCAACCCCGCTGAGCTGCGATCCGGCCGGTCGGGCCGGCTTGACGCTGGCACCGGAAATGATTCCTGCTAGAACGCGCGGCGATGACCGTTCGTGATGCGTCCGCCGAAGAATTGCTGCTGAGGCCCGATGCCGGTTCCGCCGGCGGGTGGCGCGCGACGTTGGGCCGGTGGCGCGGGCGCTGGTGGTTTCGCCTGATCGCCTGGGTGGCGCTGGTCGCGGGGCTGGGCGTGCTGGCGCTGTGGCTGCTGATCGGCCGCGACCTGCCGTCGGTCGATGCGCTGCGCACCTATGAACCGCCGCTGCCCACCAATGTGCGCGACATCGCCGGCGAGCCGATCCACTCCTATGCGCGCGAACGGCGCGTCGAGCTGGCGTTCGACGAATATCCCGACCTGCTGGTCAAGGCCTATCTGGCGGCGGAGGACCGCACCTTTTTCGAGCATGGCGGGGTCGACTATCCGGGCATCGTCGCCGCGCTGATCACCAATCTGCGCAGCGACGGCCGTCCCGTCGGCGCGTCGACGATCACGCAACAGGTGGCCAAGAACCTGCTGCTCACCAACGAGGTAAGCTATGTCCGCAAGGCGCGCGAGGCGCTGCTCGCCTATCGGATCGAAGACACGCTGACCAAGCAACAGATCCTCGAGCTTTATCTCAACCAGATCTTCCTCGGCCGCAACGCCTATGGCGTCGAAGCCGCGGCCGATGCCTATTTCGGCAAGCCGCTGTCCGAGCTCACCCTCCCGCAGTTCGCCTATCTGGCGATCCTGCCAAAGGGGCCGTCCAACTACGATCCGGTGCGCAACCATGATCGGGCGCTCGCCCGGCGCAACTGGGTGCTGGGCGAAATGCGGCGCAACGACTTCATCACCGAGGCGCAGTATCGCGAGGCGGTGGCGACGCCGCTCGTCACCTTTCAGCGCGGCGCGCGCCCGCCGCTGCCATCGGGCGGCTATTTCATCGAGGAAGTGCGTCGCGAGCTGCTCGAACGCTTCGGACAGGACAGCAAGGACGGTCCGCACAGCGTCTATGCGGGCGGGCTGTGGGTGCGCACGTCGCTCGATCCGGCGCTGCAGGAATATGCCGCCCAGGCGATGCGCGACGGGCTGATCCGGTTCGAACGCGGGCGCGGCTGGTCCGGGCCGATCGCGACGGTCGATTTTGCGGGCGACGACTGGCGGGGGCCTTTCGCGGCGACCAACATTGCGCTGACCTATCAGGACTGGCGCGCCGCCGTGGTGGTGGCAAGGGACGCAGGGGCAGCGACGATCGGCTTCACCGACGGGCGGACGGCCACACTGGCGCGCAGCGACGCGGCGATGCCGGTGCGCGGCCGCGGCGGGGCGGCCTTTGATGCGCTGAAGCCAGGCGACGTCATCGCGGTGGCGCCCGCCGCCGGCGGCTTTGCCCTGCGGTCGATTCCGCGCGTGTCGGGCGGGATGGTCGTCGAACAGCCCGCGACCGGCCGCGTGCTGGCGATGCAGGGCGGGTTCGATTCGCGCATCCAGGCGTTCAACCGCGCGACCCAGGCGATGCGTCAGCCGGGATCGACGATCAAGCCGGTGGTCTATACCGCCGCGCTTGAAGCGGGGCTGACCCCGGCGTCGATCATCGTCGACGGGCCGTTCTGCGTCGACCAGGGCGCAGGGCTGGGGGTCAAATGCTTCCGCAACTTCGGCAATGCGCGCTCGGCGGGGCCGCGCACGCTGCGCTGGGGCATCGAACAGTCGCGCAACCAGATGACGGTGCGCCTGGCCGCGCAGACCGGCATGGACCGCGTGACCCAGGTGATGAAAACGCTGGGGGTCGGGGAATATCCCCGCTATCTCTCCTTTGCCCTGGGCGCGGGCGAGACGACCGTCATGCGCATGGTCAACGCCTATGCGATCCTGGCCAATCAGGGCCGGGCGCTGCGACCGACGCTGATCGATTATGTCCAGGACCGGCGTGGCCGGGTGATCTGGCCCGAAAATTGGCGCCCCTGCGCGCGCTGCAACGCGGACGACTGGGACGGTGGCCCGATGCCGCGTCCGCGCACCCGCGCGCGCCAGCTGGTCGATCCGGTCAGCGCATACCAGATGGTGCATGTGATGGAGGGTGTGATCGAACGCGGCACCGCGACGACGCTGCGCGACCTGAAACGCCCGATCATGGGCAAGACCGGCACGTCGAACGGCCCGCGCGACGTGTGGTTCATCGGCGGCACGCCCCAGATGATCGCGGGGCTGTATCTCGGTTACGATTCGCCCGCCAATCTCGGCGGCTACGCCCAGGGTGGGACGATCGCTGCGCCGATTTTCAAGGCGTTCGCGCAAAAGGCCTATGCCGGGTTGCCGGTGCTTCCCTTCCGCGCGCCGGCGGGCACGCGCATCTCGCGCGTCGACCGGGCGAGCGGGCGGCCGGTGACGGGCTCCTGGCCGGCCACCGGCGATCCCAAGCCGGCGGTGATCTGGGAAGCGTTCAAGCCGGAAAGCGAGCCGCTGCGCACCGCGCGTCGCACCGAACGCGCCGCGCGCCCGGTCGAGAAGGCCGCCGAAACGCCCGCCGCGCGGGCCCGCGACAGCGACTTCTTGCAAAGAGAGGGCGGAATCTACTAGCCCGCGCCGGTTCCGGGCATGCGTCCGCCATGGCCACCATCCGGACCGTGGCGGTTTTTTGGAGACAGTGAATGCGCGCCGAAGCGCAGGGACATATCGAGACGATCCGGGACGCCTTGGCCTTGTTGCGCCGCTTCCTCGACTGGGACCGTGCGTTGCGCCGGCTGGACGAGCTCAACGCGCGGGTCGAGGACCAGAGCCTGTGGGACAATCCCAAGCTTGCCCAGGACGTGATGCGCGAACGCCGCCGCCTGGACGAGGCGATCGGCGCGACGCGGGCGATCGAGCAGGAACTGTCCGACACGGTCGAACTGATCGAAATGGCCGAGGCCGAGGGTGACGACGCGATGGTCGACGAGGGCGTCGCCGCGCTCGGCCAGCTGGCGGTGCGCGCCGATGCCGACAAGGTGAAGGCGCTGCTGAACGGCGAGGCCGACGCCAACGACACCTATATCGAGATCAATTCGGGCGCGGGCGGCACCGAAAGCCAGGACTGGGCCGAAATGCTCCAGCGCATGTACACGCGCTGGGCCGAGCGGCGCGGGATGAAGGTCGAGCTGATCGACTATCATGCCGGCGAGCAGGCCGGGATCAAGTCGGCGACGCTGCTGGTCAAGGGCGAGAACGCCTATGGCTATGCCAAGACCGAAAGCGGCGTTCACCGCCTGGTGCGGATCAGCCCCTATGACAGCTCGGCGCGGCGCCACACCAGTTTCTCGTCGGTGTGGGTCTATCCGGTGATCGACGACAATATCGAGGTCGAGATCAACGAAAGCGAGCTGCGCATCGACACCTATCGCGCGTCGGGTGCGGGCGGGCAGCACATCAACACGACCGACTCGGCGGTGCGCATCACCCACCTGCCGACCGGCATCGTCGTCCAGTGCCAGAACCAGCGCAGCCAGCACAAGAACAAGGCGGAGGCTTATAACCAGCTGCGCGCGCGCCTTTATGAGCGCGAGCTGGCGGAGCGCGAGGCGGTGGCCAATGCCCAGAACGCGACCAAGACCGACATCGGCTGGGGCCACCAGATCCGTTCCTATGTCCTCCAGCCCTATCAGCTGGTGAAGGACCTGCGCACGGGCATGACCTCGACCAGCCCGGGCGACGTGCTCGATGGCGATCTCGACCCGTTCATGGCCGCCGCGCTGTCGCAGCGCGTGACCGGCGAGAAGGTCGAAGTCGAGGATGTCGACTAGCGTGCGCCGCGGTCCGCCCGGCCCGGCCGCCGTCGCCCGCCTTGTCGGGCTCGCGGCGCTGTGCCTGGTGGCGGGGTGCGAGGCGCGGACCAACGCCGCCGATGAGCTCAAGGCGGACGATGCCGGTCCCTTTCCTGCCGCCGACCGTCCGGTCGCGTCGATCGTCTCGACCCGCTGGTCGACCGAAGAAGCGCGCGACCGGGTCAACGAAGCCGACCGGGTGATGGACCGCGCGGGCATCCGCCCCGGCATGACGGTGGCGGATATCGGGGCGGGCGAAGGCTATTATACCATCCGCCTGGCGCAGCGCGTCGGCGCGGACGGGCGCGTGCTGGCGGAGGACATCATTCCCGCCACCCGCGACGCGCTGGCCGAACGTGTGACGCGCGAGCGGCTCGACAATGTCAGCGTGCGCCTGGGCCTGCCCGCGGATCCGCGCCTGCCCGAAAACAGTTTCGACCGCATCCTGATGGTCCACATGTACCATGAGATCGAGGAACCCTATGCGTTCCTGTGGCGGATGCGCCCGTCGCTGCGCCCCGACGGCCGCGTGATCGTGGTCGATGCCGACCGCCCGACCCAGAATCACGGCACCCCGCCCGCGCTGCTGCGCTGCGAATTCGCGGCGGTCGGCTATGCGCTGGTCGACCTTCAGCCGATGGCGTCGGCGGGCGGATACATGGCGACGTTCCGCGTTGCCGGCCCGCGTCCCGACCCCGCCGCGATCAAGGCATGCCGGATGCCGGGGCAGGGCAGGGTACCGCAGGGGAGCTAGGGCGGGCAGTGGCCCCGGCCTTCGGGGTTCCCCGCAAAGTACTACTTTGCGGGGGCCCCCTGCGCCGGGGCGACGGGATGGAGCAGCGTCGTCCCGGCGGAGGCCGGGACCTCTCACCAACTGAGAGCCCCCCTTGGCGCGCCAGTCCCACCCCGCTACCGTCCTGACCCATGCGGCAATATCATGAGCTGATGCAGCGCGCGCTCGATCATGGCGCGGAGACGATGGACCGGACGGGCGTCGGCACGCGGTCGGTGTTCGGGCACCAGATGCGCTTCGACCTGGCGGAGGGCTTTCCGCTGGTCACGACCAAGAAGCTGCATCTGCGATCGATCATCATCGAATTGCTGTGGTTCCTGCGCGGCGACACCAATGTCCGCTGGCTGCAGGAACGCAGGGTCAGCATCTGGAACGAATGGGCGGACGAGGCGGGCGAGCTCGGCCCGGTCTATGGCAAGCAGTGGCGGCACTGGGAAACCGCCGACCACCGCGAGGTCGATCAGATCGCCCAGCTGATCGACATGATCCGCACCAACCCCGCGTCGCGCCGCCAGATCGTCAGCGCATGGAACCCGGGCGAGCTCGACCGCATGGCGCTCGCGCCCTGCCACTGCCTGTTCCAGACCCATGTCGCCAACGGCCGGCTGTCGCTCCAGCTCTATCAGCGTTCGGCCGACATCTTCCTGGGCGTGCCGTTCAACATCGCCTCCTATGCGCTGCTGACCCACATGCTCGCCCAGCAATGCGATCTTGAGCCGGGCGAGTTCATCTGGACCGGCGGCGATTGCCACCTTTACGCCAATCATCTGGATCAGGCGCGGCTGCAATTGTCGCGCACGCCGGGGCCGCTGCCGCGGCTGGAGATCACGCGCCGCCCCGACGCGATCGACGGCTATGCGTTCGAGGATTTCGTGATCCACGATTACGTCGCCGACCCGCATATCGCCGCCCCGGTGGCGGTTTGATCACGCTCATCCTGGCGCGCGCGCGCAATGGGGTGATCGGGCGCGACAACCGGCTGCCCTGGCACCTGCCGGCCGACCTCAAGCGGTTCAAGGCGCTGACCATGGGCAAGCCGATGGTGATGGGGCGCAAGACGTTCGAGGGCTTTCCAGCGCCACTGCCCGGCCGCCGCCATATCGTGCTGACCCGCGATGCAGCCTGGCGGGCCGAAGGCGCGGAGGTGGTGGCGGATGCCGACGCCGCGCTGGCGCTGGCCGGGGACGTGCCCGAAATCGCGGTGATCGGCGGGGCGCAGGTCTTTGCCCTGTTCCTGGGCCGCGCCGACCGGGTCGAGTTGACCGAAGTGCATCTGGACGCGGTCGGCGACGCGGTCGTCCCGCCCCTTGGCCCTGACTGGCGCGAGGTCGCGCGTGTGTCCAACGCCGCAGCCGACGGCCGACCGGCGTTCGATTACGTCACGCTCGCGCGCGATCCGCCGCCGCCCGCGGCATGATCTGCGGACCACGCCCTTTCCCAGCACCGCCCGACCCCCTATAGCCGCGCGCATGGAGCGGCTGGACGGCGGCTCGGCGGTGCCGGCGGCGTTTCGCGGCGGCATCGTCGCGCTCGGCAATTTCGATGGCTTTCATCTGGGGCACCAGGCAGTGGTGGGCCGCGCGGTCGCGATGGCACGCGCGGCCGGCCGCCCGGCGATCGTCGCGACCTTCGATCCGCATCCGGTGCGCTATTTCCGGCCCGACGCGCCACCCTTCCGCCTGACCACGCTCGACCAGCGCCAGCGACTGTTCGGCGCGGCGGGGGCGGACGCGATGCTGGTCTTCGCCTTCAACGCCGACCTCGCCAGCCTGTCGGCGGCCGAGTTCGCACAGGCGCGGCTGGTCGAACGGGTCGGTGCGGCGGGGGTGGTGACGGGCGCGGACTTCACCTTCGGCAAGGGGCGCGATGGCGATGTCGATGTGCTGGCGCGGCTGGGCGATGTGATGGCCTTTGCGACCGCCACCGTCGCCCCGGTCGCCGATGGTGGCGACATCGTGTCGTCGAGCCGGATCCGCGAGGCGCTGAAGGCCGGCCGCCCGCGCGAGGCCGCCGCGCTGCTCACCCGGCCGTTCGCGATCGAGGGGATGGTGGAGCCGGGGGCGAAACTGGGGCGCGAGCTGGGCTATCCGACCGCCAATCTGCGGCTGGGCAGTTACCTGCGGCCCGCGTACGGCATCTATGCGGTGCGCGGGCGGATCGCCGGCGGGCGCGTGCTCGACGGGGTCGCGAACCTGGGCATCCGGCCGTCCTTCGACCCGCCGATCGAGCTGCTCGAACCCTATTTCTTCGACTTTTCCGGCGATCTCTATGACCAGCGGATCGAAGTGGAGCTGATCGAGTATCTGCGGCCTGAGGCGAAGTTCGACGATCTGGAGGCGCTAAAGGCCCAGATGGCGCGCGATTGTGACGCGGCGCGTGCGGCTTTGGCGGTGGAGTGAATCGCGCGAAGGCGCGAAGGCGCGAAGAGGGTGGTTTTCACGCAGAGGCGCGGAGGACGCGGAGGTGTTTCACAGGCTGCCAGGGTCCGATGCGATAGCGGCCTTCATTCCTTCTGAGCGGTGCGATTAAGGTCTCGCTGGCGCGAGTCGGTTCCACTCGCACACCGCCTCCGCGCCCTCTGCCCTCTGCGTGAACCCCCTTTCCCCCTCCCTTTGCGCCGTCGCGCCTTCGCGCGAACCAAAATCCTTCCCCTCCCGACCCGAACGAATCGGATTTGTTCCGCCGCGCCCTATTCGCTAAGGCGCGCTTTCCTATGACCGACACGACCGATCCGAAGCGCGATTATCGCGACACCGTATTCCTGCCGACCACCGACTTTCCGATGAAGGCGGGGCTTGCGCAGAAGGAGCCCGCGATCCTGGAACGCTGGGCGCGGATCGGCGTCTATGACCGCCTGCGCGAACAACGCGCGGGGCGCGAGCGCTTCATCCTGCATGATGGCCCCCCCTATGCGAATGGCGACATTCACATGGGCCATGCGATGAACAAGGTGCTGAAGGACATCGTGGTGCGCAGCCAGTCCCTGCTCGGCAAGGACGCGCCCTATGTGCCCGGCTGGGATTGCCACGGCCTGCCGATCGAATGGAAGATCGAGGAAGCCTATCGCAAGAAGAAGCAGAACAAGGACGAGGTGCCGCCGGCCGAATTCCGCGCCGAATGCCGCGCCTATGCCCAGCATTGGGTGGGGGTGCAGGCCGCGCAGTTCCAGCGGCTGGGGGTGATGGGCGACTGGGCCGACCCGTACCTCACCATGAAGTTCGACGCCGAAGCGACGATCGCGGGCGAATTGCTGAAGTTCGCGGAAAGCGGCCAGCTCTATCGCGGAGCCAAGCCGGTGATGTGGTCGCCGGTCGAAAAGACCGCGCTGGCCGAAGCCGAGGTCGAATATGAGGATGTGACGTCGACGCAGATCGACGTGGCGTTCGAGATCGTCGAGGCGCCCAACGCGCCCGAGCTGGTCGGGGCCTATGCGGTGATCTGGACGACGACGCCGTGGACGATCCCGGTGAACCAGGCTTTGGCTTATGGGCCGGAGGTTGAGTACTCCGAGCTAGTCGTATGGCCCGCTGACCTCCCGCTTGAGTCGATGTCTCGCGAGGAGAGACTGGCCAATGCAGCCATCTTTCTCGTTGCCTCGGACCTGATCCCCAGCTTCATCGAGCGGGCATATCTTATCGCCGCGGTCCAGCGGACTTGGCGTGGCTCGCAGCTCGCCGGTGCCGTCGCCCGTCACCCCATGCACCACCTCGGCGGGTTCTTCGCAAAGCCGCGTCCGCTCCTGCCCGGCGACTTCGTCACGACCGACGCGGGCACGGGGCTGGTCCATATGGCCCCCGATCATGGCGAGGACGACTTTGCCCTGTGCAAGGCGCATGGCATCGACCCCGTCTTCGCGGTGATGGACGATGGCCGCTATCGCGACGACTGGGCGTGGCTGGGCGGCAGCGACGAGCGGCGGTTGAGCGTCATCAACCCGAAGTTCAACGCGCCCGACGGGCCGATCTGTTCGGACCTGCGTGACGTCGGCGCATTGCTGTCGGCGGGGCCGTTCCAGCACAGCTACCCGCACAGCTGGCGGTCGAAGGCGCGGGTCATTTTCCGCTGCACGCCGCAATGGTTCATCCCGATGGACGGGAAACGTGTCTCGACTTCGCTCGACACGAACGGGGTTGAGGGCTCAAGCAATTCCCCGCTCGCTTCGAGCGAAGTCGAGACACGTGTCGCGGGCGCGGCCGCCGACGAACTGCCCGGCTTCGCCCAGGCGGCGGGGTTCGGGCCGGTCGTCGATCCCGCCGGCAATGCGGCCACCCTCCGCGAACTCGCGCTCGACGCGATCGACCGCACGCGCTTCGTGCCGGAAAAGGGCCGCAACCGCATCCGCGCGATGGTGGAGGGGCGGCCCGACTGGGTGATCAGCCGCCAGCGCGCCTGGGGCGTGCCGATCGCGCTCTATGTCAATCGTCACACCGGCGATTATCTGCGCGACCCGGCGGTCAACGCCCGCATCCTGGAGGCGTTTCGCACCGGCGGGGCGGACGCATGGTATGTCGCCGATCACCAGGCGCTGCTTGGGCCCGACCACGACCTCGCCGATTATGAGGCCGTCACCGACATTCTCGACGTGTGGTTCGATTCCGGTTCGACCCACAGCTTCGTGATCGAGGCGCGTTATGGCGCGGGCGTGCGCGCCAACCTGTATCTCGAAGGTTCCGATCAGCATCGCGGCTGGTTCCAGTCGTCGTTGCTGGAAAGCGCGGGCACGCGCGGGCGCGCGCCCTATGACGCGGTGCTGACCCACGGTTTCGCGCTCGACGGCAATGGCCGCAAGATGTCGAAGTCGCTCGGCAATGTCGTCGACCCGCTGAAGGTGATCGACGAAAGCGGCGCGGACATCCTGCGGCTGTGGGTCGCACAGACCGATTATTTCGAGGATGTGCGGATCGGCAAGGAAGTGCTGGCCGGCACCGGCGACGCCTATCGCAAGCTGCGCAATACCTTCCGCTACCTGCTCGGCGCGCTCGCCGGCTTCGACGACTCCGAGCGCGTGGCGGTCGAGCGGATGCCCGAGCTGGAGCGCTATATCCTCAACCGGCTGGGCGTGCTCGATGCCGAGCTGCGCGCGGCGGCGGAGGCGTACGAGTTCAACCGCTATGCCCGCGCGCTCATTGATTTCGCCAATGAGGACCTGTCGGCGTTCTTCTTCGATATCCGCAAGGACAGCCTGTATTGCGATGCGCCGGACAGCATCAAGCGCCGCGCGTGCCGCACCGTGCTCGACATCCTGTTCCACGCATTGGTCCGCTATGCCGCGCCGATCCTGTGCTTCACCGCCGAGGAAGTGTGGCAGGCGCGCTTCCCGAGCGACGACGGCTCGGTCCATTTCCTCGAATGGCCCGAACTGCCCGCGTTGCCCGGCGACGATGCGATCGGGACCAACTGGGCCGATGTCCGTCGCCTGCGCGAACAGGTGACCGAGGCGATCGAACCCTATCGCCGTGACAAGCTGATCCGCTCCAGCCTGGAAGCCGACGTGACCGTCCCGGACCTGCCGCTGCCCGCGGACGAACTGGCCGAGCTTTTCATCGTCGCCGCGGTCCGTAAAGCCGACGGGCCGATCACCGTCGCCCGCACGGCGCATCACAAATGCGGCCGCTGCTGGCGGCTGTTGCCCGAAGTGACGCAGGATGGCGCGTTGTGCGATCGCTGCGCCGGGGTGCTGGCGTGATGTTGCCGGTGCGTCGCCTCGCGCTCATGGTGGCCGCTGCGGTCGTCATCGTCGATCAGCTGGTCAAATATTGGGTGACAGGGCCGCTGGGCCTCGATCATCTCGGCGCGGCGATTCCGGTCGTGCCGATCTTCACTTTGCGCTTCGTCGCCAATGACGGCGTGTCGCTCGGCCTGTTCCAGGCGCAAAGCGACATGGCGCGCTGGTTGCTGGTGCTGATGACCGGGGCGATCGCTTCGGGCGTCGCGTTCTGGATCTTCCGCGAGCGCAACCGCTGGGACCTGATCGCGCTCGGTCTGGTGCTGGGCGGCGCGGTCGGCAACATCATCGACCGGGTGCGGCTGGGCTATGTCATCGACTATGCCGACCTGCATTTCGGCGAGTGGAGCCCGTTTTTGGTCTTCAATGTCGCCGATGCCGCGATTAGCATCGGCGTCGCGATCCTGTTGCTGCGCGCGTTGCTGGTGCGCGAGCCGAAAGCGGCGCCCGGTGGCGCCGATGATGAATAGTCCGTGGAGAAACCGAATGCGTAAGCGTGCCGTCCCCGCCTTTCTGCCGGCGCTTTTGTCTGGCGGCCTGATTCTGTCGCTCGGTGCCTGCGGGTCTTCCGGGCTGAACCGCGAGCGTCCCGATGAATTCGCGGTCGCGCGTCAGGCGCCGCTGGTCATCCCGCCCGATTATTCGCTGGTCCCGCCCCAGCCCGGTGTCGCCCGGCCGCAGGACAACAGCCCGGCCAGCCAGGCGCTCGACGCGCTGTTCGGTGGCGAGGCACCGCGCAGCGAGACCGAGCGCGCGGCCCTGCGCGAAGCGGGCGCGGACACCGCCGATGCCGGGGTGCGGTCGGCGGTCGGCGACCCGTCGACGCTGGTCCTCAACAAGGGGCCGACGACGCGCGACATCATCGCCGCACCCGAAGGCGACGGCCAGACCGCGCGCGTCGCGATCGGCGGCTGAGCAGGTCAAGAATTGGCGGGGAGGGGCCGCGCGAGATCATCGCAGCCCCGTCCCGTACCGTTGTGATCAGAAGGACTTGCTGATCGAGAATACGACGGTCGCATCGGCGATCGATCCGACGCCGTCATTGCCCTCCGAAAAATTCGGCTGGAGGTACAGCGACTCGCCGTTGGAAATGTCGGTATCGACATAGGCGATGCCGAGCGTCAGGCCCGCAACGACCACGTCCGCACCCAGCGACCAGTCGACATAGCTGCCGGTCGGCGCCACGCTGGTGCCGTTGGGGCCGAGGCCGGGATTGCCGTCCGAGGCGCCGATATGCGCCTTCAGCGTGACCGGCGTGTTGGGGATGCCGACCGCGGCATCGCCGGAGACATAGAAATTGTCTTCCTTGTCGCCCGGATCGTCGGGCAGGCCCGCCGCCGACGCCGCGCCGGTGAAGAACACATTGCCCAGGGCGCGCTGGCTGGGCGCATAGGCGACGCCCGCGGTGAGCGAAACCGGACCGACCGTGCCCGACAGCTTTGCATAAAGTTCAGCGAAGTCGGTGGTGTCGGCACCGCCGGGATACATGTACCACACAAGGCCGGCGTCCAGCGTGCCACCGCCGCCGACCGGCAGCTTGTAGCCCGCAAACAGGTCGAGTTCGGTGTTCGACCCGCCAAAGGTGCCCCATCCGGCCAGGTTCGACCCCCAGAAGCCGCCATAGAGGCCGCTTTCATGGTTGAGCGTCACGCCGCCCTGCACCGCGATTTCCTTGTCGGTCTGCGAAACACCGCGAAAGCGATAATCGGTGAACAGGCCGACGCTGCCCGAGACGGTGACGGGGGGTGCGGGTTCGGTTTCGTCCTGAGCTAACGCGGGAGTTGCCGCGGTGAGCGCGAGCGCACCGGCCAGAAGTGTCGAGAAACGCATCGTGTTTTTCCTTTATGAAGACGATGGTTCCGCCTGCGCCGCGCCCCGCCAGGTCTGTTTGAATGGAGTCAATGCTCCGCATGGTCCGGCCGCAACGCAACAAGATTGCACGCTACCGCAGCTGCGAGCAATAACGCGCAAGGTCAAAATAATGCGATTGCGAAATGCTGTTGCAGTGCAGCAACACATTCCCGCGGATGCGACGGGTCAGTCGATCGCGACGACCGCGTCGATTTCGACGACGACGCCCAGCGGCAATGCCGGCACGCCGACGGCACTGCGGGCATGGCGCCCGGCGTCGCCGAACAGGGACACCATCAGTTCGGAGGCGCCGTTGGCGACCTTGGGCTGATCGGTGAAGTCGGCGGCGCTGTTGACGAACACCCCGAGCTTGACGACGCGGCGGACGCGGCCGAGGTCGCCGAGCGCCGCCTTCAACTGCGCGAGGATCATCAGCGCGCAACGCTGGGCGGCCGCCTGGGCATAATCGAGGTCGCGATTCTCGCCGGCGCGGCCCTTCATCAGCTCGCCGCCGGCGTCGAACGGGACCTGGCCCGACACATGGGCGAGGCCGCCCGCGACGACCACCGGGACATAGGCCGCGACGGGCGCGGCAGCGGCGGGCAGATCAAGGCCGAGTTCGGCCAGCTTCGCTTCGATCGGATCGCTCATGGCCCGAGCCAAATCATCCCCGGCTGCCAGCGTCAAGCCGAAGCCGGCTGTCCGTGCGCAAAACGATCGGCGATCCATGCCCGTGCCTCCTGCCAGTCGTCGATGCGCGCGTGCGCCGCCGGCGCCGCCGGGATCGCGCGCGCCAGCACCGGCTCCGCGACCATGTGCAGCCGGTGGACCTCCGGCGCGTGGCGGGCGACCGAATCATGGTGGACGCCAAGGTCGTCGACGAAAACCGTGACCGGCGCGCGATATTCCGCGACCAGCGCGGCGACCGGCCCGCCCTTGCCGCCCTGGTTGCATTCGACGCGATGGGCGATGCCGTGGGCGGCGAGCTGTTCGATTCGATGGGGGCGGCAGTTATCGGCAAGGTTGGTGAGGATGACGATGTCGGCATCCCTTGCCAGAGCAGTCAGCGCGTCGAGCGCGCCGGGCACCAGCGTCTGCCTGGCCATCTGGGCGGGAAAGAAGCCGTCGAGATAGGTCCATATTTCGCCCGGCGCGACCGGTTCGCCGTCGCGGCGACGCAGCGATTGGGCGAAGTTGCCGTTCGCAAGGTCGAGATCGATCGCGTGATCCTCGGCAAGCCAGCTGCCGAAATGGCGGACCATGTGCAAAAGCACCTCGTCGCAGTCGCAGATCAGCAGGGGCCGCATGACGACTCCAGCAGGTCGCGCGCACGCACCAGGGCGGGCGGGTCGATCGCCAATGCGGTCGCGCACGCGACCAGGTCGGGTTCATGCGCGGCGATATGGTCGATGACGGCGCGCAGGATGACCGGATCGCCGGCACGCGCACGCAACGTCGCGACATCCAGCCCGGTCAGCGCCAGGAAGCGTTCGGCGCGCGCGGGTTCGCCGATCAGCCAGCCCAGCGCCCGAAGCGCGAGCAGCTCGGCGTCATCGGCAGCATTTGTCACATCGTGCATCATCGCTTAAGGATTCGCTCCAACCGGACGGGATACGCGCGTGACAAAACGGGTGCTCGTTGTCGAGGACAACGAACTCAACCTCAAGCTGTTTTGCGATTTGTTGCGTGCCCACGGGTTCGTCGCGGAGCCGATCCGCGACGGGCGGGAGGCGATGGTCCGCGCGCAGCAGTTCGACCCGCATCTGGTGATCATGGACATCCAGATGCCGCATGTGACCGGGCTGGAACTGATCACGCTGATGCGCGCCGACCCCGAGCTCGCGCAGGTGCCGATCATGGCGGTCACCGCCTATTCGGGGCGCGAGGACGAGGAGCGTATCCGCGCGGCCGGCGCCAGCGCCTATGTGTCCAAGCCGATTTCGCTCGCCCGCTTCATCGAGGAGGTCCGTCAGCTGCTGTGATGGTCGGCCATCGTTCGTATGGCTTGCCCGTTCACGCATGCCGGGATATGTATCCACTGGACACATGAGCGGGAGGAGGCGGCGATGGACGTGCTCGAGATGATCCGCGCCGGGATGACGCGCTCGGTCCCGTTCGCACAGCTGACCGGCATCGAACTGATGTCGGTCGAACCCGGACGTGCCATCGCGCAGCTCGTCCAGCGCGCCGACGTCAGCAACCATATCGGCACCCTGCATGCCGGGGCCCTGTTCACACTGGGCGAAACCGTTTCCGGCGCGGCGATGAGCGGTCTGTTCGCGGAACAGCTCGCGCGGCTCCGGCCGGTCGCCACCGGGGCGACGATCGGTTATCTTCGCTCGGCGCGCGGCACGGTGCGCGCCGTGGCGACGGTCGATGGCGATGCCGACGGCCTGCGCGACACGCTGGCGCGGGAGGGCAAGGTGGCGTTCGACGCCATGGTCGCGATCACCGATGAACAGGCGGTTGAGGTGGCGTCGATGACCGTCGGCTGGCAGGTCCGCCGGACATGAACGCCGGGACGCACACCCGGCCGGAGGGCGCCTATCACCACGGCGAGCTCGAACGCGCGGCGCGCGACCTCGCGATCGATATGGTTCGCGAACAGGGCGCGGCTGGGGTGTCGATGCGGGCGCTCGCCGCGCGCGTCGGGGTGACGCACGGCGCGCTGTACCGACATTTCCCGGATCGCGCGGCGCTGATGGCGTCGGTAGCGGCGCATGGCTATCGCCTGCTGGCGGCGTGTCTCGTCGGGGTGACCGAAACAGCCGCGGGTGTCGGCGACCCGTCGCGCGCCTTCGTGCGCGCCTATGCCGGATTCGCGCTGGTCGAACCGCGATTGCATGATGTGATGATGGCGCATGATGCCGCCGCGATTCGTGCGCATGACGAGCTGTCCGGCGCGGTCGACGCCGTCACCAATCTGTGTCTGTCGGCATTCAGCGGGATCGACCCGGTCGATGCCCGCGACCGCGTGATCGCGGCCTGGTCGCTGGCGACGGGCGCGATCAGCCTGTGGCGCGCCGGGCTGATCCACGCGGCGGACGAGGCGGGATTCCTCGCCTATCTCGATCGGCTGGCCGACGGCGCCTAGGCCGCGGCCAGACGGGACTTACTTGATCTTCGCTTCCTTGAACTCGACGTGCTTGCGCACGACGGGGTCATATTTGCGGAACGACATCTTTTCGGTCTGGTTGCGCGGGTTCTTCTTGGTGACATAGAAGAATCCGGTGTCAGCGGTGCTGACCAGCTTGATCTTGACGGTGGTCGGCTTTGCCATGACCCAAATCCCTTGGCGCTACAACGCGTTCGCGTGAAAAGAAGAACAGCGGCGCGCACAGGCGGCCGCTGACAGACCGCAGCCCATGCGGCGACGGCCGCGAAAAGTCAAGCGCGCCCGCGCGCGTGCCCGGCGCGATCAAACGCACGACCGCAATTCCGCCCGCTTGAAGTGTGGCGATCGCCCGCCACATTGGAGTGGACGGGCGGCGCGACGATCTCCGAACGGACCCTTTCACGGAATCATTCGTTGCCAGATCGAACCGACATCAACGGACGCAAACAATCGGAGAAGCTTTCCCATGGCCGACACCAACGCCGCGCTGCGCACCCCGACCGACCTCACGTCCAATGCCGCGAAGACCGTGGCTCAGGCGCTGAACGGCATCCTTGCCGACAGCTATGCGCTCTACCTCAAGACCAAGAATTTTCACTGGCACGTCTCGGGCCCGCATTTCCGCGACTATCACCTGATGCTCGATGATCAGGCCGCCCAGATCCTGGCGACGACCGATGCGATCGCGGAGCGCGTGCGCAAGACCGGCAACACGACCCTGCGATCGATCGGCGACATTGCGCGCCATCAAACGATCAAGGACAATGACGACGACTATGTCGCCCCGGACAAGATGCTCGCCGAACTGCGCGAGGACAATCTGAAGCTCGTCGAATTGCTCCGGGAAGCCAAGGATATCGTCGACGAGGCCAAGGACAACGCGACGAGCGGCATCCTCGATGAGTGGACCGACCAGGCCGAGGAGCGCGCCTGGTTCCTGTTTGAAGCCAGCCGCAAGGGCTGACCACGAACGGCCGGAGCAGGGGGTCGCAACCATTCACGCCTTTGCGACCCTGCTCGACCGGCTGACCTATACGCGTTCGCGCAACGCCAAGCTGCGCCTGATTGCCGATTATCTGCGCGCCACGCCCGACCCCGACCGGGGTTGGGCGATGGCGGCGCTGACGGGCGATCTCGACCTGCCGGGGGTCAAGCCTGCGGCGATTCGCGCGCTGATCGGCGAGCGGACCGATCCGATCCTGTTTGCGATGAGCCGCGATTTCGTCGGCGATACGGCTGAAACGGTCGCGCTGCTGTGGCCCGAACCGCCCCCGGGCAACGGCGCTGGCATGTCGCCGCCTTCATTGGCTCAGGCCGTCGACGAGCTGCGCGAATCGCCCCGCGCCGAGGCGCCGGCGCGACTGGCGGCAATGCTCGACCGCCTCGATGCCGATGCGCGATTCGCGCTGCTGAAGCTCGCGACCGGCGGTCTGCGCGTCGGCGTGTCGGCGCGCCTGGCCAAGACCGCGCTCGCCCAGGCGTTCGGCCTCGACGTCGATGCGGTCGAAGAAGTCTGGCACGCGCTTGCTCCGCCCTATCTCGCGCTTTTCGACTGGGGCGAGGGGCGCGCGCCGCAGCCACATGCGGCGGCCATGCCGGTGTTCCGGCCCTTCATGCTCGCACATCCCCTGGAGGACGGCGAAGTCGACCTGACCGACTATGCGGCCGAATGGAAATGGGACGGCATCCGCGTCCAGATCGTCCATGTCGGCGGCGAAACCCGGCTGTATAGCCGCGCGGGCGACGACATCACCGCATCCTTTCCCGACATTGCGCGCGCGGTCACCTTTCCCGGCGTGCTTGATGGGGAGCTGCTGGTGCGTGGACAGGCGCAGGGCGGTGAGGCGGCAAGTTTCAATGCGTTGCAGCAGCGGCTGGGGCGCAAGCAGGTCTCGGCGCGGATGCTGGCGGACTATCCCGCATTCGTCCGAGTCTATGACCTGTTGTTCGACGGGGCGGAGGATCTGCGCGAACAGCCCTGGGTGGCGCGTCGTGCGCGGCTGGAGGCAGTGGCCTCGCAACTCGACCCTGCGCGCTTCGACCTCAGTACGCTGATCGACACAGCCGATTTCGCCGCGCTCGCCGATATCCGCGCCGGCGCGCGCGACGCGGCGATCGAGGGCGTGATGCTCAAGCATCGCCAGTCGCCCTATGTCGCCGGCCGCCGCGCGGGGCTGTGGTACAAATGGAAGCGCGATCCGCTGACCGCCGACTGCGTGATGATGTATGCCCAGCGCGGCAACGGCCGGCGGTCCTCTTTCTATTCCGACTATACCTTTGGCTGCTGGACGGGCGATCCGGCGGCTGGCGGCGAGCTGTTGCCGGTGGGCAAGGCCTATTCGGGCTTCACCGACGAGGAACTGAAGATGCTCGACCGGTTCGTGCGCAATCACACGGTCCAGCGGTTCGGGCCAGTGCGCGAAGTCGAAAAGACGCTGGTGCTCGAGGTCGCGTTCGATTCGATCCACGAATCGCGTCGCCACAAATCGGGGATTGCGATGCGTTTCCCGCGAATCGCGCGCATCCGCACCGACAAGCCCGCGGTGGAGGCCGACATGATCGCGACGTTGCGGCGAATGATCGGCTGAAGAGGCGCTCCGCCCGATCAGGGCGCGGCATCGTCCAGCCGGATTTCGAACAGGGTCGGCCAGTATTTGCCGGTGACGAACAGCCGCCGTCGCTCGCCATCCCAGGCGATGCCGTTCAGTACCGCGTCGCGATCCGCCGGCGCGACTTCGCGGACGACCGGGCTCAGGTCGATCGCACGCGTGACCTGGCCGGTCGCCGGGTCGATCGCGATGATCAGGTTGCTGAACCAGATATTGGCGAAGATCAGCCCGTCGATGACCTCAAGCTCATTGAGCCGGTCGACGGGGGTGTCGCCCAGCCGCACGGGGATGCGGCGACGCTCGGCAAAGTTTGTCGGGTCGAGCACGCGCAGATCGGAAGTGCCGTCGGACAGGATGAGCGAGTCGCCGAGCGTCGTCAGGCCCCAGCCTTCGCCGGGATAGCGGAACTGTCCGCGCGACTTCAGCGTGCGCGCGTCCCACCGGTGCGCGATGCCGCTGGTCCAGGTCAGGCTGATCAGCTCGCCCTGCCAGCGCGCCAGCCCCTCGCCGAATTGCGGGGCGGGGATACGCGCGCGCCTGCGCACCCTGCCCGTCGTCAGGTCGACGCGGCGCACTTCCGATACACCGGGTTGGCCGACGCTTTCGTAGAGCGCGCCGTCGTACCAGATCAGCCCCTGGGTGAACGCACCCGCATCATGCGGGTAGCGCGCGACGATCGTCGCCGATTCGGCGCGAAGCCGCGGCCGGGGCGTGCCGGTCGCAGGTGCGGGCTCGGCAGCTTCCTGGGCGGCAATCGGGGCGGGACCCACGGCAGCGGGCCGTGCAAACAGGATCGGCGCGGTGACCATCGCCACCGCGCCGATTCCAATCATGCTCAGATACCGGGTCGCCATCACGTCGGAACGCAAAGCGTCGACCCCGGGTCCCTCGCCGTCACACGCTGGCGCTTATTGCGGCGCCTGCAGGTTGACGGCCGCCATTTTGCCGCGCCGATCGACTTCCAGCTCGAATTCGAGCCGGTCGCCCTCGTTGAGCGTCACCATGCCGGCGCGCTCGACCGCGGAGATGTGGACAAAGGCATCGGGCTGTCCGTCGTCGCGCTGGATAAAGCCGAAACCCTTCATCGCGTTGAAGAACTTGACCGTGCCCGACGCGCGCTCGCCGGTCAGCTGGCGCTGCGGGCCACCACGCGGCGCGCCACCGGCCGCGTCGCGCGGGGGCGCGCGATCGGTCACCGGCATCGGTTCGCCGTCGATCTTGAGGTCGGTCGCCGAAATGCGGCCACCGCGATCGACCAGGGTAAAGCCGAGCGGCTGACCCTCGGCCAGCCCGGCCAGCCCGGCCTGCTCGACCGCCGAAATGTGCACGAAGACATCCTCGCCGCCATCGTCGCGGACGATGAAGCCGAAGCCCTTCTGGCCATTGAAGAACTTCACGACGCCCGTAGCTTCGCCGACCACCTGGGGCGGCATGCCGCGACCGCCGCCGGCACCGCCGCCGCGGAACCCGCCGCCGCCGCCGCCAAAGCCGCCGCCACCGCCGCCGAACCGATCACCGCCGCCGCCGAAGCCGCCGCCGCCAAATCGGTCGCCGCCGCCGCCGCCGAACCGGTCGCCACCACCGCCGAAACGGTCGCCGCCACCAAATCCGCCTTCGTCGCCAAAGAAATCGCGCTTGTCCCTGCCGCGCCCGCCGCGATCACCGCGGCGCCCTCTATCGAAACTCATTGCCCTGTTCGTCTTCCCGGTTCGCCCTTTACAGTCATAATCCCTGGCGCCGGACGATACACGCAGGTCTTCCGGCGCTTTTACACAAGCGCCTCGTGCAAGGTTATACACAGATTTTTTCAGGGCGGCGAACGAAAACTTGAGCCGACCGCGGCGCGCGGCCGCCTCTTGCCGAATCGCGGGCGGACCGGCATTTGGGCGAAATGTCCGATATCATCAGTCTGATCGGCGACCCTGCCGCGTGGGCCGCGCTGCTGACGCTTGTCGTGCTCGAGGTCGTGCTCGGCATCGACAATCTGATCTTCATCTCGATCCTGACCAACAAGCTGCCCCCCGAACGGCAACAGGCCGCGCGGCGAATCGGCATCGGCCTCGCGCTGGTGATGCGCCTCGTCCTGCTGTCGATGATTGCGGTGATCATTTCGCTCAAGGCGCCGGTCTTCGATCTCGGGATCACCGGCGCGCCCGGCGAACATGGCGAGCCGACGTTCGAGACGCAGTTTTCGTGGCGCGACCTGATCCTCATCGCCGGCGGTCTGTTCCTGGTGTGGAAGGCGACCAAGGAAATCCATCACACGATGGACGCCGACGAATCGGGTGAGACGCTCGACAAGAAGGGCAAGGGCACGATCGGTTTCGGCCCCGCGATCATCCAGATCATCGCGCTCGACATGGTCTTCTCGATCGATTCGATCCTGACCGCGGTGGGCCTGACCGACATCGTGCCGATCATGATGGCGGCGGTGATCATCACCGTCGGGATCATGCTCGTCGCGGCGGACCCGTTGGCGCGCTTCATCCACCACAACCCGACCGTGGTGATGCTGGCGCTCGGCTTCCTGCTGATGATCGGCGCGGTGCTGATCGCCGACGGCTTCGGCGTGCACGTGCCCAAAGGGTACATCTATGCCGCCATGGCCTTCTCGGCGGGGGTCGAGACGCTCAACATCGTCGCGCGACGGTCGCGGGCGCGCAGGGCGAAGGCGCGCCTCGACCCCGCCAACTGAACCGGGCCGGCACGCGCAGTTTCGATTGAGCGCGCGGGCGGACGCGCCTATGCGGACGCCATGACCGTCCATTTTCACGAAGAAGACCTTCCCCTCGACGTCTTTGCGCCCGGTGCCGACATTGCCGTCGATACCGAGACGATGGGCCTGATCACCCCGCGTGACCGACTGTGCGTGGTCCAGCTGTCCGACGGATCGGCCGACGCGCACCTCGTACGCTTCAATCCCGGCAGCGATTATGCCGCGCCCAATCTGCGCGCGGTACTCGCCGACCGGGCGCGCGTGAAGCTGTATCACTTCGCGCGCTTCGACCTGGCCGCGATCCAGCACTATCTGGGCGTGGTCGCCGCGCCGGTCTATTGCACCAAGATCGCGTCGCGGCTGGTGCGCACCTATACCGACCGGCACGGCCTGAAGGACCTGGTGCGCGAGCTGCTGGGGGTCGAGCTGTCGAAGGCGCAGCAATCGTCCGACTGGGGCGGCCCGGACCTGTCCGATGCGCAGCGCGAATATGCCGCCTCCGACGTGCGCCATCTCCACGCGCTGCGTGCCGAGCTGGACCGGCGGCTGGACCGCGAGGGGCGGACCGCGCTGGCGCGTGCGTGCTTTGAATTCCTGCCGCACCGCGCCGCGCTCGATCTGGCCGGCTGGCCGGAAACCGACCTGTTCGCGCATGTCTGAATGGGCGCGCCAGGATGTCTCGCGCCGGCAGGCGTGGGCGGCACCCGGCGGGTCACATGACCGGATCATCGGCCTTTTGCGCGTGGCGCTCCCCATGGCGATCGGGGTGCTCGCGGCGTTCCTCGTCATGGCGCCGCTGTTCGATGTGGGGGAGATGAGCTTCGTGCTCGACAAGCGCAAGGTCGACGTCGCGGTCGAACGCCTGCGGATCGAGCGCGCGCAATATCGCGGCACCGACACGCGCGGGCGTCCGTTTCAGCTCACCGCGGGCTCCGCCGTGCAGAAGAGCTCGGCCGAACGGATCGTCCAGCTCCGGATGCTCGCCGCCCAGCTTCAGATGGAGGACGGTCCGGCGCGGCTGCGCGCCAATCGCGGCCGCTACGATCTCGATGCCGAGCAGGTCGCGATCGACGGGCCGATCGCGTTCCGCGCCGCCAGCGGCTACACGCTCGACACCCGCGACGCGACGGTCGACCTTCGCAACCGCCGGCTGCGCGGCACCGGCGCGGTGACCGGGACAACGCCGATGGGCCGGTTCAGCGGCGACCGGATGGAGGCCGATCTCGAATCGCGGACCGTCAAGCTCAGCGGCAACGCCCACTTGCGTATCGTGCCGAAGCGATCAAATAGGCCGTGATGAAACCAACCCTGCGCCTCGCCGCCGTCCTGCTCGCGCCGACATTGCCGTTCGGCGGCGTCGCCTCGGGTCCCGCCATGGCCCAGGTGCGGCACAATTCGGCGGCGCCGATCGATTTCGACGCGGCCTATATCGAGCTGCAGGACCGGGCGAACCGCGCCATCCTGTCGGGCGGTGTCGCGATCCGCCAGGCGAACATGACGCTCAACGCCGATCGCGTAACCGTCGCCTATACCGGCGCGGTGATCGACGGCAGCCCACAGGTGTCGCGTCTCGACGCGGCCGGGGGCGTGACGGTGGCCCGCCCGGATCAGAATGCGCGGTCGCGCTATGCGGTCTATGACCTCAACCGCCGGGTCATCACGATGATTGGCGACGTGACGCTGATTCAGGGCAGCAACACCGTGCGCGGCGGCCGGCTGTCGATCAATCTCGACACCGGACGCGCGACGATCGACGGGTCGGGCGTGGCCAGCGGCGGCCCTGCCGAAGGCGGGGTGACCAACCAGGGCGGTCGGGTCACGGGTCGCTTTTCGGTGCCCAAGCGCGGCCAATAGCCGTCTCGCCGACGCGACTCGCGCCGGAACGCGATGAAATCGGTGCCAAAGTGCCAGACAGGCCTTTCCCGGCAAGGGATTATGAGGCAGGAATCATGCCAGTCCGGTAAGGGGCACCGCAACGGTGACGGAGCAGGCCGATGAATGAAGTAGCGACCCTCGCCGAACCGGCCGTGTCCCCGCCGCCGAGCGACGGCGGCGTCGGCCTGTCGGTGGTGTCGATCGCCAAGGCGTACGACAAGCGCAGCGTGCTGTCCGACGTGTCGCTGACCGTCGGGCGGGGCGAGGTGATCGGCCTGCTCGGCCCGAACGGCGCGGGCAAGACGACCTGCTTCTATTCGGTGATGGGGCTCGTGAAGCCCGATTCGGGCCGCATCATGCTGGACGGCGAGGATATCACCGCGCTGCCCATGTATCGCCGCGCGATCCTGGGGCTGGGCTATCTGCCCCAGGAAACCTCGATTTTTCGCGGGCTCAGCGTCGAAAAGAACATCCTGGCGGTGCTCGAGCTGTCCGAGCCGGATCCGCATGTCCGCCGCGCGCGCCTCGACACCCTGCTCGACGAATTCGGCCTGACCCGGCTGCGTGATTCGGCCGCCATGGCACTGTCTGGCGGCGAACGGCGGCGTGCCGAAATTGCGCGCGCGCTGGCCGCAAATCCGACGATCATCCTGCTCGACGAGCCCTTCGCGGGCATCGATCCCATCTCGATCTCCGACATTCGCGACCTGGTGTGCCAGCTCAAGCGGCGCGGGATCGGCGTGCTCATCACCGATCACAATGTCCGTGAGACGCTCGACATCGTCGATCGCGCCTACATCATCTATGACGGCCGCGTGCTGTTCACCGGATCGCCGGCAGAACTGGTCGCCGACGCCAATGTCCGCCGCCTTTATCTGGGCGAGGGCTTCTCGCTTTAGGTCATGACCGCGTGCCCCATCTTGCGCGTTTCCGCTGCGCTGACCGGCATCGCGGCCCTGCATCGCGCGACCGGCGATGCCTGGCGCGCGGGCGATGACGTGACATGAGCCTCGCGCCGCGCCTCGACCTGCGCCAGTCGCAGTCGCTGGTGATGACGCCTCAGTTGCAGCAGGCGATTCGCCTGCTCGCGCTTTCCAACCTGGAAGTCGAAGCCTTCATCGCCGAGGAGATCGAGAAAAACCCCCTGCTCGAGGCCAATTCGCCGGGTGCGGGCGAGGAGGATGGCGGGCGCGACAGTGGCGAGGGCGAGGGCGCGTTCGACCCCGACGATCCGCCGCGCGACGGGCCGGCCGACGCGGCCGAACTGCTGCAGTCGGGCGGCGATGCGGGCGAGGCACAGCTCGATGTCGACTTTGCGGCCGACACCTTCCACCACGACAGCCCGTCGGATGCGATCGGCGGGCTGGACGGCGGACTGGGCCTCGCGGGCGGCGCAAGCGGGGGCGCGAGCGAGGACGGGCCGGATTTCGACAGTTTCGCCCAGTCCGACCTGAGCCTCGCCGATCATCTGCTGGCCCAGGCGGGCGCGGCGATCGCCGGCCCCGACCTGTTCATCGCCGCGCACCTGATCGACCAGATCGACGAGACCGGATATCTGACCGAGCCGTTGCTCGACATCGCCAACCGCCTGAGCGTGCCGCTGGCGCGGGTGGAGGCGGTGCTGGCCATCATCCAGACCTTCGACCCCACCGGGGTTGGCGCGCGCGACCTCGCCGAATGCCTCGCCCTGCAGGCGAAGGAGGCCGATCGCTATGATCCGTGCATGGCGCGGCTGATCGACAATCTCGACCTCGTCGCCCGCGGGCAGCTCGCGCAATTGAAGCGCATCTGCGGCGTCGATGACGAGGACATGGCCGACATGATCCGCGAGCTGCGCAATTACGATCCCAAACCCGGGTGCCGTTATGGCGGCGAGCCAAGCCAGGCGGTCGTCCCGGACCTGTTCGTCGCGCGGCGTGGCGATGGCTGGGCGATCGAGATCAATTCGGCGACGCTGCCCCGCGTGCTGGTCAACCGCACCTACTATGCCGAGCTGTCGGGCACCGCGCGGCGCGACAAGGCGTCGCGGGCATGGCTCAGCGACTGCCTCGCCAGCGCCAACTGGCTGGTCAAGGCGCTCGACCAGCGCCAGCGCACGATCATCAAGGTCGCGACCGAGATCGTGAAGCAGCAGGAGGCGTTTTTTCTGCACGGCGTCGCGCATCTGCGCCCGCTGACCCTCGCCCGGGTGGCCGAAGCGATCGAGATGCACGAATCGACGGTCAGCCGCGTGACCAGCAACAAATATCTGAGCTGCGCGCGCGGGCTGTTCGAGCTCAAATATTTCTTCACCAGCGCGATCCAGTCCGCCGATGGCGGCGACGCGGTCTCGGCGGAGGCGGTCAAGAACGCGATCCGCAGCCTGATCGCAGCGGAGGACGCGAAGGCGATCCTGTCCGACGACACGCTCGTCGATCTGCTGCGCGGCAAGGGCTTCGATATTGCCCGGCGCACCGTCGCCAAATATCGTGAGGCGATGGGTATCGGCAGTTCGGTCCAGCGTCGTCGGCAAAAGGCGCTGCAGGGCGCGGGCCATTCCGCCTGACCCGGCCGGACCGGGGGCGCATTTGTGAGAAACGGGAGCTTGACGATGGTGCGACGAATGATCCTGGTGCTGCTGGCGGTCAATTGCCTCGCCCTGTCGGCGTGCAACACGGTTCGTGGTGTGGGGCGCGATCTCGAATCGGCCGCCGACAGCGTCGATCGCGCGACCTGATCCCGCGCTGCGCGGATGCGAGTGCAGCGGGCAACGATCGGATTTTTTTGCCGAATCTTGCGCCCGGGTTACGCTTTGCTAAGCTTTCACCCGCTAATCTACGGGAATGAACGGACATTTCTCAGTGGACGTCGACCCCGCGCGTCGCCTGATCAAGGTCAAAATGGGGGGATTCTTCTCGCTCGACGATGTGGCCGGCTATCATGACGCCGTGCACCGCGCGACCGCTCGCGCGGGCGGCCTGCCCAGCCAGCAGCGGATGATCTGCGACATCAGCGACATGCGGATCCAGACCCAGGATGTCGTCGACGCGTTTCGCCGCGTGATGGGCGATCCCAAATATCGTCAGCGCAAGGTCGGCTTCGTCGTCGCGTCTTCGCTCGCGCGGATGCAGCTGCTGCGCGTGATCGGCAGCCGCAACGCCCAGTGCTTCGCCACCGAAGCCGAGGCGGAGGACTGGGTCTTCCAGGTCGAGGACAGCGTCAGCGCCGCGTGATCGCGGCGTCAGTCGTCCTCGTCCTCGAAACCGTTCAGCTCGAGCGCGCGGGCCCGAATCTGGCGCGTCATGCACCAATGGACCAGCGCCTCCTCGCGGCCATGGGTCACCCATAGCTCGCGTGGACGCACCTCCTCGATCGTGCGGGTCAGCTCGTCCCAATCGGCATGGTCGGACAGGATGATCGGCAGCTCGACATTGCGCTGGCGCGCACGCCCGCGCACACGCATCCACCCCGACGCCATCGCCGTGACCGGATCGGGCAGGCGGCGCGACCAGCGATCGTTGAGCGCGCCGGGCGGGCACATCACGATACGGCCGCGCAGTTCGCGGCCCGGCACCCCCGTCGCCGCGCGCAGCTCGCCCAGGTCGACGCCATGCGCGACGTACAGGTCGCATAATCGCTGCAGCGCGCCGTGAAGATAGATGGGGTCGTCGAACCCCATCTCCCGCAGCTCGCGGATCACGCGCTGGGCCTTGCCGAGCGCATAGGCACCGACCAGCACGCAGCGTTCGGGCTCGGCGCGCAAGGCGACCAGCAGCTTGTCGAGCTCGTCGCGCGTTTCGGGGTGGCGGAACACCGGCAGGCCGAAGGTCGCTTCGGTGATGAAGACGTCGCACGGCACGACGCGGAACGGCGCACAGGTGGGATCGGGTCGCCGCTTGTAGTCGCCCGAGACGACGACGCGCTCGCCGCGATGTTCGAGCACGATCTGCGCGCTGCCCAGCACATGGCCGGCGGGAACGAAGCTGATGCCGACCTCGCCCAGTCGCATGGGCGCGTCGTAATCGACCGGATGCCCCGCCTGGGGCCCATAGCGGACCCCCATGATCGCCAGCGTCTCGGCTGTCGCCCACACCGCGCCATGCCCGCCGCGGGCGTGGTCGGCGTGGCCGTGCGTGACCAGCGCGCGCGGTTTGGGCACCGACGGATCGACCCACGCGTCGGCGGCGGGGATGTAGATGCCTTCGGGCCGCGGAACGATCCAGTCGCCAAGCATCGGCGCGATATGGGGTCGCGATGCGCGCGATGCCACTATGTCCGCGTCGCCGTCCGCCCCATATAGCGCCCGTGGATCAATCGCTTCCCCCCGCACTGGCCGGCTGGTTCGCGGCAAAGGGCTGGACGCCGCGCCGGCATCAGCTCGACATGCTCACCGCCGCGCGCGCGGGCGATCATGCGCTGCTGGTCGCGCCGACCGGTGCGGGCAAGACGCTGGCGGGCTTCCTGCCGACGCTGTGCGAGCTGATCGAGCGGCCGGCCGAGGGTTTGCACACGCTCTATGTCTCGCCGCTGAAGGCGCTGGCGGTCGATGTCCAGCGCAACCTGCTGACCCCGATCGAAGAAATGGGGCTCGACATCCGCGTGGAGACGCGCACCGGCGACACGCCGTCGGATCGCAAGGCGCGGCAGCGCGCGCGGCCGCCCCAGATCCTGCTTACCACGCCCGAATCGCTCAGCCTGCTGATTTCCTATCCCGATGCCGCACCGCTTTTCGCCGGGTTGCGGACGATCGTGATCGACGAGGTCCATGCCTTTGCCACCGGCAAGCGCGGCGACCTGCTCGCGCTGGCGATGAGCCGGCTGCAGGCGCTCGCGCCCGCGCTGCGCCGGGTCGCGCTGTCCGCGACGGTCGCCGATGCCGACGGCTACCGCGCCTGGCTCGCCCCCGATGGCGATATCGACCGCGTGACGAAGGTGCTGGGGGAAGCGGGTGCCGCACCGGTGATCCACATCGCCCTGCCGCAGGACCGGGTCCCGTGGTCGGGCCATTCGGGCCGCTATGCCGCGCCGCAGGTGATGGCGGAGATCGAGACGCACCGGACCACGCTCGTTTTCTGCAACACGCGCGGGCTCGCCGAACTGATCTTCCAGGATTTGTGGAAGGCCAATGAGCTCAAGCTGCCGATCGGCATCCACCACGGCAGCCTGGCGCGCGAGGCGCGGCGCAAGGTCGAGCAGGCGATGGCCGACGGCAAGCTGCGTGCGCTGGTCGCGACCGCCAGCCTCGATCTCGGCGTCGACTGGGGCGATGTCGATTGCGTGATTCAGATGGGCGCGCCCAAGGGCTCGTCGCGCCTCCTGCAGCGTATCGGGCGCGCCAACCACCGGCTGGACGAACCGTCGGAGGCGATCCTGGTGCCGGGCAACCGGTTCGAATATCTCGAGGCACGCGCCGCGCTCGACGCGGTGGAAGCGGGCGAGCTCGACCCCGACATGTTCCGCCCCGGCAGCCTCGACGTGCTCGCCCAGCACCTGATGGCGTGCGCATGCGCGGAACCGTTCGCGGCGGACGCGATGCTGCGCGAGGTCCAGTCGGCACTGCCCTATTCGGCGCTCGATGCGGCAACCTTCGACCGGGTGCTCGGCTTCATCGCGGATGGCGGCTATGCGCTGAAGGCCTATGACCGCTTCAAGCGGCTGACACGCGGCCCCGACGGGCTGTGGCGGGTCAGCCACCCCAAGTTCGTTGCGCAACATCGCCTGAATGCCGGCATTATCGTCGACGCCCCGACGCTCGACGTCAGGTTCAGGAACGGGCGCAAGCTGGGCACGGTCGAGGAATATTTCGCGGCCACGCTGTCACCCGGTGACACCTTTTTCTTCTCGGGCATCAGCCTGGAGGTCGAGCGGATGGACACGACCGACCTGGTGGTGCGTGCCACCCACCGGCCGGCGCGCATCCCGACCTATGTCGGCGCGCGGATGCCGCTGTCGACCAATCTCGCGCGGCGGGTGCGCCACTTCCTGCACGATCCCGCCGAATGGGCGCGCTTTCCCCACGATGTCCGCGAATGGCTGGAGGTACAGCAGCGCCGGTCGCGCCTGCCCGCCCCCGGGCAGCTGCTGGTCGAAACCTTCCCCCGCGAGGGGCGGCACTACATGGTCGCCTACAGCTTTGAAGGGTGGAACGCGCACCAGTCGCTCGGCATGCTGGTGACGCGGCGGATGGAGGCGCTGGGGCTGAAGCCGATCGGCTTCGTGTCCAACGATTACGCCCTGGCGTGCTACGGGCTGGAGCCGGTCACTGATCCCGCCGCCTTGTTCTCCCCGGACATTCTGGAACATGAGTTCGTCGAATGGGTGCAGGGATCGGCGCTGCTCAAGCGCGCGTTCCGCGAAGTCGCGGTGATCGGCGGGCTGGTCGAGCGGCAATTGCCGGGCAAGCGCAAGACCGGCAAGCAGGTGACCTTCTCGACCGACCTGATCTACGACGTGCTGCGCCGTTATGAGCCCGGGCATCTGCTGCTCGAGGCGGCCTGGGCGGATGCGCGGGCGCGAATGACCGATGTCGGGCGCCTTGCGGACCTGCTCGACCGCGCCGCCGACACGATGCTGCACGTCGATCTCGACCGGGTCAGCCCGCTCGCCGTGCCGGTGCTGGTGCTGATCGGGCGGGAAAGCGTGGCGCAGGCCAGCGTCGACGACGCGTTGCTGGTTGAGGCCGAAGCCCTGGCGACCGAGGCCATGCGCCTCGACTGACCGTGACGATCGTCGATTGCCGGGATGCCGGGTCGGGTATATGCTGCGTCCATGTTGCGGGGTCCATCACTGCTCGGTTTCGCGGCGCTGATCGCCGCCGCGCCGCTGCTCGCACGCTCGGACGTCCCGCAACAGCTGCCAACGCTCCCGCCCGCATCGCCGATCGACCCGGCGATCGATCCGGCAACCTCGATGGGATCGGTCGAGTTCGCGCATGTCGACAGCCGGATGACCGTGCCCGTATCGGTGTCGGGCAAGGGTCCGTTTCCCTTCTTCGTCGACACCGGGGCCGAACGCACGGTCATCTCGCGCCAGCTCGCCGAACAGCTTGGTCTGCCCGCCGGGCCGCGGGTCAATCTGACCGCGCTCGGCGGCACATCGAGCGTCGCGACGG
This sequence comes from Sphingomonas sp. CCH21-G11, assembly GCF_001555965.1. Classification (GTDB taxonomy): domain Bacteria; phylum Pseudomonadota; class Alphaproteobacteria; order Sphingomonadales; family Sphingomonadaceae; genus Sphingomonas. The sequence goes on from NZ_LSHX01000054.1 coordinate 105,096, forward strand.
TCGTCATTCCCGAGCTTGAGGTGACGCCGCTCGCCGCCAGCCGCAATATCGCGGCTCCGGCGCTGGAGGCGCAGCATCTGGGCGGATCGGGGCTGCTCGGCGTCGACGCGCTCGACGGCCGCGCGGTGACCATCGACTTCGACCGTGGCGAGATGCGGGTCCGCAAGGCCGAGGTCGCCCGTGCGCCGCGGCCCAAGCCGGACGAGATCATCGTCACCGCGCGCAACAAGTTCGGCCAGCTGATCGTCACCAACGCGGCCTATCGCGAGCGGCGCATTCGCGTGATCGTCGATACGGGGGCGGCGGTCAGCGTCGGCAATCTGGCGCTGTATCGCCAGGTCGCGCGCACGCGCGTCGCGATCGGTCCGATGTCGTTCACCAGCGTCACGGGCGAGCATCTGGAGATTCCGGCCGCCACCGTCGACGAAGTGCGCATCGGCACGATGACGATGTCGGGCCTGCCGATCGCCTTTGCCGATCTCGCCCCGTTCGAGAAGCTCGGGCTGAAGGAAGAGCCGACGCTGCTGCTCGGCATGAACGCGCTGCGCTATTTCCGGCGCGTCGATATCGACTTCTCCAATCGCCGGATCCAGTTCCTGCTGCCGCGCTATCGCGCGCGACCTTCGTCGCTGCCGATCACCTATGACGCGCAGCCGTCGCGGATCTGACGCGCGCGCGGCGTTGCGTTTTCGCGATTGTCGGAACGCCGCCGGCGGGGCATAGCGGAGCCATGGTTCCCTTTTCGTTCGCTGGACACGCCCTGGTCGCGGGTGCCGATGGTGCGCTGTTCTGGCCGCAGCGCCGCGCGCTGCTCGTCGCCGATCTGCATTTTGAAAAGGCAAGCTGGTTTGCCGGGCATGGCCAGATGCTGCCCCCCTATGACAGCCTGGCAACGCTCGCCGCGCTCGAGGCGGCAGTGGCGCGGACGGGGGCGGTCGTGCTTTATTGCCTGGGCGACAGCTTTCATGACGCGGCCGGCAGCACGCGGCTGTGCGATGAAGCGCGCGCGCGGCTACGGGCGCTGACCGCCCGGGTCGACTGGCATTGGGTGACCGGCAACCATGATGCCGGGCTTGGCGATGCACTGGGCGGGCGGATCGTCGCCGAGGCGCGGGTCGACGGGCTGGTGCTGCGCCACGAAGCCGAGCCGGGGGAGGCCCAGCCCGAACTGTCGGGGCATTTCCATCCCAAGTTCCGGGTGACGGTGCGCGGACGCAGCGTCGCGCGGCGCTGCTTCGTCGCGACCCCGACCAAGCTGATCCTGCCGGCGTTCGGCGCACTGACCGGTGGGCTCGATGCGCGCCATCCCGAAATCTGTCGCGCAGTCGGCGGTCAGGCCGAGGCGCTGGTCGCGCTCGAGGACCGTCTGCTGCGCTTCCCGCTCGCCGCCTGACGGCGACCGCGATCAGCTGCCGCAGCGCGCCTCGCCCGACCCGATCTTGCTGACCGAACAGCGCGCCGCCGGGCCCAGATCGACATCGCCCGATCCGAGCAGCGCGACCTTCGCATCGCCGACGACCGCCGCGGCGACGTTGCCCGATCCGGCGATCGACACGTCGGCGCTGCTCGCCTTCAGCGCTCTGGCCTGGACATCGCCCGACCCGGCAAGCTCGACGGTCAGCGAGCGGACCTCCCCCGACGCGGCGATGCTGCCCGATCCGGCAATCGACAGGCGCGCCTTGTCCCCGCGGATCATGCCGATCGTCATGTCGCCGCTCCCCGCGATCGCGCCGGCGAAGTCGTTGGCGACGCGGTCGACGGTCATATCGCCCGATCCGGCGATGGAGCCGGCACGCAGCACCGGCATCGAAATCGCGATGCGCGCCGCGCCGTCTTCGCTGTTCCAGCGAAAGCTGCCGTCGCGCTTGCGCGTGACGACGAGCTGTCCGTCCTCGAGCATGATCTTGAGCTGGTCGAGGATCTTCGGATCGCCGCTCGCGCGGACGCTGAACTCGCCGCCGGTCGTGATCTCGACATCGTCGACGCCGGCCAGCTCGACGCGGTCGAAGCCGGTGGCGGCAAAGCTGCGCTCGGCGCCGCTGCCGCTCGCCGCGATGGCGGGACGATTGTCGACGGCGGCGCGACGCTCGCCATCATCGCCGTTGCACGCCGCCAGCGGCAGTAGGATGATGAGACCAGACCAGTGCATATCGCCCTCCTGTGTATTGCAATACTAATACACTATTTGCGTGGGCGATCAACGCAAAAAGGGCGGGGGCGACCGATACCGCCGCCCCCGCCCGGGATTTTGCCGACTTGTGCCGCGGTCAGGCCGCGACCTTGTCCTTGTTATGGATCGCCGCGGCCTTGCGCAGGATGTCGAGAATCTTCTCGAGCGCGCCCGGCTCGTCGAGCTCCTCCATCGCGGCCAGCTCGCGCGCCAGCCGGCTGGCGGCGGCTTCGAAGATCTGGCGCTCGGAATAGCTCTGCTCGGGCTGGTCGTCCGCGCGGAACAGGTCGCGGACCACTTCGGCGATCGACACCAGGTCGCCGGAATTGATCTTCGCCTCATATTCCTGCGCGCGGCGCGACCACATCGTCCGCTTGACCCGCGGCTTGCCCTTCAACGTGTCAAGCGCTTCCTTCAGCGTCTTGTCCGACGACAATTTGCGCATCCCGACGCTTTCCGCCTTGTTGGTCGGCACGCGGAGCGTCATCCGCTCCTTCTCGAAGCGCAGCACGTAGAGTTCGAGCTGCATGCCCGCGATTTCCTGTTTCTGCAGCTCAATGACACGGCCCACTCCGTGCTTGGGGTAAACGACATAATCGCCGACATCGAAGGACAGCGCCTTGACAGCCATGTGTGTGAAGCCTTTCCGTGAACAGACACCCGTGCGGCCAGACGAAACATCACGCCAGCGGGTGGCGGAGCCATTCGGGCCGGGGCAATTTCCAATCGTCTCCGGGCGACGCGGTCAATGACGACCGCATCGCGAGCCTTTTAACATAGTCGTAATAAAATTGCCAGCGTCTGTTGCGCGGCACCATGCGCAACGGCGCCGTGCCGGCGAGGCAGGACGCCGGGCATCCCGGCGCGCCGCGTCGCGATCGCGCGACGCCGTTCCGCCCTGATCAGTCGCCCGCGCCGGGTTCCGGGCTGAAATACTTCTCGAACTTGCCTTCCTGGCCCTTGTACTCGTCGGCGTCAGGGGGCGTCTGCCCGCGGTTGCTCGTCACGTTGGGCCATTGCGCCGAAAAGGTGGTGTTGACCTCAAGCCACTTTTCAAGCCCGCTTTCGGTGTCCGGCAGGATGGCTTCGGCCGGGCATTCGGGCTCGCACACGCCACAATCGATGCATTCGCTGGGATTGATGACCAGCATGTTCTCGCCCTCGTAGAAACAGTCTACCGGGCAAACCTCGACGCAGTCCATGTATTTGCAGCGGATGCAGGCGTCGGTGACGACGTAGGTCATGGGGCATTGGGCTCCAGCGAAGGGGTCGCCCTCCTGCTATGCGCGGGACTCGGCGGCGTCAATTGCCTTCGCCGACCCCGTCGACAGCTCCTCGTACAGTGCCGCCGCTTCTCCCGGTGGACCCCTGCGGGTCGGCAGCGCGGCGACGCGCAGCACGCGTACCCGGCCATGCTGTGGAAAGGCGATGATGCACCCCGCGCGCACCGGTGCGTGCGAGCGGTCGATACGCCGGCCGTCGATGCGCAGCGTTCCCGCCTCGGCAATGGTCTGGGCGGTGCTGCGCGACCGGGTCAGCCGCGCGAACCACAAAAAGCGGTCCAGCCGCATCGTCGGCTCAGTCATGTTGCCGCTTCCGTCGGTGCGCAGGCACCCGCGCGGGGACGGGTGCAAGGTCGGCCAGCGCGGCAAAGGCATTGCCGGGCCGCGGCGCAACCGACGTCGCGCGCGGACGCTGGCGACCCTGCCAGCGCCATTGTTGGGCCGGGGGTGCCTCCCCCGCGCCGGTCGCAACGGGCACCGGGCGAAAACCGAGCGTGGTCAGCAGTCGCGCGATCGTCGGCGGAGTCAACCCGATCGAGGTCGCCAGCGCCAGGTCGGCAGCAAAGGGCTGGCGTCCGTCGCGCGCACCGTGCAGCGCGAGGGCAAGACGCTCGACCATGTCGATCCGCACCGCCTGGTCGCCGAAGCGGCGAAAGCCATGGCCGGGACGCGCGGCGGGATGGTCGCCCGGCAGCACGGTGGCCCCCGCCGGCGCGATCGCGTCGCCCGGGTCGTCGCGGCCGGACTCGCGTGCCGCCAGCAGCGCCAGGCGCCAGCGCGCAGCCGCGGGCTTGAGCAGGCGCGCGTCGAACAGGTCGATCGCGCCGAACGTCACGCCCGCGCGCCGCAGCCGTCGCCGCCCGGCCGCATCGAGTTGTGCGACGGCATCCGCCACCATGTCGCGCGCGACAAAGCCCGCCCCGTCGTCGAGCGCGGCGGCGATGCTGCGCTCGGCGGGCGTGGCTTCGGGATCGCCCAGGATGGCGGCGAGCGCTTCAAACAACGGCGTATGGCGCTTGAGCATGGCTGCGAGCCACGTCCGCAGCCGCACCGTGATCGCGGAGCGGGCGGGCGCGGCCAGCGTGTCGAGCGCGCGGTCGAGCCGCAATTGCGGCGCGCCGATCCGCTTGCCGGGACCAAGCATCGCGACCGGCGCGCCGTGCCAGCCGATCGCAGGCGCACCGCCGGGCACGGCCTGGAGCGCGAAGGCGTCATCGGTCGCGGCGGCCAGCGCCTCGGCACGACGCTGAAGCTCGCGCCCCAACCGCTTTTCGGCCGCCGATAGCAGCATGCGCTTGTCGGCGGCGCGCGCGTCCGGTGCGACGACGAAGCGGAACCCGTCCAGCCGTCCGATCGGCTGGTCCTCGACGCTGACCGCACCGTCGGGACCGACCGTGACAGGCAACGCGCCCGCGTCCGCGCCGATCTGGCGCAGCAGCACGGTGGTGCGGCGATCGACGAACCGCTGGGTCAGCCGGTCGTGCAGCGTGTCGGACAGCCGCGTTTCGACCGCGCGGGTACGCTCGGCCCAATACGCCGGATCGGCCAGCCAGTCGGCGCGGTGCGCGATATAGGCCCAGCTGCGTGCCGCCGCGATGCGGCCGGCGATCGTCTCGACATCGCCGTTCAGATGGTCGAGCCGCGCGATTTCCTCGGCGAACCATTCGTGCGGGACGTGCCCGCGCCCCTCGCTCAGGTGGCGGAACACCCGGCCGACGAAACGCGCATGCGGATCCGCTCCCAGCTTGCGGAAATCGGGCAGGCTGCACGCCGCCCAGAGTCGCGCGACCATCGCGGGCGACCGCACCCGCACGCGCACCCAATCCTCCTCCGCCAGTCGTTTCAGCACGGCCAGGTCGATCGCCTGCGGCGCGGCGCGCAGCACGCCGGCTGGCGGCCGCGCTTCGAGGCTCTCGATCAGCGCATCGATGCTGGCAAGGTCGGGGGCGCCGTCGCGCCAATAGAGATGCTCGAGCCGGGGGATTTCATGCGCCTCGATCGCCAGCACCTCCTCCGGCCGGAACGCGGCCGGACCTTCCTCGTGCAATGCGCCAAAGGTGCCGTCGCGCTGGTGCCGGCCGGCGCGCCCCGCAATCTGGGCCATTTCGGCGACGGTCAGACGGCGCTGCCGGTGCCCGTCGAACTTGGTCATGCTGGCAAAGGCGACATGGGCGACGTCCATGTTGAGCCCCATGCCGATCGCGTCGGTGGCGACGAGGTAATCGACCTCGCCTGCCTGAAACATCGCGACCTGCGCATTGCGGGTCCGCGGCGACAGCGCCCCCATCACCACCGCCGCGCCGCCGCGCAGCCGGCGGATCGCCTCCGCAACCGCATAGACTTCCTCGGCGGAGAAGGCGACGATCGCGCTGCGCCGTGGCAGCCGCGACAATTTGCGCGCGCCGGCATAGCTGAGCGTCGAAAAGCGCGGGCGGCCGATGATTTCGGCCTCGGGCACCAGCGCCTTCAGCATCGGGCGCAGCGCGTCCGATCCCAGGATCATCGTCTCGTCGCGCCCGCGTGCGCGAAGCAGCCGGTCGGTGAACACGTGCCCGCGCTCCGGGTCGGCACCCAGCTGCGCCTCGTCGATCGCGACGAAGCCCAGCTCGCGCTCCAGCGGCATGCTCTCGGCGGTGCACAGGAACCATCGCGCATCGGGCGGGACGATCTTTTCCTCGCCGGTAATCAGCGCCACCCGGCCGGCACCCTTGATCGCGACGACGCGCTCATAGACCTCGCGCGCGAGCAGGCGCAGCGGAAAGCCGATCATCCCGCTCGAATGGCCGCACAGCCGCTCGATCGCGAGGTGCGTCTTGCCGGTATTGGTCGGGCCCAGCACCGCGGTGACCGGGCGTTGCGCAAACTCGCTCATCGCCCGACCAACATCGTCGCGCCGGGGCGGGGGCGCAAGCGGGAAGGCGCGTTCTTTGTCGCGTCTGGAGCCGCATCGACACCGTTCATCGGCGGACCGCCACGATTCGGCGCAACGCGACCGGGTGGCGAAGCGGGTTAATTTGACTTCAACCTGTTTGTTCCACAGGAAAACGGGAAGTCGATCCAAATCAAACCGGATCGGCAGGGGAGCGGGGCGCATTGTTTCTGCGCGGTGAAATCGGGTTGGACCAGGCCGGCGGGACCAGTGCGCGTTCCACCGACCGCGCGACCTCGGCTGCCGGGACCCCCGCCGCCCCCGCCACGGCGATCGACCGACTGCGCGCGCGCTTCCCGGATTTTGAGCTGGTCCCAGATCTCGGCAGCGATATCGGCAGCCGGGTGTGGCTGCGCGGTGTTGCGACCTGTGCGGGATTGCTGACTTTCGTGGCGCTGCTCTCGCCAGGGATCGAGCCCGTTTATGGTGCGGTGACGCCTGTCGTCAGCGACGCGTCGCTCGATGAAGTGCGCAGCCTGTCGATCAGCCCGCTCGGCCTGGGCGCGACGACGGGGATGCGCCTGGGCGCGACCGCGCGTGTCGCGCCGCTCACCGATACGCCCGAACGGCCGATCATCGAACTGGCCGCCACGCTGGCACAGGGCACCGCGTTCGAACGCGTACTCACCCGGTCGGGTGTCGGCAGCGACGATGCCGAGCGCGCCGCCGCGCTGGTCGCCAATGCGGTCGGCCTGGGCGAGATCGCGCCGGGGACGCGGCTCAACCTGACGCTCGGCCGGCGCGCGGCCAAGACCGAGCCGCGCCCGCTCGAAAAGCTCGCCTTTCGCGCCCGCTTCGATCTGGCGCTCGAGCTCAAGCGTGCGGCGACGGGGCTTGCGCTCAACGAAATTCCGATCGCGATCGACCGGACGCCGCTGCGTATCCGCGGGACGGTCGGCAGCAGCCTCTATCGGTCGGCCCGTGCCGCCGGCGCGCCTGCGAAGGCGGTGGAAGCCTATATCCGGTCGCTGGCGACCCGCGTCCCGATCGGTCGGGTCGGTTCGGACGACGAATTCGACATCATCATCGAACAGGCGCGCGCCGAAACCGGCGAGGTCCAGCTGGGCAAGCTGCTGTTCGCCGGGCTCGATCAGGGCAAGCGCGAAATCCAGCTCGTCCGCTGGGAACAGAATGGCCGGACCGAATGGTTCGACGCCAAGGGGGTCGGTGAGCGGCGCGGGCTGATGAACCGCCCGGTGCCCGGCCGGGTGACCTCGGGCTTCGGCTATCGCCGCCACCCGGTGCTCGGCTATCAGCGGCTGCACAAGGGGCTCGACCTCGCCGCGCCGCACGGCACGCCGATCCGCGCTGCCGATGACGGCGTGGTGGCGATGGCCGGATGGAACGGCGGCTATGGCAAGTTCGTCAAGCTCAGCCATGGCGGCGGCATGGCGACCGGCTATGGCCATATGAGCCGCATCGCGGTGACCGCCGGCGAGCGCGTGCGCGCGGGCGAGGTGATCGGCTATGTCGGCTCGACCGGCCTGTCGACCGGTCCCCACCTGCATTACGAGCTGTGGAAGAACGGCGGCGCGGTCAACCCGTCCAGCGTGTCCTTCTCGACCGTGCTCCAGCTGGGTGGGGAGGAGCTTCGCCGCTTCAAGGCGCAGCTGAATCGGCTGATGGCGGTGCCGGCGGCGGGCACGACCGCGTCGCGCGCCACCGCCGCGTCGAAGGTCACGGCGAGCGTGCAGGACCCGGCGGCGCGACCGCGCGGTTGAGGCACTCGGTCCGCACGGCGACGGACCGTTTCATCTGAAGGGTGGGAGCGGGACGGCGCGGCGCGCGGGAGGCGAGCGCGCGATCCCGATCCGTTATTTCCCCTGCGAGCGCCAGCGCCGGACGGTGCGTTCGATCGCCTGTTCCTCGCCGCCGGACTTGCGCCACAGCTCGGTGAACACCGGGTCGCTCGATGCCGGCCGCTTATGCTCCTCCAGCGTGTCGAGATTGACGCGGATCGGCGTCGATACGCCCTCGCCACAGATCACGCACTCGCGATTGCGAAGCGCGGGGATCGAATCGAGGAAGCCGCGCGAGCCTTCCGGCATCGCAGCGCGGACGAATGCCTGGTCGCGATCGTTGTTGAGGCGCATCGTGATGATCGTGCCGCACTGCGACAGCACGCCTTCGGCCAGGTCCGACGGCCGCTGGGTGATGAGGCCAAGCGAGACGCCGTATTTGCGGCCTTCCTTGGCGATGCGGCTGAGGATGCGGCCGACCGACGATGCGTCCGCGTTGCGCTCGTTGGGGACATAGCGGTGCGCTTCCTCGCAGATCAGCAGCACCGGCTGCTTTTCCTCGTCGCGCGACCAGATCGCGAAGTCGAACACCAGTCGCGCCAGCACCGACACCACGACCGACGTGATTTCGGACGGCACGCCCGACACGTCGATGATCGAAATCGGCTTGCCGTCGCTCGGCATGCGGAACATGCGGGCAAGGAACGTCGTCATGTTGTCAGCGACCAGCATGCCCGAGAACATGAAGGCGAAGCGCGGATCGCTGCGGACTTCCTCGACCTTGGTCTTCAGGCGCAGATAGGGGGCAGTGTCGCCCGCGCGGTCCATCTTGCCCATTTCCTGCTGCAGGATGTTGGTCAGGTCAGACAGCAGATAGGGGATCGGCGCGTCGACGGTCAGCTTGGTGATCTCCTGTGCGGCGCGGCTCTTCGCCTTGGCCGCCAGCAGGCACTTCGCCAGGATGTCCGTGTCGATCAGGCGCTGGTCGCCCTGCGACGTCAACAGCACCTCGCAATGTTCCTCGAAATTCATCAGCCAATAGGGCATTTGCAGGTTCGACACGTCGAACAGCTCGCCCGAATGCTTGAACGCGGCGCCATATTCGCCGTGCGGGTCGATCATCACGACATGGCCCTGCGGTGCAAGCTGGCAGATGCGGTGCAGGATCAGTGCGGCGCTGGTCGACTTGCCGGTACCGGTCGATCCCAAGAGCGCGAAATGCTTGCCGAGCAGCGCATCGACATAAAGCGCCGCGCGGATGTTGCGCGTCGGATAGACGCTGCCGATTTCGATATGCGGGCGATCGTCGGCGGAATAGATCTGCTTCATGTCGGCGGCCGACACCGGGTAGACATTGGCTCCCGGCAGCGGATAGCGGGTGACGCCACGACGGAACCGATAGAGCTTTCCGGTGAGCTTTTCCTCGTCCGCTTCGCCCAGATAGTCGATCTGTGCGACGATCATGCCGTCGATGCGGTCGTCGAAGCGTACCGAACGGATGCTGGCGACCAGCCAGCTGCTGCCGACGCGGATCTTGATCTGGCTGCCGATCTGGCCCGCCATCGCGATCGCGGTGTCCGCATGGCCGGCCAACGCTTCGAGCGCGGTGCGATCCAGCCCCACCTGGCTGTTGGCGCCCGTGATATTGGTCACCACGCCGATCGGGAGCGCGGCGACGTCGCCGCCGATCACGCCCGTGCCGACCGACTCTGCGTGGTCGAACGCCTTTGCACCCTCAAACTCTGCCATGGCCGCTCCCCGGATCTCCACCGGCGGTGATGCCACCAAATCCTGAAGAAGTGGTTCGCGCCCGATCAGAGACGACGCCAGATCGCCCCCGCGCCCCAGCCCATCGCCAGCGACAGCAACACCGCCGACAGCCCGTAGAGCACCGAGCTGTTCTGAGCCGCCGCGGCCACGAAGCGTTCGAACCCCGATTTGCGGATGTTGATTTCGCGCACCGCCGCCGCCAGCACCCGCCCGTCGCGGATCAGGAAGGTCTCCGCGGTGAAGCGCCCGACGGGTACGCGCGCGGGGATGGCGATGCGCGCGCGGTAGAGCACGTCGTCGGTGATCTCGACCGCGCTTGGCGCCTCATAATACAGGCCAGCGCGCCGGCGCAGGTCGACGAGCCCCGCGGTGAAACGTGCCTGTTCCTCGGTGCTGGTGGCACCGATCGGGGACAATTGCAGGCTGTCGAGGCCGAGTTCGTAGATGGCACGGGTGCGATCGTCGACCAGTTCGCGGATCGGCCGGGACGATGCGATGGCGTAGAAGGAGGGGGCCGATCGCCAGCGCACCTGGTCGGCGTTGACCCAGATGCCGGCGACCTTCTCCTTTTCGCGCATCCGCACCGACTGGGCCGGTCCCTTGACCACCACCACGATGTCGGCGGGGGTGTCGCCACTCGGCACGCGCCCGCCGGGGTAGAGGATCGCGCCGAACAGCAGGAGCTCCGCGCCGGTGAAGCTGTAGATGATCTCGATGTCGCGCTGCGACACGTCGGGGACGAGCACCGGCTTGGTCGTCGCCATCAGCATCGGTGCCAGCAGCGCGGCGGCGAGGGCGGGGCGGAGGCGCATCAGGCGAGCTCGACCGTGAAGATCTCGTCCGGGCGCCAGGCGAGACCGAGCAGCATCCGGGTTGCGACGGCGAGCACCATCAGCGCCAGCGCAAGCCGGAGATATTCGGGCTTCACACGCTGCGCGAACCGCACGCCGATCTGCGCGCCGCTCACCGATCCGATCAGCAACAGCCCGGCCAGCACGATGTCGACCGCCCGGGTGGTCAGGGCGTGCACCATCGTCGCCGCCGCGGTGACGAACAGGATCTGGAACAGCGACGTGCCGACGACCACGCGGGTCGCCATGCCGAGCAGATACAGCATGGCCGGCACCAGGAAAAAGCCGCCGCCGACGCCCAGCAGCATCGTCAGCACGCCGGTCAGCAACCCCAGGATCAGCGGTGCGAGCGGCGAGATGTACAGGCCGGATCGATAGAAGCGCCAGCGCATCGGCAGGGCGGCGACGATCGGGTGATGCCGCCGACGGCGTGCGGGCACCGGCGCGCCCGTCCGGCTCGCGCGAATGCTGACGATCGCCTCGCGAAGCATCAGCCCGCCGATCGATCCCAGCATCAGGACATAGAGGATGGCGATGACCGTATCGATCTGCCCCGACGATTGCAGTAGCCGGAACAGTCCCGCCCCCAGCAGCGATCCGACGATGCCGCCCACGACCAGGACGGAGCCCATGGTCAGGTCGACGCCGTCGCGGCGCAGATGCGCGAAGACCCCCGACACGCTTGCCCCCGTCACCTGCGATGCCGCCGACGCGGCGGCGACCGTCGGGGGGATGCCATAGAAAATGAGCAGCGGCGTGGTCAGAAAGCCGCCGCCGACCCCGAACATGCCCGACAGGAACCCGACGCCGCCGCCCAGCAGGATGATGACCAGCGCGTTGACCGACAGGTTGGCGATCGGGAGGTAAAGGTCCATGGGCGGGACGGCATTCCGGTTGGTGGCGTGGGCGGCGTGCGCTCGCCATAGCGCGCGCGCGGATCGGGTGCCACCGTCGGAAGTGACGTCAGAAATCGGTGCCGATCGAGAGCGCTGGCCCCGAATCGGGCCGGGCGCCGCCGGCCACGCGCTCGCGCCAGTCGATCGCGACGCGGAACCGCTGGCCGGCGATCGGCAATGTCGCACTGAGCGCCGGGCCGACATCGACGCGATGGGCGTCGCGTTGCGCGCTCGCCCACAGCCCGGCACCGACCTCGAATCGCGTCCCGCGCGCGCTGGCCACCGGCCGAGCGACGCGGGCGCCGCCCTCGACATAGGGTTCGAGCCGCGCGCGTGCGACCGCGCCCGCCTGGCCAAAGCCTTCCAGGTCGAAGCCCAGGCCGATGTCGGTCGGGCCGACGCCTGCCACCGCGCCGACGCCGGGGCCGCCGCTGATGCTGTCGTCCAGGGGTATGCGCTGCTCCGCCACCAGCCGGATCGGACTGGCCCGGGGCTGCCATTCGAGCGCGACCATCGCCTCACGCCCGCGCGACGCGAGCGGGATCGCTGCGCCCGCGGCGGCGCTCAACCCTTCGTCGTCGAGCCGGTAACGGACGCGCCCGCCGGCCTGCGCCCCGCCCAGTTGGCCGGCACCCGCGGCGGCCGGTACGCCGTTGCTCCGCGCGAACAGCCATGCGCTGCCCGACCAGCGCGGATCGCCGGCCGCGGGCGCGCGCAGCCGCGGCGCATCGGCGAAATAGCGGTCGACCAGCTGGGTGCTGCTCGCCACGTGGACCGCCGCCAGCATCGCCAGCTGGACGCGTTCCGCCCTGACCGCGCGGCCGGGCTCGCGCACGTCGATCAGCCGCGTCCCGATCGCTGCACGGTGATGGCCGGGGTGTTCCGACGCGCGCGGCGTCGAACCGGCCGCGCGCAGGCGGGCCATTGCCGCCGCCAGCGCGGGTGTCATGCGCACACCGCCGCCCTCCATCGGGAGCGGTGCGGGCAGCGCGATCGCCGACCGGCCCGCCCCTGCCATCGGGTGCGTTATCGGCCCGACCACGCGCGCGTCCGGCGCATCCTGGTCGAACCAGACAAAGGCCGCGCGCGACATCGCCCACAGGCTGAGCAGGATCGCGGCAAAGCGCAGCGGCCGTCCGACGTCGCCAGACATCATGCGGTCAGCCGAGCCGTTTCGGGAAAGCGGTGCGCGGTCTTGTCCCAGGTCAGCGCCCCGCCGCGCAGCAGCGCGACATAGCTGAACAGCGCGCGTCGGGTCGCGAGCAGCGCGATGATGTTGGCGACGATGGCGCGCGGCAGCGACCATAGCGCCTCCGTCGCGCCATAGGCATGACCGACGAAGCAGGCGCGCAACGCCAGACGCCATGCCAGCAGCACCGCGTTCGCCGCGAGCAGGCTCGACACGACGGGGCCGACGGGCGCGATCGGCCGATCGACCAATGCATGCCCCAGCACCCCGAGCGCCCAGCCGATCAGCCCCAGATAGGCCGCCGCCAGCACCAGCATCGCGACCAGCCCACGGCGGTCGCGCATGCGCATCCAGTGGTCGCCCAGCGCCGCCGGTCGCGCCCAGCCGGTGCGGTCCCAGCCGACAAGCGCGATGCCGGTCATCCACCGCGCCTTTTGCCGGACGGCGGCATCGAGCGACCCCGGGAAGAAGGCACGTACGGCGACCAGGTCGGACGCGCCCGTCGCGTTCGTGGTGCGGATGCGCGCGAAGCGCGCCGTGCCGCCCAGCCGGGCGACCGTCAGGCCAAGCTCGTAATCCTCGGTCAGGCTGCCGGCATCGAAGGGCTCGCCGTTCCGCAAAGCGGCGATCCGCGCCAGCATGTCGGTACGGATCGCGCAGCCGACCCCGGCGAACGGCAACGCCGCGCCCAGCGACTGACGCACCGGCAGATGCTTGCCATGGGCGATGGCGAATTCGTCGCAATAATGACCCGAAACCAGCCGCGATCCCTTGTCGACCAGCGGCAGTACCGGCAACTGCACCGCATCGTAGCGCCGGGTCAGCGCGTCGAACACGCGAAGCTCGTCGCGGTGCACGACATCCTCGGCATCGTGCAGGACGACCGCGTGGACGTGCCGGGATCGACGGGTGTCGGCCTGCAGCGCGTGCCAGAGCGTGTAGCGCGACAAAAATTCCCGCTGCGAACGGCTCGCAAACGACAAAAAGTCGCGACAACAATACGGTCCATTTCAGCCCCCCGACGCACTGTGCAGCCAGGTTACTGAAGGAGGGTTTATAGACGGTTGAAAGAGCGGTTTCGGACGTCGTTAAGGGGTGGGTGCCGGGGCGTCTTTGCAGCCGCTGAGCGCAGCGCGGAGCGCCTGGATTTCGTTCAGTCGTTCGTTGGCTTGAGCGCGGAGCGCGTGACCCCGCGCACCCGGCGCAATCGCCCCCCATTGCGGGTCGGTATAGCGGCGGTTGAGGCCGGGTTCCTCGGCAGGGCGATTGAGCACACAACCGACCGGCACGGGCACATAGACGTCGCGGTCGACGATGCGCTCCTTGGTCACCGTCTTGGTGCAGCCGGCGAGCGCCAGCAGCACGCTAGAAGCCATCAGCGCGTAGCGCATCCATCACCTCCTCAAGCTCCTTGAGTTCTTTCTCGCACGACTGGCGCTCGGTGCGCGTGGCGGCCTGCTTGGACCTGGCGATCACCTGGTCGCGCTGTGCCTTGGCCGACTGGTAGAGCTGCCAGTTGCGCTCGGCGACGCCCCGCGCGGCCAGGCCCTCGACCTTGAGCTGCCGGTTGGCATCCGACAGCGTCTGGATGCGTTCGCCACGCTGCCGGCTCTCCTCGCGCGCCGTGGCGCGATCGGACAGGATGCCCTTGACCGCGATGTGCAGCTCGCCCGGCTTCGGCCGCTCGGCCTCGGGGATCACGAGGATCGTGCGCTCGACGATACCCCGGAAATAGTGGTGGAGGCTGCGCTGGTTCCAACCCCAAACCGCGACCCCGATCAGTGCGACGCCAAGGCCGATCGAAAGGTATCGGAACAGGCCGGTCATGCCGGCGATCGCGCACAGCTTGCCGATCATTTCAGCACCGCCTCAAGCCGCGCCGGAAGGCTCTCCGCCGTCCGATCAGGGAGCAGGCCGGTAAGGCAGATTTCGGTGTAATAGGCCCGTCGACGGGTCAGCCCGCGCACCGCGCACAGGAACTTGCCAGGGCGGGTCTTGGAAGGCACGCAGGCCTGCCCCTGGCGACGCTGCCGGGCTGCCCCCGCTGCGTCGAAAGTCGCCTTGTTCCACGCGAGCAGCCCCCGACAGGCAGCGACGGTCTGGCCGGCATTGAAGTTGCGCCGGACGCTTGACCCGCAAAAGCCGCCGATGCCGGCATTGTAGGCCAGATCGGCAAAGGCCCTTAACTGATAGCCCTGCGCGCCTGGCGCGCACGCCAGGACGCCCTCGACATGCCGCACCGCCTCGCGCGCGTTCATTTCGTCACACTCGGCCGGCGAATAGCGGCGGTTGACCTCGATCCCATGCCCGGTGACCCCGCCGCACGCGGTGGCGATGCCGGCGATGTCGCGATAGCCGAGCAACTCATTGCCCTCCCATTTCAGGGTAGAGGCGGTGAACGCCGCCGCCGTGCCCGCGCCCATCAGCGCGACGAGGCGGGCATAATAGCCCTTCGTGCGCGCGGTGCTGGCGGGTCTGGAGGAGACGTCCATGGCCGCTGCTTTGCGCGCGGCGGCGAAGCGGGGCGGGTAGCCGCTGGCGGTGAGGCATCAGACCCACTCCACATGGCTGAGCTGCCAGCGGGTGGCGTTGGCCTCGCGTCGCTCATAGTCGCTGAAGCGGGCGAAGACCCCGTAATGGATGGCGTCGTTTCGTTCGGCCGGCAAGTCGGCATCTTCGACCACCACCAGCGGCCGGCGCGTGCCGAAGTCCCTGGCGATCCGCCACAGCCGCGCGGTCTCCGCGTCGGTCAGATCGACGAAGCTGAAACTGAAGCTCGCCTTGGTGACCCCGCTGCTGGTCCCGAAGCCGCCGCTGGGCAGGTCGGTTCGCCCGCCCGTGTCGATCAGGCCGCGCCCGCCGCCCAGCTCGCGATGCTTTTCAAACGCCAGGCCGACCGCGACGATCCCGGCGTGGAACGGTGCACCCGCCGCGTCGATCGCGATGCGCAGATATCGGGTCACCACCGGCGCGGCCAGGCGGACGAAGCAATGCTGCCAGCCTTCGCCATCGGCCGCGCGTGCCGGGGCGGCCGGGCTGATCACCACCAGGCCCAGGCCCATGCCGGTGGCCGACGAGATGGTCCAAGTGGCGGCGGCCGACAGGTCGGTATAGCCGAGATAGATGCTGTCGATCGCCGTCGCCGCGCCCAGGTCCAGGTCGATCGTGGCGGAGCCGCCGACCGTCCACACCTCGCGCGGATCGGGGGTGGCCAGATTGGCACCATCCACGCCCGCCGAGACGGCGATGGCCGCGATCGGCACCGGCGGCACGATCAGCACCCCGCTCATGTGAGCCGCCGCAGGACGGTGAGGATGGTGCGATCCACCTCGGCCAGCTCCTCGACCCCGATGACGAACACCGCGACGCCGGCGTCATAGCCGCCGCCCTTTGCCGCGATTGTCACCGCGCGGCCGAGCAGGTCGGCGCGGTTGCCCGGCACCTCGATCCGCTCGATCGATCGCGGCGCGGCCAGGAAGGCGAGCTGGCGATCCGCCTCGGCCTGCGCGTCCGCCTGGGCCGCGAGCGGCGACACGATCTCGCCCACGCGGTCGCTGCCCGCCCAGTCGATCGCAGCGCCTGGCGACCGCGTGACGAACATCGCCTCGGACTTGAGATAAGCGGCAGTGACCGCATCGACGCTCATTGATCAGGCTCCGGCGGCGGCGGGATGAGCACAGCCAGATTGACCATCTGCTCGCGGAACTGCAGCAGCTCCTCGGCACGAACGCGGGCCACTTTAATGAGGAACGGCTCCAGCTCGACATTGGCGTTCGGCGGAACCCCGGTGCCTTCGGCGGGCCGCACAAGCCCACGCCCGTTGATCTTCACAACCTGGCCTTGTTCATCGACCAAGGATGCGCTGACCATCAACGCGATGTCGCGCGGCGCAATGGCAATGCTGACGTCCATGCCCGGGTCGCGATAGGCCGGGGCATAGCGCACGCGGATAACCTCTCCGTCCTGGGTCTCATACGCCCGCTCAAAATAGGGCCGCTCTGGCGTCCACGCGGGGTGCAGCCCGGGATAATCAGGCAGGTGCGTCAATGTGACGCTATCGCCCGGCATGGCGGTCATCTGAACAACTTCGGTCATTGGTCTGCTCCTCTGATCATGGGATCGCCGTCGCCTGATTGTCGTAATAGCGCTCGCGGATACCGCCGCCGCCGCCGCCGCCGCCCGAAACGCCACCACCGGCTGGCGTCCCCACGGGCGGCGTTACGACTGATCCGACCAGGCGTCGGCCGGGCGTGTTGAGCAAGCTGGCGTTCGTGGTGATCCCATAGGAAGGGTTGCCGCTGTTGTAGCCGCTGTCGTCATAGATCCAGTAGATCGTCCGAAACGCGAAGCCGAAGTAGATGCCGCCGCCAAAACTCAGCGTGCCCGCATCATCGAGGAGGTTGTGGGGCAGGATCTGGATCGTCGTGCCGCCGCCGCCGCCGTCATAATAGGCCCAAATTGGCGACCCCGGCTCGTTGGCCACGATCGTCCCGCCGACCTGCGTATTGCCGACAGTCGGGATATAGACCTGCTGCGCGCCGCCGACGGTATACATCGAATTGATGCGCCGCGACGTGCCGCGCCCGTTGGCGTCGAGCTGCGACAGCTTGGGGTTGGCGTTGACCACAGTGCCGATAGCGCCGTTGACCGACCCGCCGTTGATGACTGCGCTGGTATTGTCGGCATTGGGCTGCGCCATCATCGCTGCGCCCAGGCGGTCGACGGCGTTCTCCGCCAGCTCCCACGCGGTTCGCAGGGCCACCGGGTCGGGCACCTGCGTATCGGTGCCGCCCAGGTCCCAGCTCGGCGGTGGCAGTGCGCCGAGCCGACCGCCCAACGACGTGGCGGGCGCGCCGCTGTCGGGACCGAGCGCGTTATAGGCCGCCGCCTGGATCGGTTGCACGACGGCCGGAAAGCCCAGCTCGATATAGCGATCGACGTAACGCTGATATTTGTTGTTCAGCGCGCGCCACTCGCGGACGTATAACCACTTCTCGCCCGAGCTGATCACCCCGTCGCTGTCGATCGCCGCGACCCGCTGCTGCAGCGTATCGACGCGCGTGTCAGTATAGACGCGCAAAGCCTCTGCCAGGTCGTTGAGCGCGACCTCGTAAGCCACCAGCAGCGTCCGGCCCTGGGCGACGTTGATTGGCGTATCGACATTGGGATCGGGCCATGTCGGCTGGATGCTGATGAAGTTCTGCCAGTTGTTCCGGGCCGTCGTCGCCGCGTTTCGAACCGTGTTCAGCCCCGCGCTGCCGACGATCCCCGCCGCCTTCGCATCGAGCAGCGACCAGGTGCTCTCCAGCGTGGCGTTCTCACGATAGAGGATGGTGCGCTTTTCATAGGCCGACCATTTGCCGTCCTCGGTCAGCACCAGGATTTGATTGATCGAATTCTGGACCGTCGCCGGCACCAGGCCCAGCATCGCCACTTCGAATTCGGCGACGCGGGCCAGCGCCACCTGCCACCGGTTGCGATAGACGATCGGGTCAACGGCCGTGTCGGTCGTGCTGCTGCTTAAGGGCGGGTTGAGGTTGAACAGCAGCACGCCCAGGCTGCCCGGCTGATCGACATAGACCGCCGCCCCGGCGGCCTGGCGCGCCGGCGTCGCGCTGGCCGGGTTGCCCAGATTGTCATGCTTGATGACCAGCGCGTTCAACCGGTCGACCAGCTCGTTATAGTCCTGGAGGACCTCGGCCTTTTCCTTGCCGGCGGTGATCCAGCCATCGGACGAAATCCGCTCCGCCCGCGTCAGCGCCGCCGAGGCGATCGTCTGGGCAAAACGGCGCAGCGCCTGGGTCAACGCGTTGAGCGCGGCCTCATAGGCCGCCAGGACGTCGTTGTAAAACGTCCTGTTGATGTTGGAGCTCTGGCTCGTGTCGTCCCAAGGCGGCGTGATCGCGCCCAGCATCGCGACCCAGTCGTTCCGGGTCGAGTTGGCCGCCGACACGGCCGTCGTGACATCGGGGTCGCTGATCCCTGCCGCCTGGGCGGTCAACAGCAGATAGATCGCCTGGAGGCGGCGTGCGTTCGGGATCAGGACCGACTTCTTTTCGAACGGGTCGAGCTTGCCGTCCCCCGAAATCTCCAGCAGCGCCTGCGCGGCCTCCGCCACCTCGGTGATCGCGTCGGCAACGTCCTGCTCGACCTCGTCCATGCGCGCGAGCAGATCGGCGCGCGCCTGCTCCAGCGAGGTGCCGTCCTCATAGCCGATCTCGCCTGCCGGTACGATCGCGGAGATTTCGCCATCCTGGTGGATGCGCTGATTGCGGCGATAGCCCAGGCGGCGCGCTTTCATCGGCGCGATCGTCTGTTGCCGGCCCAAATACTCGCCGCGCAGCGTCTCAACGGGGGCGAAGGTCCAGGGGCGCAGCGACACGGTGTTGTTCGGCTCGATCACCCACAGCAGCGAGACGCCCAGGAACAGCCGGTCGAGCGCCTGGGCGGCGGTCTCGTCGCTGTCGATGTAGATGCCGGCGGCGGCCGGGCGGAGCAGGCGTGCGGCGGCGATATCGGCCAGCGCCGGGCCGCCCGCGCTCGCCAGGATTGCCGCGCCGATATCTGCGGCGGCCTCGGCATAGCCCGCGCCGATCTCGCCCAACAGGTCGGCGGTCAACGGCCCCGCCGGCTGGGTCCACCATTTCGCGCACGCGATCGACGGGGCGACCGCACCGCCACCCGGTTCGACCACGACGCCCTGCAACGTGGCGAAGGTCGCATCGGCGCTGCCCTGCCAGGCAACGACCTGCATCGGGCCTTCACGCCCCTTGTCACGCAGGGCGGCAAAGCCCTGCAGCGGACGCGCCGGATCGGCGAACTCATAGATATTGTTCGCCGGGTCGAGCACGCGACCCTCGACGTTGAACACGCGGCCGAACGCCCGGCGCTTCAGCGCTCCGGTGATCGTCGCCGGCCCCTCAATGCCGCCAGTGCCGGCGAAGAACCGGTCGGTCAGCGGCTTGTCGAGGCGGACCGACGGGTCGGCGGCGGTCAGGATCAGGCGGCCTTCGCGGATTTCGTCGCGCGCGATCGTGCCGGTCAGCACCCGGGCAAGCGCGCCGGCCTCGTCGCCGGCATCGATCTCGATCGCAGCGTCGGGCCAGTAATATTGCGCCAGCTCGTCGAGCTGCGCGGGCGCGGCGGGTGCAAAGCCGATCGCCGCAGACACGGGGCTGGTCGAGCCGGAGAAGCCGCGCTGCTCATAGCCGAACTGCGCCGAGAATTTCGGCTCACTCAAAATGCCGGCGCGATAGCCCTGGCCGGCCAGGCGATAGGGCTTGGCGCGCCCGCCACCCGCCAGGCGCACCGGCACCACCGCGCCGGTCGCCGGGTTGCGGGGCCAGGCGCGCAGATAATAGACCCGGCTCACAGGATCGCCTCACGGGTCAGGAAGCTGCGGTTATAGTCCTGCAGGCCCGCGCCCGGCGCGAAGGCGATGCCGCCGCCCAGCGTGCCGAGCTGGACGATGCCGGCATTGATCTGGGCGAGCAGGTCGTTCTGCTCGTTGGCCAGCGCGTTGGCGGTGTCCAGCTTGGCATTGGTGGCCCCGGTCGCGTCCTGGGCGGCGCGGATGCGATCGTTCTCTGCCTTGATGATCGCCTCGGCCGTGCTGATCGCATTGCTGCGATCGGCGGCGAACTCACCGCCCGCCGTGCCGAAGGCATCGCGCGACACTTCGAGCAGCCGGCGGCTCAATTCCGCCAGCTGGTCGGCCGCGCCATCGACGCCGGCCTCCGCATCCGCGCGCACCTTGGCGATTTCCGCCTGCAGGGTGGTGCGCTGATCGACCAGCGACCCCTCGGCCAGGCTACCGAACCGGGTGTCGTCCAGAAACGCCTTCAGGCCGCTGACGCGCTGCTTGAGCAGATCATCGACCAGCTTGGTGCGCTGCTCGACATTGACGCGCTCGATCGCGATGACGTCCAGGCCATAGTCGCGCGCGATGCGCAGCCGCTCCTTGGCCGTGCGGTCGAACTCCGCCAGCTCCTGGCGGATCGCGGCACCGGGGCCACCCGCGAGGATCTCGACCTCCTGGACCTTCAGCGCCTCGCTGATCGCCTTGTTGAGGTCGCTCGACGACTGTAGCGCCTTGCTGACCGCCGCCGACAGCCCGGTGATCGCGCCGTCCTTGATCGCGTCGGCGATCGCGAAGTTGACGGCCGCTTGGGCATCGTCGCGGAAATTGAACAGGCCCAGCTGCTCGTTGCGGCTCTCGCTCTTCGTCGGCCCCTTGGTCCGGCCCGATCCGGTCGTGTCGACGCGGAAATCGTCGTTGCGCTGGCCGATCGACACGCTGAAGCTGCCCAGGCCGCCGCCGAGCTGCTCGGCGACCTGGCGCAGGCCGTCCTGGATGGTGGTCGCCAGGCCGGCGGCGGCGCGCTCTCGCGAACCGCTGTTACCGGTGACGGTCGCCGGACCATCGACCGAGGTGACCGTGGCGCTGGCGCGCTTCGATGATTTGAACAGGCCGCCGACCACAGAACCCAGCACGCCGCCGACGATCGCGCCAAACGGCCCGGCGGCCTGGCCCAGACCGACTTCAAATACGGGCCGGACGTCGCCGCGCCGATCGTTCGCCGCGTGGTCGAGGAAGAGGAGGACCTGGCCGAAAGCGCGAAGACCGACGAAACCCATGCGCGCAATGGCTGGGTCCGCACCGCCGACAGCTTCAACGAGAAATATGGCGAGGGCTTCGTCCGCAAGACCGATCCCGACGCACCCGCCGGAGCCGCTGATCCGGCCCCGGCGGCATTGCCGCCCGCCCAGGCCGATCCTGCAACCGATCCGACGTCCGATCCTGCCGCCGATCCGGCATCATCGCCCGCCAACGACCCGGAACCGGTTCGCCGGGTGCCGCCACGGCAGATGCCCGACGCCGCCAGCTTCGCGGCCGACGATCCCGCTCCGCTCTACGTCTATCGCAAGCTGATCAACGCGACCGAGCTGCTTGAATGGGCGCGGTCCCAGGGCTTCGCCACGACGCTGGAGCCGGATGATCTGCATGTGACCGTCGCCTATTCGAAGCGCCCGGTGAATTGGTTCGCCATGACCGGATGGGGCGGCCCGGCCGAGCTGATCGTGGAACCCGGCGGCCCGCGCCTGGTCCGGCGCATGGGGGCCGGGGGATCGGAGGGCGAGGCGATCGCGCTGCTCTTCCAGGACGCGTCGCTCCAGTGGCGTCACCAGGAGATGCGCGACGCCGGCGCGAGCTGGGACCACCCCAGCTACCTGCCGCACGTCACGATCAGCTATCAGGGCCAGGCGATCGACCTCGACCAGGTCGAACCCTATCGCGGCCGTCTCGTGTTCGGCCCGGAGGTGTTCGAGGCGATCGACGAGGGCTGGCAGGACCGCATTTCCCAGCGCCCGGCTAACCAGCCGGCAAGCGGCTCCGCTCCGGCAAATTCGCCCGCCACCAGCTTCGCCGAGGACGAGGGCGACGACGCAGACAGCATCGTCGACCGGATGATCGCCGACAGCGGTTACCGGGCCGCCGACGCGATCACCGGCACGCTCATTGAGCGCATCCTCGCTGCCGAGACCGAAGAAGCCGCCCGCGCGCTGATCGCATCCGCGCTCGGGACCATCGACGAAGCCCCGCTCGCCCAGGCGCTGGAACGCGCCGGCTTCGCCGCCCGGCTCAAGGCCGCGACCCAGGACGGCACGACCGAGAAACTGAGCTGAAGGAGGCTTGCATGACCGATTTAGACCAGGATCAACCCGCGCCCCTGCCCGAAGGGGAATATGCGATCGTCGAAGTGCTCGGCCATCGCACGCTGGTCGGCCGCGTGACTGAGGTCGACCGGTTCGGCGCGAAGCTGATGTCGATCGAGCCGATCTACCAGGGCAAGCTCCTGGACGCCGTGCTGATCGGCGGCAGCTCGATCTACCAGTTCACGCCCTGCACCGCTGAAAGCGCGCGCAAGGTCGCGCCGCAGAACGCGGTTTACCTTCCCACCAGCATCCGCGCCACGCTGCCTGCGCCGGCCCTGCCGGCCCCGGATGACGAGGACGACGCGCCGTTCGGCGATCTCGATGACGATGAAGACCACTTCAGTGGCTATGCCGAGACAGTCCCCGACGATGTCGCCGCCCAAGTGCAGATGATGATCGACGACAGGGAGGCGCTCTGATGCTCGCCTTTTATCTCGGCGGCGTGATCGCGACGGCGTGCATCGTCCTCGGGGAAGTGATCGACGACGATAAACCGCTCGAGCTGGAGGACATGCTGCCTGTGCTGGCGTGGCCGATCGGCGTGGTGATGTTTGTCATCGCCGCGATCCGAGGGCGGTCATGAGCGCCCCCGCCTCGGCCACCGCACTCGCCGCCGCGAGCAGCGCCGCCAACGCCCTCGCCGAGCTGCTCCGCTTCGCCCGTGAAGGCGAACCGCCGGTCGCCAACGGTGCGTTCGAACCCGACACGATCGAGCAGCTCGCCGACGCGCTCAAGCTCGCGATCGACGTGGAGCTGCCCGCCGTCCTGGCCAACGGCATCGATCAGGAAGGCGCGGAGATGCTCGCCCAACTTTCCGCCGCCCTGGCGCGGTTCTTGGAGGGTTGGGCATGAGCAGCTCAAAGCCCTGCTTGGGCTATCCGAGCCGCACCGATGCGGTGCTGGCGCTCCGCGATCTCGGCCAGTCCGATCGTGAGATCGCCCGCCGCATCGGCATTGAGCCGAAGACGGTGACCGCGCTCGCGATCAGCGCCGATCGCAAGCGGCGCGACCGCACGCATGGCCGGTCGGAACGCATCGCCGGCAATGGCATCGTCCTGCCGCTTGACGTCCAGCAACGGCTGCGCAGCGCGGCTGCTCGCCGCCGGGTCAGCGTCCACCGCCTCGCCATCATGATCGTCGAAGCCGTTGCCGACAGTGATTTGGTCGACGCCGTCCTGGACGATAGCTGGGCCGGGGAGCTGGACGCATGAGGTTAGCATCCGCCTGGCTTCCTCGCCTCTCAGCATATGAGACGATGCACTGCGACCACGATGGCGAGTTTGAGGGCGTCGAGGTCGAGCTTTGCTGGGCAGGGTTTCGCTTCTCCGCTGCCTTCTGTCGCCGCACCCGCGTCGTGAAAGACGCCGACCGGGCACCGCCAACCGATGCCTGATCCGCTCGGCTATTCCATCTTCCTGGAGCCGACCGACGCCGTGCGCGCATTCCAGGCGCGCGGCGAACTGAAGACGACCGTCCGCTGGTCGGAGATGATGCATGAGAACCATGCGTCAGCCTTCACGGTCGCCAAGATCGCCCGCCTCGACCTGCTCCGCGCCATCCAGTCGTCGCTGGACGAGCAGATCCGCGACGGCGGCAGCTTCGATCGGTGGAAAACCGCAATCCTGCCCGAGCTGCAGCGCGCCGGATGGTGGGGCGCGGTCCAGGACCGCGAGCTGACCGGCACCGACGAGCGCATCGTGGTCAACGAGCGCCGGCTGCGCGTGATCTACAACACCAACATCCGCATGAGCCTGGCGGCGGGCCATTGGGCACGCATCCAGCGCCAGAAGGCGGCTTTTCCCTACCTGCGCTACGTGCCGTCAACCTCGGAGCGCAAACGCCAGCTCCACATCCCCTGGTATGGCATCGTGCTCCCGGTCGATCACCCGTGGTGGCAGACCCATTTCCCGCCCAATGGCTGGGGCTGCAAATGCGGCTTCGAACAGGTGACGCAACGCCGGCTTGAGCGCATGGGCTGGTCCGTCACTCCCGATGATCAGCTCCCGCCCGGCAAACCGACCACCTTCGTCGCCGCGACCGGACAGGCTTTCGACGTGCCGCAGGGCATCGACCCCGGCTTCAGCTACAATCCCGGCACGGCGCACCTGCGCGTGATGGCCGACAAGGCGGCAGCATCGATTGTCGCGGCGGCAGACGCCGGCCTGGACGCCGCCGCACGCCAGACATTGCGCGAGATCGTCGACGATGCCGCGTTCGAACAGTTTCTGGCCCTGCCCGAGGCGAGCTTTCCCGTCGCGCTGCTGACCGCCGAGCAGCAGGCGCTGATTTCGGCCAAGGCCCGCCTGGTCGTGCTGCCGACCGGCGTCTACCGCAAGCAGCTCGGCGAGGCCCCGGAGATCTCGCGCGGCCACCCGGATCTCACCGTCGCCAACTATCGCTTGCTGCCCGACATCGTCGATCGCGCGATCGTGATCGCCCAGCAGGGCGACAGCCGCCTGATCTACTTCGCCGATGAAGGCGGTCGGTTGTGGAAGGTCGTGGTGCGGCAGGACGCTGGCGAGCCGCTGCCGGCCGTCGTTAGCTTCCATGCCAGCCGCCCGCGCAACATCGCAGGCGAAACGCGCAATCTGACGATCCTGCTCGATCGGAGGGGGGCATGAGCGGCGCACGGTGGGGACTTCCGGTCCCCCACAAAGTGATCGACGGCCAGAAGCCTAGCACTACGGTGGGAAGCTTTACCGCGTCGCGTGCGCCGCTCCGCGCATATAGCGCGCAGCGCCTTAACAAGCAATTCCGCGCCGACAGGCGGGGGACGGGGCGCGCCAACGCCCCATGCCGACGGTCTCGACCCGTCATGACCATCCTGGCCAGGTCTGGCCATCCCGCCCTCCGGTCCGGAGGCAGGGAACATAGTGGGAACATCATGACGGAGTCGAGTCCGATTTCAGCGGCGCTGCAGCCGCCGTTCAACGCCCCTGAAAATGCCCTTTCGCCGGTCGATCCGGTCCTGCCAGTTGCGCCCTATATCGGCGGCAAGCGCCGCCTGGCGAAGCGGATCATCGCCCGCATCGCTGGCGTGCCGCACCTCACCTATGCGGAGGTGTTTGTTGGCATGGGCGGCGTGTTCCTGCGCCGCGAGGTGCGCTCGCAGGTCGAGGTCATCAACGACTGGTCGGAGGACGTGTCGACGCTCTTCCGCATCCTTCAGCGCCACTATGTGCTGTTCCTGGAGATGCTCCGGTTTCAGGTCACCTCGCGCGCGAACTTCGAAAAGCTGCTCCGCCAGGAGCCGTCGTCACTGACCGATCTGGAACGCGCCGCGCGCTTCCTCTACGTCCAGCGCCTGGCCTTCGGTGGCAAGGTTGCCGGCCGCCATTTCGGGGTCAGCCCGGTCAACTCGGCGCGCTTCGATGTCACCCGCCTGCAGCCGATGCTGGAGGCGATTTGGGAGCGCCTGGCCGGCGTCGTGATCGAGCGGATGCGGTGGCAGGATTTCCTCGCGCGTTACGATCGGCCGGGCACGCTCTTCTACCTCGACCCGCCCTATTACGGCTGCGAAAACGACTATGGCCAGGCCATGTTCGACCGCGCCGAATTTGAGCAGATGGCGGAGCTGCTCGCGGGCCTGAAAGGTCGCTTCCTGCTCAGTCTGAACGCCCACCCGGAGGTGCGCCGCATCTTCGCCGGCTTCGCGATCGAGGAGGTCCAGACCAGCTATTCGGTCGGCGGCAACGACCGCCCCAAAGCGGTCACCGAGCTGATCATTTCGAGCCGCCCGACATGAGGCAAAGGCGTGCCACTTCTCGGCGCTTTACGTGCCAGACAGAACTGGCACGATTGGCCTCGTTTTTCGAGCCGTTATCACGACAAACCGCCCAATTTGCCGGGCTTTTTGCGAAGTGGCTCTTTTTTGTCGTCGGAACTGGCACGTGCCGGCACTCCACCCACGCATTTCTGCGGTTTTTGCGCCGCTTGTTCGCGTCGGACGGCCGTTTTTCACGCAAAGACCTGGGAAAACGACAATAATTCTCTCAACCGCGCCACAATGGCCGAAACCCCCGATTTATGGGCATTATCGTCCCACTATGTCCCGAAAAGGCCCGCAATATCCCGCCTCTCCTGCAACCGTATTTAATGTCGCGGCACAGAGCGTGTTCAGGCATGCCGCCTTGGTCGTCGGGCCGGGCGTGTCGCCGATCACCAGCCTGACGCGGGCGTCGCGGTCGGCGATCGCACGAACCGCGTCGATCGTTGCCGTATCGTTGGGATAGGTGCCGACATAGATGTCGAAATCGGGATGATCGAACCGGGCGAGCGCGGTCTGCAGCATTGCGCCGATGACCGCCGCCTCGTCCCAGGCGGGCACGAACACCGCCAGACGATGTTCGGGCCCGGGCAACCGTTCAAGGCGCTCGCCGTTCCCGCGCCGGCGATGGCGCAGCGCCTGCCATCCGAACACCAGGTCGACCGCCACGTCGTCGATCCCGCCGACCAGGAAACCGATCGCCGCGAACAACATCAATTCATGATTGAATATGTCGAGCGCGTTCAGCGCGACGTCGCCCCACGCCAACGCAAGTCCCCCCTCCGGTTCCCCGGCGAGGGATTACGCGTTTTGCGCAATCAATTCAAAGCGGAATTGTGGCGCCTGGTCGCAGGCGCGCGCGTTTTCCGGCGGCCGGTGGAACCCAAGAGGTTCGCCAGCGTTGCGGCGACTGGTCCCGTTGACACGGGCACTGGTGCCGTACGCACCGGCCGCGCCGCAGCGTATCCGCGGCGCGGCCCACCTTCTCAGTTTTCCTTTCGCGCTCAGGCGGAGCGGGTTTGCCGCCCCGCCTGCACGACCCGGTTACCAGTAGAAGCCGGGAAGGGTGCGCAGCACATAGCCGCGGCGCGTGTCGACCAGCAGCACGTCGTCATAGTGCCGCACCCAGCGATTGTAACGGCCCGGGGGCGGGAGCCGGTAACGGCCGGGATTGCTGATGAAATACCGGTCGCCATAATAGCGCGGCGCGATCCGCGCCCCGGTGCGGAAACGCTGGTAGGCGAACGGTGCCCGCCAGTTGCCGCGCGCATAGACCGTGCGGTTGCGGCCGCGATAATCGCGCCAGTCATTGTCGCCCCAGCGCCGTTCGCGCACGCTTTCGTTCAGGTCGCGGCGGGCTTCACGCACGTCGCGGCGCTCGCGCCGGACGTCGCGCGGCGACCCGAAGCGTTCGGCGCGCCGCAATTCGCGCTGCTCTTCGCGCAGGTCGCGCGCGTCGCGACGGATTTCACCGCGCGACTGGGCGGCCGCCGGCGCGACGACCGTCGGGACCGCCAGCGCGGTGACCAGCGCGGTCAGGATCAGTTTACGCATCTTCTACCTCCATGTTCGCGGGACTCGTTCCCGATGGAGGGAGTTATGCCGAGGGCACGCTGAACGGGTGTCGAACGCGTTGGTCAGGAACGCGAAAGGCGCGCGGCGGGTGCGCCGCGTCAGTTCGGCCCGCCGGGCCCGCCGCCGCCGGGGCCAGCGCCCGGCGCGCCGACCGTGCCGATATTGCCGAACAGGTCCTGGAAAAAGCCGCGCCGCCGGCCCAGCGTCGGGGTCGAATCGTCGCTCGGCTGGATCGATGCGACCAGTTCCGCGCCGGTCTTGTCGACCGAGGTGACGTTGCCCGCCTGGTCGAAGGTCAGCTTGAGCGTCGTCTGGGTTTCGGGGCGCGGGCGGTTGAACGCCAGGTTGCGGCTGTCGCGTGCAATATAGTACCAGACGTTGTCCGAAAACTGCCCGGAAAAGCTCGGCGTGCCGAGCGTCTTGAGCACCGAATCCTTGTTGTCGACGCCCGGCTGGACCGAATTGACCAGGTCGGCATCGACGATATAGCCCTGATGGCTGCGCAGCCGGGTGCAGCCGCCCGCCGCCGCGGCAAGGCCGATCAGGGCGATCGAGGCGATCAGGCGTTTGGGAAGCGGTGACATTCGAAACTCTCCAGGGAACGCCGACACACGGCTGACGGGCGTGAAGCCGCATTGCATCATCGGCCACGCCAATCAATATGCGTCCCGGCGTGGCCAGACAAGGCAACGCGGGATGCAAGGGAGTTGACGCGCGATGGGCCTATTCGACCGGTGGCTGGGCAAGCCCCGCGACGTGCCGGCGCTGACGCTTTATCGCGCGGTGGTCGAACGTGCCCGCCAGCCGCACTGGTATCTCGACGGCGGCGTGCCCGACACGGTCGATGGCCGGTTCGACATGATCGCCGCGGTCCTGTCGATGCTGCTGCTTCGGCTGGAGCACGAGCCTGCAGGTGCGGCTCCGGCTGCGCATCTCGCGGAACGATTCATCGACGACATGGACGGCCAGCTGCGCCAGATCGGCTTTGGCGACATCGTCGTCGGCAAGCAGGTCGGCCGGATGATGGGGATGCTCGGCGGCCGGCTGGGCGCCTATCGCGACGGGCTGGCGGCCGGCCCGGACGGGCTCGACGCGCCGCTTCGCCGCAATCTCTATCGCGGCGAAACGCCGGGCGCGGCACAGGTCGCCCATGTCCGCGACCAGCTCGTCGCATTGCGTGCGCGGCTGGACGACGTGACCGTGGAAACGCTGCTGGCGGGCAGGCTGCCATGACCGCCGCGCCCGAATTCAGCCGCCCGGTGCGGCTCGATCAGGTCGGTGCGGGCGAGAGCACGCTGGCGATTTCAGCCGAGCCCGCCGAGCGCGCGGCGCTGGCGCGGCGGTTCGATCTGATCGCGATCGACCGGCTGGAGGCACAGTTCCGCCTGCGCCGCGACGCCATCGGCATCCTGGCGAGCGGCAGCGTTACCGGCGACGTCGTCCAGGCGTGCGTCGCCACCGGCGCGCCGGTGCCGGACACGATCGACGAGCCGTTCCTGATCCGCTTCCTGCCCGAAACCGAAGCCGGCGACGCCGACGAGATCGAGCTGAGCGACGACGATTGCGACACGGTTTTCTATGCGGGCGGCGCGATCGATCTGGGCGAGGCGGCGGCCGAGACGCTGGCGCTCGCGCTCGACCCCTATCCGCGCGTGCCCGACGCGGATGCCCAGTTGCGCGCGGCGGGCGTGCTGCGCGAGGAAGAGGCCGGCCCCTTCGGTCCGCTTGCGGGGCTGCGCGACAAGCTGGCCGGAAGGCGCGGCGATTAGCGCGCCTGTCGATTGCCGATGCCGCGCGCCAGCATCTCCGCGATCTGGTCGGCGATGAGGTCCGGCGCCTCGGTGTCGCTCCAGACGCCGTAGCGCAGCCCCAGAAAGACGTTCATCCCCATCAGCGCCCAGGCATGCACCTCCGACACGTCGGCGCGCACTTCGCCGCGTTCCGCTGCGGCGCGCAGCCGGGCGTGGATGCGGTCGGCGGTGTTCGCATAATGCAGCCGAAAGCTTTCGGGATCGACGAACTCGGCCTCGTCGATGATGCGATAGATTTCCTTGTGCTCGCGGACAAAGCGGATGAATTCGAGCAGGCCCGCGCGCTCGGCGGCAATCTGGTCGGTCGCACCGCGGATCGCGGGGGCGACATGGTCGCGCACCTGGTCCGACATGTCGCGCACCAGCGCCCGGAACACATCGTCCTTCGAATCGAAATAGGTGTAGAAGCTGCCGAGCGCCACGCCCGCGCGGCGCGTGATCGCGCTGATCGACCCTTCGTGAAAACCCTTCTCGCCGAACTCGGCGGCGGCAGCGTCCAGGATGGCGCGCAACGTCCGCTGGCCACGCGCGGTTCGCGGCGCCTTGCCCGCGCTCGCGGGGGATGACGGGATCGCCGGCGCGCGTTCGGTCGCCGACGCGTTCGCATCGGCACCGGCCCGCATCGTCGCGCGCCGCCTTGCCGGTCGTTCAGTCGCCAAACCGCATCATCCCTGTCGCCTTTCACTGCAAAGTTGAAAACCGGTTCACCTTTCATTATAGCCGCCGGCATGCGCTTACAAGCCGGGCCAACCGGCGCATCCGTCAGGGAAGGGGATCAGACATGAAAAGCCGCATCGCGTCATTATCATTCGCGCTTTCGCTGGGCACCGCGCTCGCCGCGGCGCTCGCGGCGCCGGCCCAGGCGCAGGAAGCCTCGGCCGATACGGCTCAGGCCGACGAAACCGCTGCCGGCGACATCATCGTCACCGCACGGCGACGTGAGGAAACGCTGCTCGACGTGCCGATCGCGATCACCGCGTTCAGCGGCGATCAGTTGGCTGCTGCCGGCGCGATCGACGTGACCGACCTTGCTCAGGTGACGCCCAACGTGACGCTGGAAGTCTCGCGCGGGACCAACTCGACGCTCAGCGCCTTCATTCGCGGCGTCGGCCAGCAGGACCCGGTCGCCGGGTTCGAAGCCGGCGTCGGCATCTACCTCGACGATGTCTATCTCAACCGCCCCCAGGCGGCGGTGCTCGACATCTATGACGTCGAACGGATCGAGATCCTGCGCGGGCCGCAGGGGACGCTCTATGGCCGCAACACGATCGGCGGCGCGGTCAAATATGTGACCCGCCGGCTGGGCGACGATCCCGAGCTGCGCGTGCGTGCCACTTATGGCACCTATGACCAGGCCGATGGCGTGATCTCCGCCAGCGCGCCGATCGGCGATGGCACGTTCAAGATCGGTGGCGCGTTCGCGCGCCTGTCGCGCGGCGGTTTCGGCGACAATCTCACCACCGGTGACGAGAATTACAACAAGGATATCTGGGCAGGCCGCGCGACGCTGCAGTTCGAGCCGAGCGACGCGCTGTTCGTCCGCCTGTCGGGGGATTACACCCGTGACGACAGCAATCCGCGCGGTGGCCATCGCCTGATCCCCGGCATTGCGACCGGTGCCCCGGTGCTGGCCGACGTGTTCGACAGCCGTGGCGGCCTGCGCGATCCTGAACAGAAGGTCGAAGCCTATGGCGGTTCGCTGTTCGTCGAGGCGAGGCCGACCGAATGGCTGACCTTCCGCTCGATCACCGGCTGGCGTCAGGACGAAAGCGGCACGCCGATCGACTTCGACGCGCTGCCCGCCGTCCAGGTTGACGTGCCCGCGATCTATGAGAACGAACAGTTCAGCCAGGAAGTACAGTTCCTGGTCGATACCGGCCGCTTCAACGGCTTGATCGGGCTCTATTATCTCGATGCCAGCGCGCGCACCGTGTTCGACGTGCGCCTGCCCGGCGGCGTCACCGCGCTGACCTTCGGCGATGTCGAGACCGATACGACGGCGATCTTCGGCGATTTCACCTATGATCTGACCGACCAGTTCAGCCTGTCGGTCGGCGGTCGCTATACCTGGGACACCCGCCAGTCGACGATCCTGCGCCAGACCTTCCTGGGCGGCGGATCGCCCTTCTTCAACGGCGCGGGCACGTTGTTCGCCACCACGTCCAATTTCCGGGGCAGCGCCGATTTCGGCGAGTTCACGCCGCGCGCGTCGATCCAGTTCCAGCCCAACGACAACCACAATTTCTACGCCAGCTATTCGCGCGGCTTCAAGGGCGGCGGCTTCGACCCGCGCGGCCAGTCGACCGCGTGCCGCACGCCGACCGGCGGGGTGTGCAACGCCGCGCAGGTGTTCGATTTCCTGTCGTTCGATCCCGAAACCGTGGACACCTATGAAATCGGCTGGAAGGGCGCGGTGTTCGACCGCCGCCTGACCTTCGCGCTGGCGGCGTTCCGCACCGACTATACCGATGTCCAGGTGCCCGGATCGATCGGCACCGTCGTCAACGGGCAACAGACCTTCATCGGCGTCACCACCAATGCCGGCGGCGCGCGGATCGACGGCATCGAGGGCGAGTTCAATCTGGTCGCGGCGCGCGACTTCGCCGCTGGCGGCGACCGGCTGACGCTGTCGGGCAATTTCGGCTATCTCGACGCGCGCTACACCCAGTTCATCGACGGTCGCGGGATCGACGTGGCGGACCGCCGCTCGTTCCAGAATACCCCCGACTGGACCGCCAGCGGCACGATTGCCTATTCGGTCCCGGTCGGTGACGGGTCAGTCGATTTCGGCACCACCGTCGCCTATCGCGGCGACAGCCAGCAGTTCGAGCTGCGCACGCCGCTGCTCGACCAGCCGGCCTATGCGCTGTGGGACGTCAACATCGCCTGGAACATCAATGATCGCTACACGGTCAGCGTCCATGGCCGCAATCTGACCGATAAGCAGTATATCGTGTCGGGCTATAACTTCCTGCTCCAGAACCCGGACACCGGCGAGTTCGTCCGCAATGCGACGACCGGCAATCTGGTGCCGACGCTGGGCACCGAAGGGGTGCTCACCGCCTATTACGGCAACCCGCGTCAGGTGTTCGCCACCTTCTCCGCCCGTTTTTGAACGATCGGCGCGTGTCCCGGGCCGGATGTCCGTTTGACGGGCGTCCGGCCCATGCCCCATGACGGGACCCGATAAGCAACTGGAGAGGCACAGGTGGAGCAATTGGCCAGCGCGCGGACGGCGAGTCCGGGCTATCGCCGGCTGGTGCTGGCGATGCTGCTGCTCGTCTACACCTTCAACTTTCTCGACCGCCAGATCCTCGGCATCCTTGCCCAGCCGATCAAGGCGGACCTGGGGCTGAGCGACACCCAACTGGGGGCGCTGGGCGGCATTGCCTTTGCGCTCCTCTATTCCACGCTCGCAATTCCGCTGGCGCTGGTCGCCGATCGCACCAGTCGCAGCTGGGTCATCACCATTTCGCTGACCGTGTGGAGCGGCTTCACCGCCCTGTGCGGCCTGGCCACAGGTTTTTGGCAGCTCTTCCTGTTCCGGCTGGGCGTCGGGGTCGGGGAGGCGGGCGGCGTTGCGCCCTCCTATGCAATGATCGCCGATTATTTCCCGCCCGCGGAACGCGCCCGCGCGCTGGCGATCTATTCGCTGGGCATCCCGATCGGGCTGGCCGGGGGTGCGCTGCTCGGCGGCTATATCGCCGCGATGGTCGAATGGCGCACGGCCTTCATCGTCGTCGGCTTGCTCGGCGTCGCCATCGCGCCCGTCTTTCGCCTGCTGGTCAAGGAACCGCCGCGCGGCATGGCCGATGGCGGCACCGCGCCGCAACTCGCCGCCGCGCCGGTCGGGCAGGTGTTTGGCATCCTGGCGCGCAAGCCCAGCTTCTGGCTGATGGCGTTCGCCGCGTCGTTCAGCTCGATCTGCGGCTATGGCCTGGCATTCTGGACGCCGTCGATCCTGATCCGCAGCTTCGGCTTCGACTTGCTGGGCGTCTCGCAATTCTTCGGCACGGTGCTGCTGGTCGGCGGCACGGCGGGGGTGTTCCTGGGCGGCTGGCTCGCCGATCGGCTGGGGCCGGCGGATCGCGGTGCCTATGCGCGGCTGCCCGCCATCGCCTGGGTCATCACCATCCCCTTCTTTGCCGCCGCGTTGCTGTCGCCTTCGCCGGTGCTGGCCTGGTTCCTGTTCCTGATCCCCAACGGGCTCAACATCCTGTGGCTGGGGCCGGTCAACACTGCGATGCAGAACCTGGTGCCCGCGCACATGCGCGCGACGGCGTCGGCCAGCTTCCTGTTCATCAACAACCTGATCGGGCTGGGGCTAGGCTCGTGGATCCTGGGCGCGATGTCGGACGCGATGACCGCGCGATTCGGGGATGAAGCGCTGCGTTATGCTGCGGTCGGCGCGCTCGGCTTCTATGCGGTGGCGGCGACGTTGATGTTCCTGGCGGTCCGCCCGCTCCGGCGCGACTGGATCGCGTGAGGGGTGGATCGCGAAACATCGCGCCAGTTGTAACGGAAATCTCTCGTCACCCCGGCCCTGTGCCGGGGTCCACCAAGCAGCTTGGTGCCTCACAAGCCGATTGAGCGCCCTGCCAAGCCGGTAGCAACGCAGCACCTTACCATCACCGACCAACGTCTGTTGCGCGGTGGACCCCGGCACAAGGCCGGGGTGACGATCAATGTGTGTCGAGGTTCATCGATCCGGTTAAGCGGGCAGGCCGTATTAAACTGAGGTCGAAACCTAACGCTCGCGCGTCGCGGCGAACCTGACCTTGGGATAGCGATCCGCGATATAGCCCACTTCCCACGCGGACTTGGCCAGGAATACCGGATTGTCGTCGCGGTCCTTGGCCATCGCGCCGCGGTTGAGGTCGGTGAACGCCTGCAGCTCCGCCGGGTCTTCCGCCGAAATCCAGCGCGCGGTCTCGTAAGGTGCCATTTCAAGCCCCGCCGCCACCTTGTATTCGGCATCCAGCCGGCTCAGCAGCACTTCGAGCTGGAGCTGCCCGACCACGCCGATGATCCAGTTCGACCCGATTTCGGGATAGAAGACCTGCGTCACACCTTCTTCCGCCATGTCGTCCAGCGCCTTGCGCAGCTGCTTGGTCTTGGTCGGGTCCTTGAGCGCGACGCGGCGCAGGATTTCGGGCGCGAAATTGGGCAGGCCGGTGAAGCGCACATCCGCCCGCTCGCTCAGCGTATCGCCGACCCGCAGCGTGCCGTGATTGGGAATGCCGATGATGTCGCCGGGATAGGCTTCGTCGGCCAGTTCGCGTTCGCGCGCGAAGAACAGGATCGGCGAATGGATCGCGATCGGCTTGCCATGCCCGGTCGGCGTCAGCTTCATGCCGCGGCGGAAGGTGCCCGAGCACAGCCGCATGAAGGCGATGCGGTCGCGGTGATTGGGGTCCATGTTCGCCTGGACCTTGAAGACGAAGCCGGTCACGTCCTCGCGCGCGGGATCGACCGGCGCGGGTTCGGCCGGCTGCGGGCGCGGCGGCGGCGCGTGGCGGGCGATCGCGTCGATCAGCGAATCGACCCCGAACTCCTTGAGCGCCGATCCGAAATAAACGGGGGTCAGGTCGCCGTGGCGATAGGCCGCCGCATCAAAGCTCGCATAGCCGCCCATCGCCAGCTCGGCCTCCTCGCGCAGCCGCGCCACGCCCTCGGGCGACAGCGCGCCGTCGAGCCCGGGATCGTCCAGGCCGGTGAAGCGCGCGACCTTGCCCTGATATTCACGGCTGCCGCCCTCGGGCTGGAGCAGGCGATTGTCGACCAGGTCGTAAATCCCCTCGAACTGCCCGCCCATGCCGACGGGCCAGGTCATCGGGCACACGTCGAGCGCCAGCATGTCGGCGACTTCGTCGAGCAGCTCGAACGGGTCGCGGCCCTCGCGGTCGACCTTGTTGACGAAGGTGATGATCGGGACGGAACGCAGCCGGCATACTTCGAACAGCTTGCGCGTCTGCGGCTCGATCCCCTTGGCGGCGTCGATCACCATGACGGCGGAATCGACCGCGGTCAGCGTGCGATAGGTGTCCTCGCTGAAATCCTCGTGCCCCGGCGTGTCGAGCAGGTTGAAGGTGATGCCGTCCCGCTCGAACGTCATCACGCTGGAGGTGACGGAAATGCCGCGCTGCTGCTCGATCTTCATCCAGTCCGACCGCGCGCGCCGCGCCGCGCCGCGCGCCTTGACCTCGCCCGCCAGATGGATCGCGCCGCCGAACAGCAGCAGCTTTTCGGTCAGCGTGGTCTTGCCGGCGTCGGGGTGGGAAATGATCGCGAAGGTGCGGCGTTCAAACACTTGGGCCATCGCGCGCCCCTAGCCGGGCGGGTTGGTGGTGTCGAGCGGCCCATCGCTGAATTGCTCGGTCACCCCGGGCTTGACCCGGGGTCCCGCTTCTTCTCGCGCCGGATCAGGCAGCGGGACCCCGGCGCAAGGCCGGGGTGACGATTACCCCGCAATTACCCGTGAGTTGAAGCTCACCCCTCCAGCGTCACCTGGATCGCAAATTCCCGCGTCTCCCCTGGCGCGAACCGCAAAATCCCCGGCTTGTCCCAGATATCGCCCGCAAACTCTTGCGGATCGGCGATGCCGTGCCAGGGTTCGATGCAGACGAAGCGCGCGCCCGGCTTGGTCCAGATGCCCAGCATCGGCAGGTCGGCGAAATCGACCCGCAACTGCGGTCCCCCGCTCGCCGCACCGTAGCGGACCGACCGGCTCGCAAGCGCGCGCCAGATCAGGGCGTCATGCTCGAACAGTTCGTCGCGCAGCGTCAGCACGCGGTCCTCGACCGGCGTCGCGCGGACGACCGGGCCGATCACGCCGCTCTCGTCCAGGATTTGGGCGAGCGGCCCCGGCTCGTCCTGGTCGAACAGGATTCGATGCTCGGCCCGCGGCGCGCCATAGGGCAGCGGCCAGGCAAAGGCGGGGTGGAAGCCCAGGCTGGCCGGCATGTCGCGGTCGTCGCGGTTGG
The DNA here is from genome assembly GCF_001555965.1 of Sphingomonas sp. CCH21-G11. Taxonomy (GTDB): domain Bacteria; phylum Pseudomonadota; class Alphaproteobacteria; order Sphingomonadales; family Sphingomonadaceae; genus Sphingomonas. The sequence continues at coordinate 141,775 of NZ_LSHX01000054.1, forward strand.
TGACGCGCACCGTCGTCGCCAACGTCGCGCCGTCGATCGCGTGCTCGACCTCAAGTCCGAACGCAAAGGGATAGCTCGCCCGCGTCTCGGCATCGTCGGTCAGGCGCAGGACGACGCGGGTCGCCGCCTGCTCGACCACCGAAAAGGTCCGCCGGCGCACAATGCCGTGCTTCGGCATCGACCAGCTTTGCCCGTCCATCCGCCACTGATCGCCGTTCAGCGCGCCGACGATCGGAAACAGGATCGGCGCTCGCCCGCGCCAGAACGCCGGATCGGCGTCGGTCATCAGCTCGCGACCCTCGGCATCGCGCAGCGACCACAGCTCCGCGCCCACCGGGTTGATCGTCGCCGCCAGGGCGTCACTCGCAATCTCGATCATCACAGGCTCCGTCATCCGCGCAGATGCGCATCGAGTTTGGCGGCGGCGGCGACCACCTTGTCGGCCACTGCCTTCAGCTCGGCATCGGTGAAGCTTTTGTCGCCGGGCTGCAGCGTGACTTCGACGGCCAGGCTCTTGCGCCCGTCCTCGACGCCCGCGCCAGTGAACAGGTCGAACACGCGTGCGTCGGTGATCGCCGCCTTGTCCGCGCCGCGCACCGCGCGCACCAGTGCGTCGGCGACAAGGTCGGCGGGGGCCAGGAAGGCGAAGTCGCGCATCACCGCCTGCAGCGCGGGCGGGGCGTAGGGGGCGCGCATGAATCCACTGGCGCGCTTGGCCGGCAGCGCGTCGAGGAACAGCTCGACCACTGCAACGTCGCCCGACAAGTCGAACGCCTTGGCGATCGAGGGATGGACCATCCCGAAGCTGGCGAGCACCGTCTTCGGCCCCAGCCGCAGCGTCGCCGACTGGCCGGGATGATAGGCGGGGCCTGCCTCGCCCATGACCTGCAAATTGCCGACCGGCGCGCCGGCGGCTTCCAGCAGCGCCAGCGCCTCACCCTTGGCGTCGAACGCATCGAACGGCTGCGCCTTGCCGCGCTGCCAGTTGCGCGGCGTGCGCTCGCCCGCCAGCACGACGGTCAGCGTCGGCCGCTCGTCGGGCGCGCCGTCGGCGGTGGCCAGATAGCGGCGGCCCAGTTCGTACAATCGCACGCTGGCCGCGCCGCGCTTCAGGTTGCGTGCCGCCGCCGACAACAACCCGGGCAGCAGCGAGGGGCGCATGACCTTCATGTCCTCGCTGATCGGATTGGCGAGCGTCCACGCCCCGCCGCCGAACAGCTCGGCCTGCGCGGGCGGAATGAAGCTCCAGTTGATCGCTTCGTTGAGGCCCCTTGTAGCCGCGGTGCGGCGCAGGCGGCGCTCGAGTTTCTGTTCGGGCGTCGCCGTCGGCCGCGCCACGCCGGGCGTGCGTTCCAGCGGAGTCGAGGGCACATGGTCGATACCCGCGATCCGCACCACTTCCTCGACCAGGTCGGCCACGCCGTCGATGTCGCGCCGCCAGGTCGGCGGCGTCACCCGCCAGTCGGGTCCGACGTCAAAGCCAAGCCCGGTCAGGATCTCGCGCTGGCGATCGGGCGCGACGTCCAGCCCGCCCAGCGTCAGCACGCGCGCGGGATCATAGGCGATCACCGGCATCGCGACCGGCGGCTGTCCGGCGCGGGTCACGCCGCTGGCGGTGCCGCCGCACAGGTCGAGCACCAGCCGCGTCGCGATCGCCAGGCCATCCTCCAGGAACGCGGGGTCAACGCCACGCTCGAACCGGCTGCGCGCATCGCTGGTCAGCAACAATTTCTGCCCGGTTCGCGCGATATGTTCGGGGGTGAAATAGGCGCATTCGATCAGCACGTCGGTCGTCGTCTCCGACACGCCCGAATGTTCGCCGCCCATGATGCCGCCAATGTCGTGCACGGCGCTGTCGTCGGCGATCACCGTCATGCCCGCATCCAGCGTGTAGGTACGGCCATTGAGCGCCACCACCTGCTCGCCCGCTTGTGCAGCCCGCGCGACCAGCGCGCCGGTGAGCGTCGCGCGGTCATAGACGTGGAGCGGCCGGCCCAGGTCGAACATGACGTAATTGGTGATGTCGACCAGCGTGCTGATCGGCTTCTGCCCGATCGCTTTCAGGCGGCGCTGCATCCATTCGGGCGACGCGCCGTTGGTGACCCCGCTCACCGCCTGCGCGAAGAAGGCCGGGCAGCCTGTCGGATCGTCGGTGCGGACGTCTGGCCCGGGGCCGGTGCCCGCCACAGGATCTACCGCCAGCGGCTTCAGCGTGCCGAGGCCGGCGGCGGCGAGGTCACGGGCAATGCCGCGCACGCCCATGCAATCCTGGCGGTTGGGGGTGATGGACAGGTCGATGACGGGATCGTTCAGCCCGGCATAGTCTGGGAAAGCGGTGCCCACCGGCGCATCGGCGGGCAGCTCGATGATGCCGTCATGCTCCTCGCCCAGCTCCAGCTCGCGGGTCGAGCACATCATGCCGCTCGATTCGACCCCGCGGATCGCCGCGACCTTCAGCGTGATACCGCTGCCCGGCACATGGGCGCCCGGGGGACCGAACACGCCGACCAGCCCCGCACGCGCATTGGGGGCGCCGCATACGACCTGGACGGGACCGTCGCCGGCGTCCACCGTCAGCACCTGCAGCTTGTCGGCCTGGGGATGGCGATCGGCGGTCAGCACGCGCGCCACGCGGAACGCGGACAGCTTCTCGCCCGGATTGTCGACACCTTCGACCTCCAGCCCGATCCGGGTCAGCGCGACCAGGATCGTGTCGAGATCGGCATCGGTGTCGAGATGCGCGCACAGCCAGCTGAGCGTGAACTTCATGCAAACTTACCTTCAAGAATCCCGTTCGTGTCGAGCGGAGTCGAGACACGTTGGCGCGGGGCAATACGGTTCTCGACTTCGCTCGAATCGAACGAGGGAAGAGATGATTGGGCGGCCATTCGCATCACGCCCCCACGCCGCCGCTCAGCGTCGGCACGTCGAACGCCGAAAAGCCGTAATGCTTCAGCCAGCGCAGGTCGCCGTCGAAGAACGCGCGCAGATCGTCCATGCCGTATTTCAGCATCGCCAGCCGGTCGACACCGGTGCCGAAGGCAAAGCCCTGCCATTCGTCGGGGTCCAGCCCGCACGCGGCGATTACCTTGGGATGGACCATCCCGCTGCCCAGCACTTCCATCCAGCCGCCATCGGCCGCGTCGCCGCTGCCGCCGATCACCCGCTTGCCGTTGACAAGCGTGTAGCCGACATCGACTTCGGCCGAGGGTTCGGTGAACGGGAAATAGCTGGGGCGCAGGCGCAGCACGATGTCGTCGCGCTCGAAAAACGCCTTCAGGAACGTCTCAAGCGTCCATTTGAGGTGGCCGAGCGTGATGCCGCGATCGATCACCAGCCCCTCGATCTGGTGGAACATCGGCGTGTGCGTCGCGTCGCTGTCGCTGCGATAGACGCGGCCGGGCGCGATGATGCGGATCGGCGGGGTCTGCGACATCATGGTGCGGATCTGGACGGGCGACGTGTGCGTGCGAAGCAGGAAGCGGCGACGTCCGCTTCCCCCCTGCTTCGCACCGGCCGGCGACGCGCCACGCGTGTCGTCCGACGGCGGGCTTTGCCCGTCGTCGCTGCCCGGCTCCGGGAAATAGAACGTATCATGCATCGCCCGCGCCGGATGTGTCTCGGGAATGTTGAGCGCGGTGAAATTGTGCCAGTCGTCCTCGATCTCGGGCCCGGTCGCCACCGCGAAGCCCAGGTCGGCAAAGATTTCGGCAAGTTCGTCCATGACCTGGCTCACCGGATGCACCGATCCTGGGGCCAGGCGGTCGGCGGGCAACGTCATGTCGATCCGCTCGCTTGCCAGTCGGGCATCGAGCGCGGCCTGTTCGAGCGTCGCTTTGCGCGCGGCCAGTGCCTCGCTCACCGCCTCGCGCAGCGCATGGATGCGCGGCCCTTCGACCTGGCGCTGCTCGGGGCTCATCGCGCCCAGCGTCTTGAGCAGCCCGGTGACCGCCCCCGCCTTGCCCAGCGCGTGAACGCGGATCGCTTCAAGCGCATCCAGCCCCGCCGCCGCGTCGATCGATGCAAGCAGGTCGGTGCGAAGGTGGTCGAGATCGGTGGTCATCATGATCCAGTCATCGGAAGTCGCGTTGCGACGGGTTCGAAGCCCAGGCCAAGCGCAAGGTCAACCCATTCCGGGTTCGAGCGCTCGACCAGATTGAGTTTCCAGTCACGATTCCATCGCTTGAGCCGCTTCTCGCCCAGAATGGCCTGTTCCATAGTGGCGTGCAGTTCGTACCAGACGAGGTGGTGGACGCTGTATCGCGCCGTGAAGCCGGGTAGCGCGTTGGTCCGGTGCTGGTGCAGTCGTTTCACCAGATCAGACGTGACTCCAATATAAAGCGTGCCGCATTTGCCGCTGGCCAGCATGTACACGCAAGACTGGAAGTTTTCGTGCATTGCGACCCGCCCCATGTCCTGAACTCCAGTATCGTCACCCCCGCGGAGGCGGGGGTCTATAGCGGCACTCGACGGAAATCGAAGTCAAGCGTCTGGCCTATGGATCCCCGCTTTCGCGGGGATGACGAAGCCGAACAAAGGGAGATGACGAGGCTGAACAACGCGTCCTCAGCAAGGCTTCGTCTGGCCAGGACGTAGGAGCAAGACTGGACGTTTTCGTGCTCCCGGACCTCCTATCCCGTCACCCCCGCGAAGGCGGGGGTCCGTACGCGGCGCCCGATGACATTCGCCTCGGCACTTTCCTCATATGGATCCCCGCCTTCGCGGGGATGACGAGACTCTACAAGTGGGATGACAAAGCTGGCTTGGGGGGACGTCCAAGCTGGCTTCGGGAATGACGACTCCGAAGAAGCAGGCGCGGAAACGAAAAAGAGGCGCGGGTGGCATCCCACCCGCGCCCCGATTTCCGGTCGCATCAGGCCGTGTCAGGCGGCCTGGGGCAGCGCCGCCTTCGCCTGCGCGACGATGGCGCTAAACGCTTCACCTTCGTGCATCGCGATGTCGGCCAGCACCTTGCGGTCAAGTTCGATGCCGGCGAGCTTCAGCCCGTGCATGAACTGCGAATAGGTCAGGCCCTCGGCGCGAACGCCGGCGTTGATGCGCTGGATCCACAGGCCGCGAAAGGCCCGCTTCTTAACCTTGCGGTCGCGATAGGCGTACTGGCCGGCCTTTTCGACGGCCTGGCGCGCGATGCGGATCGTGTTCTTGCGACGGCCATAATAGCCCTTCGCCTGATCCAGAATCCGCTTGTGCTTCGCCTTGGTGGTCGTGCCGCGCTTTACTCGTGCCATGTCTCAGCCCTCCCTCAACGCAAGCCGTACGGTGCCCACTGGCGCACATGCGCCGTGTCGGCATCGGCGAGCACGGAAGTGCCGCGGTTCTGGCGGATATATTTCGCATTGTGCGAGATGAGCCGGTGGCGCTTGCCGGCGACGCCGTGCTTCACCTTGCCGGTAGCGGTGAATTTGAAGCGCTTCTTCACACCGCTTTTGGTCTTCAGCTTGGGCATTTTCGTCTCCTTGTTCGGACGATCTCGAACAGCCATGGCAGCCCACACTGGCCAGGCGGTTCCTTCAATTGATCGCGGAAGCGCACGCCGATAGCCAAGCGGCCCAGCAAATGCAACCGATTCCCCGCGGCGTCAGCGTTCGCTGTCCAGGAACGCCATCTGCTGTGCCGGGTATCGGTCGCCCGCCGCCGATCCGCGCGGGATCGCCGCCTCGATCCGCGCGAGCTGATCGGGGGTCAGCGCCAGTCGGTCGGCGTTCAGCGATTCGGCCAGCCGATCCGGCGTGCGCGCGCCGACCAGCGCCACGATATCCTCGCCCTGCGCCAGCACCCAGGCGATCGCCGACTGCGCCGGCGTTGCGCCCAGTTCCGCCGCGACGGCCGCCAGCGCATCGGCCAGAGCCAGATTGTGCGCCAGTTGCTCGCCCTGGAAACGCGGGCTGACGCCGCGGAAATCGCCGGCCAGGCTGCGGTCCGCCCGCCAGCCGCCGCTCAGCAGGCCGCGCGCCAGCACGCCATAAGCAGTGATGCCGATGCCCAGTTCGCGCGCCTTCGGCAGGATCGCGTCCTCGATCCCGCGCGACATCAGCGAATACTCGATCTGCAGGTCGCTGATCGGGCGTTCGGCGGCGGCGCGCGCCAGCGTCTCGGCACCCATTTCGCTCAGGCCGATATGGCGGACATAGCCCTTGTCGACCATCTCGCCGATCGCACCCACCGTCTCGGCGATCGGCACGTCGGGGTCGAGCCGTGAGGGGCGATAAATGTCGATATAGTCGGTGCCGAGCCGCTGGAGCGAATAAGCGAGCATCGTCTTGGCCGCCCGCGGGCTGGCGTCATAGCCGAGCCAGTTGCCGTCGGGGCCGCGCAGCGCGCCGAACTTGACGCTCAATTGATAACGGTCGCGCGGCACGCCCCTCAGCGCCTCGGCAATCAACAGCTCGTTGTGCCCCATGCCGTAAAAGTCGCCGGTGTCGATCAGCGTCACGCCGCGTTCGATCGCGGCATGGAGCGTCGCGATGCTCGCGGCGCGGTCCGCCTCGCCATACATGCCCGACATGCCCATCGCGCCCAGCGAAATGCGGGTTACGTCGGGGCCTTGCTTGCCAAGTTTGCGCAGTTCCATCGTCAGTCTCCTTCGGGGCGATGCGCGCAAGATGGCGGCTGGCATGACCGTCGATAAGACGGCACAATCCGCACGAGCTGTACGGCAGGATGCACAATGGACGATCTCGACATCGCCGATCTGGCGGCGTTCGCACTGGTGAGCGAGCAGCGCAGCTTTCGCGGCGCGGCGGCGCTGCGCGGCGTGTCCGCCTCGACGATGAGCGCGGCGGTGCGGCGGCTGGAAGCGCGGCTGGGGGTACGCCTGCTCACCCGTACCACCCGCAGCGTTGCCCCGACCGAGGCCGGGGCCGAGCTGCTGGCCGGGTTGAAGCCGGCGCTGGCGGAGGTTGCGCGGGTGATCGACGGGGTCAACCGCCATCGCGACACGCCGCGCGGATTGCTTCGCCTCAACGTGCCGGGTGTCGTCGCCGATCTGATCCTGCCATCGCTGCTGACCCGCTTTCTTGCCCGTTATCCCGACATCCGGGTCGAGGTGATCGCCGACGACAATTTCGTCGATGTGCTGGGCAGCGGCTTCGACGCGGGCGTGCGCTATGACGAGCGGCTGGAGCAGGACATGATCGCGGTGCCGATCGGGCCGCGAACCGATCGCTATATGGTTGCGGGGTCGCCCGACTATCTGGCGCGCCACGGCGTGCCGCTGCATCCGTCCGATCTCGTCCGGCATCAGGCGGTGCGCTATCGCTTCGCCAGCGGCCGCCTGTCCGAATGGGAATTCGAGCGTGCCGGCCAGCTGCTCAAGGTCGAACCGGTGACGCGTTTCGTCGGATCGCGCACGCCGTTGCTCGTCGCAGCGGCGGAGGCGGGGCTGGGGCTGATCGGCACCTTTGAGGGTTATCTCCAGCCCTCGGTCGATGCCGGGCGGCTGGTGCCGGTGCTGGAGGACTGGTCGACGCCGTTTCCGGGGCCGTTTCTTTATTTCGCCGAGCGCCGGCTGATGCCGACGCCGCTCAGGGCATTTGTCGACTTTCTGCGCCGCGAGGCGGCGGGGGCATAAGAGAAGGGCCGGGGATTGCGCCCCGGCCCTTTCCTGTTTGGTGCTGGATGGCCGGCATGGCCTTCGCCATGCCGTCGGTCGGGGTCGCACGGGCGACCCCGCCGTCCGGCCTGACGCGGTTGGGGCTGGACGCAGCCAGCCCCGCGTCAGGCTCAGAAATCCATGCCGCCCATGCCGCCCGGCATCGCCGGTGCCGCCGACTTGTCGTCGGGCAGCTCGGCCACGGTCGCTTCCGTGGTGATCAGCAGGCCCGCGACCGACGCCGCGTTCTGCAGTGCGGTGCGCACAACCTTGGTCGGGTCGATCACGCCGGCCGCCACCAGGTTTTCATAGGTGTCGGTCGCCGCGTTGAAGCCGAACGAGGTGTCGTTCTGGTCGAGCAGCTTGCCCGAGACCACCGCGCCGTCATGGCCGGCGTTCGAGGCGATCTGGCGGACCAGCGCGGTCAGCGACTTGCGAACGATGTCGATGCCGCGGGTCTGGTCTTCATTCTCGCCCTTCAGGCCTTCCAGCGCCTTGGTGGCATAGAGCAGCGCGGTGCCGCCGCCGGGGACGATGCCTTCTTCGACCGCAGCGCGGGTCGCGTGCAGCGCGTCGTCGACGCGATCCTTGCGCTCCTTCACTTCGACTTCGGTCGCACCGCCGACCTTGATGACGGCGACGCCGCCGGCCAGCTTGGCAAGGCGCTCCTGCAGCTTCTCGCGGTCATAGTCGCTGGTGGTGACTTCGATCTGCTGGCGGATCGCTTCGGTGCGGCCCTTGATCGCGTCCGCATCACCCGCGCCATCGACGATGGTGGTGTTGTCCTTGTCGATGGTCACGCGCTTGGCGGTGCCGAGCATGCCGAGCGTCACGTTCTCGAGCTTGATGCCCAGGTCTTCGCTGACGACTTCGCCCTTGGTCAGGACGGCGATGTCTTCCAGCATCGCCTTGCGACGATCGCCGAAGCCCGGCGCCTTGACCGCCGCGACCTTCAGGCCACCGCGCAGCTTGTTGACGACCAGGGTCGCCAGCGCTTCGCCCTCGATGTCCTCGGCGATGATCAGCAGCGGACGGCCCGACTGCACCACTGCTTCGAGGATCGGCAGCATCGCCTGCAGCGACGACAGCTTCTTCTCATGGATCAGGATGTACGGATCGGTGAGTTCGACCGCCATCTTTTCCGGGTTGGTGATGAAATAGGGCGACAGGTAGCCGCGGTCGAACTGCATGCCTTCGACGACGTCGAGCTCGAACTCGAGGCCCTTGGCTTCCTCGACGGTGATGACGCCTTCCTTGCCGACCTTTTCCATGGCTTCGGCAATCTTCTCACCGACTTCACGGTCGCCATTGGCCGAGATGATGCCGACCTGGGCGATCTCGTTCGAGCCGGAAACGGCCTTCGAACGCGACTTCACGTCTTCGACGACCTTGGTGACGGCGATGTCGATGCCGCGCTTCAGGTCCATCGGGTTCATGCCGGCGGCGACCGACTTCATGCCTTCGCGCACGATCGCCTGGGCGAGCACGGTCGCGGTGGTGGTGCCGTCACCGGCGATGTCGTTGGTCTTCGAGGCCACTTCGCGCACCATCTGTGCGCCCATATTCTCGAACTTGTCCTTGAGTTCGATTTCCTTGGCGACGGTCACGCCGTCCTTGGTGATGCGGGGCGCACCGAACGACTTGTCGATCACGACGTTGCGGCCCTTCGGACCCAGCGTGACCTTGACCGCGTCGGCCAGGATGTCGACGCCCTTCAGAATGCGCTCACGCGCATCGCGCGAGAATTTTACGTCCTTGGCTGCCATGATGGCTACTCCTCAAAAAATCAAAGTTGCGGAAGTTGCGGGGTATGGCCCGGGTTTTCGGCTCAGCCGACGATGCCCAGGATGTCGCTTTCCTTCATGATCAGCAGGTCTTCGCCATTGACCTTGACCTCGGTGCCGGACCACTTGCCGAACAGGATGCGGTCGCCGGCCTTGACGTCGAGCGGGGTCACCTTGCCCTCTTCCGACTTGGCGCCCGAACCGGCGGCGACGACTTCGCCTTCCTGCGGCTTTTCCTTGGCGGTGTCGGGAATAATGATCCCGCCGGCGGTCTTCTCTTCCGCTTCGACGCGGCGGACGAGCACGCGATCGTGCAACGGACGAAAGTTCATGCGAACATTCCTTTCTGAATGTGAAATGCGGGTTTAGCACTCACCACCGGCGAGTGCTAACGAACGGGCATATGTGATCGCCCGCGTGAGTCGTCAAGCCGCGCCGATGGCTATTTCGTCGGTCGGCGCGGCAAGGTTACCCGGCAGCAGGCCGAGCCGTGCGCGTGCGCGCCAACGCCAGATCAACAATAGCGCGACCGCCAGCAGCCCCACTGCGAGACCCGTCCAGACGCCGACCCCTTCCCAGCCCAGGCCAAAGCCCAGCAGGATCGCGGTGCCGAACCCGGCGATCCAGTAGCCCGACGCCGCGATCAGCATCGGCACCCGCGTGTCCTGGAGCCCGCGCAGCACCCCGGCCGCGACCGCCTGTGCGCCATCGGCGAGCTGGAACATCGCCGCGATCGCCAGATACTGGACCGCCAGCGCGATGACGGTCGCGTTCGCGCGATCGCCGGTGTCGATGTAGATGCCGATGATCCACATCGGCGCCAGCCACATCGTGACGGCGGTCAGCGCCATGAAACCGATGCCGAGCGCATAGGCGGCCAGTCCCGCGCGGGCGATCCAGCGCGCATCGCCCGCGCCATAGCCCATGCCCACCCGGATCGTCGCCGCCTGGGCGACGCCGAACGGCACCTGGAAAGCGAAGGCGGCGATGTTGAGCGCGATGGCGTGGGCTGCGACCTCCGCCACGCCGAACAGCCCCATCAGGAAGGCCGCGCCGCCGAACAGCGCGCCTTCGAACGTCATCGTCAGCGCGATCGGCAGGCCCAGTCTGACGAGTTCCGCCAGTCGCGACCATTCGCTGCGCCACCACCGCCCGAACAGGCGATAGCGCCGCAATCGGGGATCGGCCGTCAGGATGACGGCATAGGCGAGCATCATCGCGATCGTGGTGATGACGCTGGCGAGCGCCGACCCCTCCAGCCCGAGCGCCGGAAAACCGAGATTGCCAAAGACGAGCGTCCAGTTCGCGAACAGGCTGATCGCCAGGCCGAGCATCGCGACGACCATCACCCAGCCCTGGCGCCCCAGCGCCGACGCGGTGATCCGCATCACGCCCGCCGCGGTCGACGGGATGAGCGCGACGAGCAGAATGTCCAGGAACGCGCCCGAACGCCGCGCCACCGCCGGGTCCTGTCCCAGCGCGAGCAGGATGGATTCGCCGAACAGCATCAGCGCGATCATCGGCAGCGCAGCGAGCACCGTCAGCCACAATCCCATCCGGAAGCTGCGCCGCACCTCGCGCACCGCATGGCGGCGCGCGCCGAGTTCGGCGGCGATGATCGGCGCGACCGCGCTGGTCAGTCCGGCAAGTGCAAACGCGATCGTGCCATAGAAATAGACGCCGAGCGTCGCGGCGGCGAATTCAACGGTGCCCAATCGCGCGACGAAGATCACGTCAACTGCATAGACTGCAACCTGAAGCAGATTGGCCGCGACCAGCGGCGAGGCGAGCCGCAGCAGCGCGGCGAATTCGGCGCGCTGGCTGGCCGGCGGTGCCCCGGTCGGCAAGGTGAGGCTGGCGGCGTGCATGGCCGGCGCGGCGTGACCGAAAGGCGCGCCAAAAGCAACCGATCGCATCAGACACCCCAACGGGCGTATTGCCCCCATATCACACAAGCCGCTATCAGGGGCGGCGAGCACGCGGTTGGGCGGCGCAGGAGATCGAAGACGTGAAATTGGTTCGGGGCGCCTGGAAACTGCTGGTCGGGATCAAGGACGGGCTTGTCCTGTTGTTCATGCTGCTGTTTTTCGGGCTGCTGTTCGCGGCATTGTCGGCCCGCCCCAATCCCGCGGCAATCACCGACGGCGCGCTGGTGATGGACCTGAGCGGTACCGTCGTCGAACAGCCCGACGAGGTCGATCCCTTTGCCGCGCTGGGCGGCGGCGAAGTGCTGACCCAGCACCGGCTGCGCGATCTGGTCCGCGCACTCGACAAGGCGAAGGACGATGGCCGGGTCAAGGCGGTCGTCCTCGACCTCGACCGTTTTCTCGGCGGTTATCCCGCCACGGTCGGCACGCTGGGCGAGGCGATCGGCCGGGTGCGCGCCAGCGGCAAGCCCGTGCTTGCCTTTGCGACCGCCTATTCGGACTCCAGCTATGCGCTCGCCGCGCATGCCAGCGAAATCTGGGTCGATCCATTCGGCGGCGCGCTGTTTGCCGGGCCGGGCGGGTCGCGCCTCTATTACAAGGGGCTGCTCGACCGGCTGGGCGTCAACGCCCATGTCTACCGCGTCGGCACCTACAAGTCGGCGGTCGAGCCCTATGTGCTGAACGAAGCGTCGCCGGCGGCGAAGCAAGCCGACACCGCGCTGTACGGCGCGCTGTTCGGCCAATGGGTCGAGATGGTGAAGAAGGCCCGGCCGAAGGCCGACCTGGCGCGCTATGTCGCGCAGCCCGACACTGCCGTACTCGCTGCCGACGGCGATATCGCCAAGGCCAATCTGGCCGCCGGGATCGTCGACCAGCTCGGCGACCGGCTGGCGTTCGGCAAGCGCGTCGCGGCGATTGCGGGCGCATCGACGAAGAAGGGCGCGCTGCCCGGCAGCTATCGCGAGATCCGGCTGAAGAACTGGATCGCCGCCAATCCGGCGCCGACCACGGGCGATGCGATCGGCGTCATCACCATTGCCGGCGAAATCGTCGGGGGTGAGAGCGGGCAGGGCACGGCCGGCGGCGACACCGTCAGCCAGCTGCTGCTCAAGGGGCTCGCCGAAAAGAAGCTCAAGGCATTGGTCGTGCGCGTCGATTCGCCCGGCGGATCGGTGCTCGCGTCCGAACAGATGCGCCAGGCGATCCTGGAGGCCAAGCGTCGAGGCCTGCCGGTCGTCGTGTCGATGGGCGGGCTGGCGGCGAGCGGCGGCTATTGGGTGTCGACGCCCGGCGACGTGATCTTTGCCGAACCCAACACGATCACCGGATCGATCGGGATTTTCGGCGTGCTGCCGACCTTTGAAGGGACGCTCGCCAAGATCGGCGTCAATGCCGACGGCGTGCAGACGACGCCGCTCACCGGCCAGCCCGACGTGCTCGACGGGACCAACGCGACGATCGATCGCATCCTGCAATCCTCGATCGAGCAGGGCTATCGCCGGTTCGTCGGCCTAGTCGCGCAGTCGCGCAAGCTGCCGGTCGAGCGGGTCGATGAAATCGGCCAGGGCCGGGTATGGGATGGCGGCACCGCACGCCAGTTGAAGCTGGTCGACCGCTTCGGCGGCATCGACGATGCGATCGCCGAGGCCGCCCGCCGCGCCAAGCTGGACCCGGCCAAGGTCCACGCGCTCTATCTGGAAAAGGAACCCGGCTGGGAGGCGCAGTTTGCCGAACTGCTCGCGCGCGACGACGACGAGAAGACCGACGAGACCGAAACCGACCTGATGTCGCGGCTGGCCGCCGAACGCCGCGCGGTGTTCGCGCGCGCGCTCGGCGACATGCGCGGCCTGCTCAACGCGCGCGGCGCGGTGCAGGCGCGCTGCCTGGAATGCGCGGCGCTGGCGCCTGCGGTTCCGCGTGCCGAGGACCGGGCGCTGGCGCGCATGATCATCGAAAAGGGCCTGTAATGCTCGACATTCGCGTCGCGACGCCCGCCGATGCCGCGGCGATCGCGGGCATCTACGCCCCGTTCGTGCTGGGCGGACATGTGTCGTTCGAAACCCAGCCGCCCGATGCCGACACGATGCGCCAGCGCATGACGGTGAGCGAGGGCTTCTATCCGTGGCTGGTCGTGACCCATGGCGACGGCGCGGAAAGCAATATCGTGGGCTATGCCTTTGCCTGCCGGTTCCGCGACCGTCCGGCCTATCGCTACATCGTCGAGACGTCGATCTACGTGCTCGGCGACCATCAGAGGCGCGGGGCCGGCCGCATCCTGTTCGAAGCGCTGATCGACACGTTGCGGGCGCAGGGCTTTACCCAGGCGGTGGCGGTGCTGTCGCTGCCCAATGATTCGGCGATCACGCTGCACGAATCGGTCGGCTATCGCCGCGCGGGCGTGATCCGCGAAATCGGCTTCAAGCTGGGCCAGTGGATCGATGTCGGCTTTTGGCAGCGCGAACTGAACGACGCGACGATCCCACCGGTCGAGCCACAGCCGTTTCGCGAGGTCGGGCTGGTCCGCGCCTGATCGACTGGCGTAGGAGAGACGTCGTGCCTCGCGCCCGTCTTATGAGTCACCGCCTGTGTACCGCCGCTGCATGTGTCGGTGCCTTCGGCATCGCCAGCCCGGTCCTGGCGGACGACGACGGCCAGCTGTGGACCACGGTGCTGGCTCAGGGGCCGGTGCGCGGCGACCTGTTTCTGTGGCTGGAGGCTCAGGGGCGGCTGACCGATGATTTTGGCGGCGGCAGCCAGATCATCGTGCGCCCCGGCATCGGCACCCGGATCGCGCCCGATGCCCATGCGATCGCCGGCTATGCCTATATCCGCACCGATCCCGAGGGCGGACGTGTGAGCAACGAGCACCGGTTGTGGCAGCAGATCCAGTTCGCGGCGTTGCGCGGCGCGGACGGATCGGTGCGGCTGTTGTCGCGCAGCCGGCTGGAACAGCGGATGCGGGAAGGCGCGGATCGCACGGGATGGCGGTTTCGCCAGCTAATCCGCGGCCAGATCCCGCTGGCAGCCGGCCGTCCGACCTTTGCGGTCGTGCAGGCGGAGGGCTTCGTCAATCTGAACGCGACCGATTGGGGCGTGCGCGACGGCATCGACCAGCTGCGCGGCTTTGCCGGCGTCAACTTCCCGCTGTCGCCGCGCCTGCGGGTTGAGCCGGGCTATCTGATCCAGCACGTGTTCCGGCCCGGGCGCGACCGGACCAACCATGTCATCAGCGCGACGTTGCTCGTTCGGCTCTGATCAGCGCTTGCCGCGATAGGCGGGCAGGCGCAGGCGATAGCGGATCGCCGCACCGCGCAGGGCGAACCCCGCCAGCGCGGCGACCGGCGCGGCCAGCGCCCCCGGCGCGCCGAGCGCGCTCAGCCCGACGAACAACGCGGACGCAAGCGCGGCGGCGGTCACATAGAGTTCCGGGCGCATCAGGATCGACGGCTGGCCGGCCAGCACGTCGCGGATGATCCCGCCGACGCATGCGGTGATGACCCCCATCAGCATCGCGGGAACCGGCGGTACCCCCATGCCCAGCGATTTCGCTGCGCCGAAGACCGCATAGGCGGCAAGGCCAAAGGCATCGAGCCAGTCGAGCACCTGGCCCGCCCACCAGCGTTCGGGCGTCACCCAGATGAGCAGCGCGACGCCCAGGCAGATCGCGGCAATCGCCGGATCCTGCACCCAGAACACCGGCGCACCGATCAACAGGTCGCGCACCGTGCCGCCGCCGACCCCGGTGACGAGGGCAAAGAAGCTGGCGGTGACCAGTGTCTGCCCCTGGCGCGCGGCGGCCAGCGCGCCGGTGGCGGCGAACATCGCGATCCCAAAGGCGTCGAGCCAGGGCAGGAAGGGCGCGATGGGCAGCTCGGTCGGGGTCATCGCCAGGGCTCTAGCCCGTTTCGCGCAACGCCGAAACGGACGTGCATCGCGTCAACCGTCGATTTACCGGGCGGGCGTATCCGCAACGCCATGGCCGCTGCCGGGGACTTCCGCTTTCGTCGCAACGGGCGATCGCCGTTGGCGGGCATCGCGCTCGTCGCATCGCTGGGCGCGATCGCACTGACTGCGGCGACCCGCGCGCCGTGGTTCCTCTATTTGCCGATGGTGGCCGCCGCGGCCGAGGCGCTGCGCATGCTGATCGTCAACCCGGTGACGGGGATCGACATCGACGCGGCCGGGCTGGCCCTGATCGACCGCCGAAGCCGGCAGACGATCCGGCTGGCGACAATCGACCATGTGGCGTTGACCCGCTGGACCGACGGCGTCGACGTCACGCTGGTGCTGCGCGATGCGCGCCGGATCGCGGTGTCGAGCCGCCTGCTGCCCGAAAGCGCGGTGCTGCGCCGCGAGCTCGAACGCCGCGGCGTGCCGGTCAGGGCGGACTGATCGGGCGCGGCGCCGCGCGCCGCCGCCGGAACATCAGCGCCGTGCCGAGCAGCGATCCGGCCAACCCCAGCGCGGCAAAACCGATCAGCAGCGGATGGCTCGAATTTTCGCGCCCCTGCAGGTCCATGATGTGCAGGCCCCACATCAGGTCGAACCAGCGCCACTGCGCGCTGCGGACCGCCAGCACCTCGCCGCTGTCCGCGTCGACATAGACATGGATGCCGTCGGCGAAGCGCACCCGCCATGCCGGCCGGGCGCGGCGAAGTTCGAGCGGCGCATCGCTGGCGGCAAAGCGCGTCACGTCCCGGACCAGCGCGGGTGCGCGCAGCGCCGCGATCGCGATCGCGCGCGCGTCGTCGCCAGCGACCCGTTGCAGGACTGTGCCGGTGCGCGGATCGACGGTGCGGAGCCCACCATCGGCAAAGCGCACGATCCAGACCGGCCGCCGATCGGCGCGCATGACCAGGTCGACCCGGGCCACGTCGCCGCCATCCATCCGTGGCGCGATCGGGCGCAGATCGGCGGGAAGCGCGGGCGGATCGCGGCGCAGATGCGCGCCGCGGACCTCGTCGATCGGTCGCGCGACCATGAACAGTCCGGTCGCGGTCCACAGGATCAGCGGAACGCCCGTCAGCCAGCCGAGCCGGACCAGCGCGCGAGTTGCCGCATGCTCGACCCCCCCGGCCCGTGCCGCCGAGATCAGATGTGGATCGGCTTGCCCGTCACCGCCATCGCCGCTTCCTTCAGCGCCTCCGGATGGGTCGGGTGGGCGTGACACGTGAGCGCGATGTCCTCGGCGGTCGCGCCGAATTCCATCGCCTGGGTCGCCTGGGCGATCATCGTGCCGGCAACACTGGTGATGATCCACACGCCCAACACCTTGTCGGTGGCGGCGTCGGCGATCACCTTCACGAAACCGTCGGGCTCGTGATTGGTCTTGGCGCGGCTGTTGCCCGCCATCGGGAACTTGCCGACCTTGATCTCGCCGCGCTCCTTCGCCGCTTCCTCGGTCAGGCCGACGCCTGCGATTTCGGGCATGGTATAGACGACCGAGGGAATGAGGTCGTGGTTCACGATGCCGTGCAGCCCGGCGATGTTCTCAGCGACCGCGATCCCCTCATCCTCCGCCTTGTGCGCGAGCATCGGGCCGGGCACGACATCGCCGATCGCCCAGATGCCGTCGACGGCGGTCTTGAAATGGTGATCGACCTCGACCTGGCCGCGCGCGTTGACGCTCAGCCCGGCCTTGTCGAGCGCCAGGCCATCCGTGTTCGGACGCCGGCCGATCGACACGAGGACATTGTCGGCGGTCAGCGTTTCCGCCGCGCCACCGGCAGCGGGCTCGACGGTCACGGTCGCCTTGCCGTCGTTCACCTCGACCCCGGTCACCTTGGTGCCGGTCTTGAACTCGATGCCCTGTTTCTTGAACAGCTTGAGCGATTCCTTGCGCACGTCGCCGTCGAAGCCGGGCAGGATCTGGTCGAGATATTCGACGACCGTCACCCTGGCACCCAGCCGCTTCCACACGCTGCCCAGCTCGAGCCCGATCACGCCGCCGCCGATGACGACCAGATGTTCGGGCACCTTGGGCAATTCGAGCGCGCCGGTCGAATCGACCACGACCTGCTGGTCGACGGTGACGCCGGGCAGCGGGGTGACGCTGGACCCGGTGGCGATGACGATGTGCTTCGCCGTTACCGTCTGGTCGGCCACCTTCACCGTGTGCGCATCCTCGAATGCGGCGCGACCCTTGAGCCAGGTGACCTTGTTCTTCTTGAACAGAAATTCGATGCCGCCGGTCAGGCCCTTGACCGCCTCCAGCCGCTGCGCATGCATCGCGTCGAGATCGAGGCTGACCTTGTCGAACTTCACCCCCAGCTTGGCGAGCTTGCCGCCCGCCGCTTCCTCGAACAGCTCGGAGGCGTGCAGCAGCGCCTTGGACGGAATGCAGCCGACATTCAGGCAGGTGCCGCCCAGCGTCTCCCGCGATTCCGCGCACGCGGTCCTGAGGCCCAGCTGCGCCGCCCGTATCGCCGCGACATAACCGCCGGGGCCTGAGCCGATTACCAGGACGTCATAGTCATACTCAGCCATTTTCAGCTCCATTCGTCGCCCGGAACATAGGGACGGCGCGGGACGATTACAGGTCGATCAGCAGACGGGTCGGATCCTCGATCGCGTTCTTCAGCGCGACCAGGAACGTCACGGCTTCGCGGCCGTCGATCAGGCGATGGTCATAGCTGAGCGCGAGATACATCATCGGGCGCACCACCACCTGGCCGTCGCGGACCACCGGGCGGTCCTCGATGCGGTGGAGGCCCAGCACGGCGCTCTGCGGCGGGTTGATGATCGGCGTCGACATCAGCGATCCGAAGACCCCGCCGTTGGAGATGGTGAAGGTGCCGCCCTTCATCTCCTCCATCTTGAGCGTGCCGTCCTTGGCGCGCTTGCCGAAGTCGCCGATCGTGCGCTCGACCTCGGCCACCGACATCCGGTCGGCGTTGCGGATCACGGGCACGACCAGGCCCTGCGGCGCACTGACCGCGACCGAGATGTCGGCATAGTCGTGATAGACGATCTCTTCGCCGTCGATCCGTGCGTTGACGGCGGGAATGTCCTTGAGCGCCTGGCACGCCGCCTTCACGAAAAAGCCCATGAAGCCGAGCCGCACGCCGTGCTTCTTCTCGAACAGATCCTTGTAGCGGCTGCGCGCCTCCATGACCGCGGTCATGTCGACATCGTTGAAGGTGGTGAGCAGCGCGGCGGTGTCCTGCGCATCCTTCAGTCGCTTGGCGACGGTCTGGCGCAGGCGCGTCATGCGCACGCGCTCCTCGCGGCGGTCGCCGGCGCTGGCGACGGGCTGGGCGCGGGGGCGGGTGCGTCCGCCTTGCCCGACGCGGCGGCAACCACGTCTTCCTTGGTGATGCGGCCGTCCTTGCCGGTGCCCTTGACCGTCGCGGGGTCGACGCCGAATTCGAGCACCGCGCGGCGCACCGACGGTGACAGCGCGGCGGCTTCGACGTCGGGGGCGGGTTGCGCGGGGGCCTGCTGCGCCGC
>NZ_LSHX01000055.1 GCF_001555965.1 Sphingomonas sp. CCH21-G11
CCTCCACCCCGCGCCTTTGGCGCGCGGTCCCCCTCCCCGAGCGAAGCTCGGGGAGGATCAGGTGGTTCACGGCCGCCATTCAAGAAACCTTTCCAGCAGCGCGATGCCGTAGCGCTGGCTCTTTTCCGGGTGGAACTGCACGCCCAGCACATTGTCGCGGCCGATCGCGGCGGTGACTGGCCCGCCATGATCGGTGGTTGCCACCACCTCGTCGCCGTCGAACGCGAAGCTGTGCAGGAAATAGGCTTCGCCCGGCTGAATCAGCGCGTGCGGCGCGACCGGCGCGACGTCGTTCCAGCCCATATGCGGCACGCGAAGCTCGGGCGACGGCGTGAGCGGGCGCACGCGCCCGCGCACCCAGCCAAGTCCGCGATGATTGCCAAACTCCTCGCCGATGTCGGCCATCAGCTGCATGCCGACGCATACGCCCAAAAAGGGCGCGCCGCCTGAGACGACACGCGCCTGCAGCGCGTCGATCATGCCGGGCAGCGCCGCCAGCCCGTCCATGCACGCCCGGAACGCACCAACGCCGGGCAGGACGATGCGATCGGCCGCCAGCACGGCATCGGGATCGGCGGTGACCGCAACGTCGCGCGCACCCGCCGCGATCAGGGCGTTGTGGACCGAATGGAGATTGCCCGCGCCGTAATCGATCAGCGCGACGCTCACAGCGTACCTTTGGTCGACGGGATCGCGTCGGCCTTGCGTGCGTCGATCTCGACCGCCTGGCGCAGCGCGCGGGCCAGCCCCTTGAAGGCGCTTTCGGCAATGTGATGGTTGTTCTGGCCGTACAGTGTCTCGACATGCAGCGTCACGCCCGCGCTTTGCGCGAAGCTGTGGAAGAAATGCTCGAACATCTCGGTGTCCATCTCGCCCAGCCGCTTCTGGGTGAACTCGGTCTTGAACACGAGCCAGGGTCGCCCGGAAATGTCGATCGCGACGCGGGTCAGCGTCTCGTCCATCGGCGACAGCGCGTCGCCATAGCGGCGGATGCCCTTCTTGTCGCCCAGCGCCTGCGCGACCGCCGCGCCGATCGCCAGCGCGGTATCCTCGACCGTGTGATGCTGGTCGATATGAAGGTCGCCGACCGTCTTGACCTTGAGGTCGATGAGCGAATGCCGGGAAAGCTGTTCGAGCATATGGTCGAAAAAGCCGATCCCGGTGGAAATTTCATAACTGCCCGACCCGTCGAGATCGACGGTCACGTCGATCTGGGTTTCCTGGGTCGATCGGTTGAGGGTGGCGGTGCGCATGAGGTCCACATAGCGTGCGTTCGCGCCGGTGCAATCTTGACCCACACGCTGGGACGGGTAGCTAGACGCAATGTCATCCAACGTACCCGACAGCCTGATTCCCTATGACGAGATCGTCCAGGAGGCATTGCGCGCGGTCGTCGGGCGCGTGCTGGGCTCGGTCGCCGAACAGGGCGGGCTGCCCGGTCAGCACCATTTCTACATCACCTTCAAGACCGGCGCGCCGGGCGTCGACATCCCCCAGCGGCTGACCGAGCGTTTCCCCGACGAAATGACGATCGTGCTCCAGAATCGCTTCTGGGATCTCAAGGTCGACGACGGGCGCTTTTCGGTCGGGCTCAGCTTCAACCAGGTTCCGTCGACGCTGACGATTCCGTTTTCGGCGGTGACCGGGTTCCATGATCCCGCGGTCAATTTCGAGCTGCGCTTTCACGTGTCTGACGGTCCCGAGGGCCCCGGCCCGCACGAGGAAGCGGAAAATGACGGCCCCGCGGTCAAGCCCGCCGACGACGGGTCGAACGTCGTCGCGGTGGATTTCAAGCGCAAGAAATAGGCCGGCGCGCGGCACGGCGTGCCGCCGACCCGCGCATTAGGCCTTGTGCGTTGCAACAGACGCGGGCAGCATGGTCACTCGATCCAAATCCGGCCGGCGGGAGAGCGGATGGCAGCGCGCGCAGCGTTCGACGAAATCTGGGGGACCAGCGGCCCGAACGCGCCGCGGTCCGAGCTTTCCGAACTCGCCGCATGGATGCACGAAACACCGCCCGGCGAGCTTGAACGGCGGCTGGCGGCCGCGGAGACGATGTTCCGCCAGCTTGGCATCACCTTCGCCGTTTATGGCGATCGCGACGCATCCGAACGCATCATCCCGTTCGACATGATTCCGCGCGTCTTTCTGGCGGACGAATGGGCGCGGCTGTCGGATGGGCTGGTTCAGCGGGTCGAGGCGATCAACGCCTTCCTCGACGACATCTATGGCGCGCGGCGCATCCTGGCCGAAGGCGTGCTGCCGCCCGAGCTGATCTTCTGCAACGCCCAGTTTCGACCCGAAGTGGTCGGCATCCGCCCGCCGCGCGGCATCTGGGCGCATATCTGCGGCATCGACCTGGTGCGCACCGGCCCCGACCAGTTCTTCGTGCTGGAGGACAATGCGCGCACCCCCTCGGGCGTCTCCTACATGCTGGAAAATCGCGAGGCGATGATCCGGCTGTGCCCGGAGCTGTTCCGCAGTTTCCGGGTCGCGGCGGTCGACAGCTATCCCGACCGGCTGCTGGAAACCATGCGTTCGGTCGCGCCGCCGGGATGCAGGGGGGAACCGGCCTGCGTCGTGCTGACGCCGGGCCATTTCAACTCTGCCTATTACGAGCACAGCTTCCTGGCCGATTCGATGGGCGTCCCGCTGGTCGAGGCCGCCGACCTGATCGTCGACGACGACCGCGTGTTCATGCAGACGATCGCCGGGCCCGTGCAGGTCGACGTTATCTATCGCCGCATCGACGACGACTTTCTCGATCCACTGGTCTTCCGTCCCGATTCGATGCTGGGCGTGCCCGGCATCATGGCGGCCTATCGCGCGGGCAACGTCACGCTGCTCAACGCGCCGGGCAACGGCATCGCGGACGACAAGGCGATCTACAGCTACATGCCCGACATCGTGCGCTTTTATTCGGGGGGCGAGGCCAAGCTGCCCAATGTCGAAACCTGGCGCTGCCGCGAACCCGACGCGCTCAAATATGTGCTCGACCATCTCGACGAAGTGGTGGTCAAGCTGGTCGACGGGTCGGGCGGCTACGGCATGCTGGTCGGCCCCACCGCCAGCAAGGCGGAGATCGAGACGTTCCGCGCCGCGCTGATCGCCGAGCCGCAACGCTACATCGCCCAACCAACACTGGCGCTGTCGACCGTGCCGACCTTTACCGATCAGGGCATCGCGCCGCGTCATGTCGACTTCCGTCCGTTCGTGCTGACCGGCAGCGGCGGGGTTCAGGTCGTGCCCGGCGGACTGACCCGCGTCGCGCTGAAACCGGGTTCGCTGGTGGTCAATTCCAGCCAGGGCGGCGGGACCAAGGACAGCTTCGTGCTGCTGCCCGATCGCGCGCCCGCCGACGCGGTCCAGGCGCAGTTCCAGTTCCAGCAGGGGGGCGGGGCGTGACCGTGCGGCGTGCGCCATGCTGATGCTGTCGCGCGCCGCGGCCTCGCTCTACTGGCTGGGGCGCTATGTCGAGCGCGCCGACTTCATCGCCCGGCTGGTCGAGGCGACAATCCGGCTCGACGCGCTGTCCGCCCGGCCCGCGGGCGAGGCGGCGTGGCAGAGCGCGCTGACCGTCACCTATTGCGAGGAATCGTTCGCCGCGACCGATCACACGCTGACGCCCCAGAATGTCGCCCGCTTCCTGACGCTGGACGCCAGCCACCCCGGGTCGATCATCCGATGCCTGGAGGCCGCGCGCAACAACGCCCGCGCGGTGCGCACCGCGCTGACCCGCGACGCGTGGACCGCGATCAACCGCGCCTGGCTGATCTTTCACAACCGCTCCAGCCCCGGCGGATCGGCCGCGACGCTCAATCTGGTCGAGGCGGTCAAGGCGGAGACGCGCGGGTTCGACGGTGCGGTGACGCGGATGATGCGCAACGAGGCGACGTGGTTCATCCGCCTTGGCGCAGCGATCGAGCGCGCCGACAACACCGCGCGGCTGATCGACGTCAAATACCACCTGCTCCTGCCCGCGGGCGAGCCGGTCGGCGGCGTGATCGATCGTGACCAGTGGACGACGATCCTGCAGACGGTGTCGGCGGTGACCGCCTATCGCTGGGTCTATACCGAGGGGCTGAGGCCCGAACTGGTCATCGACCTGCTGCTCACCCGGCGCGAGCTGCCGCGGTCGCTGGCGGCAAGCGCGGAGGAGGCGCTGGAGATGCTGAGCCTGCTCGCCAAGGAAACCGGGCTTCAGGGCGAGGCGGGGCGCATGGCGCGCGCGCGGATGAACCGGATGCAGAAGACGCGCGGGTCCGAGGTGATCCTGAGCGGCCTTCACGAGTATCTCGAAAACTTCATCCGCGAAAACGACCTGATCGGCGACGCGATCGCGCGGCAGTTCCGGTTTCCCTGATGCGCCTGTCGCTCGCCCACCACAGCGTCCGCCGCTTCGACCAGCCGCAGAACCGGCTGATCCAGCTGCTGCGGCTGATGCCGGGCGATACCGACCACCAATCGGTCGTGGCCTGGCATCTGGACGTCAGCTGCGATGCGCGCCTGCGTCACGGTATCGACGGTTTCGGCAATCAGGTGACGATGCTCTATGCGACCGGGCCGGTCGACGCGGTCGAGCTGACCGTCACCGGCGACGTGCTGACGACGCCGTTCTCGGGCGCGGTGACCGGATCGGCCGAGCCGCTGCCGCCGATCTTCTATCTGCGCACGACGGAGGCGACGCGCTGCACCGCGCGGCTGGGCGAACTTGCCCGCGATCTGGCGGGCGAAGGCGACCCGCTCGATCGTGCGCACCGCCTGAGCGCTGCGATCCATGCCGGATTCACCTTCGCGGCGGTCGACGGGCGCGCCCACGCGCGTCCCGCCAGCGAAACGGTCGAAGGCATGAGCGGAAGCACGCGGGAGGCGGCGCAACTCTTCATCGCCGCAGCGATCTGCTTGGGCCTGCCCGCGCGCTTCGTGTCGGGCTATCGCGCGATCGGCGATGGCGGCGCGACGCTGTACCCCCATGCCTGGGCGGAGGCGCATGTCGCCGGTATCGGCTGGATCGGCTTCGACCCGGAAGCCGGCGAGTCACCCGCCGAGACGCATGTTCGCGGCGCGATTGGCCTCGATGCCCATGGCGCGGCCTTCATCGCGGAGGCGCGCAGCGGCGATCATGGCACCGCCAGCGATGTGGAGCTTACCGAAGGCGACATGGACGGCCAGGGCTGAACGACTGCGGCGATGCCGCGCGTGGCTCAGGCCGGCTGGTGGGCGCGCGGCTGCACGGCGGGATCGACCGGATCGTTGAGCGCCATCCAGCCCATCGGGCCCAGCGTCTCGAGCGGACGGAAGCGCGCCTTGTACGCCATGCGCTGCGACCCCTTCACCCAATAGCCCAGATACACATAGGGCAGGCCGGCCGCACGGGCACGCAGGATGTGGTCGAGGATGATGTAATTGCCCAGCCCCTGGCGCCGTTCGTCGTCGGCCAGGAAGAAGCTGTAGATCATCGACAGCCCGTCGCCCTGCTGGTCGGTGATGCACGCGCCGACCAGCCGGCCCGGCGTGCCGCCCACGGACGGCTCGCGATATTCGATGACGAAGCTGCGGACCGGGCTCTGTTCGACCATGTCGGCATAGTCATGCTCGTCCATCTGGGTCATGCCGCCGCCGGGGTGGCGCGCCGACAGATAACGGCGCAGCAGCTCGAACTGCTCGCCGGTCGCCCATGGGCGGCAGGCGGTGACTTCCAGGTCGCCGTGACGCTTGAGCAGCTTGCGCTGGGTGGCATTGGGCTTGAACTGGCCGGTGACGACGCGGACCGAGACACAGGCGGAACAGCCCGCACAGGACGGACGATAGGCGACCGACTGGCTGCGGCGGAAGCCGATCCGGCCGAGCGCGTCGTTCAGTTCGCCGGCGTGCGGTCCGTTCAGCTCGGTGAAGACCTTTCGCTCCTGCCGACCCGGCAGATAGGGGCAGGGCGTCGGGCTGGTCACGAAAAACCGAGGAAATCTGAACGGTGCGCTCACCCGTCAACCCTTCTGCTCAACCCCGGACGATGCCGGGCCTGCTACGCGTCGAAAGCGAATATGCGGTGAACAAAGCTTCGTGAAAAGCGTGTTTACCAATAATGATGGTTAACGCGCCCGCCGCACCCGTCCACGCGGTACCGGGGCCGAGGTCGACGCCTTCGGTTTCGCGATATTGCGCCTTATCACCCGGTAAGCAGTTTTCGTAAGCTGCGGTTACCGACGATTGCGGCTATGTATCCGTGCAGCTGCACCCCGGGGGGTCAGCATCGCAAGCCCGTGTCGAATCACGCTTTTTGTGAGGGGGTCATATGCCGATGTCGGTTTCCGGGGGCGCGCGTCGCGCCGCATTTCGCCTGCGCTTGTCCTTCGCGCCCGTCCTCCTCGCGTGCCTGGTGGCCGGCTGCTTCGAGGAGGGCGATCCGGGCGTCGTCACGACCGTCGTCGAGACACCCCAGGGCACACGTCAGGTCAGCTTCCGGACCGATGGCGAGACGACGCCCGACGATTATGCAGCAGCACTGGCGATGTGGCGCAAGGTGCGGGAGAAGGACAGCTGCGTCGCGTGTCACGGTGCCGACTTCTTCGACCTCGCCCGGATCGGGACGAGCGATTCCGAGATCGTCCGCCGCGCGATGATCGACGGCGCCAGCGAAGTCGAGGCGCAGGCGCTGGTACGCGGCGTCAAGTTCGTGCGCACCCAGTTCAGTCTGCCCGCCGAGAACCCCCGCACATTCCGCCTGCTCCAGCCCGGGGGTGCGGTGCTGCCGGGCGCGACCAGTGCCGAACGCGACCTCGCGCTCGCCGGCGAGCTGGCCCGCTTCATGCCGGTGACGACCGGTGCCGCGCCGGTCCGCACGCTGGCCGACGCCCATCGCGCCCGCGACGAATTCCTGGCGATCGACTTCGACAAGCTCCGGGTCGGTGTGCCGTTCCCGCTGTGGTCCGCCGACATCGCGCATGGCCCCGGCGAAGGCACGATGGACGACTGGATTTCAGACGTGCCGCGCATCGCCATCCCCGCGCGCGCGGCCGAATGGGAGGCGCTTCAGAACGCGTATCTCGCCGACCCGAGCGACTTCAATTTCTGGAAACTCTATTTCGGCGTCGAGATGCTGACTCAGCCCTTTGCGGGGCTCAATCCTTACGATCCGGCCGATCGTTGGCGCGTCGAGCGGATCAGCGCGCTCAAATACCGCAACGCGCTGATCGGCCAGCACCTGATGCGCAGCCAGGCGATGGGACGCACGACGTTCATGCGCGGCCAGATTGCCTTTGCCTATCTCGCCAAGGAGGCACCATTCCGCGCGGCCTTTGCCGGCAAGCGCGCCACGCTGCCGGACAGCGGCAACGGCCGTCTGCCCGAGATGCTGCCCAACACCATCTGGGAACTGGGCGACACCGCGCGCTTCGGCTTCGACCCGTCGGAGGCGAGCCGGGGGCTACCGGGCAATGTCGGCGGCAAGGATGCGATGCGCGACCGGTTGCGCCTGCTCGGCTTTCCCCAGTTCGTCATCGACAGCGTCCGTCCCGATGCGACCTTGCGCGACGAAACCGATGCGATGCAGCTCAGCTGGTTCATGCTCGGCCTGCGTTTCGATCCGGCGCTGCAGCGCGTCAACGGTTCAAATTCGACCAAGGTCGGCGAGTATCTGCTGAGCCAGCTGACCTTGAACGACTATTTCCTGCATCGCACCTTCCAGACCGGCCTCAGGCTCGTCACCCGCAGCTACCATCCCGATGCCGACCCCAAGGGGGCGACGCAGCCGTTCAACCTCAAGTTCAACTACTTCACCGCGTATAACCGCCACGTGCCGACCCGCTGGAACCGCAAGGACAATCAGGCGCTGTCGGCGACGGTGCGCGACGCGCAGCTCGCCGAATACAAGCGGATCACCGCCAACTTCTTCCGCATGAGCCTGTTGCTGCATGAGGAAGCGCTCGATCGCGGCCAGATCAAACCCTATGGCGTGTCGAACCAGGATGGCGATTATCAGGTGCTGAAGCAGTTCTTCGACTATGCCGGCCAGCCCGGCTATGCCGAGGACATCGCGCTGATCCGCCGCGTCGCCGCGAAATCAGGGACGCCGCTGAACTTCTGAGCCCGGTCAGGCCAGCTCGACCTGGCTGACCTCGTAATTGGCCAGCCTGAGCGCGTCGATCAGCCGGTCGAGATGCGCACGGTCGCGCGTCTCGCATTCGATGTCGGTGATCAGGCCCTTGGCCGGCAGCGTGGTGAACACCCGCTGGTGATAGACCTCGATGATGTTGACGCCCTGCTCGTGAAAGGTCCGCGCAACCTGATAGAGCGCGCCCGGCCTGTCCTGCAGCCGCACGCGCAGCCGGGCGAGCCGGCCCGACCGCGCCAGGTCGCGCAGCAGGACGTTGGCGAGGAGGCGCGTGTCGATGTTGCCGCCGCACAGCACGATGCCGACCGTCCGCCCGGCAAAGCGGCCGGGGCGGGCGAGCAGCGCGGCGAGCCCGGCGGCACCCGCGCCCTCGACGACCGTCTTCTCGATCTGGACGAGCAGGCTGACCGCTTCCTCCAGATGGCGTTCGCCGACCAGCAGCACGTCGTCGACCAGCGCCTCGACCATCCGCGCGGTCAGCGTGCCCGGTTCCTTGACCGCGATGCCCTCGGCCAGCGTATCGCCCGCGCAGGGCAGGGTGGTGCCGTTCAGGCGGTTGTACATCGACGGGAACAGCTCGGCCTCCACGCCGACCACCTCGATCGGCCGGCCCGCGGCGCGCGCGACGGTCGCCATGCCCGAAATCAGCCCGCCGCCGCCGATCGGCACGACCAGCGTGTCGATGTCGGGCGCGTCCTCCAGCATTTCGATCGCGACGGTGCCCTGGCCCGCAATCACCCGCGCATCGTCAAAGGGGTGGACGAAGGTATAGCCGCGCTCGGCCTCCAGCTTGCGGCTGTGCGCATAGGCGGCGTCGAACGTCTCGCCCTCCAGCACGATCGTCGCGCCATGGCCCTCGGTCTGGGTCACCTTCACCGTCGGCGTCGGCTTGGGCATGACGATCGTCGCCGGAATGCCCAGCCGGCTGGCGTGATAGGCCAGGCCCTGGGCATGATTGCCCGCCGACGCGGCGATCACGCCCTTGGCGCGCTGCGTCTCGGTGAGCTGGAGCAGCGTGTTGAGCGCGCCGCGTTCCTTATAGGCGGCGGTGAACTGAAGGTTTTCGAACTTCAGATAGACGGTGGCGCCCGTCAGCTCCGACAGTGTGCGCGAAATCAGCGTCGGGGTCCGCACGATCGCGTCGACGATTCGCGCATGCGCGGTGCGGACATCGTCGATCGATACGGGCAGCGGCGCGGCGGCTGCGGCGGACGTGGGTTGGGTAGCCATAGACCATGGCACCTAACCCATCTGGCGCGGGCACGGAACACCGCTTATGCGGGCAGCCTATGGCAAAAATCGCATTTATCGGCGTGGGCGTGATGGGCGGGCCGATGGCCGGGCACCTGGCGGCCGCCGGGCACGAGGTGACCGTCTATAACCGCACCCGTGCGCGTGCCGAGGTGTGGGTGACCCGGCATGGCGGCGCGGTCGCCGCCACCCCGGCGCAAGCGGCGATGGACCGGGACGCGGTCATCACCTGCGTCGGCAACGACGACGATCTGGCGGCAGTGACGCTCGGGTCGGACGGCGCGTTCGATGCGATGCGCGCGGGCGCGGTGTTAATCGATCATACCACGGTGTCCGCCGACATCGCCCGGCGACTGGCGGCGGAGGCCGAAGCGCGCGGACTGCACGCGGTCGATGCGCCCGTTTCGGGGGGGCAGGCAGGCGCGGAAAATGGCAAGCTGTCGATCATGTGCGGCGGCACGGCGGCGGCGATGGCCGCGGCGGAGCCGGTCATGTCGGCTTATGCCGCGCGCATCGTCCATGTCGGCGCGGCGGGCGCGGGCCAGACGACGAAGATGGTCAACCAGATCGCGATCGCCGGCGTGCTTCAGGGCCTGGCCGAAGCACTGCGCTTTGCCCAGAAATCGGGCCTCGACCTCGACCGCGTGTTTGAAGCGGTCTCGGGCGGCGCGGCGCAGAGCTGGCAGATGGTGAATCGCTGGCAGTCGATGGCTGAGGACCGCTTCGACTTCGGTTTCGCGATCGACTGGATGCGTAAGGACCTGGGCCTCGCCCTCGACGAGGCGCGTCGCAACGGCGCGACATTGCCGATGACCGCAATGGTCGATCAATTCTATGCGGAGGTACAGGCGATGGGCGGCAACCGGCAGGATACGAGCGCGCTGGTGCGCAGGATCGCGAAATGAGGCGCTGGCTGCGCCCCTTCGCCGCGCTGGTCGCGCTGGTCGCCGCGCCCGTGGCGCTGGCCGATGCCTTGGTCGACAATGTCACCGGCGTCGCGCTCGATCCCGAGGGACGGGTGGTCCGCTTTACCGGCATCCTGATCGACCGCGAGGGCAAGGTGACGCGGCTGCTGCGCGAAGGTGAAAAGCGGCCCGCGCGCCCCGACTGGCGCACCGACATGAAGGGGCGCTTCGTCATGCCCGGCATGATCGACGCGCACGGTCATGTCATGGGGCTGGGATTCCAGGCGGGGTCGCTCGACCTGAGCGGCACCGCCAGCCTCGAGGAGGCAAAGGCGAAGATCGTGGCCTATGCCGCGGCCAATCCCAATCGCCCGTGGATCATCGGGCGCGGCTGGAATCAGGAACGCTGGGGGCTGGGCCGCTTTCCGACCGCGGCGGACCTGGACGCTATCGTGCCGGGCCGCCCGGTCTGGCTGGAGCGCGTGGACGGTCATGCCGGCTGGGCAAACAGCGCCGCGATGAAGGCCGCCGGGATCACCCCGCGCACGGCCGCGCCCACCGGCGGGAGAATCGAAAAGGACGCGAAGGGCCAGCCGACCGGCATCTTCGTCGACGCGGCGTCGCAGCTGATCGACGACAAGGTGCCGGCCCCCACCCCGCGCGAGCGCAACCAGGCGTTCCTGGATGCCCAGCGCATCCTGCTGTCCAACGGCATCACCGCCACTGCCGACATGGGCACCAGCGTCGACGACTGGCTGACCTATCGACGTATGGGCGACCAGGGTCTGCTGCGCGTGCGCATCATGGCCTATTCCGCTGGCATCGAGCCCGCGCTCCGCGTCGGCGGCAACGGCCCGACGCCGTGGCTTTACGCCGACAGGCTGCGCATGGGCGGGATCAAGCTCTATGTCGACGGCGCGCTCGGCTCGCGCGGCGCGCTGCTCAAGGCACCTTATGCCGACGCGCCGGGACAGCAGGGGCTGGCGATCACCAGCGATACCCAGCTGCGCAACCTGATGAGCCGGGGCACGATGGATGGGTTCCAGATCGCGATCCACGCGATCGGCGACCGCGCCAATGCCGGGGTGCTCGACGCGATCGAGGAACTGGCCGGGTCCTATCCCGGCGACCGGCGCTGGCGGATCGAGCATGCCCAGATCGTCGACCCGGCGGACCTCCCGCGGTTCGGTCGCCACGGCACGATCGCGTCGATGCAACCGGTGCATCAGACCAGCGATCGCACGATGGCGGAGGCGCGACTGGGCGAGGGGCGGCTGGGCGGTGCCTATGCGTGGAAATCGATGCTCGGGGTCGGATCGCGCCTCGCCTTCGGCTCCGACTATCCGGTCGAACATCCCAACCCGTTCGTCGGCTGGGCGGCCGCTTTCACCCGCCAGGACGAGAAGGGCGAGCCGATCGGCGGCTGGCGCGCGGAGGAAGCGGTGACGCGCGAGCAGGCGTGGCGCGCCTTTTCGATCGACGCGGCCTATGCGGGCTTTGCCGAAACGCGCTTCGGCACGCTGGCGCCGGGGCTGCGCGCCGACTTCATCGTCGTCGATCGCGATCCGGTGACCGCCGACGCGGCGGCGTTGCGCCAGCTCCAGGTGCTCGAAACCTGGGTCGGTGGCGAACAGGTTTGGAAGCGCGGCGATCCGGTCATGGACTCGGCCGGGGCGGCTGCGCGCTGATCCGCCCTACGGCGCGTCCAGCGCCGTTCGGCACACGTCGTCAAGCCCGATGCTGGTCAACAGCGCCAGCCCCTCGATCGTCACGAGCAGCTTCGCGCCCTCGATCGCGCGGGCCTCGGGCGTCGGGGAGTCGAGCTGCGCCGTTCCCCATTCCAGGAAGCCGCGCCCGATCTGTTCGCCGACCGCGCGGAACACCGGGTCGCCCAGCGCCGACAGGCTCGCAAGTTCGAGCCACAGCCGCATGTACGGCCACGCCTGCGGGTTGAGCAGCGACGTGCTCAGTTCCCTGACCAGGATGGCATAGGGCCGTGGTTCGGGTGCGCGCTGCGCCTCCATCATCGCCACCAGCCGCGCGGCGATCACCTCCAGCGTCGCGCCGACCAGTTCGGTCTTGTCGCGGAAATAATAGAGCAGCATCCGGTCGCTCGTGCCGACCGCGCGGGCCATTGCGCGCAGGCTCGATCCGGACAGGCCCGCCGCCAGCATGTGGTCCGCCAGCTTCTCCAGGATCTCGGCGCGACGAAGGTCGGGCTTGGTCGCGGATTGAGTCGATGCATGCGCCATAATTCAGGTTTGCATCATCCGCAGAGATTTGAAAGATTTATGTCCAGCGCGCGGATCGATGGCGGGGCGTCGCCATTTGACCGATCGTGGCGGCGGGCTAAGAGGGGCGGCATGACCCCTTCGTCCTGCGCGCACGCGGCGCTTCGCCTCATCGCCCTTGCGGCTGTCGGTCTGTCGGTCGGCTGTGACCGCGCCGCGCCCGACGACGTTCCGGCGGATAACGTGTCGGCGAATGTCGCATCGCCGGCACCGCCCACCGCGCCGGACTCCCGGGAGCCGGCGGGCGACCCCGGCACCGCCGCGACGATTCCCACGCCTTATCTCGGCACATGGGATCGCGATGCGTCGGCCTGCGCCGCACCCTTCAGCGAGATGCGGTTGGTGATCGATTCGGCACGGCTGCGCTTCTACGAAAGCGTGGCGGAGGTTCAGCGCGTGACCCCGGTGGCGGCCGGCGGCGGCATCGACGTCGCGGCAGTTGTCAGCGGCGAGGGGATGACCAACGAAACCACCTATCGCCTCGCGCGCGGGGCGGGCGACGTGCTGACCGTCACGGTTGACGACGTGCGCACGCCGCGCGTGCGCTGCGGCTAGGGCGTCGATCCACTCCCGATTGCGAGCATCCTTTCCATGACCACCGTCTACGGCATCAAGAACTGCGACACGATGAAGAAGGCACGCGCCTGGCTCGATTCCGCCGGCGTCGCCCATGATTTCCACGACTACAAGTCGCGGGGTATCGACGCGGCGAAGCTGCGCGAGTGGACGCGGCAGGCCGGCTGGGAGCGGCTGATCAACCGGTCCGGCACCACCTTTCGCAAGCTGCCCGAGGGCGAGCGGCAGGGGCTGGACGAGGCGCGCGCGATCGCGCTGATGGTCGCGCAACCCTCGATGATCCGCCGCCCGATCGTCGAACATGCCGGGCATCTCGTGATCGGGTTCGATCCGGACCAATATGCGGCGCAATTTGGATGAAACTGCGCTAAACGCCCTCGTTGGAACGAACGATGAGGGGGCTCATATGGTGGGGGACGCGCGGGCGAAGTTGCCGACCTGGTACTGGGCGGCGGCGATTTTGATCACCTTGTGGGGTGCGACGGGCATCCTCGCATTCTACATGGACGTGGCGATGAGCGATGCGGCGCGCGCGGCGCTGCCCGACTACGACCGCCAACTGCTTGCCCAGCGGCCGCGCTGGGTGACCTGGCTTTACGGCCTGGCGACCTGGGGCGGATTTTTCGGCGGGCTGGCGCTGCTCGCGCGGCGGCGGCTCGCGACCTATTTCTTCGCGCTGTCGCTGATCGCGGCGATCGTCCAGTTCGCCTGGGTGTTCGGCGCGACCGATCTGGTCGCGGTCAAGGGCGCGGCGGCGACGGTGCCGTTTCCGATCTTCATCATCGCCGTCGCGGTGGTCCAGCTGTGGCTGGCGCGCACGGCGGCCGGGCGGGGCTGGCTGCGCTGAGCGCGGTCACGGCCGGGGTGGCGCTTCCTCGCGCATCGGGCTAACAGCGGGGCACATGTCGACCACCTTCACGCTTGATACCGCGACCAGCCGCGCCAATCCGACGCCGGCGCCGATGAAACGGTTGACCGTACCGGCGATCCGCGCGCGCAAGGCGGACGGCACGACTGCCGAGCCGGTGGTGATGCTGACCGCCTATACGGTGCGGATGGCGCAGCTGCTCGATCCGCACTGCGACATGCTGCTCGTCGGCGACAGCCTGGGCCAGGTGGTCTACGGCCTGCCGTCGACGGTGCCCGTCACGCTGGAGATGATGGCGGCGCACGGTGCCGCGGTGGTGCGCGGCAGCTATCATGCGCTGGTCGTCATCGACATGCCGTTCGGCAGCTACGAAGCCTCCCCCGAACAGGCGTTTGCCAGCGCATCGCGGCTGATGAAGGAAACGGGCGCCGCGGCAGTGAAGCTGGAGGGCGGCGTCGCGATGGCGCCGACGGTGCGCTTCCTGTCGGAACGGGGCGTGCCGGTCATGGGTCATGTCGGCTTGACGCCCCAGGCGGTCAACCTGCTCGGCGGCTATGGCGCGCGCGGGCGCAGCCAGGCCGAAGCCGACAAGATCGTCGGCGACGCACGCGCCATCGCCGATGCCGGCGCCTTCGCTATGGTCATAGAGGGTGTGATGGAGCCGATCGCGATCGACATCACCCGCGCGGTTGCCTGTCCCACCATCGGCATCGGCGCGTCGGCGCAATGCGACGGCCAGGTGCTGGTGGCAGAGGACATGCTGGGCCTGTTCGAGCGGACCCCTCGCTTCGTCAAACGCTTTGACGACCTCGCCGGCCGCATTTCTGCCGCGGTTGAAACCTATGCCGCCGACGTGCGGGCACGGCGCTTTCCCGGCGCGGAACAAATATACGTCCCCAAGGGCTGAGCCACCTTGTCTTCGCCCGCTTTGCTTTGCGATTTGGCGCGGCTAATGTCCGCCACCTTTTGACCGACCCCACCCGACGGAGCCCGAACTTGGCGTTACCCCCTGAGACCAGCGACGCATTCCTCCGCGAGGTGGATGAGGAGCTGCGCCGTGACCAGATGATCGGCCTGTGGCGGCGCTGGGGCATCGCCATCGTCGGCATCGTCCTGGTCGCGCTCGCCGCGTTCGGCGGCTGGCTTTACTGGCAGCACCGCCAGGCCGAAGCTGCCGGCGCGGAGGGTGAGCGTTTCAGCCGTGCACTGGAGGCGCTGGGCGCGGAGAAACCGGCCGAAGCGCAGCCGATCCTCGCCGAGCTCGCCAAGTCGGATCGGCCGGGTTATCGCGCGTCGGCGCTATTCACCGAAGCCGACATCCTGCTGACCAAGGACGACCTGAAGGGTGCGGCCGCCAAGTTCGCTCAGGTCGCCAAGGACGAAGGCGTTGCCAAGCCCTTTCGCGACCTGGCGTTAATCCGCCAGACATCGGCCGAATACGATATGCTGGCGCCCCAGGCGGTGATCGATCGGCTGCGCGGCCTGGCGGTAAAGGACAGCCCGTGGTTCGGGACTGCGGGCGAAATGGTCGCCGTCGCCTATCTGCGGCTCAACCAGCCGGGACCGGCGGGCAAGCTGTTCGGCCAGATCGCGCAGACCGAGCGCGTGCCGGCGACGATCCGCCAGCGCGCGGTGCAGATGGCGGGCGTGCTGGGCGTCGATGCGATTGATCAGACGCCGGCGGCGTCCAAGGCCGCAGCGGCGCAAGGTGAGGAAAAGAATACCCAATGAAGTCAACCGTACGGGCCACCACGGCGATCGTCCTGCTCGCGGCGCTCAGCGCGTGCGGCGTCTTCAAGGGCGGGCCGAAACGCACCCCGGTGGTCGGCCAGCGCGTGCCGATCCTGGTCACCGAAAACGAAATCAAGGCCGATCCGACGATCGCGTCGATCCAGGTCATTCCCCCCGTCCCGGTCGCCAACCCGACCTGGACGCAGCCGGGCGGCAATGCGGCGAAATCGATGGGTCATCTGGGGCTCGGCGATCCGATCGCGCCGGCCTGGTCGGTGCGGATTCCCGGCGGCACCACGCGCGTGCGGCTGGCTGCGTCGCCGGTGGTGGCGGATGGTCGCATCTACCTGATCGACAGCAACGCAACGGTCCATGCGCTGTCGGCGGACAATGGCGCCACGCTGTGGAAGCGGGCGACCGCGGGCGACGAAAATCGTGGCGCACGCTTTGGCGGCGGGGTCAGCATTGAGGGGAACCGCGTGTTCGCCGCCAACGGGCTGGGCGATGTCGTCGCGCTCAATGCCGACGACGGCGCGGAATTGTGGCGCGCGAAGCCCGGCGGGCCGCTGCGCGGTTCGCCGACGCTGGCGAGCGGCAACCTCTATGTGCTGAGCCAGGACAACCAGCTCTTCGCGCTGTCTCAGGCCGACGGGTCGGTCCTGTGGTCGCAATCCGGGTCGATCGAGCCGCAGGGCGTGTTCGGGGTGGCGGCGCCCGCCTATGCGCAGGGCACCGTCGTCGCGGGCTATTCGTCCGGCGAGCTCAACGCCTATCGTTATGAAAACGGCCGTTCAGTGTGGGCCGACACGCTGTCGCGCACGAGCATCACGACGTCGGTTTCGGCGCTGGCCGATATCGATGCCGAACCCGTGATCGATCAGGGCCGCGTCTATGCCGTCGGCGAGGGCGGGCGGATGGTCGCGGTCGAGGTGGTGAGCGGCCAGCGCTTGTGGGAGCAGAATCTGGGCGGGGTGGCGACCCCGTGGCTGGCCGGCGAATGGCTGTTCGTGGTGACGGACGACGCCCGGCTGGTCTGCATCGCGCGCGCCAGCGGCAAGATCCGCTGGATCAGCCAGCTGCCGCGCTACCGCAAGGAAAAGAGCAAGAAGGGGCCGATCACCTGGCGTGGTCCGGTGCTCGCGGGCGGCCGATTGCTGCTGGTCAATTCCCAAGGCGACATCGTGTCCGCCGCGGTAACGGACGGCAGCATCACCACGACGATGAAGCGCGCAGTCGGGCCGACCACCCTGTCGCCGGTGGTCGCCAACAACATGCTCCTCATCCTCGATGACAGCGGTCGGTTGACCGCGTTCCGCTGAGCGGGGCGGGGGCGCGCGCCATGCCGATGAGCTTACCCGTGGTCGCCATCATCGGCAGGCCCAATGTCGGCAAGTCGACGCTGTTCAACCGTCTGGTCGGCAAGCGGCTGGCGCTGGTCGACGATCAGCCCGGCGTCACGCGCGACCGGCGCGAGGGCGAAGCCAATCTGCTCGGCCTCGAATTCCTGGTGATGGATACCGCCGGTTACGAGGACGAGGACGCCGCCACGCTGCCCGGCCGCATGCGCGCCCAGACCGAGGCGGCGGTCCGCGACGCCGATGTCGCCCTGTTCATGGTCGATGCACGGGCGGGGGTGACGCCGCTCGATGCCGAAATCGCACGCTGGTTGCGCACCGCCGATACCCCGATCGTGCTGGTCGCCAACAAGGCCGAAGGGCGCGCCGGGGAACCGGGCATCTACGAAGCGATGGCGCTCGGGCTCGGCGATCCCATCCCGTTGTCGGCCGAACATGGCGAGGGCGTCGTCGACCTGTTCGAGGCGCTGCGCCCCTATGTCGAGCTTCCCGAGGATGTCGATGCCGCGCCGGTCGACCCGGAGTCGCCCGATGCCCCGCTCAAGCTCGCGATCGTCGGCCGGCCCAATGCGGGCAAGTCGACGCTGATCAACAAGCTGCTCGGCCAGGACCGGCTGATCACCGGGCCGGAGGCGGGGATCACCCGCGATTCGATCGCGGTCGACTGGCAATGGTCCGATGGCGACGGTCAGCCGCGCGCGGTGCGGCTGATCGATACCGCCGGGATGCGCAAGCGCGCCAAGGTGCAGGAGAAGCTGGAGAAGCTGTCGGTCGCCGACGCGCTGCGCGCGATCGACTTCGCCGAGGTCGTCGTCCTGCTGCTCGATGCGACCAAGGGACTCGAGGTCCAGGACCTCAAGATCGCCGACCGCGCCCTGCAGGAGGGCCGCGCGCTCATCATCGCGCTCAACAAATGGGATGTCGCAGAAAACCCCTCCAGCCTGTTCAACGGCGTCAAGGGCGCGCTGGATGAGGGGTTGGCACAGGTAAAGGGCGTGCCGCTGCTGACCGTTTCGGGCGCGACGGGCAAGGGGCTCGACACGCTGATCCGCGTCGGCTTCGAAACGCGCGAGGCGTGGTCGCGCCGCGTGTCGACCGGGGCGCTCAACCGCTGGTTCGAGCGTGCGATTGAAGCCAATCCGCCGCCCGCGCCTGGCGGCAAACGGATCAAACCGCGCTACATCACCCAGAACAACACGCGCCCGCCGAGCTTCGTACTGTTCGGCACGCGCGTTGACCTGTTGCCCGAAAGCTATCGCCGCTACCTGATCAACGGCATCCGGCGCGAGTTCGATTTCGGTGCGGTGCCGGTGCGCCTCAACCTGCGCGCGTCCAAGAATCCGTTCGACCACGGATGACGCGGATCGACGCGCGGGGCCTGCGTTGTCCGTGGCCGGCGATCCGGCTCGCGCGCGCGCTCCGCGACGGTGCCGCGCTGCCCATTCACCTGATCGCCGACGATCCCGCCGCCGCTGCCGAGGTCGCAGCAGCGGCGGCGCATGCGGGGTTGCACCTCGAACATCCTGACGACCATGTGTTTATCCTGACGCAAGGGCGCTGACATCAACATCCTGTTTACCGGTTTCCGATAAGCCCGGGACGGGGTGCCAGACGGCGTTTTGGAGATCGTTATGAACGGGTCGGAGGGGGCTGCGCTGGTCGACTGGACCGCGTTTGCACAAGCGCGGACCGAGCTGGGTGCCAGCTTCGTGCGCATCCTCGGCTATTTTCGTGAAGACGGCGTCAAGTCGGTGGCGGCGATCGAGCACGCGATGCGCAACCAGAACGCCACCGCGATGGTCATTCCCGCGCACACCCTGAAGGGCGAATCGCGTCAGTTCGGCGCGGAGCCGCTGTCGGAGCTTGCGGAGACGATCGAGATGATCGCGCGCGCCTGCGTCGAGCGCCAGGACGCGCCGACCGAGGCGCTGCAATATGTCGTCCAGCTGCGCCCGTTGTTTGAAAAGACGCTGAACATGCTGGAGGCGGAAGCCAATCCGCTGGTCGCGCGCCGTCCGCAATTCGGGCGCCGCGCCGCGTTGTAAGCGCGCGGGTATCGTCGCGACCCGTTCATCCCGAAACGCCCGAGCCGCATCGTCGGTGGAAATCTCCGGGTTACCCCTGGGCTCGACCCGGGGTCCCGCAATTTCTTGCGTCGGATCAGGCAGCGAGACCCCGGATCAAGCCCGGGGTGACGGCGGGAAAATGGTCGTGCGCGGCGACGACGGTCAGTCGTCCTCCTTTTCGGGCCTGGAGTTGAGCTGGATATAGTTTTCCAGCCCCATCCGTTCGATCATCTCGAACTGACGTTCGAGCGTGTCGACATGCTCCTCTTCGCTGTCCAGGATCCTGCGGAACAGGTCGCGGCTGACATAGTCGCGAACCGCCTCGCTATGCGCGATCGCGTCGCGCAGCGTGACGAGCGCATCGTGCTCGAGCGCCAGATCGGCTTTGAGCACCTCCTCGACCGTCTCGCCGATGCGCAGCCGGCCGAGCAGCTGGAAATTGGGCAGGCCGTCGAGGAACAGGATGCGTTCCGATACCCAGTCGGCATGCTTCATCTCGTCGATTGATTCGTGCCGCTCGAATTCGGCCAGGCGGCGGACGCCCCAGTGATCGAGCAGGCGGTAGTGCAACCAATATTGGTTGATCGCCGTCAGCTCGTTCTTGAGCACCTGATTGAGATATTCGATGACGCCTTCGTCGCCCTTCATGGAACCGGTCCTCGATCGTTTCGACGGTGAGTCTACGCTCGCAGGCGGCTGGGGAACAGGCTAAAAATCGCAGATTTGCGGCACTTTCGCGCAAATGCGAGTGTCAAGCAGTCGCGCGTTCGGCCTCGATGATGCTGCGCGCGAACGGGACGCATTGGCCGCATTTCGCCTGGCGCCCGAGCGCACGATAGGCCTGCGCCGCGCTCATCGCGCCGCCGCGTACCGCATCGCGCAGCTCGCGTTCCCGAATTGCATTGCAGACGCAGACGACCATGGCGCTCTCTTGCTTCGACCGAGCATATGTAGAGCTAATGAGACTGGCTCGCAACGTCTATTGCATCGCGTTCGCAAAAATCTGGTCAGGCCGGGCTGGGGCGCTGCATCGGCTGAAGCTGGAGCCGCGTGAGCGACCGCCACATCCATTCGAGCGGTCCGTACTGGAAGCGATCGAGCCACGGCTTGGACCAGGCCAGCATCAGCGCCCACATCCCCAGCATGGGCAGGTAGAGCGTCGCCCGGCTCAGTTCGCCGTACAGCCCGAATCCATAG
This sequence comes from Sphingomonas sp. CCH21-G11, assembly GCF_001555965.1. Classification (GTDB taxonomy): domain Bacteria; phylum Pseudomonadota; class Alphaproteobacteria; order Sphingomonadales; family Sphingomonadaceae; genus Sphingomonas. Next base: position 20,351 of record NZ_LSHX01000055.1, read on the forward strand.
CCGTAGAACAGCGTCGTCATCAGGATTGATGTCATCAGATAGTTGGTGAACGCCATCCGCCCGGTCGCCGCGATCCGTTCGACCCACGCGCCGCCGTTGCGGGTGGCCAGGATGATCAGCGCCGCCCAGCCGACGATCATCAACGGCCGCACCGGCGTCGCCAACGCCATCACGCCCAGCGTCACGCTCAGGATCGAGAAATTCGCCGCGACCATCATCGCGGCGATCGCGGCATAGGCGGGGATGCCGATCCCGAAACCGATGGCCAGCCACTTGCGATAGCGTGCCAGCGGCCACGCGCCGGTCAGCATGCCCGATCGCAGCGCGGCCATGCCGAACAACATATAGGCGAGCGTCTCCCACCCGACAAACAGCACGGTGTTGATCGGCGTGCCGACATGCTTGGCGACCCGCTTGGCAAGAATGTCGGCATAGGTGCCGCGATAATTGGCCAGGTCGGCTGCGATATAGTCGGCGGGAGGCACGCCGAACCCCTTCTCGAACCCCGCCAGCGCCTTCGCCATTTCGGCCGGCGCGCCCGGCTGCTGCGCGGCGAAGATGAAGGCGGGAAGCGACCCCGTCACCAGCATCTCGACCACGATCAACCCGATACCGATCGCGATCATCCGGCGGACCGACAGGTTGCGCATCAGATACGCGATCGACCCCATGATCGCATAGTGATGGAGGATGTCGCCCCACCAGATCAGATACAGGTGGGCGAGGCCGAAGACGAACAGCCAGAACATCCGGGCGAAGTGGATCCGCGCCGGGCTTTCGCCCTTTGCGGTCGCCCGATCGATCACCAGCAGCATTGAAGCGCCGAACAGGAACGAGAACAGCCCGCGCATCTTGCCGTCGAACAGCACGAAATTGAACAGATAGGCGACGAGGTCGATGCCGGTCGCGCCGCCATAGGCGCGCGGATTCATATAGGCGGTGTCGACCATCGACATGCCGACGATGTTCATGGTCAGGATGCCCATCACCGCTACCCCGCGGACGATGTCGAGCGTCCCGATTCGATCGGTCGCGTTGCCGTTCATCTTTGCCCCCCTGTATTGCGCCACCGATACACCGATCGCCCGGCAGCGAAAAGGGGCGCAAGCAGTCAGCTCACAGCCAGGACGTGATCTCCTCGATCGACTTGCGCTGGATGGCATGGAGCGGAATGGTCGCGTCGGCGGCGGCATGGCCGACGGTCACGATCATCAGCGGCTTCTCGTTCGCCGGACGCGCGCAGATCGTGTTCAGGAATCGCATGGGATTGGGGGTGTGCGTAAGCGTCGCCAGCCCCGCCTGATGCAGCGCGGCGAGCAGCAGGCCACAGGCGATGCCGACGCTCTCGGTCACATAATAATTCTGGCGGTCGTCGCCCGGTTGCGGGCCGCCGCGGCGCTGGCCGAACACCACGATCAGCCAGGGTGCTACCTCCAGATAGCTTTTGTCCGCGTCGGTCCCCAACGGGGCCAGCGCCTCCAGCCATTCCTGTCCCGCCTTGCCGGCATAGAATTCGCGTTCCTCGGCCTCCGCGCCCTCGCGGATGGCGCGCTTGGCCGCGGCCGATCCGACCACCGCGAAATGCCAGGGCTGGTGATTGGCCCCGCTCGGCGCGCTGCCCGCCGCCAGGATCGCCGCCTCGATCACCTCGCGCGCCACCGGCGTCGGTGCGAAGGCGCGGCACGTGCGGCGCGTCGCCATTGCGGCATGAAAGGCACGCGCGGCGTCCGCGCGCTCGACGTCGGTCATGTCGGGATAGGGTTGCCAGGGGATGAGGACGGGCTGGGTCATGGGCGAATTGAGCGCCGATCTAAACATCCACAACGTCCCCGTTCGTATCGAGCGAAGTCGAGATACGTGTCTCGACGATGCTCGACACGAGCGGTTTTCATAGGGTTTGGTCTCAATGGTTTCCCTTTCGTCCGGCCCACAATGCTCGCGTCACGCCTTTGCCAGCATCGCCAGCAGGTCGGCGGTGCTCGGCCGCTTCTTGTAATCGGTTTCGACCGATTTCGCCTTCACCCGTCCCTTGGCATCGAGGACGAGGACGGTGGGATAGGGGACGCCATAGGCGAAATTGCCCTCCGGATAGCGCGGGTCGCGCAGGCCCCAGGCGTTGGCCATCGCGCCACCGGCATCGCTCAGCAGCGGGAACGCGATGTTCTGCTTCGCAGCGAAATCGGCGAGCACCGCGGGATCGTCATAGCTGACCGCGACGAAGCGCACGCCCTTCGCGCGCGCCTGCGCGGCGATGTCGCCCAGCCCCTTCAGCTGCGTCTGGCAATAGGGGCACCATTTCGCCGACCTGAACAGCACGACCATGATCGGCTTGCCCGCCGCCTGTCGCTGCAAAGTCGTCGGCTTGCCGTCCTGGCCGCGCAGCGCGTGGCCGAGCGCGAGCTTGCCGCCGACCGCCGGACCCGGCACCGACTGGGCCAGCGCCGGCGCGGACGGGCTGGTCGCAAGCACGGCGATGCCCGCGGGTGCCAGCAGCAGGGCGGAGAGCGTCGGGCCGATCAGTCGGGACATGATGTTTCCTTGCAGGTTGAACGGGTCTCGTCCCGGTTCGCGACGACGACCGTGCGGGTTACAGCGCCGCGGCGTCGCCCATCAGCGTGGGAAAGAAGCCTTCGTGCGCGGCGCGCAGTTCCTCGATCGTCACCGCCCAGTCGCCATCCTCGGTCTCGAACAGGATGCGGTCGCGGATCGTGCGGCCCAGCGGATCGACCGGCACGTCGGCCGCGTGCGCCGCTGCCATGAAGTCGGCCAGACAGGTGTCGCACACGGTCACGACGTACAGCCCCTGGTCCTCGCCAAAGAAGGAGCCGGCATTGCCGAACGGCTGGGGCGAATCGATCAGCGCGCCGATGCCGCTGGCCAGCGCCATTTCGGCGACCGCGACCGCGACGCCGCCGTCGGACACGTCATGGCACGCCTTGATCGCACCGCAGCCGATCTGGCCGCGGATGAAGTCGCCGGTCCGCCGTTCGGCCTTCAGGTCGACGAACGGCGGCGGCCCATCCTCGCGCCCGTGCAGTTCGCGCAGCCACAGCGACTGGCCCAGATGCCCCTCGCGCTCGCCGACCAGCAGGATGATGTCGCCCAGCCCCTTGAACCCGATCGTCGCCGATCGCTCCCAGTCCTTGAGAATGCCGACCCCGCCGATCGCCGGGGTGGGCAGGATGGCGGAGCCGCCGCCCGTCGCCTTCGATTCGTTGTAGAGCGACACATTGCCGCTCACGATCGGAAAATCGAGCGCGCGGCACGCCTGGGCCATGCCGTCCAGGCACCCGACGATCTGGCCCATGATCTCGGGCCGCTGCGGATTGGCGAAGTTCAGGCAGTTGGTGATGGCGAGCGGGGTCGCGCCGACACAGGTCAGGTTGCGCCACGCCTCCGCCACCGCCTGCTTGCCGCCCGCGACCGGGTCGGCGAAGCAATAGCGCGGCGTGCAGTCGGTGGTCATTGCCAGTGCCTTGGCCGTCCCGTGGACCCGCACCACCGCCGCGTCGCCGCCGGGGCGCTGCACCGTGTCGGCGCCGACTTGGGTGTCATACTGCTCCCAGATCCAGCGCCGGCTGGCGAGATCGGGCGTCGCCATCAGCTTGAGCAGGTCGACCGCGACGTTCGCGCTTTCCGGCGCGTCGGTCAGATCGGCGGGCGGAGGCGTCGGCACCCACGGCCGGTCATAGAGCGGCGCTTCGTCGGCCAGCGGCCCGAGCGGGATGTCGGCAACGGTCTCGCCCCGCCATTTGAGCACCATGCGGCCCCCAAGAACCGGATCCGGCTCGGTGACGGTGCCGATCACCGCGAAGTCGAGCTCCCATTTGCGGAAGATCGCCTCCGCCTCGGCCTCGCGGCCGGGCTTGAGCACCATCAGCATCCGTTCCTGCGATTCGGACAGCATCATCTCATAGGGCGTCATGCCGGCTTCGCGCTGGGGCACATGGTCCATGATCAGTTCGATGCCGACCCCACCCTTCGACGCCATTTCGACGCTGGAGGAGGTCAGGCCGGCCGCGCCCATATCCTGGATCGCCACAATGGCGTCCGACGCCATCAGCTCCAGGCACGCCTCGATCAGCAGCTTCTCCGTGAAGGGATCGCCGACCTGGACGGTCGGGCGCTTCTCGTCCGACTTCTCGTCGAAATCGGCGCTCGCCATCGTCGCGCCATGGATGCCGTCGCGCCCGGTCTTCGACCCGACATAGACCACCGGATTGCCGATGCCGGCGGCGGCGCTGTAGAAGATCTTGTCCTGCTGGGCGATGCCGACGGTCATCGCGTTGACCAGAATGTTGCCATCGTAAGCGGGGTGGAAATTGACCTCGCCCCCCACCGTCGGGACGCCGACGCAATTGCCATAACCGCCGATGCCGTGGACGACGCCGGCGATCAGGTGGCGCATCTTCGGATGATCGGGCCGGCCAAAGCGCAGCGCGTTCAGGTTCGCGATCGGCCGCGCGCCCATGGTGAACACGTCGCGCAGGATGCCGCCCACCCCGGTCGCCGCGCCCTGATAGGGCTCGATATAGGACGGGTGGTTGTGGCTCTCCATCTTGAAGATCGCCGCCTGGCCGTCGCCGATGTCGATGACGCCCGCATTCTCGCCGGGGCCGCAGATCACCCAGGGTGCTTCGGTCGGCAGCTTCTTCAGGTGGATGCGGCTGGATTTGTAGCTGCAATGCTCCGACCACATGACCGAGAAGATGCCAAGCTCGGTCAGGTTGGGTACCCGCCCCAGCGCCGCCAGCACGCGATCATATTCTTCGGGCGACAGGCCGTGCTCGGCAACGATTTCGGGCGTGATCTCGGTCATGCGCCGCGCTTTAGGGGGATGCGGCGAAGGGCGCAATTGCGCGTGCTGTGCGACGTCTGGTTTCGACCTGCCCGGGCGCGTTTGATCGGGATGCGGAGCGGGACGACAGGTGCGCCATGCCGGCAGGATGGCATGTGGCCGCCTGATTGGCCCGAGACACGTATCTGGAATGGAGAATTCAGCGAATGCCAGCCGCAAATCCTCTGTCACCCCGGCCTTGTGCCGGGGTCCACGGTGCGGCGAGGCGTCGGCCTCCGGTTCGTGAGGGCAAAGCGGGCGGCAAGGTGGACCCCGGCACAAGGCCGGGGTGACGGGGCAGGTGGCAGCGTGAGGCCAATCGATCGCTGCCGCTCTGGTTATCGTCCCTATCGCATCAGTTGCGCCGGCGCCCCCGTCGTCTCAGGCGCCTGAGCAGATCGCGCTTGGCCAGGCTTTCAAACATCTCCTCGGGGCCTTCGGGATCGAGGATCTTGTTGTCGGCCAGCCATTCCTCGACCGCGGTCAGGTCCGGGATCTCGTAATCGATCAGCGTTCGCCCCGGGCGGCGCAGGGCGTCGATCGTGGCAATCAGCGATCCCGTGGCCATCACCGTGCGCGCGACCGTCACCGGGTCGCAGCCCAGATGTTCGGCGATCAGGTCGTTGCGGATGCCCGCGATCGTCGCTTCCTCGTCCGCATTGCCGGGCAATGTCGCGTCGATCGTCACGTCGCATTCGGTGTCGAGCCGCATCGAGCGGTTGTTGAAATTGGACGAACCGACGCGCAGCACGATGTCGTCGATGATCGTCACCTTGGCATGGACATAGATCGGCGTGCCCGCCGTGGTGACCGGGTGATAGATGCGCAGCCGGTTGACATGGTCGCGCTGCTTCAGCGCCTGGAACAGGCGCGCGCGGGCGGTGTCCATCGCGATCGGCTCGAGCCAGCCGTCGGCCTTGACCGGGTTGATGATGATGAACTCGGGCGGATCGGGTTCGTCCAGCCGGCGCGCGATCGCCTCGGCCACCTTGCGTGAGGCGAAATACTGGCTCTCGGCATAGACATGGCGTTCGGCGCGCGCGATCAGGTCGACATAGAGCGCCTCGATCTCGGTCACCGCGTCCAGATCGGGCATGGTCGGCGAAGAGCGCGAAATCGCGACATCGGCATCGGTGAACATCGTCGCCAGACCCTCGGGCCAGCATTCTTCCGCCGTATCCGGCGCCGCCATCGGCGCGCCGCCCGCGCGCGTCCAGCGATCGCGGCACAATTCGCCCAGCGCGCCCGCGACCGGCCCCGACAGCGCGGTGGTCGCATCGTGCCAGGGGCCATAGGGCGTGCCGTCGGGCTCGCGCCGGCGCGGCTCGTCGTCGCGATGGTCGCGCGTGTCCCAGCGGTCGACCGTCATGTCGATGCCGCCGCAAAAGGCGAGGCGATCGTCGATCACCACGATCTTCTGGTGGTGCGACGCGCCCGCGGGGTGAAAGGCGTCGAGCTTCACATGGATGCGCGGGTGCCGCCACCAGCGGATCAGCGTCATCAGCGTGGTCGGCTGAAAGAAGCTCTTCAGCGCGCCGGTGTCCCAGCGCAAAATATGCACCTGAAGCGCGGGATTGCGGGCGACCAGCCAGTCGATGAACGGCCCGACTTCGGCCGGGGCATCGTCGTCATGTTCGTGGACCAGCTTGATCCGCGCGTCGAAATCCCATCCGACCAGCAGAATCTGTTGCCGGGCCTGGCGCATCGCGGAGCGGACGTGGCGGAAATACTGCTCGGCATCGACGATCACGGTTGCGCGCGTCGCGCGCGCGATCCGCCAGCAGTTGCGGCCGGGATCGAGCGCATGGGGGTCGTTTTCGGCCACGCGCGCCTCCTCCATGCCGCCGTCAGCTACCCGAATGATCCGGAGGCGCAACGGTTCCGTCGAGGAATCGCGCCGCGTCGGCGGCGCTGCGATCGGCCGCCTCCTCCATCGGGATGTGGCCAATGCCGGGATAGACGATCAGCTTCGCCTTCGGGATGCGCGCCGCCAGCCACCGTCCGGACGACGCGGGGATCAACCGATCCTGCGCGCCCCACAGGATCAGCGTCGGCGCGGCGATGCGGGCGAGCGCCGCGTCGGTGGCATCGTCGGGCGGGATCGCAAACCGCTCGATCGTTGCGGCCCGGTTGCCGGGATAGCGCAGCAGCTCCCAATAACGATCGATCAGCTCGTCGGTCGCGCGCCGCGGGTCGGCATAGGCCGCGGGCAGGCTGTCGGCGATCAGGCTGCGCGGCGTGATCGAAGTCGCCAGATTGCGGATCACCGGCATGCGCGCGACGCGAAAGGCGATCGGGGCCTCGCCGCCCTGCGGGTCGGGCTGGCCGACCGAATCGACCAGGATCAGCGCGCTCACCCGGTCGGGATGCGCGAGCGCATAGCGCCACGCGACGCCGCCGCCCATCGAATTGCCCGCCACCGCCATGTGCGCGATGCCGAGCGTGCGGCGCACCCGCTCGACCGTGTCGACAAAGGCGGCGGGCGCATAGTCACCGGCAGGATTGGGGCCGGTCAGGCCATGGCCGATCTGGTCGAAGCGGATGACGCGATAGCGCGCCTGCAGCCGCGTCGCCCAGGGTTCCCAGGTGTGGAGCGACGCGTTCGATCCGTGGAGCAGCATCAGCACAGGGGCGTCGCGCGGCCCGGTATCGCGCAGATGGACGGTCAGCCCGCCGCCGACATCGACGAAACGCGACGGCGCGGACGCGTATTTCGCGCGCATTGCCGCCGGGTCGGTATCGGGGGTGTAGCCGATTGCAAAACCGATCGCGGCGACGGCCAGCAGCGCCAGCAACGCGAACCGCCACACGGGCCGCCGCCGCCCCGGCCTGCGCATCCGCCGGATCGGGGGCAGGGTGGGAGCTATGCGGCGTCCTCCGCGTCGCGTTCCAGCCACTGTTCGAGCCACTTGATCGTATAGTCGCCCGATTTGAACTCGGCGTCCTCGAGCAGCGCCTGATGCAGCGGGATCGTCGTCCTGACCCCTTCGATCACGAATTCCTCGAGCGCGCGCTTCAGCCGCAGGATGCAACCCTCGCGCGTGCGGCCATAGACGATCAGCTTGGCGACCATGCTGTCGTAATAGGGCGGGATCCTGTAGCCGGCATACAGCCCGCTATCGACGCGGACGTGCATCCCGCCGGGGGCGTGGAAATACTTCACCAGCCCCGGCGACGGCGCAAAGGTGCGCGGGTCCTCGGCATTGATCCTGCATTCGATCGCGTGGCCGCGAAACTCGATCTCTTCCTGGCGCACCGACAGCGGATGGCCTTCCGCCACGCGGATCTGCTCGCGGACCAGGTCGACCCCGGTGATCGCCTCGGTCACCGGATGCTCGACCTGCAGGCGGGTGTTCATTTCGATGAAGTAGAACTCGCCATTTTCCCACAGGAACTCGATCGTGCCCGCGCCGCGATAGCCCATGTCGGCCATGGCGCGCGCGACGATGCCGCCCATCCGCTCGCGCTCGGCATGGCTCAGCACGGGCGAGGGGGCTTCCTCCAGCACCTTCTGGTGACGGCGCTGCAGCGAACAGTCGCGCTCGCCCAGATGGATGGCATTGCCGTTGCCGTCACCAAAGATCTGGAACTCGATATGGCGCGGATTGCCGAGATATTTCTCCATATAGACGGTGTCGTCGCCGAACGCCGCCTTCGCCTCGCTTCCCGCCTGCTGCATCAGCGTTTCGAGCTGGCTCTCGTCGGGCACCACCTTCATGCCGCGCCCGCCGCCACCCGATGCGGCCTTGATCAGCACCGGATAGCCGATTTCGGCCGCAATCCGCTTGGCCTCCGCCAGGTCGCCGATCGCGCCGTCGGATCCGGGCACCAGCGGCAGGCCCAGCGCGCCGGCAGTGCGCTTGGCTTCCACCTTGTCGCCCATGATGCGGATATGTTCGGGCTTGGGCCCGACGAACACGATGTTGTGCAGCTCGACGATCTCGGCGAACTTCGCATTCTCGCTGAGGAAGCCGTAGCCGGGATGGATCGCGTCCGCGCCCGAGATTTCGGCCGCCGAGATGATGTTGGGGATGTTGAGATAGCTCTGCGCGGCCGGGGCCGGGCCGATGCAGATCGCCTCGTCGGCCAGCCGGACGTGCATGGCATCGGCATCCGCGGTTGAATGCACCGCCACCGTCTTGATCCCCATTTCATGACAGGCGCGGTGGATGCGCAGCGCGATTTCGCCGCGATTGGCGATCAGCAGCTTCTTGATCTGGGCCATCCGTTACTCGATCACGACCAGCGGCTGATCGAATTCGACCGGCTGGCCATTGTCGACCAGGATCGCGCCGACGGTGCCGGCGGCGGTCGCGGTGATGCGGTTCATCACCTTCATCGCCTCGATGATCACCAGCGTATCGCCGGCGGCGACCTTCTGGCCCGTCGCGATGAACGGCTTGGCCCCCGGCTCGGCCGCAAGATAGACGGTGCCGACCATCGGCGACTTGACCGCATTGGCGGCCGGTGCGGCGGGGGCGGGCGCCGCCGGTGCGGCAGGCGCGGACGACGTGGCCGGGGCCTGCGGCGCGGCGGCGATCGGCGCGGCCATCATCGCCGGTGCGGCGGTCACGGTGCGGGCGACGCGCACCTTGCGCTCGCCGTCCTGCACCTCGATTTCGGTCAGCTGCGTTTCGTCGAGCACGCCGGCCAGCTGGCGCACCAGGTCGACATCGACCCGCATCGCCCCGCCGCCGCTCGACGAGTCACCCTGTTTTTCGGTCATTCGACCCTCTGTTCGTTATGATCAAGTGCGGCGCTTTGTCAGATGCGCGCCGCCGCTTCAAGCGCGAGCACATAGGATTGCGCGCCGAAACCGGCGATCGTTCCGCGCACGCCCCGCCCGATCAGGCTGCGGTGGCGAAAGGATTCGCGCGCGTGCGGGTTGGACAGGTGCACCTCGATCACCGGCGCCGTCACCGACTTGATCGCATCAAGCAGCGCGACCGACGTATGGGTAAAGCCGCCGGGATTGAGGATCACCGCGCGCGCGCCCGTCGCCTGCGCCTCGTGGATCCAGTCGATCAGATGGCCTTCATGATTCGACTGGCGCATGTCGATCGCCAGGTCGAGCACGCGGGCGCGATCCTCCAGCATCCTCGCGATGTCGTCCAGCGTGTCGGCCCCGTAGACGTCGGGCTCGCGCGTGCCGAGCAGGTTGAGGTTCGGGCCGTTCAGGACGAACACGGTTTCGGGCATGATCGGGCTTTCGGTTGCGATGCGTTGGGCCGGGCCTATATCCGGCCCTGTCGGGTTTACCAAAACCGTTCGTGTCGAGCGCAGTCGGGACACGGCCTTCAAGTTCAGCGTCCCTCGACCGCGCTCGGGACGACCGGAGATATAGTGCCTTGGCTCACTTGGACGGCACCGTCACCATTACCGTCAATGGCGAGCACCGCCGGGTGCGCGCCGGCACGACCATCGCCGCGCTGACGCGCGAGCTGGGGCTCGTCCCCGAAAAGGTCGCAGTCGAGCGCAACCTGGAGATCGTGCCGCGATCGACGCTGGCCGATATCGTGATCGACGACGGCGACGAGCTGGAGATCGTCCATTTCGTCGGCGGCGGCGATCATGGCACACGGGTGGATGAAGACAGCTGGACGGTCGCGGGCCGGACGTTCCAATCACGGCTGATCGTCGGCACCGGCAAGTACAAGGATTTCGCCCAGAACGCCGCCGCGGTCGAGGCATCGGGGGCAGAGATCGTCACCGTCGCGGTGCGCCGGGTCAATGTCAGTGACCCCAATGCGCCGATGCTGACCGACTATATCGACCCTAAAAAGGTCACCTATCTGCCCAACACTGCCGGCTGCTTCGACGCCGACAGCGCAGTGCGCACGCTGCGGCTGGCGCGCGAGGCGGGGGGATGGGACCTGGTCAAGCTGGAGGTGCTGGGCGAGGCGCGGACACTCTATCCCGACATGCGCGAAACGCTGAAGGCGACCGAAGTGCTCGTGCGCGAAGGCTTCAAGCCGATGGTCTATTGCACCGACGATCCGATCGCGGCGAAGCAGCTGGAGGAAGCCGGTGCGGTCGCGATCATGCCGCTGGGCGCGCCGATCGGGTCGGGGCTGGGCATCCAGAACCGGGTGACGATCCGCCTGATCGTCGAGGGCGCGAAGGTGCCGGTGCTGGTCGACGCGGGCGTCGGCACGGCGTCGGACGCGGCGGTGGCGATGGAACTGGGCTGCGACGGCGTGTTGATGAACACCGCGATCGCCGAGGCCAAGGACCCGGTGCTGATGGCGCGGGCAATGCGCCTCGCCGTCGAGAGCGGCCGATTCGCGTATCGCGCCGGCCGGATGGCGCAGCGGCGCTATGCCGACCCGTCCAGCCCGCTCGCCGGGCTGATTTGACCCCCAATCGACGCGGTTTCGGTCCAATCAACCCATTTTTGGGCGTTCTGACCAGTGGACGCTGTTGCGGATCGCAATTACACGGGCACGGCAATTTGCACAGAAGGGCTAGAATCTATGAATAATGCCGATCTCGCCGACCGTCTTGCCGGTGATCATGGTCTGACCAAGACCGACGCCAAGAAGCTGGTCGATGGCGTGTTCGCCGCCATTGCCGATGCGGCCGCCAAGGGCGAGGAAATCTCGCTCAACGGCTTTGGCAAGTTCAAGGTCAAGGAAAGCGCGGCGCGCGAAGGTCGCAACCCGTCGACCGGCGCGACGATCCAGATCGCAGCGTCGAAGAAGCTGACCTTTGCGCCGGCCAAGGCGGTCAAGGACAAGCTGAACGGCTGATCCTTGTCGATCCCGGCATGACCGGGTCCAATTCGCCGCCCCCGGTACCCGACGGTGCCGGGGGCGGTGTCATTTCCGGAGAGCGCCGCGTCCATGGTCCCGCGTGAATTGATCGGTACCGCCGACGTGCCCGGCGGCGAACCGCTCCGGCTGTTCCGGCGCGGCGACGACTATATGATCGTGCTCGACCGCAACGAATTGATGAGCACGCGGATGCGCGGGTCGGAGATCGCGCTGGCGACGATGACCTGCGCGCGGCTGCGCGACCGGGCCGCGGCGCGGCTGCTGATCGGCGGTTATGGCATGGGCTTCACGCTGCGCGCCGCGCTCGCCGAACTGGGGGCGGGCGCGCGGGTCGATGTCGCCGAGCTGGTGCCCGGCATCATCGCATGGGCACGCGGGCCGATGGCGGCGCTGACCGCCGGTTGCCTCGACGATCCGCGCGTGACCCTGATCGACGGCGATGTCGGGCGTGTCATCACGGCGGCGCGCGGAGCCTATGACGCGATCCTGCTCGATGTCGACAACGGCCCCGACGGCCTGACCCGCGCCGCCAATGATTCGCTCTATTCGATGCGCGGACTGGCGTCGGCGCGCGCGGCGCTGGCGCCGGGCGGGGTGCTCGCAATCTGGTCGGCGGCGCCCGACAATGTCTTTGCCCGCCGGCTCACCGACAGCGGGTTTGCGGTCGACGAACAGGCGGTGCGCGCGCGGGAGAATGGCAAGGGCCCGCGCCACGTCATCTGGTTCGCAACCCGGCGGTGATCCGTTCTCTGCCGCGCTGGCCCAATGACCTAGTGGATTCGCGCGCGAATTGGCCTATGTTCGCGCCATCGTGATCCACGCGCTCGCCAATCCTGCCCGTTTCCTGAAGATCGCGCGGCCGCTGACTCCCCTGCTCGTCTGGGCGGGGCTGGCGCTCACCCTGTTCGGCGTGTGGGCCGGATTGACCCGGACGCCGCCCGACTATCTGCAGGGCGAAACGGTTCGAATCCTCTATATCCACGTTCCCGCCGCCTGGCTGGGCATGGCCGGATGGTCGGGAATCGCGGTGTCGAGCATCGCCTATCTGATCTGGCGCCACCCGCTGGCGACGGTGTCGGCCCGGGCGTGCGCGGTGCCGGGCGCGCTGTTCGCCGCGATCTGCCTTGCCACCGGATCGATCTGGGGACGGCCGACCTGGGGGACTTGGTGGCAATGGGACGGGCGGCTGACGTCGATGCTGCTGCTGTTCTTCATCTACCTTGCCTATATCGCGCTTGCCCGCGCCGATCAGGACCGCGGCGGCGACGGGCGCATCCCCGCGCTGTTCGGGATCGCCGGTTCGGCGCTACTGCCCGTCATCCGTTACTCGGTGGTGTGGTGGAACACGCTGCACCAGGGCCAGAGCTTGACGCTGACGAAGAACACGATCGCGAGCGAGATCCTGTGGCCGCTGGGCTTCACGCTCTCGGGCTTCACCCTGTTGTTCGCGGGCATCGTCTTGATGCGGATGCGCGCCATCCTGGCGACCGGCCGGGTCGAGGCGCGGATGCGGCGGATGGCCGCGGCATGAGGCGGGCGGCATCGGCATGAATCAATGGGCCTTCGTGATCGCGGCCTATGCCGTGACCTTTGGCGGGGCTGGCGCGATCCTGCTGCTCAGCTATGTGACGATGCGCCGCGCCGAACGCGCGGCCGATGAGGTGAAGACGCGGCGATGAAGGCGAAGCATCAACGGCTGGTCCTGGTCGCGCTGGGCGTGACGGCAGTAATGGGGGCGAGCGCGCTGGCGCTTTCCGCGCTCAAGGACGAGGCCGCGTTCTTCTATGCCCCCGGCGATGTCGTCGGCAAATCGCCGCCGGTCGGTCGCGCGGTGCGGCTGGGCGGGATGGTCGAGGCGGGATCGATCCGCCGCCAGCCCGACGGCGTGTCGATCGCCTTTACCGTCACCGACGGCAAGGCGCGGGTGCCCGTCACCTTCAGCGGCATCGCCCCCGACCTGTTCAAGGAGAAATCGGGCGTGGTCGCCGAGGGTCAGTTCCGCCCCGACGGCAGCTTCGCCGCCGACAATCTGCTCGCCAAGCATGACGAGCGTTACATGCCCCCGGAAATGGCGGGCAAGATGGCCGCCGCCGAGACGCTGAAGCAATGATCGCCGAAGCCGGTCTGGCGGCGCTGTGGCTCGCCGCAGCCCTGGCGCTGCTGCAATTCGTGCTCAGCGTGCTCGGGCTTCGCCTCGCGCACATTGCCGGCGACCGCGATGACCGGCGCGAAACCGCGGCGCAGCTGATCGCGGGCGTGCGCCCGGTCGCCATCGTCCAGGGCGCGCTGGCGGCGCTTGCCTTCGTGCTGCTCATCACGCTGTTCGTGCGCTCCGACATGTCGGTGCTGCTGGTCGCGACCAACAGCCATTCGGCCAAGCCGCTCATCTACAAGATCGCGGGCGCGTGGGGGAATCACGAAGGCTCGATGCTGCTGTGGGTGACGGTGCTGGCGCTCGCGGGGGCGGGCATCGCGCTCATCGAACGGCGGCTCGGCGAAGCGACGCTGGTCGCGACGATCGGCGCGCAGGCGTTCATCGCGCTCGGCTTCTACGCGTTCCTGCTGATCGCCTCCAACCCCTTTGCGCGGCTCAACCCGGCGGCGCCCGAGGGGCAGGGGCTGAACCCGCTGCTCCAGGACCCCGGCCTCGCCTTTCACCCGCCGACGCTCTATTTCGGCTATGTCGGCCTGTCGGTCGCCTTTTCCTTCGCGGTCGGCGCGCTGGTGATGCGCGATGTCGGCCCGGCCTTTGCGCGCGCGATGCGCCCCTGGGTGCTCGGCGCGTGGATTTTCCTGACGCTCGGCATCACGGCGGGCAGCTACTGGGCCTATTACGAGCTCGGCTGGGGCGGCTGGTGGTTCTGGGACCCGGTCGAGAACGCGTCGCTGATGCCTTGGCTGGCCGCAACCGCATTGCTCCATTCGGTCAATGTTCTGGCTGCGCGCGACGGCCTCAGGTCGTGGACGATCATGCTCGCGGTCATCGCCTTTTCGATGTCGATGATCGGCACCTTCCTGGTGCGATCGGGCATCCTGACCAGTGTCCACGCCTTTGCCGTCGACCCCGAACGCGGCAGCTTCATCCTCGCGCTGCTCGCCATCTATATCGGCGGCGCGCTCGCCTTGTTCGGCCTGCGCATCGGCAGCGTGCGCCAGGGCGCGACGTTCGAGCTGGTCAGCCGCGAAGGCGGGCTGGTCTTCAACAACCTGCTGCTCTCGGTCATCCTGGGCATCGTGCTGATCGGCACGCTCTATCCGATCGTGGCGCAGGCGATGGGTACGCAATTGTCGGTCGGTCCGCCCTTCTTCAACAAGACGACCGGGCCGATCGCGCTCGCGCTGATGGTAGGCATGGCGGTCGGGCCGATGCTGCGCTGGCGGCGCGACGATGGCGGCGCGGCGCTGCGCCGGGTGGTCATCCCCGCCGGGGTCGCGGCGGTGGCGGGCGTCGTGCTGCTGATCGCCGCGCCGGGTGCCGGGCCGTTCCCGATCCTGGGGCTGGCGCTCGCGGCCGGGCTGGCGGTGGCGAGCGTGCTGCCGCTGTTCCGCCGCGACCTGGCCCGCGTGCCGCTGTTCACCTATGGCATGATCCTGGCCCATCTGGGGGTCGCGGTGTCGATCGCGGGCATGGCGAGCGAGCGCGCCTTTACCGTCGAGCGGCTGGTCGCGGTGCGCCCGGGCGAGACGACCCGGGTCGGGCCCTATGCGGTCACGCTGATCGGCATCGCGCCGGCAATCGGCCCCAACTGGTCGGCACTGGAGGGGCGTCTGCGTGTCCAGCGCGGCGACGGCACCCCGTTCGTGATGGGGCCGCAGAGCCGGTTCTTCTCTGCCCCGCCGACGGTGACGAGCGAGGCCGCGATCTTGACCGTCGCCGACGGCCAGCTCTACACCGTGCTCGGCCAGCTCGACGGTGCGGGCCGCGTGCAGCTGCGGCTATGGTGGAAGCCGTTCGTGACGCTCATCTGGCTGGGCGGCGCGATGATCGGGCTGGGCGGCCTGCTCGCCCTGATCGGCCGCTTGTGGCGCGAGCGGCGCGGCGCCCGGCGTCAGGCCCGGCAGGAGGCCTGGGCGTGAGGCGGCTGCTCATCTGGCTTCCGCTGCTCGTCTTCGTGCTGCTCGTCGCGGTGGCGCTGCGTGGCTTGCTTGCCCCCGCCGACCCGATCGTACGCTCGGCGATGGTCGGAAAGCCGCTGCCGGCATTCGACCTGCCCCCGATCGCACCGGGCAAGCCCGGCCTGTCGAGCGCGTCGTTCCGGGGCGGTGAGCCGCGCCTGCTCAACGTCTTCGCCAGCTGGTGCGTGCCCTGCATCGCGGAGGCACCACAGCTGCTGAAGCTTAAACAGGCGGGCGCGCGCATCGACGCGATCGCGATCCGCGACAAGGGGCCGGCGATCGCCCGCTTCCTTGCCGAACATGGCGATCCCTATCAACGCATCGGCGACGACCGGGAAAGCAAGGTCCAGCTGTCGCTGGGCTCGTCCGGGGTGCCGGAGACCTTCGTGATCGACGGGCAGGGGGTGATTCGCGCCCAGCATGTCGGCGACATCCGCGACGACGATGTCGGAAAGCTGCTCAAGGCGCTGGAGGAGGCGCGGTGAGGCGGGCGATCATCGCGCTCGGCCTGCTCGTCGCCTGCCCCGCGCTGGCCCAGTCGGACCAGCCGCCCGCGCGCATGGCCGACACGCAGCTCGCCGATCCGGCGAAGGAGCGCGAGGCCAAGGCGCTGATGGAAACGCTGCGCTGCCTCGTCTGCCAGGGCCAGTCGATCGCCGACAGCGAAGCGGAAATGGCCGGCGACATGCGCGCGCTGGTCCGCGAGCGGATGCAGCAGGGCGAAAGCGCGGGTCAGGTGCGCGACTGGCTGATCGAACGCTATGGCGACTATGTCAGCTACGATCCGCCGGTGACGGAGGCGACCGCGCCCTTGTGGATCGCGCCGATCCTCTTGCTGATCGCCGGCGTCGCGGTCGCGGCGCGCAGCTTCAAGCGCAAGGCGCGGAAGCGTTGATGACGGGCAAGGCTCCGTTGGTGTCGCGCAGGGTCCGCCGCTGATGGGCTGGGTGGCGCTGGCGGTTCTGGCACTGGCGGCGGGCGCGCTGCTGTGGCTGTGCGGTGCGCCGCGCGCGCTGACGATGATCCTGGCCGCGGCGCTCGTGCTCGGCGCTGCGGGCTATGCGTGGCAGGGGCGGCCGACATTAGCCGACAGCCCGCGTACGGCCCAGGCGCGGCAGCTGGAGATGGAACCGGGCCTTGTGGCCTTTCGCGCCGCCATTCTCGGCACGCGCAATCGCGGCGCGTTCAGCACCGCCGATGCCGCAATCCTGGCGGGCCGGCCGGACGAGGCGGTCGCGGTGCTGATCCGCGCCGTCCAGCGCGCGCCCGACGATTTCGCGGTGTGGACCGCGCTCGGCACAGCCTATGCGATCAACGACAATCAGCAAATGTCGCCCGCCGCCAGCTTCGCCTTCGCCCGCGCGGTCAGGCTGGCCCCGCGCGAGCCGGGACCGCTCTTTTTCCTGGGGCTCGCGCTCGTCAATGCGGGCGAGCTGGAGGCGGCCCGTGCCGCCTGGGCCCGCGCGCTGGCGCTGTCGCCGCGCGATGCGCCCTATCGCCGCGATATCGAGGAACGGGTGCGCCTGCTCGACGGCTTCATCGGCATGATGGCGCGCCCCGCGCCACGATAGGCGACGCGCTGCTGCGCGCGCTAATTTCGGCTTCCGGGCCTACAGGGGGCTATCCTACGCGGGGCGGCTGGGCCTATGTCCGGGACATGGCCTTGACCGTTGTCCGCATCGCCCCGTCCGGCATCGCCGTCGCCCCGAACGGTTGGGTGCGCGGGTGGGAGCATCGGCGCGCACAGCCCGCAACTTCCGCAACTTCGCGCGCATGATCGCGCACCTGACCGGGGTGCTGGCCAGCGCCGGCCTGGACAGCGCGGTGGTCGATGTCGGCGGCGTCGGCTATCTGGTCGGCGCGTCGGCGCGCACGCTGGGGGCGCTGCCGGCCGTGGGGTCGACCGTCACGCTCCACACCGAAATGCTGGTGGGGGAGGATTTCATCCGCCTGGTCGGTTTCGCCGATGCGGGCGAGCGCGACTGGTTCCGGCTGCTCACCGGCGTGCAGGGCGTCGGCGCGCGCGTGGCGCTCGCCATCCTGTCGGTGCTGTCGCCCGATGAGCTCAACACCGCCGTCGCGCGCCAGGACAAGGCGATGGTTGCGCGCGCCAACGGGGTCGGGCCGAAGCTTGCCGAACGCATCGTGCGCGAGCTGAAGGACAAGGCCGGCGGGCTAGTGATCGGGCCGGCTGTTGCCGGGACCGCGGCCGCACCCCCGGCCGGCGCAGCTGCCGATGCCGCGTCCGCGCTGCTCAACCTCGGCTTTAGGCCCGCCGAAGCCGCTGCCGCGGTGCGCGCCGCCGAGGACGAACTGGGTCCCTCTGCGACCCTCGACGCGCTCGTCCGGCTGGCGCTGCGCAAGGCGGCGAAATGAACCTGCACCGCTCACCACGACGTTGGCGCGTCGCGTGTAAGCAGCTATGTTACACGTCATGACCGACTTGACCCTTTCGCTTCCGCCGGCCCTGCAAAGCTGGATCAACGCGCGTGTCGCCGACGGTCTGTATCTTGATGCCGCCGACTACCTACGCGATCTGGTTCGCCGCGATCAGGAGTCGGCGGACGCCGATACGCGCTGGGTGCGCGCCATGATTGAGGAGGGGCTGGCATCCGGTATTGTCGACCAGGATCCTCGGGATATCGTTCGCGAATTGATTGACCAAGATCCTGATCTTCGTGACTAGTTTGCGCACGACGGCGGCGGCACGCGCCGACATTCGGAACATCCGTAGCTACAGCAAGACCGCCTTCGGTCCGCAGCTCGCACGCGACTATCTCGACGGTCTGGCTGCGGCGTTTGACCGCATTGCCGCGAAACCCCAGGTGGGTCATCCAGAAGCGGCGCTGGGAGATCTGATCCGCAGCGTGAAGTATCGGTCGCACCGCATTTATTATCGTGTCGAAGGCGACGGCATCCTCGTGGTGCGCGTCCTGCGTCACGCTCGAGACAGGCCGTCGACTGTCGGAAGCAGCCAATGACCGACGACCGTCTGCTCACCGCCGCCCGCCGCCCGGAGGATGTCGACGCCGCGCTGCGGCCGCGCGCGCTAGACGACTTCGTGGGCCAGCAGGGCGCGCGCGACAATTTGCGCGTGTTCATCGCTGCCGCGAAAGCCCGCGGTGAAGCGCTTGACCATGTGTTGTTTTTCGGCCCGCCGGGGCTGGGCAAGACGACGCTGGCGCAGATCATCGCGCGCGAGATGGGTGTCGGGTTCCGCGCCACCTCCGGCCCGGTCATCGCCAAATCGGGCGATCTCGCCGCCTTGCTCACCAATCTCGAGGACGGCGACGTCCTGTTCATCGATGAGATTCACCGCCTCGCGCCGGCGGTCGAGGAAGTGCTGTATCCGGCGATGGAGGACCGCGCGCTCGACCTGATGATCGGCGAGGGGCCGTCGGCGCGGTCGGTGCGGATCGACCTGCCGCGCTTCACCCTGGTCGGGGCGACGACGCGGCAGGGGCTCCTGACCACGCCGCTGCGCGACCGGTTCGGCATCCCGGTGCGGCTCAATTTCTACACGGTCGACGAGCTGGAGCGCGTCGTCACCCGCGCCGCCGGGCTGCTCGGACTCGCCATCGCCGCCGATGGTGCGCGCGAAGTGGCGCGGCGTTCGCGCGGCACGCCTCGCATCGCCGGGCGGCTGCTCCGCCGGGTACGCGATTTCGCCCACGCCGCCGGGCACGAGGTCGTCGATGCACGCGCCGCCGATGCCGCGCTCAACCGGCTGGAGGTCGATGCGCTCGGCCTCGACGCGATGGACCGGCGCTACCTCACGATGATCGCCGACATTTATCGCGGCGGCCCGGTGGGGGTGGAGACGCTGGCGGCGGGCTTGAGCGAACCGCGCGACACGGTGGAGGAAGTGATCGAGCCCTATCTGATCCAGATCGGCATGATTGCCCGCACCGCGCGCGGGCGCTGCCTCAACGGGCCGGCGTGGAAGCACCTGGGGCTCGATCCGCCGACCGGCGGACAGGACGGGCTGTTCGACTGACGAAACGATCGTGGTCGGACGGCGATGCCCTGTTCATGCGCCACCGGCTTGGTTAAGGCCCCGGCATGGATGACGCCTGCGACCTTCAGCCGGTCAGCGGCCGGTTCGTCGGGACCGAGCATCGCTACCCGGTGCGCGTCTATTTCGAGGATACCGACCTGTCGGGCGTGGTCTATCACGCCAATTACCTGCGCTTCATGGAGCGTGCGCGTTCCGACATGCTGCGTCTCGCCGGGGTCGACCAGCGCGCCGCGCATGAGGCGGGCGAGGGCGCCTATGCAGTGCGCGACGTGGCGCTGCGCTTCCACACGCCCGCGAAACTGGACGACGCGCTGGTCGTTGTCAGCCGGCTGATCCAGCTGCGCGCCGCTTCGGTGGTCATTCATCAGAGAGTCATGCGCGGCGACACGATATTGACCGACGCCTCGGTCGAGGCGGCGTTCGTCGCGCCATCGGGTCGGCCGCGGCGCCAGCCTGCGTCATGGGTGGCGGCGTTCGAGCCGCTGGTCTGGAAGGGGAATTGATGGATTTCGCGTTGAATGCCGACCCGGCGACGCTGTCGCCACTTGCGTTGTTCCTTCAGGCCGACTGGGTGGTGAAGGCGGTGATGCTGGGCCTGCTCGCCGCCAGCATCTGGACATGGGGGATCATCATCGCCTTTCTGACCCGGCTGGGGGGCGTACGCAAATCGATCGCGCGCTTCGACGCGGACTTCGACCGGGCGGAGGACATCGACGCCTTCTACCGCATCCATTCAAAGGGCGAGACCGCGATCGAGCGCGTTTTCGTCGCCGGCGTCGATGAATGGCGGCGATCGACCAGCGGCAAGGTGATCGACCGCGAAGGCACGCGCGAGCGCCTCGCCACCGCGATGGGATCGCGCGTCGCCGCCGAAATCGACGCGCTGGCGGATCGCTTGAACGTGCTGGCGACGGTCGGTTCGGTCGCGCCGTTCGTCGGCCTGTTCGGCACGGTGTGGGGGATCATGCGCAGCTTCACCGCGATCGCGCAGGAACAGAGCTCGTCGCTCGCGGTCGTCGCACCGGGGATCGCCGAGGCGCTGTTCGCGACCGCGATCGGCCTGTTCGCAGCCATCCCGGCGGTGATCGCGTACAATCGTTTCGCCCACCGCATCAACGGCGTCGAGGCACGGCTGAGCCGTTTCGCCGACAAGTTCCACGCCCAGCTCAGCCGCGCGCTGGAGGGGTAGGGCGATGGCGATGAACCTGCCGTCATCCAAGGCGAAGGGGCGGCGCGCGCCGATGGCCGACATCAACGTCACCCCGCTGGTCGACGTCATGCTGGTGCTGCTCATCATCTTCATGGTCACCGCGCCGCTGCTCACCGCGGGGGTGCCGGTCAACCTGCCCGACAGCCGGGCCAAGGCACTCGACCAGGACCAGCAGCCGGTCCAGGTCGCGATCGACGCGGACGGCCGCATCTTCGTCGACAAGGACGAGGTGACTGAGGCGATCCTGCCCGACGTGCTGGCGCGAATTGCCGCGCGCGGCGGCCCCGATGGGCAGCCGCCCCAGGTCTATCTGCGCGCCGACCGCTCGCTGGGCTATGGCCGGGTGATCGGGGTGATGGGCGAGCTCAACCGCGCCGGGCTCAATCGCGTGGCGCTGGTCAGCGCGAGCCGGGACGGGCGGTGAGCGCGGCGACGGCAGGTCCCGGGCGCGCGGAATGGGCGGGGATCGCGGTCGCCGCGATCGCTCATGTCGCGCTGTTCGGCCTGTTGTCGCTCGGCTTCCTCGAAACCCCCAATCCGCTCAATCTGAAGTCCAAGGCGATCGACGTATCGCTGATCGACGATGTGGCGCTGGAGGCCGCCGCCCCGGTCACCGCGGACGCGCCCGCGACTTCGATCGCGCCCGATGCCGGCCCGCCCGAGGATGCCGCGCCCGCCGAGCCGGTGCGGCGCCCGAGCCCGGCCGGTTGCCCCGCCCGCGCCCAAGGCTGCGCCGCCGCCCCGGCCTGAGCCTGCGGCCAGCCCCAAGCCGCCGACCCCCGCCAGGGCGGAGCGCAAGCCGGTGCCGGCCAAGGCGGAGGCGAAGCCCGCGCCCAAGACGACGACCGCCAAGGCGTCGGGCAGCGATCCGGCAGCAAAGCGCCCGCGACCGACCGGGGCCCGGCTGGGCAGCGATTTCCTGAAAGGGATCGTCGATCGGCCGTCGGCGGGCAAGGCACAGACGCCGCGCGCGGCCAATGTCGGTGCACAGGCGGTCGCGGGCCTGGCCGACGCGATCGCGCGCCAGGTCCAGCCCTGCGCCAACCGCATCCCCAATCCGGGCCCCGGCGCCAACCTGATCCGGTCGCGCATCCGGCTCCAGATGAAGCCCGACGGGACGATGGCGGTGCGCCCCGAGCTGCGCGGGCAGACCGGGGTCAATGACGGCAACCAGCGTTATGCCCAGCGCGTCGCCGAACTCGCGATCGCCGCGTTCATTCAGTGCGCGCCCTACACGCTGCCGGCGGAGCTTTACGAGGGCGGCTGGGAAGACATCATTATCAATTACCGGCTTCCCGAATGATGCCGATGCGAAACGAACTTGGATCACGACCGTTCAACGCCCTAACGACGGCGACGAAGAGGATGAGGACCCCGATGCGTAATTCGATCGCCCTTGCGCTTGCCTTGTTCGGTGTGGTCGCTGCCACGCCAGCCTTTGCCCAGGTGGAGGTCGACATCGTCGGTGGCATCAGCGCACCGATGCCGATCGCGATCCCGCCGATGCCGACGCCCAGCGTCGCCTCGACCGCCGCCGGCTCGACCGACGCGCTCGGCCGCGAAGTGGCGCAGGTGGTGACCAACGACCTGCGCAATTCCGGCCTGTTCCGCCCGCTCGGCCCCAATGTCCTGCGCAACGTGACGATGGCGGAGGTGACCGCGCCCGATTACGGTTATTGGGGATCGACCGGCGCACAGGCGCTGATCGAGGGGTTCGTGCGCGCCAATGGCGACGGCACGCTGACCGTCGGCTGCTATCTCTACGACGTATTCGCCCGCACCGAACTGACCCGCCAGGGCTTCGTCGTCCAGCCCGCCGAATGGCGGCGCGCCGCGCACAAATGTGCCGACGCGGTCTATACCCGCCTGTCGGGCGAGGGACCCTATTTCGACAGCCGCATCGTCTATGTCTCGGAAACGGGGCCGAAGAACAAGCGGATCAAACGGCTGGCCATGATGGACCAGGACGGGGCCAACCACCGTTTCCTGACCAACGGCCAGTCGATCGTGCTCAACCCGCGCTTCTCGCCGTCGGGCGACACCCTTGTGTTCATGAGCTACGAGAATGACCGGCCGACGATCTATAGCTACAATCTCGCCACCCGAGCTCAGAGCGCGCTGGTGACCAATGTCAGCCTGGCCTTCGCGCCCAAATTCTCGCCCGACGGCCGCTATGTGCTGTTCTCGATGGCGCGGGCGGGCAATACCGACCTGTATCGCGTGCCCGCCGGCGGCGGCACGCCGCAGCGGCTGACCACCGCGCCGGGAATCGACACGTCGGGCACCTACTCGCCGGACGGGTCGAAGATCGTGTTCGAAAGCGACCGTTCGGGCGGCCAGCAGCTTTACGTGATGAACGCCGACGGGTCGAACCAGCAGCGCATCAGCTTTGGCGGCGGGCGCTATGCAACGCCGGCATGGAGCCCGCGCGGCGACCTGATCGCGTTCACGCGTGTCGGCGGCGGCAAATTCTCGATCGGGGTGATGAGCCCGTCGGGCGGCAACGAACAGATCCTGACCGACGCCTGGGGCGACGAGGGACCGAGCTGGTCACCCAATGGCCGCGTCCTCACCTATCTGCGCACCGCGCAGGGGTCCGGCCGCGCCGAAGTTTGGTCGGTCGACCTGACCGGGGTGAATGAGCGGCGCATTCCGACCCCGCTCGATGGATCGGACCCCGATTGGGGACCGTTACGCAAATGAGCCTGCGGGCGCGACGCAACCTATCTCACAAGGAGAAACGATCATGGCCAAGACGATGACCAAGCTGGTGCTGCTGGCGGCACTCGCCGCGACCGCCGGATGCGCGAAGAAGCGTCCCGACGTGCTGCCGCCCGCCGCGGGCGAGGCACCCGCCCAGACCACGCCGGAAACCACCGGCCCGGTCGGCAACGCCGTCGTCCCCGGGTCGGCGGAGGATTTCCGCCAGACTGTGCGCAGCGACACGGTCAATTTTGCGCTCGACCAGTATGAGATCGACGCGACCGCCGGCGGCATCCTCGACAGCCAGGCGGCGTGGCTGTCGCGCTATCCCAATGTCCGCGTGACGATTGAAGGTCATGCCGACGAACGCGGCACGCGCGAATACAACCTCGCGCTCGGCGACCGCCGCGCGAATGCGGTCGCGACCTACCTCGCCAATCGCGGGATCGCGGCCACGCGAATCACTACGATCAGCTATGGCAAGGAACGCCCGCTGGCACTCGGCTCGGACGAAGCGAGCTGGGCGCAGAACCGCCGTGCGGTGACCGTCGTCGTCGAGTAAGCCAGACGCGGCGCAGCGGGAAACGACGCTGCGCCGCGCTTTTTCATCGCGGTCAAAACGCGTTCCAGCTCGCGAGACACTGTTAACACCCTTCATCATCTCTTTACACTAAGTCATTAACTTGACTGGGCAATATGGGATGGTGGTTCCGATGCTCTTTCGTCTTACATCGACTGCATTCGCGGCGGTTTCGCTGGCGGTAGCGACCCCGGTTCTGGCGCAGTCGCGCTCCACGACGATGGCGGTCACCGCCACCGTGCTGGAGAATTGCAATATCGCGGCGACGCCGATGGCGTTCGGGACGCTGGGTGGCGTCGGCGGCACCGATAGCGACACGACCGCATTGGTCACGCTGACCTGTACGCCCAACGCGGATTTCGAGGTCGCGATGGACAACGGCCAGAACGCCCAGGCGTCGCAGCGCCGCCTGCGCAGCGTGCTGGGCACCGAATATCTGCCGTACCAGATCTATCGCGACGCGGGCCGCACCCAGGCGTGGGGCAGCACGAGCGGCCTCAACACCCAGCCCGGCACCGCGCCGCTGGGTCTGGCGACCTTCACCGCTTATGGGCGCATTCCCGCGAGCGCGACCCCGGTTACCGCGGGAGTCTATACCGACACGGTCACCGTGACGGTCAATTTCTGAACATGCGATGGGAACGCGTCGCCCCTTGACGATTGCCCGCGGTGCCCAGCCGCGGGTCGATCACGGGCCTGCCGGATCACGCCGGCGCGGTTCCGGCCGGCCGCGGCGCATCCGGACGGCGGCGGCGATCGGGCTGGCAATGCTTACGGTTGCGACCGCAACCCGCGCCGCGTTGCCGGGGGGCCTGGAAATGAGCCCGTTGCGGATCGACCTGACCCCGGAAATCCCGGCACAGCGGCTGACGCTGCGCAACGGCGGCGATCGGCCGGTCGCGGTGCAGCTTCGCGCGTTCGAGTGGCAGCAGGACGGGCATGGCGACGTCTATTCGCGCACCGATCGCCTGAGCGTGACGCCCGCGATCGTCGAGATCGCGCCAGGCGCGACGCAGCTGTTCCGGGTTGCGCCGCGCGCCGCCGCCGATGTGCCCGAGCAGCGGTATCGCGTCGTCGTCGACGAGTTGCCCGCCCCCGAGGCCACGCCGGTCGCAGGCATGGCAACCCGGTTGCGGATCACCGTGCCGGTGTTCGTGGCTGCCCCGGCGGCACGCGACAGTCGCCTGCGCTGGACCCTGTCCGCAGCGGGGCTGCGCGTTGCCAACCTGGGCGACCGAAGCGCGCGCCTCTATCCCGGCAGCATCGTGAACGCGGCCGGGCAGACCGTCGCGACAATGGCCGCGCCGCCGCGTTACCTGCTGGGCGGCAGCGCGTTACCGGTCATGCTCGACCGGGTGCCGAGTTGCGCGGCGGGGGAGCTGACGCTCGTTCGCGCCAACGCGGACGGCTCCTCCGATGCACCCCAGCCGATCCTGTGCGGCTAAGCTTGCGCACGCCCTGTCCCCGGTGTCGCTACTGGTGGGCTTTGCGGCGGCGTGGCCGGCGGCGGCCGCCGACCGGGACGATCCGTTCAGGCTCAATCCGCTCGAACTGAAACGCGGATCGACCGGAGCGACCGAGTGGCTGGTCGAGGTCGAGATCGACGGCGACCGCACCGCCATCCTGGTCGCGTGCCGGGTGACGCCCGAGGGGCTGCTCCTCACCGCGGAGGATGCCCGGCGCATCGGGGTGTCGGGCATAACGGTTCCGGGCGGGGTGCTGTTGCGCGCGGGCGCTTCGGGGTGGCGGCTGGATCGTGCGAACGGGGTGCTGATCGTCACGACCGCCGATCGCGTCCAGCAGATCGACCTGAGCGCGCCGGCGCAACCGCAGGCGACGGGGCGGGTGCGGCCGGTGGTCGCGGTGATCGCCGACTATGATCTCAACCTGATCGCCGACCGCGACGGCGTTCGCCCGGCGGGTCTGGTCGCCGGAAGGCTGGCGCGCGGGCCGAGCGCGCTCGACACCGGGTGGGCGATCACGGCGGGTCCGGGCGGCGGCACGCGGCTGGCGCGGCTCGACACCAGTTTCTCGACCTTCTGGCCCGATCGCACGCTGGGCATCCGGATCGGCGACTTCATCTCGCGGCCGGGTCCGGCGACACGCGCGCTGCGGCTGGCGGGCGTCCAGTTCGGGACGCGGTTCAACGTCGCGCCCGATCTGATCACCCGGCCGGTGGCCGAGCTGTCGGGATCGGTCGCAGTCGCCTCCACGCTCGACCTGCTGCTCAACGATCGGCGGGTACGCCGCGACCAGGTGAGCGGGAATTACGCGCTCAGCCGCGTTCCCCTGGTGCCCGGGCGCAACCGGATCGACGTCGCGCTGACCGACGTGACCGGGCCACAGGTGATTGAGACGCAGCGGGTCTACAGCCTGAGCGACGCGCTGGCCGCGGGGCGCACCGACTTTTCGATCGAGGCGGGCCTGATCCGCAGAGGATATGGCTTCCGCAATCCGCGCTATCGGGGTGCCGCCGCCAACATGGTCGTGCGCCACGGCCTGAGCGATCGCATCACCGGCGAGATCAACGCACAGCTTGCCGGTGACTTCGCCTCGATCGGCGGGGTCGGTCACCTCACGATCGGGGGGCTCGGCGCGCTCAGCCTGGGGACGCAGGCGAGCCGGTCGGCGCGCGGGGGCCGGACGCGATCGGGCGCGGCGTTCAGCGCGGCGTTCGAATCGATCGGCCCCGTGGTGTCGGGGCGGATCGCGGCGCGACACACATCGGGGGACTATGCCGACCTTGCGCGATCGGCGGGTGACCCGCGACCCGAAGCCTTTGTCGTCGGGACCGTCGATTTCGACCTGGGTCGCCTGGGCGCGATCGACCTTCAGGTGGCGGAGCGGAGCGGGCCGGGAATCCGCCGGCTTGACGATGCGCCGCCGCGCAACAGCCGGGGTGTTTCGATCGGGTATCGCCAGACGCTGGCGCGCCGGATGAGCCTGTATGTGCGGGCAGACGGGCGGCGCGACGCCGGGTGGCGCTTTTCGGCGATGGCTGGGCTGTCGGCGGCTTTCGGGCCGCGCACGACCGTGTCCGCGTCGGTCCTGGCCGCGCAGGGCGGGACGCTCGCCACCGCCGGCGTCTATCAGGGCGACACCGCTCCGGGCGAATGGGGGTATGCCGTCCAGGCCGTCACGGGTGGCGTCGATGCGGCCGAGGTCGCCGTCGCCCGGCGCTGGCACGGCGTGCGCGGCGAGGCCGGACTGCGCCTGGTCGAGGGGACGGCCCAGGGTCGCGTGAACGCACGCGGCACCGTCGTGTTCGCCGATGGCAGCGCATTCGCGACGGCATCCAGCCATGGCGGCATCGCCATCCTGCGGACCGGTTCGCCGACCGCGGTGCGGGTGATGCATGAAGGGCGTCCCGCCGGTGAGGCGAGCGCGCGGCGTCCCGCCATGATCGCCAACGTTCCCGCCTTCGTTCGCTCACGGTTCGAGATCGACCCGGTGAGCATTCCGCCCGACGCAGTGGTGCGGCAGGCCGGTGTGGTGGCGTCGGTGCCCGACCGCGGCGTGATCGCGGTCGACCTGGCGGTCGAGCGCTATGTGGCGGCGCGGCTGGTCCTGCGCGATGCGGACGGCAACCCGATCCCGCCGGGCACCGCGCTTTACGCCTTTCCCTCAGGCGCACGCTACCGGGTGGGTTTCGATGGCGAGCTGGAGATCAACGCGGCGCTCGCGGATGCTGAACTGCGCGTCCGCCATGGTCCGTCGACCTGCTTCGTCCCGCTCGACGGCCGCGCGAATCCTGTCGCCGACACGCCGGCGGTGCGGACATGCCATCCCCGGATCGCGGACACGGGCGGTTCGGGTCCGCGTTAGCCGAAATGGCTTGCCCGCCACCGTTGCGTGATATAAAAGTGATATCACATTAACGGGAGGCAAAAGCATGAATACGGCGAACGACCGCGCGCTGCGCATGACGTCGGAACGCGAAATAGCGACGCGAAGCGGCTATGGCATGCTGGCGGTGGCACTGGTCTTGAGCGTCGCCAGCGTCGGGGCGACGACGATGGTGCGCGCCGCGCCGGCGCCGGCGGTGACGGTCATGGTGATCGCCGGGCTGCTTACGATCTTCGTCCTGGCGGGCTTCTACCTGCTCCAGCCCAATCAGGCGGCGGCGATCCTGCTGTTCGGCGATTATCAGGGGACCGATCGCACCACCGGGCTGCGCTGGACCTGGCCGTGGCTGTCCAAGAAGAAGGTGTCGGTGCGCATCCACAACATCACGTCGGAAAAGCTGAAGGTGAACGACCTGCGCGGCAATCCGGTCGAAATCGCGTCGAACGTGGTGTGGCGTGTGGCGGACACCGCCCAGGCGCTGTTCGACGTCGACGATTATCGTGAGTTCATCAACATCCAGATCGAGAGCGCGGTGCGCGCGATCGGGTCGCGCTATCCCTATGACGATTTCGATGCGGACAGCGTGACGCTGCGCGGCGACGGCGATCATGTCGCCAACGAACTGCGCCGCGAGCTGCAGGAACGCGTCGAGATGGCGGGCATCCAGATCGACGAGTGCCGGCTGACCCACCTCGCCTATGCGCAGGAAATCGCGCAGGCGATGCTGCGCCGGCAACAGGCCGAAGCGGTCATCGCCGCGCGCGCCAAGCTGGTCGAGGGCGCGGTGTCGATGGTCGAACATGCGCTGGAACAGCTGTCGAGCAAGCAGGTGGTCGAGCTGGACGACGAACGCCGCGCGGCGATGGTGTCCAACCTGATGGTCGTGCTGTGTTCGGAGCGCGACACCCAGCCGGTGGTGAACGCGGGTTCGCTGTACCAGTAAGCAGCGAAAGGTGGCCGTTCCCCCCAAAAAGGCGTTTCCGCTCAGGCTCGACCCCGCATTGTTCGCGGCGATCGAGCGGTCGGCGGCGGGCGACCTGCGCAGCGTCAACGCGCAGGTCGAGTGCCTGCTGCGCGAGGCGCTGGCGCGGCGCGGCGTGCGGCTGGCGCCGCCCGAGCGCGCCCGGCGGGGGCGGCCCCCCAAGGAGAGTGAATGATGCGCGGAAATTCGTGTTCCAAGTGCGGCGGCTCGATGACGGAGGGGTTCACCTTTCGCACCAATCACGGCGGCCAGCATGCCGTGGCGGAATGGATCGAGGGCGCGCCGCAGAAAAGCTTCTGGAACGGGCTCAAGCTCTCCGGTCGCAAGCGGATCAACATCCAGACCTATCGCTGCAGCCGCTGCGGCCTGCTGGAATCATATGCCCGCAGCTGAGGACCCCATGCTTGCGATGATGCGAACGTGCCGGCGACTTGGGTCGCCGTGCAAACCGGGAAGGGGACGGACGATGCGACCGAGACTGACGGGCCTGACCAGCGCCTTGCTGGCGATGGCGACACCCTGCGCGGCCCAAGGGGCTGATCCGGCCGCGCCGGTCGAGATCGCGACCGCCGGCCCCCGGGGGCAGCTGGCCGGCACGCTGATCCCGCCGGCGCCCGATCGGCCCGTGGTGCTGATCCTGCCCGGATCGGGTCCGACCGACCGCGACGGCAACAGCCCGCTGGGTATCCGGGCGAGCAGCTACCGCCTGCTCGCCGAGGCGCTGGCACGGCGCGGCATCGGCAGCGTGCGCGCCGACAAGCGCGGCCTGTTCGGCAGCAAGGACGCGGTCGCCGACCCCAATGCGGTCACCGTCGCCGACTATGCCCGCGACGCGGGCGGCTGGATCGACACGATCAGGAACCGGACGGGGCGGCCCTGCGTCTGGCTTGCCGGTCATAGCGAGGGCGGGCTGATCGCGCTGGTGACGGCACAGGGGCGCAGCGATGTTTGCGGGGTGGTGCTGATCGCCGCGCCGGGCCGCAAGCTGGGCGACGTGTTGCGCGAACAATTGCGCGCCAACCCCGCCAATGCGCCGCTGCTGCCCGCCGCGATGGCAGCGATCGACACGCTGGAGGCCGGCGGATCGGTCGACGCGGCGACGTTGCCGCCGCCATTGCTGGCGCTGTTCAATCCGGCCGTGCAGCCGTTCCTGCGCGACCTGATGGCGCAGTCCCCGACCGCACTTGCGGCGGCGTTGAAGGTGCCGCTGCTGGTCATCGCCGCCGAGCGCGACATTCAGGTGCCGTCCAGCGACGGCGAGGCGCTGGCAGGCGCGAGGCCCGGCGCGGTGCTGGTCCGCGTGGCCGATGCCAACCACGTGTTGAAACGCGTGACGTCGGACGACCGTGCGGCCAACCTGGCGACCTATGCCGACCCGTCGCTGCCGGTGGTGCCGGAGATCGTCGATGCGATCGTCGCATTTGTCGGCAAGGATCTGGGTTCGGCCCGCTAACGGATCTGCGTATGTCGCAAGGCCTGTCCGTCGAACCCGATTGGATCGTCACCCCGGCCTCGTGCCGGGGTCCACTGCGCCACATCGCGGCCGCCGCGCCGGTCTGAGCCGCCTCAACGGCGTAAGGTCACGTATCCTTGCGTCCGGTCAGAGGCCTGTGCCGGCTGCGTGGTGGACCCCGGCACGAGGCCGGGGTGACGGCGTGCGGGATGACACCCTCGGCGATCGGCCGACCTCTAACGTTGCCGCCGCCGCTCCGCGCGCGAGTCGTACGCGTTGGCGGGGTCGAACGCCTCGTCGAGCAAGCGGGCGAGGCGCAGGCCGGCGCGCTCGACCTGAAGGCGCTGGGGATCGACCGAGCGGTTGATCGAATCGTTGCTGAGCTTCACCGCCGACTGGGGCGGGCCGCACGGGTCGCCGCCCTGCGCTTCGGCATAGGCGACGTCGCGCGCCACCTGCCACGCCTGCTGCGCCCAGTCGGCGGTGGTGCCGGCGGTGATCGCCGACTTTTCATCGGCGGTATAGCTGCGGACGAGGCTGGGCGGCGTCGAGATCGCGCGTTCGGCCAGTGCGCCGTCCCAGATCGAATGCAGGTTCAGACGCTCGCTTTCATAATCGCCATAGGCCGCCTTGACCGCATTGCCGCCGCGATCCTGGCGATTGCCCGAATGGAGCGGCATGTGCATGTCGCCGACGAAGTGGATGAGGAAGGCGAGCGCGGCCACCTTCTCGCGCATCGGGATCGAGCTGTCCTGCAGCAGCTTCACGTCGCGGTCGATCTGTGCCGAGACGCAATTGCCGTTGGCGCAGGCGCTTTCCAGATCGAACGGCTTGCAGATGTCGATCGTCTGGTAATGCCAGGGTGCCGAATAGTTGAAACGCAGCCCCATGCCGCGGATGCAGTCGGGCCAGACGCTTGCGTCCTCGGGCGTCGCCGCGCGGCACGTCGGCGTTTCCAGCAGCGCCGATTTCGCCAGCATCGCGCGCACCTTGGCGCGGGTGGCGGGGCTCACATTGGCCATCGCGATATCGGCAATCGTCGCGTGCGCGTAACGGCCATAGGCGTTCGCCGTCGACGGCAGGAGGAGGCTGGCGATGGCGAGCGCGGCGAGGAGATGTCTGAGCATGAATGGCCTGCCTGAAGATGGATTTCAGTTACGCAACCCGCTCATCCTGAGTAGCCGCTGAGCGAAGCCAAAGCGGCGTATCGAAGGACGAGCGCGCGGTCTCTGTCCTCCGATAGCGGCCTTCGACTTTGCTAAGTCCCTACTCAGGATGACCGGGTTGGGTGTGTGGCTGGCCGCTACCGGCCGATTGCGACGATTGAAAGACGGTCGCGGGGCCGACTTTCCGATTATTCCTCATCCCCGTAAATCGCGACCTTGCGCGTCCCGCCGGCGATGGCGCGGCCACGATACATGCCCGGCGTGTTAAAGCTCCATGCTGCCTCCCCGGTCGGGCCGGTGACGATGACGCCGCCGTCACCGCCCAGATCGGCGGTTTCCTTCATCACGGCGTCGGCGGCCTGTTGCAGCGTTTCGCCCCTGAAACGCACGCGCGCGCAGATTTCGTGCGCGACGCCCTCGCGGATGAAGAACTCGCCCGCACCGGTGGCGGAGACCGCGCAGGCGCGGTCGTCGGCGTAGGTGCCCGCCCCGATCACCGGCGCGTCGCCGATCCGGCCCCAGC
Organism: Sphingomonas sp. CCH21-G11; assembly: GCF_001555965.1. Lineage (GTDB taxonomy): Bacteria > Pseudomonadota > Alphaproteobacteria > Sphingomonadales > Sphingomonadaceae > Sphingomonas. Next base: position 52,558 of record NZ_LSHX01000055.1, read on the forward strand.
GCTTGCCGGTCAGCCCGCCGGTCGAGGTCGCGGCGGCGACATGTCCTGCCTTGTCGAGCGCGACGGCGCCGACGGTGCCGTATTTCAGGTCGATATCGAACCAGCCCGCCGAACGCGACTTGAGCTCGTCAAGCTGGCGACGACGCTCGGGCGTGGCGAACCAGCTGGGGTCGACCGTCTCGACGCCGTTGTCGCGCGCGAACTCCTCCGCCCCCGCGCCCGACAGCATCACGTGCGGGCCCTTCTCCATCACCTTGCGCGCCAGCGTGACCGGGTTCTTGATCGTCGACACGCCGGTGACGGCCCCGGCGCCACGCGTCGCGCCGTCCATGATCGCGCTGTCGAGTTCATTGGTGCCGTTCCAGGTGAACACCGCGCCGCGCCCAGCGTTGAAATGGGGGTCGTCCTCCAGGATCCGGACCGCGGCCTCGACCGCATCGAGCGCGCTGCCGCCGCGTTCGAGCACCGCCGATCCCGCGACCAGCGCCTGGTCGAGCGCGGCGCGCACCGCCTTGTCCTGCTCGGGCGTGATCCGTTCGCGTTCGATCACGCCCGCGCCGCCATGAATGACGAGCGTCCATTGCGGGCGATCCTGGGCGTGGGCGGGCAGGGACATCAGCAGGGCTCCGATCAACAGGGGAAGACGCATCAGATGGGTTCCTTCACGACTGGTTCGCGACCCTAGCAGGCATCGCGCGCGGTTCCAGCCGGGGACGCAGGCCGATCAGTGGCCGCAGCCAGCCGATGCGCCGCCCGGCGAGATAGAAAGCCCAGCAGCCCGCGACCGTTGCCGCCAGCGTGATTGTGAACTCGATCGGCGCCGAGGGGGCAAATCGACGCAGCGCCCACACCACCGCGACGATGATCGTCTGGTGGATGAGGTAGAAGGGAAAGACCGCCTCGGTCAGCATCGTGCGGCGCGGATGGTCGCGGTCGAGGAAGCGGTCGGCAAGCCCGATCAGCGCGACGATCGCCCCCCATTGCTGGACGCTGTGCGCGGACAGATAGACCGGCAGGAAGTCGCGCGCGATCGGGATCGCACCGGGCCAGTTGAGCTCTGCCGCCGCCTTGACGCCATAGCCCGCGATCGCGGCTAGTCCGGCGACTTTCCACCATCGGCGGATCGCCGCCATCGCCGCCGCCGATCTGGCCAGTCCGAAGCCGAACAGGAAGGCGGGCAGATAGATGGCATGGGCGACCGGATCGTCGAACAGCGCGTGCGTCTCGCCGCGCATCGGGAACCAGCGCAGGTGGACCGCGAGCAGCCAGGCGAGCGGCAGCACGAGCATGCCGACGCCGCCGAAGGCGCGGTCGAACACGCGCTGGAGCCACGGTGTGCGCACCAGTGCGATCAGCACCGCCAGCGCCATGGTATAGACCCACAGATAACCGACGAACCACAGATGGTTCCAGGTCGGCAGGACGAGCCCGTCGAGCGTGCCGAAGCGGAAATAGTCGTGGATCCAGAAATGCGGCAGCCCGAAGCCGTAGCCATGCTTGGTGACAAGCTCGATCCAGGGCTGGGGCGGCACGACGACGATGACGCCGAACAGGAGCGGCACGACCAGCCGCACGGTGCGGTTGCGCGCGAACGCCGTCACACCGCCGGCGCGGCGCAGCAGCGCGCGCGTGGCGTAGCCCGAGACGACGAATAATAGCGCCAGCCGCCACGCGTTGAGCGCCAGCATCGGCACCACCACCCAATCGGCAACGTGCGGCGACTTCACGTGGAAGTTCCACGGCGCATAGACGAGGCCGATATGATAGAGGATCAGCAGCGCGAACGCCGCGATCCGCAGCCAGTCCATCCCGTAATGCCGCGCGATCGGCGGGGCCGCGTCCGGGCGGGGGGCGGTCGCCGTGTTCGTCATCGCTTCGCTTTAGGGGGAAACCGACCGCGACGATAGCGGGGTCGGCGCGTATCGCCTTCCGCTGTCGCGGCGGGGCGGCTATACCGGCCGCATCATCGGCTCTTCAGCGGGAAACCCCATGTCTGTTCGTCCCTGGCGCGATATCATCCGCCGCAAGTCCCGCCAGATCATGGTCGGCAACGTCCCCGTCGGCGGCGATGCGCCCGTCACGGTGCAGACGATGACCAATACCGAAACCCATGACGTCCGCGGCACGATCGACCAGATCCGCCGTTGCGAGGAAGCGGGTGCCGATATCGTCCGCGTGTCCTGCCCCGATGTCGAAAGCACCGCGGCGCTCAAGCAGATCGTCCGCGCCGCCCGCGTGCCGATCGTCGCCGACATCCATTTCCACTACAAGCGCGCGCTCGAGGCCGCGGATGCGGGCGCGGCATGCCTGCGCATCAACCCCGGCAATATCGGTTCGGCCGACCGGGTGCGCGAAGTGGTCAACGCCGCCAAGGCCAATGGCTGCGCGATCCGTATCGGCGTGAATGCCGGCAGCCTGGAAAAGGACCTGCTCGAAAAATATGGCGAGCCGTGCCCGGAGGCGCTGGTCGAAAGCGCGCTCGACCATATCAAGCTGCTGCAGGACCATGATTTCCACGAATTCAAGGTGGCGGTGAAGGCATCCGACATCTTCCTGGCGGTCGCCGCCTATCAGCAGCTCGCGGAAGCCGTGGATTGCCCGCTGCACCTGGGCATCACCGAAGCCGGCGGGTTCGTCGGTGGCACCGTCAAGTCGGCGATCGGCATCGGCAGCCTGCTCTGGTACGGTATCGGCGACACGATCCGCGTCAGCCTGTCCGCCGAGCCCGAGGAGGAGGTGCGCGTCGGCTTCGAAATCCTCAAGAGCCTGGGGATCCGCAACCGCGGTGTGCGCGTCGTGTCGTGCCCCAGCTGCGCGCGCCAGGGCTTCGACGTGATCCGCACCGTCCAGACGCTTGAGGAGCGGCTCCAGCATATCCGCACGCCGTTGTCGCTCAGCGTGTTGGGCTGCGTCGTTAACGGCCCGGGTGAGGCGCGTGAGACCGATATCGGGCTGACCGGCGGCGGTGCGGGCAAGCATATGGTCTATCTGTCGGGCGTGACCGACCACACGGTCGAGGACGCCGACATGGTCGATCACATCGTCCGGCTGGTCGAGGCCAAGGCCGCCGAGATCGAGGCCGCGAACGAGGCGAAAGCGGCCTGACCCCCTGGACCGGGCCGCGGGTCAGCCCGCGTCCGGTTCCGGCCCCGATGGCGTGTTGGGTGCGACATCCTCCGCGCGGAAGCCGAGCGTCACGTGGCGCTTCACCTCGCCCGCGACATCGCTGACGAGATAGAGCGGCCGCCGCTTGGCCTCGACATAAAGGCGGCCGAGATATTCGCCGATCATGCCCAGCACGAACATCTGCACCGCGCCCAGCACGACCACGACCAGCATCAGCGACGTCCAGCCCGGCAGCGCGTGGCCCATCGCGAACGCGCCGAGAATGTAGATGACGAGCAGCACCGACGCCGCCGTCAGCCATAGTCCGACATGGCTGGCGAAACGCAAGGGCGCGGTCGAGAAGCCGGTAACCGCATCGAGCGCGAATCGGATCATCTTGGCGAGCGGATATTTGCTCTCGCCTGCGATGCGTTCGGCGCGGTCATAGGCGAGCGGCACCTGGCGGAAACCGATCCACGCGACCATGCCGCGCACGAAGCGCGCCTGTTCGGGCAGCGCCAGCAGCGCATCAAGCGCGCGGCGGCTCATCAGGCGGAAATCGCCGGTGTCGAGCGGGATCGGCGTGTCGGTTACGCGGTCGAGCACGCGATAGAAGGCGGCGGCGGTCAGCTTCTTGAAAAAGGTCTCGCCCTCGCGCTTGCGGCGCACGGCATAGACGACGTCGGCCCCCTCCGCCGCCATCACGCGGCGCATTTCGCTCAACAGTTCGGGCGGATCCTGAAGGTCGGCATCGATGATCAGGATCTGGTCGCCCGCGCACAGATCGAGCCCGGCGGTCAGCGCCAGCTGGTGCCCGTGATTGCGAGAGAGGTTGATCGCGACGACGTGGCGGTCGCCCGCCGCCAGCCGCTGCATGACCGGCCAGCTGGCGTCGCGCGACCCGTCATTGACCAGAACGACCTCGTAATCCTCGCCCACCGCCGCGCGCGCCGCCGCCGATACACGCGCGTGCAGGGCGTCGAGGCACGCTTCCTCATTGTAGCAGGGGATGACGATCGAGAGCGCGGGGCGAATCATGGCCGCGCGGTCTACGCCTTTTCGCTGCCGAGTCGAGGGGGCGGGGGCGGAGCGCTACCGCGACATCGTTGCTGTCCTTCTCAGAGGCTGACCGGGAGGGGATGATCGCAAGACCCCGCCACTCCTTCCTCGTCACCCCGGCCTCGTGCCGGGGTCCACCGCGCAACCCGCACGGGTCCATCATCAGCGCGCTTCCCGTGCCCAGCGCATTGGCTCGGCTCCAACTGGCGCGCAACGGTGCTTTGCGGCGCGGTGGACCCCGGCACAGGGCCGGGGTGACGGGTTCTGGTGGTGGGAAGCGCGCGCGGGCCTGGCTCAGCGATGGCGCTATGTTCGCGGCTCCCGCCTCAGGCGGCCACCGTCACAAAACTGTCCATCACGCGCTTGCGTCCGGCCTGCTCGAAATCGATCTCGAGCTTGTTGCCCTCGATCTCCGCGATCGCGCCATAGCCGAATTTCTGGTGGAAGACGCGCATTCCGACCGCGATGTCCTTGCGCGCCGGGGCGCCAACGCTGACCGCCGACGCGCGCCCCTCGAACACGCGCGGGCTTTCGCGGACGAAGGTGGAGGCGGGCGACGCCGCGCGCTGCCATCCGGGCCCACGCCCGGTGCCGCGCGCGACGTCGGCGAACGGATCGCTGCGTTCGGACCAGTTGGCGCGCCACAGGCTTTCGCCGCCGCTCATCGTCGTCTCGCTTTCGATATGCTCGGGTGGCAGTTCGCCGACGAAGCGGCTGGGGATGCTGCTCGTCCACTGGCCATAGATGCGGCGGTTGGCGGCGTGCAGAATCACCGCGCGCCGCCGCGCCCGGGTGATCGCCACATAAGCCAGTCGGCGTTCTTCCTCCAGGCTGGCGAGGCCGCCTTCGTCGATCGCGCGTTGCGAGGGGAAGACGCCTTCCTCCCACCCGACCAGGAACACCGTGTCGAACTCCAGCCCCTTGGCGGCGTGGATCGTCATGATCGTCACCTGCGGCTCGTCGCGCCCGCCGTCATTGTCCATGACCAGGCTGACATGCTCCAGGAACGCGCCGAGGCTTTCATATTCCTCCATCGCGCGGACGAGTTCGTTCAGATTCTCGAGCCTCCCCGCCGCCTCGGCGGTCTTGTCCGCCTGCCACATCGCGGTGTAGCCGCTTTCGTCGAGCAATTGCCGGGCGAGCTCAGGGTGCGGCAGGTCGCGCGCCATGTCGCGCCAACGGCTGATGTCGCCGATCAGGCTGCCGAGCGCGCGGCGCGCCTGCGGCGTCAGCTCGTCGGTGTCGAGGATGCGCGCGGCGGCGTGGAGCAGCGGCAGCCCCTGCGCGCGGGCCAGCTGATGCACCTTCGCCACCGCCTTGTCGCCCAGACCTCGTTTGGGCACGTTGACGATGCGCTCAAAGGCCAGGTCGTCGGCGGGCTGGTTGACGATGCGCAGATAGGCGAGCGCGTCGCGGATTTCCTGGCGCTCATAGAAGCGGAAGCCGCCGACGATGCGATAGGGCATGCCGATCGCGATGAAGCGGTCCTCGAACTCGCGGGTCTGGTGCTGGGCGCGGACCAGGATCGCGAACTGGTCGAGCGACTGGCCATCGCGCTGGCCGCGCTCGATCTCCTCGCCGACGCGGCGGGCCTCCTCCGGCCCGTCCCAAACGCCGATGACGCGCACCTTCTCGCCCGCGTCCAGCTCGGTCCACAAGGTCTTGCCCAGCCGCCCGCCATTATGGGCGATCACCCCTGCGGCTGCGCCCAAGATGTGCGGGGTCGACCGGTAATTCTGTTCCAGCCGGATGACCTTGGCGCCTGGAAAGTCGCGCTCGAAGCGCAGGATATTTTCGACCTGTGCGCCGCGCCACGAATAGATCGACTGGTCGTCATCGCCGACACAGGCGATGTTGCGCCGCTCCTGCGCGAGCAGCCGCAGCCACAGATACTGGACGCTGTTGGTGTCCTGATACTCGTCGACCATGATGTAGCGGAAGCGCTGCTGATAGCTGCTCAGCACCTCACGGTCAGTTTTCAGGATCGTCAGCACGTGGAGCAGCAGGTCGCCGAAGTCGCAGGCGTTGAGGGCGCGCAGCCGGTCCTGATAGGCGCGGTACATTTCCTGACCGCGGCCATTGGCGTAGAGCTCGTTCTCGCCCGCATCGAGATCGGCAGGGGTCAGCCCCTTGTTCTTCCACCCGTCGATCAGCCCGCCCAGCTGGCGCGCCGGCCAGCGTTTCTCGTCCAGGTCGGCGGCGGCGATCAGCTGCTTGAGCAGGCGCAGCTGGTCGTCGGTGTCGAGGATCGTGAAGTTGGATTGCAGCCCGACCAGTTCGGCGTGGCGGCGAAGCATCTTGGCCCCGATCGCGTGAAAGGTGCCGAGCCACGGCATCCCCTCGACCAGGTCGCCGACCATGCGCCCGACCCGCTCGCGCATCTCGCGCGCCGCCTTGTTGGTGAAGGTGACCGACAGGATCTCGCTCGGATAGGCGCGGCGCGTGTAGAGCAGATGCGCCAGCCGCGCGGTCAGCGCCGCAGTCTTGCCCGTGCCGGCGCCCGCCAGCATCAAGACCGGCCCGTCAGTGGTCAGCACCGCCTCGCGCTGCGGCGGATTGAGCCCGCGCAGATAAGGGGGATCGTCGGGGGCGGACGCGGGAAGACTCATCGGTGAACAGTTAGGGAACGCGCAGGCCTGGGGCAACCCGGTTCGCGGGTTCAGGCGCGGCGGAGCAGTGTCAGCTTGGCCTTGCCGTGCACCCGCTCGGCGTCGATCGCGAAGCCTGTGGCATCGACATCCTCGTCGCGCGCGGTTTCGACGCTGATCCAGGTCGCGGGGCCGATCCAGCCGAGCCGCGCCAGCTTGTCGAGCGCGACATTGCCCGCGCCGCTGCGATAGGGCGGATCGACCAGCATCAGGTCGACCGGCTGGCTAACCGGGCCCAGTGCGAGCACCGACTGCGCGCGCACATCGGTGCCGGTCGCGCCGAGTCGGGCGATATTCGCCTTCAGCGCCTCAAGGGCGGCGCGGTCCTGTTCGACGAACAGGCAGGCGGCAGCGCCGCGCGACAGCGCCTCCAGGCCCAGCGCGCCCGATCCGGCGAACAGGTCGGCGACGCGCAGCCCGTCAAAGCTCCCGACCCGACTGGTCAGCATCGAAAACAACGCCTCGCGCGTGCGGTCGGCGGTGGGGCGGGTGGCGTCCCCTTTGGGCGCGATCAGCGGCCGTCCGCGCCATGTGCCGGCGATGATCCGCATTTATCGCGCCTTCTTCGTGATACCGCCGGGGTCGCGCTTGCGCCGGGGCGGACCCGGTTTGGCCTTTTTCTTCGCCCAGCCTGCGGGCTTCTTGGCCGGACGCGGCGCGCGTTCGGGCTCCGGTGCCGGCGACTCGCGCGCGGTCCGTTCCGCCGGTGCCGCCTTCACGCGCCGCGGCTTTGCCTCTTTGGCGGGCTTTGGCCGGGGCTTGGCCTCACCGGCTGGCCGCGCATGCGACCTGGTCTTCGGCGGCGAGTCCGGGTCGCCCCTGTGCTCCGGCCTGGGTCGCCTTTCGGCCGCGGCCGCGACCGGAATCGTCACGCGGACCGGAGCCATCGCGTTCATATCCTTGCGGAACGCGACGACGTCGTGCTGGCGGATTTCGTCGACCGCGCCGATGCCCAGCCCATCGAGCAGGAACGGGCCATAACGCGTGCGTATCAACCGGGAGACCTGGAGCCCGAGATGTTCGAGCACGCGGCGGACCTCGCGGTTCTTGCCCTCGGTCAGCGTCAGCTCGATCCACATGTTCGCGCCCGTGCGCCGCTCCAGATTGGCGTTGATCGAGCCGTAGCGCACGCCATCGATCTCGACGCCGAGCATCAGATCCTCGAGCTGCGCCTGGCTGACCTGGCCATAGGCGCGCGCGCGATAGCTGCGCTCGACCCCTGATTTGGGCAGTTCGAGCTGGCGCTTCAGTTCACCGTCGGTGGTGAGCAGCAACAGGCCCTCGGTATTGAGGTCGAGCCGCCCGACCGGCATCACGCGCGGCAGGTCGCGCGGCAGGCGGTCGTAAATCGTCGCGCGGCCCCGCGGATCGCGCTCGGTGGTCAGCACGCCGCTGGGCTTGTGAAAGCGGAACAGCCGGGCCGGGGCAGGAGCCTTCACCGCCTGCCCGTCGACCGTCACGCCCCTGAGCGATGTGAGCACGGTCGCAGCGGTCTCCAGCGGCTTGCCGTCGAGCGCGATGCGACGCTCGTCGATCATGCGCTCGATTTCGCGGCGCGACGCGATGCCGGCGCGCGACAGCAATTTCGCGATGCGCTGCGGTTCTTTCGGTTTGGACGGCCCCATGGCGACGGTGATATAGACACTGCTGGCCGACCGACAAAAAAACTTTGCTGCCGGGCGGCGATTTCGTCGGCAGGACGTTGTGCGGAAGGGGCCGCGCAGACGGTCGCTTCAGGGACGAGCGAATACGACAAGATGCTGTTTACCCGCAAAACCCGGCGCATTACGCGCATCATGGTGGTCGAGGACGAGCCGCTCGTCGCGTTCGACACCGAATATCATCTGACCGAATCCGGCTTCGAAATCGCCGCGACGGTCGATTCGGTCGCGGATGCGCTGGCGGTGATCGCGCGTGACGAGCCGCTGGACCTGGCGCTGGTCGACCTGACGCTCGCGGACGGTTCGGGAATCGATGTCGCGCGCGCGGCGGTGGCGCGCGGCGTCATGGTGCTGTTCGTTACCGGCAATTGTCCGGGCGATGCCCGCGCGCTCGCGGCGGGCTGCCTGTCGAAACCCTATGGTCCGCGTGACCTGACGGCGGCGATCGACGCGATCGAGGCGGTGCTTGACGGCCAGCAGCCCAAGAAGCTCTCGCCCCCGTTCAGCCTGTTTCTGGAGCGCGCCGTTTGACCCCGTCGATCAGAACGGCCTTTTGCCATCGGCCCGGTGCCTTGTCGGGACGGTGAATACATCCCGCCCAGCAGCAGGGCCGCTTCTTTCCCTCCAGCAATTCCTCACAGGTTCGGCGCAGCCGTCGCGCGCGGGTCGCCGGCTGTTTCGCATCCTCGACCCAGCAGATGAATTCGTTGCGCCCGAGTGGGGTCAGCGCCTGCCACCGCGCATATAGTTCGGGGCTTGCCCGCAGCGCGCGCTGCAGGTCCTCGGCGGCCTGATGGACCGTTCCGTGCTTGAAGTCGTCAGCCATGTCCGCGGTCGTGTCGCGCGCCGCCGCCCTGCCGTCCAATCGTTTCACGCACCGAGCATCGCCTCCACCGCGTCGTGGAAGTGCCGGATGCCGCGTTCGAGCTGGCCGAGCGTCAGCCGGTCGATCGCGCCGCTGGCCAAGCCCTGCTGACCGAGCTCGGCGGCGCGGAAATCCTCTGCGGCGAACACGCCTTGGTCGAGCAGCTGCCAGCTGCGTTCCCAATGGTCGCGCGCCTTGTCGGTCGCCGGGGCTTCGGGGATCAGCATGAAATCCTCGACCAGGACGCGGTCGTGCGCCTGCGGCATCAGGATCATCAGGTTGATGTAATCGGGGCTGACGATGATGACCGTGCCCGGAAACAGTTGATAGGTATAGGTGATCGCGCGGCGCAGCACCGCCCAGTCGCCCGACGACAGCGCGTCGGCCTCCGCCGCGCGGCCGACCGCCGAACGCTGGTGCGCGCCGATCGTGTCGGCGGTGGACACCCCGTCCTGGAAGAACGGCGCGATCGTGCCGGCGTGAAGCCGTTGCACGTGATACGCCTCCAGAAATGCATCCATGATCAGCTTCCAGTTGGCGCGCACCTCATGGGTGCGGCGGCGGAACAGCTGCTGTCCGGCTAGGTCGAACGCTGCGAAGTCACGCGCCAGGGTGTCGGCATCGGCGAAGTCCGCATCCGCATCGAAACTGAACCAGATCAGGCCGCCCGCTTCGTGCGTCGGCAGGCGCTTGAGGCCGAACTCGCCCTTGTCGAGCCCAGGAAAGGTTTCGGGTCGCGGCAACCCGGTCAGCCGGCCGTCGAGCGCATAGGTCCAGGCGTGATAGGGGCAGACGAGGCGCGGCGACTTTATCGCAGCACAGCCCTCCACCAGACGCGTGCCGCGATGGCGGCAGACGTTGAGGAAGACATGCGCCCGCCCGTCACCGTCGCGCGCAACCAGCAGCGGCTTGCCGAAGCCGTCATGCGGCACCGCCATGTTGCGATCGGGCAGCAACGCCGAGGGGGCGATGACCAGCGGCACGCGGTTGAAGATCCGCGCCTGTTCGGCGTCATGCCGCGCCGCACGGGTATAGGCGTCCGCCGCGACGTGCGCGATGCCGTCGTCGCGCGCGGTGCCGCCGCGGCCAAGTTCCGCCGCCAGGGCGAGCTGGCCCGGCGTCGGGGTGAGCGCGTTCATGGCTATTCTTCCCTCTCGTTTTGGCTAGTGTTGCGCCTTTGGGACAAGGGTTCAAGGTGACGGACAGGGTGAAGGGGGTGGCGCTGCTGCGCGCGGCGCTGCGCAATCGCAAGACATCGGCGATGCTGGTGCTGGGCTTTGCCTCCGGCCTGCCGTTCGTGCTGCTGATCGGGACGCTCAACGCGTGGCTGGGCGAGCTGAAGGTCAGCCTGGCGACGATCGGGGTCGTGTCGTGGATCGGTCTGGCCTATGCCTTCAAGTTCCTGTGGTCGCCGCTGGTCGATCGCGCGCAGTTGCCGCTGCTCGGCCGGTTGGGTCGCAGGCGATCCTGGCTGGTGCTGTGCCAGGGGGGGCTGGCGCTGCTCCTCGTCGCGCTGGCGCTGACCGATCCGGTGACCGCGATCGGCAGCTTTGCCGTGCTCGCGGTGATTGCGGCCTTCCTGTCGGCGACGCAGGACGTGGTGATCGACGCCTGGCGCATCGAGGTGGCGGACGAGACCGCGACCGTCGACCTGCTTTCCGCCATCTATCAGCTCGGCAACCGGCTGGCGGCACTGACCGGCGGCGCGCTGGCGCTGGTGCTGGCGGCGCGTATCGGCTGGCCGGCGGTCTATATCGGCTTTGGCGGTGCCATGATCGGTGCGCTCGTCATGACGCTGTTCACGCCGGAGCGGCCGCGCGACCGGATGGACGAGCGCGCGCCGCTCGCCGGGCATGTCGTCCCCGAGCCGCGTGAACGCGCCATCGCGCTGGGCATCGTCGCGGTCTGCTGGCTCTGGGCGATCGCGGTGCTGGGCAGCTTCATGGCCGCGGCGCTCAGTCCGGTGCCGCCTGGCGAGACCGCGCCATCGGCGGGGAACTTCACCCGCGACTGGGGGCCGTGGATCATCGTCGCGACCGTCATCATTCCCGCGATGGTGTCGGCGTGGACCAACCGGCTGCCGCGCCGCGTCGAGGATGCGGCGGGGCAGGGCGGGCTTCAGGCGACCGCCAACCATTGCTATCGCGCGCTCATCCTGCCGCTGGCCGAGATCGTCGGGCGGCTTCGCTGGGGCGCGATTCTCGTCCTCGCGGTCATTCTGCTCTATCGCATCGCCGATTCGATCTGGGCGCCGTTCGCCTTTCCCTTCTACCTCGATTTCCTGGGCTACACGAATGACGAGGTCGCGTTCGCGTCCAAGCTGTTCGGGGTGATCATGACGATCGCCGGGGTCGCGATCGGCGGGGTGATGCTGGCGACGCTGGGGCGGATGCCGACGCTGCTGCTTGGCGGGATCGTCGCGGCGTTGTCCAACCTGCTCTATGCCGATCTCGCCAATGGCGGCGCGGGAATTGACGGCTTTGCCGGGCTGCTGTTCCTCGACCAGATCGGGGTCGACCCCCGGATGCTGCGGCTGATGATCGCGATTTCGGGCGAGAATATCGCGGGCGGTTTGGCGGGTACCGCCTTCGTCGCCTATATCAGCGCGATGACGTCGCGCGATTTCAGCGCGGTGCAGTTCGCGCTGTTGTCCTCCATGACCTTCCTGGTCGGCGCGCTCGGCCGCGCCGCGATCGGCGAGGCGCTCGAGCTTTACGGCTATGCCAACATCTTCCTGCTGACCGCCGCGCTGGGCGGCGTCGCGGTGGTCCTGGTGCTCGCCGACTGGTGGCGCCAGCGGGCGAGCGCGTCGGGGGTCGAGGGCGAGGCGGTGGCGACCGCGGCTTGAGACCGGTATTCAAAAACTTGGCGCAGTTTCCGTTCGTTTCGAGCGAAGTCGAGAAACGTATCTCGACTCCGCTCGATACGAACGGGTGAGCGTAGATCGACGAGAAGCGTGGTCCGTTTACGCCAGCGCCAGCCCGGCTTCGGCAAAACTCTGCGCCAATAGCTGCGCGGTCGCGATCGGCACCGCGCGCTGCGGCGCGCCGAGCACGTCCGCCAGCAGGATCAGTGCGCGCTCCGGCCGGTCGGGCGCGGCGGTCAGCGCAGCGATGATCCCCGCTTCGTCGCGGGTCATGCGTTGACAGCACCAAGGCGCGATCTGGATCGGGCGGGACGATACCGACGACATGTCGCTCATCAGCGCGCGGAGCAGCACCAGCGGGCGGCGAAAGCGGCGGCCGAACGCGGTGACGAAGGCATTGGCAACGGCCGCGTCATGCAGGCCCTGCGCGCCGGTCTGGCGGATCGCGAACAGCAACAGGCGCACCGCCGGCGCATCGGGTGCGCGATGGGGCAGGGCGGTGGCGATCGGGTTGGCAGGCGACATAGGACGTTCCTCTCGACAAGGACGCCAGGCTATCAAACCGCTATTGATAGTCAATCGCAAAAAGGATGGATCAGTCGGGCAGCTCCTCGTTTGCGGCGAGTACGCGTCCGGCGAGGTAGAGCGATCCCAGTACCAGCACGGTGACCGGCGACCGCGTTGCTGACGCGATCGCATCGAGGGCGTCGGGAACATCGGCGGCGGTGTCCGTCACGCCGATCCCCAGCGTCTTGCCCAGCGCGGCGAGGGCGTCGGGCACGTGATGCGCGTGGCCGGGGACCGGCACGGCGACAAGCCGGTCGGTCATCGCTGCGAACGGGGCAAGCAACCCGTCCGGATCCTTGTTGGCGAGCATGCCGAGCACGATCGCGATCGGGCGGCTTTCAGCCACCCCTGCGAGTGCGTCACGCACCGCCTGAGCCGCGGCGGGATTATGCCCGCCATCCAGCCACAGCGTCGACCCGGCGGGCAGCCGGCGGGTCAGCGGCCCGTCCGACAGGCGCTGCATCCGCGCCGGCCAACGCGCTCCACTGGGCATCGCGGCGATCGCAGCGTCGGGGATGTGCAGGGCGCGTTGATGTCGCAGCATCGCGGTTGCCAGCGCGCAGTTTGCCGCTTGGTGCGAGCCGGCCAGCACGGGCAGGTCGAGCCTGAGTACGCCCCCGACATCGCGATAGGCGAGGCGGCCGTCGGTGATGGCCCAGTGCCAGTCGGCGCCGGCGCGCAGCACCGATGCGCGGCGCGTATGGGCGGCGGCTGCGACGACGTCGCGTATCGCTGGCGGATAGTCGAAGGTGACGAGCGGCACGCCGGGCTTCGCGATCCCGGCCTTTTCGGCGGCGATTGCCTCGATCGTGTCGCCGAGGAACGCCTGATGATCGAGCCCGAGCTGGGCGATGCCGCACACCGCGGGATGGTCGATCACGTTGGTCGCATCCAGCCGCCCGCCCAGGCCGACCTCGATCACGCACGCGTCCGCCGACGTGCGCGCGAATGCGAGAAACGCGACCGCCGTCGTCACCTCGAAGAAGCTTGCGCCGATATCGCTGCCCGCGTCGAGCACTTCGGCGAGCAGCGGGGCAAGCGCCGCATCCCCGATCAGCTGGCCCGCGACCCGGATCCGCTCGTTGAAGCGCACCAAATGCGGACTCGTATAGACATGGACGCGATGGCCCGCCGCCTCCAGCCCGGCGCGCAGATAGGCGCAGGTCGATCCTTTGCCGTTGGTGCCCGCGACATGGAACACCGGCGGCAGGTGGCGGTTCGGGTTGCCGACCCGGTCGAGCAGCCGGGTGATGCGGTCGAGCCCCAATATGTCCGCGCCCGGCCCGAGCAGGCTCAGCAGGTCGAGCTGGCGCTGCACCGCCGGATCGGTCGAGGTTGCGAAATCGGGCATGATCGGCGGGGGTAGCGCGTCAGGCGGCCTGGCGCTCCCCGCACAGATAGCCGATCACCTGCGCCAGCGTGTCGCGCAGCGCCTTGCGCTCGACGACCATGTCGATCAGGCCATGGTCGCGATAATATTCCGCGGTCTGGAAATCGTCGGGCAGCTTTTCGCGGATCGTCTGCTCGATCACGCGCCGCCCGGTGAACGCCAGCGTCGCCTTGGGCTCGGCGATGTGGATGTCGCCCAGCATCGCATAGGCAGCCATCACGCCCCCCGAGGTCGGATCGGTCAGCACGACGATATAGGGCAGGCCCGCCTCGCGCAGCATCTCGATCGCGACGGTGGTGCGTGGCATCTGCATCAGGCTCAAAATGCCTTCCTGCATCCGCGCGCCGCCCGATGCGGTGAAGACGATGAACGGCGCCTTGGCGGCGATCGCGGCCTCGGCGCCCGCGATGAACGCCTCGCCCACCGCCTGGCCCATCGATCCGCCCATGAAGGCGAAGTTCTGCACGCCGATCACCGCACGGTGCCCGTGGATCGTGCCGCGCGCGTTGACGAAGGCATCCGGATCGCCGGTTTCGACGCGTGCGGCCTTGAGCCGGTCGACATAACGCTTGGAGTCGCGGAACTTGAGCGGGTCTTCGGGCACGCGCAGCGCGGGCAGCAGCTTCATCGATCCTTCGTCGAACAACTGCGCGAACCGCTCCTTCGGGCCGATGCGCTCATGATGGCCGCAGGACGGACAGACGTGCAGATTTTCCTCGAACTCGCGGGTGAAGATCAGCTGCTGGCATTTGGGGCATTTATGCCAGAGATTGTCGGGCGTTTCCTTGGTCGCGACGACGGAGGCGATCGCGTTGCGAACGCGGTTGAGCCAGCTCATGCAGGTTCCTTCTGCGCCGCGTCGATCGCGGCGCGCAGTGATTGGACATAGGCGGTGACGGCGGCGGGCGCGTCGGCACCGTTCGCGGCGATCAGCTCGACGATCGCCGATCCGACGACGACGCCGTCGGCGACGCGGGCGATGGCCGCCGCCTGTTCGGGCGTGCGCACGCCAAAGCCGACCGCGATCGGCAGGTCGGTCGCGGGCTTGAGCCGGGCGACTGCCGTTTCGATCGAGGCCTGCGCGGCCTGTTGCAGCCCGGTGATTCCGGCGACCGAGACATAGTAGAGAAAGCCCGATGCGCCATCGAGCACCGCGGGCAGGCGCGCGGTATCGGTGGTGGGGGTGGCGAGCCGGATCGGCGCGATGCCCGCGGTGCGCAGCGCCGGGCCGAGCTGATCGTCCTCCTCGGGCGGGATGTCGACGCAGATGACGCCGTCGATACCGGCCGTCGCGCACTGCTCGGCAAACCACTCCGCCCCGCGCCGGAGCATCGGGTTGGCATAGCCCATCAGGACGAGCGGGACGCTGGGATGGCGGGCGCGAAAATCTGCAGCGATCGCCAGGATATCGCGCGTCGTGGTACCGACGGCGAGGCTGCGCAGATTTGCCGCCTGGATCGCCGGGCCATCCGCCATCGGGTCGGTGAACGGCATTCCCAGCTCGATCACGTCCGCCCCGCCCGCGACCAGCGCGTCGAGGATGGCGGGGGTGGGGCCATCGCCGGCAGTGACGAAGGTGACGAGCGCGGCGCGGTCGGCGGGGAAGGCGGCGGAGAGGCGGGTCATATAGCCCTCTCGCCTGACGTGGAGTGGCTCCGATTCACATCGCCACTCCCAGCGCCTCGGCGACGGTGAAGATATCCTTGTCGCCGCGTCCGCACAGGTTCGCGAGGATGACCTGGTCGGCGCGGATCGTCGGCGCGACCTTGGCGACGGCGGCGATGGCGTGGCTCGGTTCGAGCGCCGGGATGATGCCTTCGGTGCGGCAGAGCAGCTGGAACGCATCGAGCGCCTCCGCGTCGGTGATCGAGGTATAGTCGACCCGGCCGATATCCTTCAGCCACGCGTGTTCCGGCCCGATGCCGGGATAATCGAGGCCGGCCGAGATCGAATGCGCCTCGGTGATCTGGCCGTCCTCGTCCTGGAGCAGGTAGGTCTTGTTGCCGTGCAGGATGCCGGGGAAGCCCCCCGCCAGCGACGCGGCGTGTTCCTTGTCGAGCCCATGCCCGGCCGCCTCGACGCCGAGCATCCTGACGTCCGCGTCGTCGAGAAAGGGGTGGAACAGCCCGATCGCGTTCGATCCGCCACCGATCGCCGCGACCAGCAGATCGGGCAGGCGGCCGGTGCGGCTGAGCATCTGCGCGCGCGCTTCACGCCCGATCACGCTCTGAAAATCGCGGACGAGCTCGGGATAGGGGTGCGGCCCGGCGGCGGTGCCGATGATGTAGAAGGTGTCGTGGACATTGGCGACCCAGTCGCGCAGCCCCTCGTTCATCGCGTCCTTGAGCGTCGCCGCGCCGCTCGTCACCGGGCGGACCTCCGCGCCGAGCAGCTTCATGCGGAACACATTGGGCTGCTGCCGCTCGATGTCGCGTGCGCCCATGTAGATGACGCAGGGCAGGCCGAAGCGCGCGCAGACCGTGGCGGTTGCGACGCCATGCTGGCCGGCACCCGTCTCCGCGATGATCCGCGTCTTGCCCATGCGGCGCGCGAGCAGGATCTGGCCGATGCAGTTGTTGATCTTGTGCGCGCCGGTGTGGTTGAGCTCGTCGCGCTTGAACCAGATTTCCGCGCCCATGCCGTCGGGGGCGCCCGCGCGCAGCGCCTCGGTCAGCCGCGGCGCATAATAAAGCGGGCTCGGGCGGCCGACATAATGTTCGAGCAGGTCGTCGAACTCGGCGGCAAAGGCGGGATCGGCCTGCGCCGCGCGATATTCGCGCTCCAGGTCGAGGATCAGCGGCATCAGCGTTTCGGCGACATAGCGGCCGCCATAATCGCCGAAATGCCCGCGCTCGTCGGGTTGGGCCCGGAAACTGTTGGGTGCGTTCATGATGCGGGTGCGTTTAGCACCTGCGAGCCCCAAGTCGATACGGCATCGCCTATCCGTGCACCGCCTTCAGGAACGCGGCGATCTTCGCCGGGTCCTTCGTGCCCGGTGCGCGCTCGACGCCGGACGACACATCGACCAGGGTCGCGCCGGTTCGCCGGATTGCTTCGGCGACATTGCCCGCGTCGAGCCCGCCCGACAGCGCCCAGGGCAGCGGGTGCCGGAACCCGTCGAGCAGCGCCCAGTCGAAGCGCACGCCCATGCCGCCGGGCAGCGTCGCGCCCTCCGGCGTCTTGGCGTCATAAAGGATGCGGTCGGCCGCGCCCGCGAAATCGCGCACCTGGTCGAGATCGCGCGCGGTCTTGATCGCCACCGCCGCCCAGGTCTCAAGCCGGGTGCGCGCGCCGATCGCGGCGACGCGTCCGGGCGCGGTCTTGTGAAGCTGCAAGGCATCGAGCCTGCCCGCCGCGACCGCCGCGTCGATCAGGGTGTCGTCGGGATCGACGAAGACGCCGACCCGCGCGACCCGATCGGGCACGCGCGCCGCGAGCGCCATCGCCTGTTCGAGGGCGAGGTTGCGCGGGCTTGGCGCGAAGAAGACGAACCCGACATGGCTCGCGCCGCCGCCGATCGCGGCATCGAGCGTGTCGGCGGTCGACAGGCCGCAAATCTTGACCGTGGCGGGCATCGCGCCGCCATAGAAGCCTCGGCGGCGCGCGCAAGCCCCGGCAGTCAGGCGCCGGTGGTCAGGCGGGCGCCAGCACCTGCTTCACTGCGTGCGCCCAGCCCGCCAGCCGGCGCGCGCGCAGGTCCGGGTCGATCGACGGGGTGAATTCGCGCACCGGTCCGCGCATCGCCGCCGCCGCCTCCAGCGAGGCGAAGCGGCCGCAGCCCAGCCCGGCAAGCATGGCGGCACCCATCGCGGTGGTCTCCGCAAAATCCGGGCGCTCGACCGTCACGTCGAGCATGTCGGCCAGGTCCTGGGCCATCCAGTCGTTGGCGACCATGCCGCCGTCGATGCGCAGCCGCGCCCAGTCGGCACCATCGGCGGCGAAGGCGGTCTTAAGGTCATGCGCCTGGTGCGCCATCGCCTCCAGCGCGGCGCGGACGATGTGCGCGCGGGTACTGGAAAAGCTGAGGCCGGAAATCGCTGCGCGGGCGTCGGGTTGCCACCACGGCGCGCCGATGCCGCTCAGCGCCGGGACCAGATAGACGCCGCCATTGTCGGCGACGCTGCGGGCCAGATCCTCGGTTTCCTGGGCGGTTCCGATCAGGCCGACCTGGTCGCGCAGCCATTTGATCAGGCTGCCGGCGACGAACACCGACCCTTCGATCGCATAGGCGCGCCGACCGTCGATCTGCCACGCCAGCGTCGCCAGCAGCCGGTGGCGCGACACCGGCGGCGTCGCGCCGGTATGGGTCAGCACGAATGCGCCCGTGCCGAACGTCGCCTTGGTCTCGCCGGGATTGAGGCACGCCTGGCCGATCGACGCGGCCTGCTGGTCGCCGGCCATGCCGGTGATCGGGATGGGATGGCCGAACAGGGTCGTCTCGCCGAACGATCCGGCGCAATCGACGATCGCGGGCAACGCCGCGCGCGGCGCGCCGAACAGCTCGATCAGCCCGTCGTCCCAGCTGCCGCTGCCCAGCGCCATCAGCAAGGTGCGCGATGCGTTGGTCGCATCGGTGACATGCACCCCGCCGGTCAGTTTCCACACGAGCCAGCTTTCGACGGTACCGATTGCCAGCCGGTCGGCTTGCGCCGCCGCGGCGACCTCGGGCCAGTTCGCCATCGCCCAGGCGACCTTGCTGCCCGAAAAATAGGGATCGAGCCGGAGCCCCGTGCGCGCCTGCACCCCGGGTTCCTCGCCCGCGTCGCGCCATGCGGCGCAAAGATCTGCGGTGCGGCGGTCCTGCCACACGATCGCCGGGGCGAGCGGCTCGCCCGTTGCCCGGTCCCAGAACACGACGGTTTCGCGCTGGTTGGTGATGCCGATCGCGGCGATCCGGTCGGCGCCGCCGGCACGCGCGACCATCGCGTGTGCGCACGCCAGCGATTCGCGCCAGATTTCGCCGGCGTCATGTTCGACCCAGCCGGGACGCGGGTAATGCTGCGTGATCGGCCGGCCTTCGTGGGCGACATGGCCGCGGTCGGGGTCGAACAGCATCGCGCGGGTGGAGGTGGTGCCCGCGTCGAGCACCAGGATCAGCTTTTCCATCGCATCAGCATAGGCCGGACGACCGGCGGGGGGAATTCCCCTTGCCCGCTGGCTGTTCTACACAGGCAGCATGAACCAGCACAACGTCACCGGGCCGGGCGAGCATGATCCCGAACGCCTGACCGGCGATACCCATCATGACGAGGAACTGCGCCGCGACCGCCTGCTCGCCGGGCTGACCCTGATCGCGGGCGTCGGACTGGTGCTCGCGCTGCCCTTCGCGCTCCAGGCCGGATACCGCTTCTTCCTGCCGCTGACCGCGGCGATCGTCGTCGCGATCGCGCTGGTGCCGTTGCTGGAATGGCTGGAACGGCGGCGGCTGCCGTCGCCGCTTGCGGCGTTCCTGTGCGTATTCGTGTTCCTGGCGATCGCCAACATCGCGCTCGCGTCGATCGTCGTGCCGGCGTGGAGCTGGGTCCAGGTGCTGCCCGAGCGGATCGCCCGCATCCAGACGAACATCGCCCCGCTCATCGATTTCTATTCGAGCTTCGAGAAGTTCGTGAACCGCCTGATCAGCGAGGTGGCGAGCGCGCCCGCCCGCCGCAACGAAGCCGTCGTGGAGCCGCCCCGTTCGCTGCTCGACCTGGTCGGGACGTCGGCCCCGTCGGCGCTCATCGAAATGTTCTTCGTCATCCTGGTCATCTACTTCTTCCTGTCGGGGTGGACGCGGCTGCGCCAGTCGGCGATCACCAGCCGGTCGAGCTTTGGCGGGGCGCTGGCGACGGCGCGGGTGATCCAGGACGTCGTCGACGACACGTCGGCCTATCTGGGCACGATCACGCTGATCAACCTGTCGCTCGGCCTGGTCGTCGCGGGCGGCGTCTATCTGATCGGGATGCCGACGCCGCTGATGTGGGGCGGGATCGTCGCGCTGCTCAACTACATCCCCTATTTCGGGCCGATCCTGGCGGCGGCGCTGCTGGCGCTGGGCGGCCTGATGACCTTCGACCAGCTGTGGTGGGCGCTGATGCCGGCCTTCATCATGATTGCCGCGCATCTGGTCGAGGCGAACCTGTTCACGCCGCTGGTCATCGGTCACCGGCTGACGATCAATCCGCTGTCGATCCTGATCGCGCTCAGCTTCTGGGGCTGGGTATGGGGAACGGCCGGCGCGCTGCTCGCGGTGCCGCTGCTGATCATCTTTCAGCGGGTGCTGCGCGCGGCAGGACGTCCCGATATCGCGGGCTTCCTGTTCGAGCATGGGACGCTGGTGAACGAGCCGCCGCGCGAGCATGCGCCGAAGCGCGAAACATCGCCCGCCGGGGGTGTTGACAGCCCCGAGGCCGTCCTCTAGGTGCCGCGCTCTCGCAAGGATATGCGGGTGTAGCTCAGTTGGTTAGAGCGCCGGCCTGTCACGCCGGAGGTCGCGGGTTCGAGCCCCGTCACTCGCGCCATTGCCCGCGCAGCGCCGCGCGTTCGGCCGCGCCGAAATTTCTCGAAAATCGTTGAACTTAACCCGGACACGGGGCGTTCCCTTCCTGTCGCCGCCGCCAAGGAGCGGCGACCAGTATGGAGGGTAACCATGGACATCGACTCACGCGAAACCATTGATCTGATCGCTTCGGACAAGGTCGAGGGCACGGCGGTCTACGGCGCCGACGGCGACCGGCTCGGCACGATCGAGCGGTTCATGGTCGGCAAGATGTCGGGCCAGGTCGAATATGCGGTCATGTCGTTCGGCGGCCTGTTCGGCATGGGCCACAGCCACTATCCGCTGCCGTGGCAGACACTGACTTATGACACCGACAAGGGCGGCTATGTCGTCAGCCTGACCAAGGAGCAGCTGGAGAACGCACCGCGCTACGATCAGGACGAGCCGACCTATGATCGCGCCTATGGCGAGCAGGTCCATGGGTATTATGGCCTGAACTACGCCTGATCATCCAGAAACGGGCTCCGGCGCCGCCGTCATATGACGGCGGCTGCCGGCGTCGGCAGTTGCACGTCTGCGGGCAGATAGCGCTCGAACAGCGTGCGCACGTTCACCCGCGCGCGCAGTCGGGTAGCCAGCAGATACATGCCGCCGATCTTGCGCTGGATGAACAGCGTGTCGACCGGGGGCAGGAACCACTGGCTGCGATCGGCCGCCAGTTCGACGCCCTCCGCTCGCATCTCCGCAAGCATGTCGCGCGCGCCGAAATCGAACATCGCGTCGCCACGCAGTGGCGCAAGGCCGCGATCCAGCATCGCAATCACCTTTTCCTGCCGCCAGCGCGGCGCGTCCGCATTGATGAAGCCCGCCGCCGCCGCAACCTCGCGCGCGCGGTCCAGATCGCCGTCGAGTGCGGCGTTCAGCAGGCGCGCATACCCCGCCGCGGTTTCCGGCGCGATTTCGCGCGCGGCCCCGAAATCGAGCAGCGCGATCCGCCTGGTCGCGGGGTCGTAGAGATAGTTGGCGAAATTCGGATCGGTCTGCATCAGCCCGAATTCAAACAGCTCGCGCAGCACCAGTTCGAGCAGCAGCGTGACGACGCGGTCGCGCTCGGCTTGCGGCGCATCGACGAGCGACTCGACCGGAACGCCCGTCACGAAATCCATGGCGAGGATGGTCGGGCGGGTAAGGTCGGCGTGCGAGTCGGGCACGACGAATTCCGGCCGATCGGCGAGCAAGGTCTTGAACCGCGCCAGATAAGCGCCCTCGCGCGCATAATCGGCTTCGTCGTGCAGCTGCCGCTTCGCCTCCGCCAGCAGGGGCGCGACGTCGATCTTTTTGGGGACGAGGCCCGATACGCGGAGCAGCGCGGTGACGTTGTCGACATCGCTGTCGATGCTGCGGGCGACGCCCGGATACTGGATCTTGATCGCCAGATCGCGGCCGTCGCGCGTGCGCGCACGGTGCACCTGGCCGATCGACGCGGCGGCGATCGGGCGCTGACCGAACTCGGCGAACTGCCGGCGCCAGTCGCGGCCCCATGCCTGGCCGAGGACCGTGTTGAGCTGACCCGGCGGCATGTGATCGGCGTCGGCGCGCAGCCGGGCGAGGATGTCGGTCAACTCGCGCGGCAGCAGCTCGCCCGCATCCATCGACAGCAACTGCCCCATCTTCATCGCCGCGCCGCGCAGCTGCGCGAGCTGCGCCGTCACCCGCATCGCATTGGCAGGGGTCAGCAACAGGTCGCCGACGTTCGGCCGCTTGCCGGCGGCGAATTGTCGCGCCCCGTCGACCAGCATGCCGCCGGCCACGCCCGAGGCAAGGCCGCCGAACCTGGCCAATCGCGCGAACCGTCCGGTGGGCACTGCGGTGCCGTGCCGGCGATCGGGGGGAAGGGCCATTTGGACATGCTCCGGTGAAAGGCTTTATCCCACGCAGGTAAGGCGCGGCGGTCGCGCTTCAATGCGGGCTATGGGGCAGGGGGCGTTCCCGCATTCGTCAATGGTTCCGGCCTCTGCCGGGGCGACGCGCGCAACCTTCGTCCCAGATCGGGCGCTATCGCCAGTGCCCGGTTTCCATCCAGCGCAGCAACGGCTTCATCGGCGCGATCCAGATCACGCCGGTCACCGCGTAGACCAGCGCCTGCACCGCCCAGTGCAAGCCCCCGATCGTCGCCGAAAAGCTCGCGACGAGGCCGATCCACACGAAGGCGGCGATCAAAATCGCCAGCATGCCGACGGGCTTGCGCCAATTGGGTTCCATTACCAGTCTCCGGTCATGAACAGGCCGCGTTCGGTGATCACGGCGTGCAGCGGCACGTCCCACGGGTCGACCGGCACGGCGGGCACCTCCTGCACCGACCATGCGACGCCGATGCGGAGCGCATCGGGGAAGCGGGCAAAGGCGCGGTCGTAATAAGCTGCGCCCTGGCCGAGCCGGTTGAACGCATCGTCAAAACCGATCAGCGGCGTCAGGATGATGTCGGGGACGAGCTCGGTCGCGCTGGCGGCGGGCTGCTTCAGGCGCATCGGCCCGTCGACCAGCGGCTGGCCCGGCGACCAGGCGAGGAAGCGCATCGGCACCGCACGCGAGGCCGCGACATGCGGAAGCGCGATCGCCGCGCCCAGCATCCGGGCATCGCGCTCGATCCCCGACGGATCGGCTTCGCTGCCGACCGCCCAGTAGCTGGCAACGACGGTGCCCGGCGCGATCCGCGCGCGCAGCCATCCCGGCATGACGAAGGCGGCTTCCTTGTCCGTGGCAAAGCCATCGCGGCGCGCGCGCAATTCGGCGCGCAGGGCGGATTTGTCGGTGTCCATCGTCATTTCTGGGCCTGTCTGCATGTGGACAGATCTCTAAACCTGCTCATCGTGGGTAGCCATTGAGCTTGTCGAAATGGCCTATCGAAGGACGAGCGCGCGCGTGAGTCCTTCGATACGGGTCCCTTCGACTGCCTGCCAAGGCAGGCGCTCAGGACAGGCTTCGGCTTCGGCAAAGCCGAAGTTTATCCTGAGCGACGCCGCAGGCGGCCTCGAAGGGCTCAGCCCCTACTCAGGATGAGCGGTATGTGACGCGATGGAACATCTTTACGACCACCCGTGGGCGATCTGATCGTCGTCCCATCAACTTTCGCAAACGGGGGTGGCGGGGACCACCATGGGTCGGTTGCTGGAATATCCTCTGACGCCGGTAACGTCAGGTGGGGGCCATGTGCTTCGGACCAGGGTCCGGGCAGGGACAGCTCCCTTGGATGATTTTATCGCCTCAGGGATTTTCGCTAAAGCTCGTACCGGGCAGTTCCCGCCGTCCCCTATCTAGGAGGTCGGCGCGTCTTCCTCAAGCACCGCCGCGATTGCTTCGAGTCGTTCGGCCAGGCTGGAAAGCAGATGGTCCGCAACCCCCGATGGCGGATTGGCCTGGGCATCGGCCAGTTCGTCGGCGATCATCAGCGCGACGAACAGCATCGCCCGCTCGCCGGGCACGCCGCCGGCGACCTTGATCGCGGCGTCCGAATGGCGATCGAGCAGGGCGGCCAGCCGTTCGAGCCGCGCCTCGTCGCCGGGACGGCACGCGACCTGATGCTGGCGCCCGGCGACGGTGAGCAGGACGTGGCTCATGCGTCCTCGGTCCCCCGCGCCTCTTGCGCGGCGATCAGCGTGTCGAGCGCGTCGAGCGCGTCGGTCATGCGTGCACGCAGCAGCTGGTGGCGTCGCGTAAGCGCGGCGGAGGCGGCGACGCGCGCAGCGGACGCCCGCTCGATACGCGCCACGGCGCGTTCGATTCGCGCGAGGGCAGGGTTGGTCATGTCGTCGGAAGCAAGGTCGGCCATCGCATGACGATTACGCCGCCCGGCACGCACGGGCAAGCGCGGCTGGCCGGTTGACGAAGGCGCGTCGCCGCCGCAAAGGGGCGGGCCATCAGCATTATGGCCGCGGCCGATCCCGGCACCGTGGCGCGATGGGCCAGGCGATCCGGCTGGCCGAACAAGGAGCAGCATGGCCGCGACCGACACCCAACTCGCCAACGCGATCCGGGCGCTTGCCATGGATGCGGTCGAAGCCGCCAATTCGGGCCATCCGGGGATGCCGATGGGGATGGCGGACGCCGCGACCGTCCTGTTCACCCGGTTCCTGAAGCACGATCCCGCCGACCCGCGCTGGCCCGACCGCGATCGTTTCGTGTTGTCGGCCGGGCATGGGTCGATGTTGATCTATGCGCTGCTGCACCTGACCGGCTATGCGCGCCCGACGATCGACGACATCCGCAATTTCCGCCAGCTCGGCAGCCCGTGTGCGGGGCACCCGGAGAATTTCGAGCTGCCCGGCGTGGAGACGACCACTGGGCCGCTGGGCCAGGGCTTTGCCACCGCGGTCGGCATGGCGATCGCCGAGCGTCATTTGAACGCGGTGTTCGGCGATGCGCTGGTCGACCATCGCACCTGGGTGATCGCCGGCGACGGCTGCCTGATGGAAGGCATCAACCATGAGGCGGTGGGGCTGGCCGGGCATCTGAAGCTCGGGCGGTTGAACGTGCTGTGGGACGACAACCGCATCACCATCGACGGCGCGGTCGCGCTGTCGTCGAGCGAGGATATCCCCGCGCGCTATCGCGCATCGGGCTGGCACGTCGTCGAATGCGACGGGCATGACTTCGCCGATGTCGAGCGCGCGCTGACCGAAGCCCGTGACTCGGACCTGCCGTCGCTGATCCGCTGCCGCACGACGATCGGCAAGGGCGCGCCCAACAAGGGCGGCACCTCGGGCGTCCACGGATCGCCGCTCGGTACCGCCGAAGTCGCCGCCGCGCGCGAGGCGCTGGGTTGGACCGCGCCGCCGTTCGAGGTACCGCAGGACATTCGCGATGCGTGGCTGGCGGCGGGCAGGGCGCACGCCGGTCTTCACACCGAATGGCAGCAGCGCCTGGCAAGCCATCAAGATAAAGACGAATTTCTGCGACGGATGTCGGGCGAGCTATCCGCCGATTTCAGCCTCGCCGCGCATGTCGACGGACTGATCGCGGCCCCGCAGAAAGTCGCGACGCGCAAGGCGTCCGAATTGGCCCTGGGCGCGATCAATGCCCAGCTGCCCGAGACGATCGGCGGTTCGGCCGATCTGACCGGCTCCAACAACACGCGGACGAAGGATCAGGCACCGCTGACGACCGACGATTATTCGGGCCGCTATGTCAGCTATGGCATCCGCGAATTCGGCATGGCAGCGGCGATGAACGGGATGGCGCTGCATGGTGGCGTCATCCCCTATGGCGGCACGTTCCTGGTCTTCGCCGATTATTGCCGCGCGGCGATCCGTCTGTCGGCGCTTCAGCAGGCGCGCGTCATCTATGTGCTCACGCACGATTCGATCGGGCTGGGCGAGGACGGGCCGACCCACCAGCCGGTCGAGCACCTGACCAGCCTGCGGTTGATCCCCAATCTGGAGGTCTATCGGCCCTGCGATGCGGTCGAGACCGCAGAATGCTGGGAACTCGCGCTGCGGCGCGCCGACGGCCCGGCGGTGCTGGCGCTCACCCGCCAGAACCTGCCCCAGCTGCGCACCGAAGCGGCGGGCGAGAACCGCTCGGCGCGCGGCGCCTATCGCCTGCAGGCGGCCAGCGCGCCGCGCCGCGTGGTGCTGATCGCCACCGGTTCCGAGGTCGAGATCGCGGTCGCGGTGCGCGCGGCGCTGGAGGAGCGCGGCATCGGTGCCGACGTCGTGTCGATGCCGTGCTGGGAACGGTTCGACGCGCAGGACGCGGGTTATCGTGCCGACCTGTTGCCCGTCGACGCGCTGCGCGTGTCGATCGAGGCGGGAACGACGCTGGGCTGGGAACGCTATACCGGGACGGACGGGCTGCGCTTCGGGATCGACAGCTTCGGTGCGTCGGCACCAGCGCCTGTGCTCTACCAGCATTTCGGGCTGACCGCGGATGCGATCACGCCGCGGATCATCGAACGACTCTAACGGCTTCACGGGAGTAAGCACGACATGACGAAGGTTGCGATCAACGGCTTTGGGCGCATCGGCCGCCTCGTGGCGCGCGCGATCCTGGAGCGTCCGGATTGCGGGCTCGAGCTGGTGACGATCAACGATCTTGCCGATGCCAAGTCGAATGCGTGGCTGTTCAGCCGCGATTCGGTGCACGGCAAATATCCGGGCAGCGTCGCCGCCGACGGTACCGACCTGGTGATCGACGGCAAGCGCATCGCCGTCACCGCCGAGCGCGATCCCGCCAACCTGCCGCACGCCAAGCACGGCGTCGACATCGTGCTGGAATGCACGGGCTTCTTCACCGACCGCGCGTCGGCGCAGAAGCATATCGATGCAGGTGCCAAGAAGGTGCTGATTTCCGCCCCCGGCAAGAATGTCGACCTGACGGTCGTCTATGGCGTCAACCACGACAAGCTGGAGGCCGCGCACACCATCGTGTCCAACGCGTCGTGCACGACCAACTGCCTGGCCCCGGTTGCCAAGGTGATGAATGACGCGATCGGGATCGAGCGCGGGCTGATGACCACCGTCCACGCCTATACCAACGATCAGAAGATCCTGGATCAGATCCATCCCGACCTGCGCCGCGCGCGGGCGGCCGCGATGTCGATCATCCCGACCACCACCGGTGCTGCGCGCGCGGTGGGCGAAGTGCTGCCCGAGCTGAAGGGCAAGCTCGACGGTTCGGCGATCCGGGTGCCGGTGCCGGACGTCAGCCTGGTTGACCTGACCTTCACGCCCGCGCGCGAAACGACGAAGGACGAGGTCAACGCGATCCTGAAGGCCGCGTCGGAAAGCGGGCCGCTTGCCGGCATCCTCGACTATTCGGACGAGCCTCTGGTCTCGATCGATCTGATGCACAATCAGGCGTCCTCGACAATCGACAGCCTGGAGACCGCGGTGATCGACGGCAAGCTGGTGCGCGTCGTCAGCTGGTACGACAATGAATGGGGCTTCTCCAACCGCATGGTCGATACCGCCAGCGCGATGGCGAAGCTGGGCTGAGCCAGGACGATGACCGGTCGCCTCGCCGGGATCGCCCGACATGCCCGGCCCCGCGCGCCGATCGAGGTGGTCGACGCGGTGGCGGTCAGCGTCGATGGTGGCCTGCACGGTGATCTTCGCGGGGCGATCAAGCCCGGCGGTCGCGGCCGCCGCCAGGTGACGCTGATCGAGGCGGGCGACTGGGCACAGGCGATGGCGGAGGTCGGCCACACGCTGCCGTGGTGGCACCGGCGCGCCAACCTGCTGGTCGAGGGGCTCGACCTCCCGCAGCAGCCGGACATGCTGCTGCGCATCGGTACGGAGGTTGTGCTGCGCGTCACGGTCGAATGCGAACCGTGCAGCCGCATGGAGGAAGTCGCGCCCGGACTGCGTGCCGCGCTGACCCCGGACTGGCGGGGCGGGGCATGTACGAAGGTCGTCACCGGTGGGACCATCCGCATCGGCGACGCAATAAGGATCGAAGCATGAGCCGCAATTTCAAGACCCTCGACGATATCGGTGACGTCACCGGCAAGCGCGTGCTGGTGCGCGAGGATTTGAACGTGCCGATGGCCGACGGCGCGGTGACCGACGACACGCGGCTGCGCGCCGCGGTGTCGACGATCACCGAACTGGCCGATCGTGGCGCGATCGTCCTGATCCTGGCGCATTTCGGCCGGCCCAAGGTGCCGTCGCCCGAACATTCGACGGCCCAGATCACGCGCCCCCTGTCCGACGTGCTCGGTCGTGCGGTGCGATATATCGACTGGGAGGGCGCGGCGGAATCGGTCGCGACGCTCCAGCCCGGCGATATCGGGCTGCTCGAGAATACCCGATTCTTCGGCGGTGAGGAAAAGAACGATCCGGCGGTGGTCGAACGCTTCGCGGCGCTGGGCGACCTCTATGTCAACGATGCCTTCTCGGCCGCGCATCGCGCGCATGCCTCGACCGAGGGTCTGGCGCGTCGCCTGCCGGCCTTTGCCGGGCGTCAGATGGAGGCCGAGCTCGATGCGCTCGACAAGGCGCTGGGCAATCCCGAGCATCCCGTCGCCGCGGTGGTCGGCGGGGCGAAGGTGTCGACCAAGCTCGACGTGCTCAGGCATCTGGTCGCGCGCGTCGATCATCTGATCATCGGCGGCGGCATGGCCAACACCTTCCTCGCCGCGCGCGGCGTCGATGTCGGCAAAAGCCTGTGCGAGCATGACCTGACCGCAACCGCGGAGGCGATCCTGGATGCGGCCGATGCCGCCAACTGTACCGTCCACCTGCCCTATGACGTGATGGTCGCGACCGAGTTCGCCGCGCACCCCGCATCGCTGCGCACCGCCAATGTCCATGAGGTCGCCGCCGACGAGATGATCCTCGACATCGGACCCGCAGCGACTGAGGCGCTCGCCGACGTGCTCAAGACCTGTCGCACGCTCGTGTGGAACGGCCCGCTCGGCGCGTTCGAGACGCCCCCGTTCGATGCTGCGACCGTGGCGCTGGCCCGCACCGCCGCCGCGCTGACCCGCGAGGGGTCGCTGGTGTCGGTCGCCGGCGGAGGCGACACCGTCGCCGCGCTCAACCAGGCCGGGGTCGCGGCCGACATGACCTTCGTCTCGACCGCCGGCGGCGCGTTCCTCGAATGGATGGAGGGCAAGGCGTTGCCCGGCGTCGCTGCCCTTGCCCGCTAAGCCGAACCGAACCCGTACAGGAGAACAGAGTTGATGAACCAGGCCGACATGACTGCCCGGATCGCCGAGGGCAGGGGCTTCATCGCCGCGCTCGACCAGTCGGGCGGATCGACGCCCAAGGCGCTCAAGGGCTATGGCGTCGACGAAACCGCGTGGTCGACCGATGAGGAGATGTTCGCGCTCATCCACGCCATGCGGGCGCGGATCATCACTTCGCCCGTATTCACCGGCGACAAGGTGCTGGGCGCGATCCTGTTCGAGCGGACGATGGACGGCGAAGTGGCGGGGCAGCCGACCCCTGCGGCGCTGATCGCGCGCGGGGTCGTGCCGTTCATCAAGATCGACAAGGGGCTGGAAGACGAGGCGAACGGCGTCCAGCTGATGAAGCCGATGCCCGATCTCGACACGCTGCTCACCCGCGCGCGGGCGCTGGGCGTGTTCGGGACCAAGGAGCGTTCGGTCATCAACCTTGCCAACCAGGCCGGCATCGCGGCCGTCGTCGCGCAGCAGTTCGAGGTGGCACGTCAGGTCCTGGCGAGCGGGCTGGTGCCGATCATCGAGCCGGAGGTGAACATCAAGTCGCCCGAGCGCGCGGCCGCCGACGCGATCCTGCGCGACGAGATCCTGCTGGCGCTCGACGCGATGCCGGGTGACGACCGCGTGATGCTCAAACTGTCGATCCCCGCCACGCCGGGCCTGTTCGATCCGCTGGTCGATCATCCGCGCGTGTTGCGCGTCGTCGCGCTGTCGGGCGGCTATGCGCGCCCCGAGGCCTGTGCCGAGCTGGCGAAGAATCGCGGCATGATCGCAAGTTTCAGCCGCGCCCTGCTCGAGGAGCTGCGCCATCCGATGAGCGACGCGGAATTCGACGCCGCACTCGGCACAGCGATCGACGACATCTACACCGCGTCGGTCGACAAGGTCGCCGTGCCGGCATGACCGCGGCATGACCGACGACGATCCGCTCGGCCCGCTCGACCCCGATTTCGCCGCGCAGTTCGTGCGCGACGATCGGCGTCCGGCCTGCCAGCTCTATCTGGTGTCGCCGCTGGACGTGGGCGGGGGTTTCCCCGACCGGCTGGCGCGTGCGCTCGATGCCGGGCCGGCGGCGGCGTTCCAGTTCCGGGTCAAGGGCGTCGACCAGCATCAGGCCGCACGTTTGGCCGAGCCGCTGCAGCGCATCTGCGCCGATCGCGATGTCGCCTTCATCGTCAACGACGATGTGTCGCTCGCCCGGCGGCTGGGGGCGGACGGCGTCCACCTGGGGCAGGGCGACGGCGATCCGCGCGAGGCGCGTCAACTGGTCGGGCCATCGATGCAGATTGGC
Organism: Sphingomonas sp. CCH21-G11; assembly: GCF_001555965.1. Classification (GTDB taxonomy): domain Bacteria; phylum Pseudomonadota; class Alphaproteobacteria; order Sphingomonadales; family Sphingomonadaceae; genus Sphingomonas. The sequence continues at coordinate 83,171 of NZ_LSHX01000055.1, forward strand.
GTGACGTGTCACGACAGCCGCCATTTGGCGATGGAAGCGGGCGAGGCGGGGGCGGATTATGTCGCGTTCGGCGCCTTCTTTCCTTCGACGACGAAGGATGCGCGCCACCGTGCGGATCCCGTGCTGCTCAGCTGGTGGACGACGGTGTTCGAGCTGCCCTGCGTGGCGATCGGCGGGATCACCCCCGCAAACGCGCCCGCGCTGATCGCGGCCGGTGCGGATTTCATCGCGGTTTCGGGCGCGGTGTGGGCGGGCGACGAAGTGCAGGCGATGCGCGATTTCGCCGCGGTGCTGGGGTCCGGGGGGCAGGACACGTCTGTCGCAGCCCCGAAATAACGACTGCACCGCGCACGACGGCCGCGCATTTTATGCGCGCAGCGGTCGAAATCGCTTGTCAGATTAGATCCATTTTTGCAGCATCTTGTTCTGGCGTTCCGCAGGGCGCCGGACGCGGCGTCGGACGGCATGGTTTCGTTCGATGCGGCGGAGACATATTCACCAGTTCGACCGACAGCCGGCAAGCGGCGCGGCGGAAACAGGTGGAGACGGAGAGGCCTGGATTCACTTCCGAAGGGGGAAGATTCCATGCTGGTCACCTGCGCGCGGTCGACGACCGCGATGATCGTCGTATCGCTTGCTTCGCTTTCATCCCTGTCGCCCGCCGCGCGCGCCCAGTCGGTCGCCGGTGCCGCCAGCCAGCGGCCGGAAACGCCGCCGGACGAGGAAATCTATGTCACCGGCCGGCGCGTGTCCGATGCCGAGGTCGCGATCGGCACCGACCAGACGACGTCGACGATCTCGATCACGCGTGAGGCGCTGCTGTCCGCGCCGGCGGGGATTTCGGGCCTCAAGATGCTCGAGGGGCTGCCCGGGTTCAACGTCCAGGCCAACGACGCGCTCGGTCTCTATGAATTCGGCAACTCGGTGTTCGTCCGCGCCTTCAATTTCCAGCAGATCGGCTTCGTGCTCGACGGCGTGCCGATGGGGCGTTCGGATCAGTTCGGGGGCAGCCCGATCTTCCGCTATGTCGAGAACGAGAATCTCGAGCGGGTGACCGCCAGCCCCGGCGCGGGCGACGTGTCGCTACCCAGCTATGCCTCGCTTGGCCCCATCGTTCAGTATTTCACCACCGACCCCAATGATGAAATGGGCGCGACCGGCCAGTTCACCGTCGGCGCCGATTCCTTCACGCGCGGCTATCTCCGCCTCGATACCGGCAATCTCGGCGGCTTCTCCGCCTATGCCAGCTATTCGAAGCTCGACGCCGATGTGTGGCGCGGGCCGGGCACGATCGATCGCGAACATGTCGAGGCCAAGGCGCGCTATGCGTTCGGCGATCACGCGATCCGCGCACGCTTTCTCTACAACGACTATTTCGACTTCGATTCGCCGGCGATCAGCCAGGCGCAATATGAGGGGACGGCGGGCGATCCGTTCGGGCGCAGCGGCCGCTATTTCGCCTATCTGGCCGAGGTGCCGGTGCTGGCGCCGCTGGCGACCGCGCCGACCATTCCGTTCTCGAACGCGCTGTACAATCAGTATTTCAAGCAGGCGATCAACTCGCGCACCGACTATCTCTACAGCGTTTCCGGCGATTTCCAGGTAACGGGCGGCTTCTCGTTCAAGCCGGTCCTCTATTATGAGGACAAGAAGGGATACGGCGTATCGCCCGAAGCCTATGCGACCTCGCTTGCGTCCCACAACGCCCAGCGCCTGATCGTGCCCGGCCTGTTTGCGCCGCGCGGCCTGCAATACGGCCTGTCGACGATCGAGGGCACACGGTACGGCGTCGTCGGCGACTTCAGCGTCGATGTCGGCCCGCACCTGGTCCAGTTTGGCTTCTGGGGCGAGAATGACGATTATCATCGCACCCAGGACCGCTTCAACCACGCCAACGGCAATCCCGACGGCGAGCCGCTGCTGAACGAGCCGGTCCACCGCCAGCGCGATTACGTCTCGACCCGCGAAACGCTGCAACTCCATGCCAAGCTGTCGCTCAACCTGCTCGACGACCGGCTCAAGCTCGATCTCGGGGCCAAGGGGTTGACCATCGGCTACGAAATCCGGGGGTATCGCAACCCCGCGGACTATATCGCGCGACGCCAGCCGCGCCTGACCGACCGTTATGAAGATCTGTTCCTCCCCCAGGTCGGGGCGGTCTTCAACATCACCCGACGCGAACAGATTTTCGCGTCCTATTCGGAGAACATGGCGTTGCCGCGCGGTGCCGACGACATCTTCTCCGCCGCCAGCCCGCTCGCGCCCGGACCGGATGCGGAAACATCGAAGAATTACGAGCTCGGCTTTCGTACCAATCGCCCGGCATTCAATGCGTCGCTTGCGCTGTTCTACACGCGCTTCGACAACCGGCTTCAGTCCTTTGCGGCACCCGTCCCGGGTTCGCCGCAGCTCGAGACCTTTTTCCAGAATGTCGGATCGGTCGAGTCCTATGGCGCGGAATTGACCGGCATCGTCAAGCCGGTCGACTTCCTCTACGTCAACGCCAACGTCACCTACAACATCGCGAAATTCCTGGACAATTATTCGACGCTGTCGATCGCGGGCAACCGGGTGCCCGACAATGCCGAATGGCTGGTCCAGGCCGGGGTGACGATCGAGCCGACCAGCTGGCTCGTCGCCAACTTCTCCGGACGTTACCTGAGCGAGCGCAACACCAATTTCATCAATAGCCAGCAAATCCCCGGCTACGCGATCTTCAACGCCTATGTCGACTTCGGCGAAGGCATCGACGCCGGACCGTTCAAGGCGATCCGTATCCGCGCCAATGTCGATAACCTGTTCAACAAGGACTATCTGGGCACGATCAACGTCGCGACGACGGGGCTCGCGACCTTCCGGCCCGGCCCCGACCGGACGTGGCAGCTTTCGATCCGCGCCGATTTGTAGACCAGGTTCGCCGCGGGACCGGGACGGATGCCCCCGGTCCCGCGGCACGACCCACCCGGCTTCCCTGCCTCGCCCGATCGGGCACTGTCCGCGCGCCGCCGACGGTGGGTGCCCGCAATCGGGCAATATCGTGGAGGTTCTTGCCCCCGCGCGCCTGCACGGATAAAGGCCCGGCTTCTCGCTCTTTCCAACTTGCAGGCACAGCCATGAAGATCAGCGGCGTCGACATTCGCCCCGGCAACATCATCGAATATGAAGGCGGCATCTGGCGCGCCGTGAAGATTCAGCACACCCAGCCGGGCAAGGGCGGTGCCTATATGCAGGTCGAGATGAAGAACCTGCGCGACGGCCGCAAGAACAACGTCCGCTTCCGCTCGGCCGAGACGGTCGAGCGCGTCCGGCTGGATACCAAGGATTTCCAGTTCCTCTATCCCGAGGGCGACATGCTCGTCTTCATGGACAAGGAAACCTATGAACAGACCACGCTGCCCCGCGACTTGCTGGGCGATGCGGCCGCCTTCCTTCAGGACGGCATGGACGTGGTGATGGAACTCTATGACGAGGAAGCGATCAGCGTCCAGCTGCCCGACACGATCGAGGCGACGATCGTCGAGGCGGATGCGGTGGTAAAGGGCCAGACCGCGTCGTCGAGCTACAAGCCCGCTGTCCTCGACAATGGCGTGCGCGTGATGGTGCCGCCGCATATCGGCGCGGGCACCCGCATCGTCGTCGATGTCTATGAACAGACCTATGTCCGCCGCGCGGATTGAACGACATGCCGACGATCATCACGGACGCGCGCAGCTTTCGCGCTGACCGCGCCTGGGGCGCGCGCGACCTGGCCGAGATCGACGGCGCGACAGTGCGGCTGCATTGGACCGACCAGCCCTATAAGTGGCACGTCAATGACGGTGCCGAGGTGTTCGTGGTCATCGATGGTACGGTCGACATGCACTATCGCCTGGCGGGCGAAGAGCATCGCGTGCTGCTGAACAGCGGCGATATCTTCATGGCCGATGTGGGCGACGAGCATGTCGCGCGTCCGCAGGGCGAGGCGCGCATCCTGGTCGTCGAACGAAAAGGCTCGGTGTAAGAGCCTTTGAATCTCCCTCTCCCCGTCGGGGGGAGGGTCGGGGAGAGGGGCTGGCTTAGGCCGGTCGATCTCCCCTCATTCCCTTCTCCCAACCCTCTCCCCATGGGGGAGCGGGCCAAAGGTTTAACATGGTAGCCCATTCCGGCCTGATCACCGTCATCGACCGCGCCGCGCGCAAGGCCGCGCCGCGCCTGCGCCGCGACTTCAACGAGGTCCAGCACCTGCAGGTCAGCCGCAAGGGACCGGCCGATTTCGTGTCGATGGCCGACAAGCGTGCCGAGCAGACGATCGTCGAGGAACTGCGCAAGGCGCGGCCCGACTGGGGCATGCTGCTCGAGGAAGGCGGCGAGGTCGCCGGCGATCCCGACAAGCCGCGCTTCATCGTCGATCCGCTGGATGGCACCAGCAACTTCCTGCACGGCATCCCGCATTTCGCCATCTCCATCGCGGTCGAGGATCCGCGCGGGCCCCAGGGCAAGCCCGAGATCACCCATGGCCTCGTCTATCAACCGCTGACCGACGAGAGCTTCTGGGCCGAGAAGGGCCGCGGTGCGTGGCTGACCGACCAGCGGCTGCGGGTGTCGGCGCGCACCGAGTTGGCCGATGCGCTGATTGCGACGGGAATTCCGTTCCTGGGCCACGGCAATTTCGCCGAGTGGAGCCGCATTTTCGGCGCAGTTGCGCCCGAAGTCGCGGGCGTCCGGCGGTTCGGCTCGGCAGCGCTCGACCTTGCCTGGGTCGCGGCGGGGCGCTTCGACGGCTATTGGGAAAGCGGGCTCCAGCCGTGGGATGTCGCGGCCGGCATGTTGCTGGTCAAGGAAGCGGGCGGCTTCGTCACCGACTTTCGCGGGTCCGATCGGGCGATGGAGCGCAACGAGTTCCTGGCCGCCACCGACGGCCTGCATTCCAAGCTGCACAAGCTGGTTGCGACGTCGCTGCGCTAGACGCGGCGCGCGCTGGGACCCGCGATTTTCGGGGCCGGGACCGCATGTTTTTTGCCGCCCGCGCCCTTGCTCCGCCACCCCCATCGGCCTAGAAGCCGAGCGATATTCCGCAACCGCGAGAAGGTGCCTTGCCCGACCTGCTGCAATATCTGCCGATCCTGCTGTTCCTGGGCGTGGCGCTGGCGCTTTCCTGTGCGTTCGTGTTCCTGCCGATGGTGGTGTCGCGGCTGACCGGCACGCACCAGCCGACGCCGGAAAAGCTTGCCGAATATGAATGCGGCTTTCCCGCGTTCGAGGATTCGCGCAGCCAGTTCGACGTGCGCTTCTACCTTGTCGCGATTCTGTTCATCGTCTTCGATCTGGAGGCCGCATTCCTCTATCCCTGGGCGGTGACGGTGTTCGACCTTGGCTGGGTCGCGTGGATTTCGATGATGATCTTCATCGGCGAACTGGCGCTGGGCCTGATCTATGCCTGGAAGGTCGGCGCGCTGGATTGGGAATGAGTGAGATGAACCAGCTTAACCCCGCGGTGCCGGGTGATGCGATCGTCCCGCCGGACGTGCAGTTTTACAACGATCTGAACGGCGAATTGGGGGACAAGGGCTTCCTGGTCACCTCGACAGAGGACCTGTTCAACTGGGCGCGCACCGGCAGCCTGTGGTGGATGACCTTTGGCCTGGCGTGCTGCGCGGTCGAGATGATCCACGTCAACATGCCGCGCTATGACATGGAGCGGTTCGGCGTCGCCCCGCGCGCGTCCCCACGCCAGTCGGACGTGATGATCGTGGCGGGCACGCTGTGCAACAAGATGGCACCGGCGCTGCGCCGGGTTTACGACCAGATGTCGGAGCCCAAATACGTTATCTCGATGGGCAGCTGCGCCAATGGCGGCGGCTATTACCACTACAGCTACAGCGTGGTGCGCGGCTGCGACCGGATCGTTCCGGTCGACATCTATGTCCCCGGCTGTCCGCCGACCGCCGAGGCGCTGCTCTATGGCGTGATGCAGTTGCAGCGGAAGATCCGCCGTGTCGGGACGATCGAGCGGTGAACGCGCCTTCGTCATTCCTGGACAGGCCGACGCGCGTCACGAAGGCCAGCGCAACCGGTGCGACCGCCACGGGCGCGGGCGCGGTCGGCATGCTGGCCGGCGGCGCGCTGGCCGCGGGGTTCATCGCGCTGGGCGCGGTCGTCATCGGCCGGCTGATCGTCCGCCGCGCGCGCGTCGAGCGGCTTGAGGTCGGCGAACTGGTGATCCATCGCCTGACCCGTGTGGAGGAGGCGCGCGATGCTTAGTTCGGCCCCCCGCTATGTCGCCAATGACGGCGTGATCGACACCGCGCGCGCCGCGCTGGGCGACATGATCGTCGAGGCGCAGGACCTGGTCGGCGAAGTGACGCTGACCGTGGTACGCGACCGCCTGGTCGAAGCGATGATATTGCTGCGCGATACGCCGGGCCTGGAATATCAGCAGCTGATGGAGATTGCGGGGGTCGATTATCCCGCGCGGGCCGAGCGGTTCGACGTCTGCTACCATCTGCTCAGCCTGACGCGAAACCACCGCGTCCGCGTGCGCGTCACGACCGACGAAGTCGCGGCGGTGCCGTCGGTGACGGGGATCTGGCCGGTCGCGGGGTGGTTGGAGCGCGAAGTGTACGACATGTACGGCGTGCTGTTCGACGGCAATCCGGACCTGCGCCGCATCCTGACCGACTATGGCTTTCGCGGGCATCCGTTCCGCAAGGATTTCCCGCTGAGCGGGCATGTCGAGCTGCGCTATTCCGAAGAGGCCAAGCGCGTCGTCTATGAACCGGTCAAGCTGGCGCAGGATTTCCGCACTTTCGACTTCCTGAGCCCCTGGGAGGGCGCGCAGTATGTGCTGCCGGGCGACGAGAAGGCACCCGCGCCGCCTGCACCTCCGCCGCCCGCTCCTGCGCCGCCGGCTGCGCCCGAGGCCAAAGGGGCGCCGACACCGGCAACCGCTGATCAGGTCGCCAAGGCCGACGCATCGCCCGCGGTCGCGCCCGCGGTCAGCGAGGTCAAGACCACCGAGCATACCGGCCAGAGCGGTGCGGGCCAGCCGCATCCGGGCGACCTGCCCGCGGAAAAGCCCAAGGCCAAGCGCGCGCCACGCGCGAAGGCTGCCGATCCCGCGACCGAGGCGAAGCCGGCGGCAAAGCGCGCCCGCAAGCCCAAGGCCGAGCCGAAAGGGGAGGTGTGACGATGCCCGCACCTGAACCGATCGTGCTGGCGGACAAGCTGGCGGCGTTCGCGGATCATTGGAATCCGCGCGTCATCGGCAGCTATAACGGCCATGAGCTGCGCGTTGCCAAGGTGCAGGGCGACTTCACCTGGCATGCCCATGCCGACACCGACGAACTGTTCCTCGTCCTCAAGGGCGAGCTGGGGATCGAGTTTCGCGACGGCGTGCGCCGGCTGCGTGCGGGCGAAATGATCGTCGTGCCGCGCGGGACCGAGCATCGCCCGTTCGCCGAGGAAGAAGTCCACATGTTGATGATCGACCGCGAAGGCGAACCGAATACGGGCGACGCGCCCTCGCACCTGACCCGCGCCACGCTGGAGACCTTGTGATGGCCGAGACGATCGACGCCACCGCGCCGGCGACCAGCGATGGCGCCGCCACCGACGAAGTGATGATCGAGAACTACACGATCAACTTCGGCCCGCAGCACCCGGCCGCGCACGGCGTGCTGCGGCTGGTGATGGAGCTGGACGGCGAGATCGTCGAGCGGCTCGACCCGCATGTCGGCCTGCTCCACCGCGGCACCGAAAAGCTGATCGAATACAAGACCTATACCCAGGCGATCCCCTATTTCGACCGGCTCGATTACTGTTCGCCGATGTGCATGGAGCACAGCTTCGTGCTGGCGGTCGAAAAGCTGCTCGACCTGGAGGTGCCGCTGCGCGCGCAATATCTGCGCGTATTCTTCGCCGAGCTGACGCGCATCAAGAACCACATGCTCAACCTGGGCTCACACGTCATGGACGTCGGCGCGATGACGCCCAATCTGTGGATGTTCGAGCTGCGCGAAGACTGCATGAACTTCTACGAGCGTGCGTCGGGTGCGCGGATGCACGCCAATTATTTCCGCGTCGGCGGCGTGCACCAGGACGTGCCGCTGAAGCTGCTGACCGACATTGCCGACTGGCTCGACACCCGCCTGCCGCGCCTGTTCGAGGACGCGATCAGCCTGGTCGCCGAAAACCGCATCTTCAAGCAGCGCAATGTCGACATCGCCATCGTCAGCCGCGAGGATGCGATCAAATGGGGCTTTTCCGGCCCGATGATCCGCGCCGCGGGCATCCCGTGGGATCTGCGCAAGTCGCAGCCCTATGACGTCTATGACCGCATGGAGTTCGACGTGCCGGTCGGCACGCGCGGCGACTGCTACGACCGGTTCATGGTGCGGGTCGAGGAGGTTCGCCAGTCGGCGCGGATCATGAAGCAGTGCCTGGCGCAAATGCCCGAAGGCCCGGTGATGACGCTCGATCGCAAGGTCGGCCCGCCGCCGCGCGGCGAGATGAAGCGCTCGATGGAGGCGCTCATCCACCACTTCAAGCTCTATACCGAGGGCTATCACGTCCCCGCCGGCGAAGTATATGTCGCGACCGAAAGCCCCAAGGGCGAGTTCGGCGTCTATCTGGTCAGCGACGGCACCAACAAGCCCTATCGCTGCAAGATCCGCCCGACCGCGTTCAGCCATTTGCAGGCCATGGACTTCATGTCGCGCGGCCACATGCTGGCGGATACGACCGCGATCCTTGGCGCGATGGACATCGTGTTCGGGGAGTGTGACCGGTGAGCGAGGTTCAAGTTTCTCCTTGGCTTCCCACAGAGGAGGAACGTCGCCGCCGCGAGCTTAGAGAAGCATATATGTTGCTCGGTTTGTTTTCGCTGATGGCGCTGGGCGCTGCGGATCGACTGGGCGATAAACTCGTCAAGTCGAGCTGGAGCGTCGGAGACTGGAGTAGCGCTGTCGTGTCGCTGCTTGTGTTCGGCGCTTGGGTTATCCGGCTCGGGATGGTGGTTAAACTAAGGCGGGCAAATGGCTGACACACCCAACCTCCCCTCCGAAGCGGAAGTCCGCGCGCGGTGGGCGTCGTTCGAGTGGTCGATCGACAATGCGGTCAAGGCGCGCGAGATCGTCGCGCGCTATCCGGCCGGGCGCCAGCAATCGGCGACGTTGCCGCTGCTCGACCTGGCCCAGCGCCAGGTGGGGGCGGAGACCAGCACCCAGGGCTGGCTACCCGTGCCGGTGATCGAATATGTCGCCGCGTATCTGGGGATGCCCTATATGCGCGTGTTCGAGGTCGCGACGTTCTACACCATGTACAATCTGGCCCCGGTCGGTCGCTATCACGTCCAGGTGTGCGGCACGACGCCGTGCATGTTGCGCGGCTCTGACGATGTGTTCCAGGCGTGCCAGGACAAGGGACTGGCCAAGGGCAAGACGACCGCGGACGGCCTGTTCACGCTGACCGAAGTCGAGTGCATGGGCAATTGCGCGTCCGCGCCCATGGTCCAGATCAACGACGACAACTACGAAGACCTGACCTATGATCGCATGGCCGCGATCCTCGACGCGCTGGCAAAGGGCGAAGCGCCCCGGCCCGGCACGCAGGAGCCCGGCCGCCACACCGTCGAGCCGCTGGGCGGCCCGACGACGCTGACCGCGATGGTTGCCGAAAACCACGATTATCGGAAGGAATGGGCATGAGCGCGAAGGACAAGAACCTGATCGTCACCATCCTGGCGATCATCGGCGGCATCGTCGTGCTCGGCTGGGTGCTGAAGCTGACCTTCAACCTGCTCGGGCCGCTGCTGGTGATCGGCCTGGCGGTGGTCGTCTATCTGTGGATGACCAAGGACAAGGGGCGGCGGTGATGCCCGAAGAAGCGGAAATCCTGAACTTCATCGGCGAGCAGTTTCTTCGCCTCAACGGCCGCCTCGATCGCATCGAGAGCGACCTGGGCGACATCAAGCTGCGCGTCACCGCGAGCGAGGAGCATATGGCATCGATGATGATGTCGATCGCCGGCATCAATTCGCGCATGGACAAGATGGACGCACGGCTGGCGCGGGTCGAGCGCCGCCTTGATTTGACGGATGCCGGATGATGCTCGCGGACAAGGATCGCATCTTCACCAATCTCTACGGCTATCAGCCGTGGAATATCGACGCGGCGATGAAGCGCGGCGACTGGGACGATACCAAGGCGCTGATGGCGCGTGGCCAGGACGCGATCATCGACCAGATCAAGGCGTCGGGCCTGCGCGGGCGCGGCGGGGCGGGCTTTCCCACGGGCGTGAAATGGGGCTTCATGCCCAAGGAGCCCAAGGCGGAGCGGCCCAATTTCCTGGTCATCAACGCCGATGAATCCGAGCCTGGTAGCTGCAAGGACCGCGAGATCATCCGCCACGATCCGCACAAGCTGATCGAAGGCGCGCTGATCGCCGGCTATGCGATGCGCGCGCGGGCCGCGTACATCTACATTCGCGGCGAATACATCCGTGAGGCGGAGACGCTGTTCGCCGCGGTTGCCGAAGCCTATGCCAAGGGGTTCCTGGGCAAGAATGCCTGCGGCTCGGGCTATGATTTCGACGTGTTCGTCCACCGCGGCGCCGGCGCGTATATCTGCGGCGAAGAAACCGCGATGCTCGAAAGCCTGGAGGGCAAGAAGGGCCAGCCGCGGCTGAAGCCGCCCTTTCCGGCGGGCGCGGGTCTGTATGGCTGCCCGACCACGGTCAACAACGTCGAATCGATCGCGGTCGCGCCGACGATCCTGCGGCGCGGGCCGGAGTGGTTCTCGAGCTTCGGGCGCGAGAACAACAAGGGCACCAAGCTGTTCCAGATCAGCGGGCATGTCGAAAAGCCCTGCGTGGTCGAGGAAGCGATGAGCATCCCGTTCCGCGAGCTGATCGAAAAGCATTGCGGCGGCATTCGCGGCGGCTGGGACAATCTGCTCGCGGTGATCCCCGGCGGCTCGTCGGTGCCTTTGGTGCCTGCCGAACAGATCATGGACGCGCCGATGGATTTCGACGGGCTGAAGGCGCTGGGTTCGGGCCTCGGCACCGCCGCCGTCATCGTGATGGACAAGTCGACCGACGTCGTCCGCGCGATCAGCCGCCTGAGCTATTTCTACAAGCATGAAAGCTGCGGCCAGTGCACGCCGTGCCGCGAGGGCACCGGCTGGATGTGGCGGGTGATGGAGCGGCTGCGCAGCGGCGACGCGGACGTGAGCGAGATCGACACGCTCTATCAGGTCACCAAGCAGGTCGAAGGCCACACCATCTGCGCGCTGGGCGACGCCGCCGCTTGGCCGATCCAGGGCCTGATCCGCCACTTCCGCCCCGAACTGGAGCGCCGCATCGCCGAGCGCCAGGGCGGCGACCTCACGCCGATGCAGGAGGCGGCGGAGTAATGCCTAAACTTACCGTAGACGGAATCGAAGTCGAAGTGCCGCAGGGCGCGACCGTGCTTCAGGCGTGCGAGGCGGCGGGGAAGGAGATTCCGCGCTTCTGCTATCATGAGCGGCTGTCGATCGCCGGCAATTGCCGGATGTGCCTGGTCGAGGTGAAGCCCGGGCCGCCCAAGCCGCAGGCGTCGTGCGCGCTGCCCGCCGCCGACAATCAGGAAATCCGCACCGATTCAGCGATGGTGAAGGCCGCGCGCGAAGGGGTGATGGAGTTCCTGCTGATCAACCACCCGCTCGACTGCCCGATCTGTGACCAGGGCGGCGAGTGCGACCTGCAGGATCAGTCGGTCGCTTACGGCCGGGGCGCCAGCCGCTATACCGAGAACAAGCGCGCGGTGACCGAGAAGTACATGGGTCCGATCGTCAAGACGGTGATGACGCGCTGCATTCAGTGCACGCGCTGCGTCCGCTTTGCCGAGGAAGTCGCGGGTGTCGAGGAGATCGGCGCGATCTATCGCGGCGAGAATATGCAAATCACCAGCTATCTGGAAAAGGCGGTGACAAGCGAATTGTCGGGCAATGTCGTCGACCTGTGCCCGGTCGGCGCGCTGACGTCCAAGCCCTATGCGTTCGAGGCGCGGCCCTGGGAGCTCAAGAAGAACCTGGCCATCGACGTCATGGACGCGGTCGGCACCAATATCCGCCTCGACAGCCGTGGGCGCGCGGTGCTGCGCGTGCTGCCACGCATCAACGAGGACGTGAACGAGGAATGGGCGCACGACAAGACGCGCCACCATGTCGACGGCCTGGCGCGCAAGCGGCTTGACCGGCCCTATGTGCGCCGCGACGGCAAGCTGGTGCCCGCGACCTGGGAAGAAGCGTTCGATGTGATCGCCGATCGCGCCAAGGCGGCGGGCTCGAGCGTCGCGGCGATCGCCGGCGACCTGCTCGATTGCGAAACGATGTTCGCCGCCAAATTGCTGGTCAATGCGCTCGGATCGACGCTGCTTGAGGGGCGGCAGACCGGCATGGCCTATGACGTCACCAATCTGGGTGCGGTCGCGTTCAACACGACGATTGCGGGCGTCGAGGACGCGGACGCGATCCTGCTGGTCGGCAGCAATCTGCGCTGGGAAGCGCCGCTGATCAACACGCGCGTGCGCAAGGCGATCAAGCGCGGCGCCAAGGTGTTCGCGATCGGGCCGGAGGTTGATCTGACCTATCCCGTGACGTGGCTGGGCAACGACCTGTCGCTGCTCAACAAGCTGCCGGATGCGGTGGCCCAAGCGTTTGGCGCGGCGCAGCGGCCGGTGGTGATGGTCGGGCCGGGCGCGCTCAAGCAGGGCTTTGGCGGTGCGCTGGCGTTGGTCAATCCGCTCAATCTGGTGCGAGACGGCTGGAACGGCTTCAACGTCGTCCATATCGCCGCAGCGCGGATGGGTGGGCTGATGCTCGGCTATGCGCAGGCGGGCGGCATTTCCGACATCGTTGCGGCCGCGCCCAAGCTCGCCTTTTTCCTGGGCGCGGACGAAGTGGATTTCACGGGCTTTGCGGGCAGCTTCAAGGTGTTTATCGGCCATCATGGTGACAAGGGCGCACACGCCGCCGACGTGATCCTGCCGGCGGCGAGCTATGCCGAGAAGAACGGCACCTACGTCAACCTGGAAGGCCGCGTGCAGTTCAGCAACCGCGCCGCCTTCCCGCCGGGGGACGCGCGTGAGGATTGGACGATCCTGCGCGCGCTGTCGGAGCGGCTGGGCCACACGCTGCAGTTCGACACGTTCGACCAGTTGCGTGGCCAGATGGCGAAGGCGGTGCCGGCGCTAGGTGAGGAAGGGCTGGTCCGCTACGACTGGAATCCGCCCGCGCTCGATGCGGTGGCGGCCGGTGAAGTGACCTATCCGATCACCGACTTCTACCTGACCAACGCCATCTGCCGCGCCAGCCCGACGATGCAGCGCTGCTCGGCCGAACTGATCCACGGCCAGGATTTCGCGGAGGCGGCGGAATGACCCTGCACCTGGCCTCTCCCGTTCGTGTCGAGCGCAGTCGAGACACGTTGGCATTGCGTTCCGTCCCCGTATCTCGACTTCGCTCGACACGAACGGCGAGAGGAGCGAGCGCGAAATGACCGAGTTTTTCCAGACCTCCGCCGGCTGGTCCTTCGAAGCCGCCTGGTTCACCGCGACGATCATCGGCATCCTGCTGATCGCGTTCCCGGTCATGCTGGCGGTCGCGATGATCATCTATGCCGACCGCAAGATCTGGGCGGCGATGGCGCTGCGCAAGGGGCCGAACGTGGTCGGCCCGTTCGGGCTGCTCCAGTCGTTCGCCGATGGTCTCAAGGTGTTCCTGCAGGAAACGATCATCCCTTCGGGGGCCAACCGCGGGCTGTTCCTGCTCGCGCCGATCATCACCTTCACCATCGCGCTGATCGTGTGGGCGGTGGTGCCGTTCGATGTCGGCGTCGTGCTGTCCGACATCAATGTCGGGCTGCTCTATGTGCTCGCCGCGTCGTCGCTCGGCGTTTATGGCATCATTCTGGCGGGCTGGTCGTCCAACTCGAAATACCCGTTTTTCTCGGCGATCCGCGCGGCGGCGCAGATGGTGTCCTATGAAGTCGCGATCGGCTTCGTGCTGATCTCGGTCGTGCTGTGGGCCGGCACCTTCAACCTGTCGGGCATTGTCGAGGCGCAGCGCAATGTGATGGGGACGCCGGTCAACGGCTTCTTCCCCAACCCGCTGTTGTTTCCGATGGCGGTGGTGTTCTTTATCTCTTCGCTCGCCGAGACGCAGCGCGCGCCGTTCGACCTGACCGAAGCAGAAAGCGAGCTGGTTGCGGGATACCAGACCGAATATTCGTCGATGGCGTTCGCGCTCTACTGGCTGGGCGAATACGCCAACGTGATCCTGATGTGCGTGCTCAACGCCACCCTGTTCTGGGGCGGCTATCTGCCGCCGTTCGACTGGGCGCCGCTTTATGCCGTGCCGGGCATCATCTGGCTGTTCGTCAAGATGCTCGCCTTTTTCTTCCTGTTCAGCTGGGTGAAGGCGACGGTGCCGCGCTATCGCTATGACCAGCTGATGCGGCTGGGCTGGAAAATCTTCCTGCCGCTGTCGCTGCTGTTCGTCTTCCTGGTGTCGGGTTTCCTCATGCTGACGCGCGTCGGGACTGAATGCGCCCCCGCCGATCGCATGTATGTCAGCGGTGCCAATATCAGGGGCGTCGACGTCCGCGTCGATCCGCCGCGCTACCCGGCCGACGGCATTTGCCGCGACAAGCTTTTCAACGGAAAGTCGAGCCAATGAGCCTCGCCCAGACCCTTCGTTCGTTCACGCTCTATGAGTTCGTGAAGGCGCACGCGCTGACGCTGCGCTACTTCTTCAAGAAGAAGGCGACGATCAACTATCCGTACGAAAAGAACCCGATCTCGGCGCGGTTCCGTGGGGAACATGCGCTGCGTCGCTATCCCAATGGCGAGGAGCGCTGCATCGCGTGCAAACTGTGCGAGGCGGTGTGCCCGGCGCTCGCCATCACGATCGAGGCCGAGCCGCGCGAGGACGGCAGCCGCCGCACGACGCGCTACGACATCGACATGGTCAAGTGCATCTATTGCGGGCTGTGCCAGGAAGCGTGCCCGGTTGACGCGATTGTCGAAGGGCCGAATTTCGAGTTCGCCACCGAAACGCGCGAAGAATTGATCTATCACAAGGAAAAGCTGCTGGCGAACGGTGACCGTTGGGAGCAGGCGATCGCCGCGAACCTTGCCGCCGACGCGCCCTATCGGTAAGCGGCCAGCATCAAAGGGCTCGCAATGATTCAAACCACTCGCGTCGCCCCAGCGAAAGGGCCCCCGCAAAGTAATGCTTTGCGGGGATCCCCGAAGGCTGGGGCCTCAATCCGGCAGGGTGCGTCCTTGCGGCACGAGACCCCGGCCTTTGCCGGGGTGACGAACCTTGTTCGCCGGGGGAATGCGTGATCCAGGCCATCGCCTTTTACCTGTTCGCGACCGTGGTCATCGTCAGCGCGACGATGACGATCGCGTCGCGCAACCCCGTGCATTCGGTGCTGTGGCTGATCCTGGCGTTCTTCAACGCCGCCGGGCTGATGGTGCTGGTCGGGGCCGAATTCATCGCGATGCTGCTGGTCATCGTCTATGTCGGCGCGGTCGCCATCCTGTTCCTGTTCGTCGTGATGATGCTCGATATCGATTTCGCCGAGCTGCGCGCCGGGGTGGTCAATTATTTCTGGATCGGGCTGACGCTGGCGGTCGCGCTGGCGGCAGAGATTTTCATCGCGGTCGGCGCATGGTCGGCGGGCGGCGTGAAGATCGCGGACCGGCTGGCTCCGATCGACCCGACGGTCCCCAATATCGAGGCGATCGGGCGGCTGCTCTATTCGCGCTACCTCTATCTGTTCGAGGGCGCGGGGCTGGTGCTGCTGGTCGCGATGATCGGTGCGATCGTGCTGACCTATCGCCAGCGTGAAGGCGTGCTGCGCCAGAATGTCAGCCGCCAGATCAACCGCCGCGCAAAGGATGCGGTGCGTAACGTCAATCAGCCGGTCGGGCAGGGGGTGGAGCTGTGAGCACGGCCAATCCCCAAACGCCGTTCGCTTCGAGCGAAGTCGAGAAGCGTATCTCGACTGCGCTCGATACGAACGGTCCCTGTTTGTGTTTGAAGGGGCTCACCGCATGATCGGGATCACCCACTACCTCGTCGTCTCCGGCATCCTGTTCACGCTCGGCGTGCTCGGCATCTTCGTCAACCGCAAGAACCTGATCGTCATCCTGATGGCGATCGAGCTGATCCTGCTCGCGGTGAACCTCAACCTCGTCGCGTTCTCCGCCTATCTCGGCGACCTGGTCGGCCAGGTGTTCGCGATGTTCGTGCTGACCGTCGCGGCGGGCGAAGCGGCGATCGGGCTGGCGATCCTGGTCATCTATTTCCGTGGCCGCGGCACGATCGCGGTCGACGACGTCAACCGGATGAAGGGGTGATGGTGACGAAGAAAAGCGTCGTCCCGGCGAAGGCCGGGACCGCCGGGCTATTGGCGCTCTGTAAATTGCCAGCGGCCCCGGCCTTCGGGGTTCCCCGCAAAGGAATACTTTGCGGGGGCCCCCGCGCCGGGGCGACGGAGGGGCTTCGGTGAACACCATCGCCATCATCGTCTTCGCGCCCCTGGTCGCGTCGATCGTCGCGGGGCTGTCGAACCGCGCGTTCGGGATCGCGTTCCCGAAGCTCATCACCACCGCCGGCCTGTTCATCGCCTGCGCGCTCAGCTGGCCGATCTTCGTCGGCTTCCTGTCGGGCAGCGCCGAAGCCGGCGTGGTGCCGGTGCTTACCTGGATGCGATCGGGCACGCTTGATGTCGAATGGGCGCTGCGCGTCGACGCGTTGACCGCGGTCATGCTGGTGGTCATCACCACCGTGTCCGCGCTCGTCCACCTCTATAGCTGGGGCTATATGAGCGAGGACCCGGATCAGCCGCGCTTCTTCGCCTATCTGTCGCTGTTCACCTTCGCCATGCTGATGCTGGTGACTGCCGACAACATCGTCCAGATGTTCTTCGGCTGGGAAGGTGTCGGTCTCGCCAGCTACCTGCTGATCGGCTTCTGGTTCAAAAAGCCCTCGGCCAATGCGGCGGCGATCAAGGCGTTCGTGGTCAACCGCGTCGGCGATCTCGGCTTCATGCTCGGCATTTTTGGCCTGTTCCTGGTGTTCGGCACGATTTCCATCCCCGAGATCCTGGCCGCCGTGCCGAACCAGGCGGGATCGACGATCGGCTTCCTGGGCTATCGCGTCGATACGCTGACGTTGATCTGCCTGCTGCTGTTCATCGGCGCGATGGGCAAGTCGGCGCAGCTTGGCCTGCACACCTGGCTGCCCGACGCGATGGAGGGGCCGACGCCCGTCTCCGCGCTGATCCACGCCGCGACGATGGTGACGGCGGGCGTGTTCATGGTCTGCCGCCTGTCGCCGCTGTTCGAGGCCGCGCCGATCGCGCTGGGCGTCGTCACCGTGGTGGGCGCCGCGACCTGCATCTTCGCCGCCACCATCGGCACGGTGCAGACCGACATCAAGCGCGTCATCGCCTATTCGACGTGCAGCCAGCTCGGCTACATGTTCTTCGCCGCCGGCGTTGGTGCGTATGGCGCGGCGATGTTCCACCTGTTCACCCACGCCTTCTTCAAGGCGCTGTTGTTCCTGGGCGCGGGCAGCGTGATCCACGCGATGCACCATGAACAGGACATGCGCTTCTATGGCGGGCTGCGTCGGCACATTCCGGTCACCTTCTGGACGATGATGGCCGGCACGCTGGCGATCACCGGGGTCGGCGTCGCGCCGATCTTCGGCAACGAGCCGTTCGGTTTCGCCGGTTTCCATTCCAAGGACGCGATCCTGGAAGCGGCCTTTGCGTCCGGCGAGGGCGTCGGCGCGTTCTGGGTCGGGACGTTCGCCGCCCTGCTCACCAGCTTCTATTCGTGGCGTCTGATGTTCCTGACCTTCTGGGGCACGCCGCGCTGGGCCGCGTCGGAGCATATCCAGCACGCGATTCACGATGCGCACGGCCATGACGCTCACGCGACGCACGGCCATGGCGACGTCGCAGCCAACGCGCCGGCTCAGGAAGACGCCGGCCACGCGCCCGCGCATGTCGAACATCACGTGGCCGAGGGCACGGGCGGCTACCACCCGCATGAAAGCCCGTGGGTGATGCTGGTGCCGCTGCTGGTGCTGACCATCGGCGCGATCGCCTCCGGCTTCGGCTTCTTCCACCAGTTCATCGAAGCGGAAGCGGGTGATGCGTTCTGGAAGGGAAGCATCTTCTTCGACGCAACGCTGGCGCATGCGATGCATGAGGTGCCGTTGCTGGTGAAGCTGGCCGCGACCATCGTCATGGGGATCGGCTTCGTCGTCGCGGTCTACGCCTATCTTCTGCGGCCCGGTTTCCCGGCGCAGTTTGTCGAGCAGTTCCGCATCCTCCACCGCTTCCTGCTCAACAAATGGTATTTCGACGAGCTTTACGGCCATCTGTTCGTCCGCCCCGCGCTCGCCTTTGGCCGGCTGTTCTGGAAGCAGGGCGACGAGGGCACAATCGATCGCTTCGGGCCCAACGGGTCGGCGGCATTGGTGATGGCGGGGACGCGCGCGGCGGCAAAGCTGCAATCGGGATATGTCTATAGCTATGCGTTCGTCATGCTGATCGGGCTCACTGCCGCGGTCACCTGGATCATCACGCGATGACCGGTTTTCCGATCCTCTCCGTCATGCTGGCGGTGCCGCTGGTCGCGGCACTTGCCTGCCTGTTCACCGATGCCAGGTCGGCGCGCTGGATCGCGCTGGCCGCGACGCTGGTCGATCTGGCGCTGGGCGCGTTGCTCTGGGCCAATTTCGATCAGTCGGCGCAGGCCGCACAATGGCAGTTCGTTGAATATGCGCCGATCTTTGGCCGTTTCGCCTGGGCGGTCGGCATCGACGGCATCTCGCTGCTGCTGATCCTGCTCTCGGTCTTCCTGATGCCGATCTGCATCGGCGCGAGCTGGGAAGCGATCACCGATCGCGTGCCCGAATATATGGCGGCGTTCCTGCTCACCGAAACGCTGATGATCGGCACGTTCGCGGCGCAGGACCTGTTCCTGTTCTACATGTTCTTCGAAGCCGGTCTGATCCCGATGTATCTGATCATCGGCATCTGGGGCGGCGCGAACCGCATCTACGCCAGCTATAAGTTCTTCCTCTACACGCTGCTCGGCTCGCTGCTGATGTTAGTCGCGATGATCTACATGACCACGACGGCGGGGACGACGAGCATCCCGGCGCTGATGGCATATGACTTCCCGCCACAGGTTCAGACCTGGCTGTGGCTCGCCTTCTTCGCCTCATTCGCGGTCAAGATGCCGATGTGGCCGGTCCACACCTGGCTGCCCGACGCGCACGTGCAGGCACCGACCGCGGGGTCGGTAATCCTGGCCGGCGTGCTGCTCAAACTGGGCGGCTATGGCTTCCTGCGCTTCTCGCTGCCGATGTTCCCGGAGGCATCGGCGCAGCTGACCTGGCTGATCCTGGCCTTGTCGGCGGTGGCGGTGATTTACACCTCGCTCGTCGCGCTGGTGCAGGCGGACATGAAGAAGCTGATCGCCTATTCCTCAGTCGCGCACATGGCGATCGTGACGATCGGCCTCTTCGCGTTCAACCAGCAGGGGATCGAGGGCGCGATGATCGTCATGCTCTCGCACGGCCTCGTCTCGGGCGCGCTGTTCCTGTGCGTCGGCGTCATCTATGATCGGCTGCACACGCGCGAGATCGATCGTTATGGCGGCCTGGCGATAAACATGCCGCGCTACGCCGTGTTGTTCCTGCTGTTCACCATGGCGTCGATCGGCCTGCCGGGCACCAGCGGCTTTGTCGGCGAGTTTTTGAGCCTGATGGGCACCTATCAGGTGTCGACCTGGGCAGCGGTGCTCTGCACGACCGGCATCATCCTGGGCGCGGCCTATATGCTTTGGCTCTATCGCCGCGTCGTGTTCGGCGATCTGGTCAAGGACGATGTCCGCGCCATGCCCGACCTGTCGCCGCGTGAGATCGCGCTGCTCGCGCCGATTGCGGCAGTGGTGCTGTGGATGGGCGTCTATCCCGAACCGTTCATCGCGCCGATGCGGGCCGATGTGACGACCCTGCTCGCGCGGCTCGATCGCGCTGCGCCGGCGGGCGATTCGCGTGCGACGCCGGGCACGGCTGCAGGGGCAGCGGCTTACGCGGCGCGGGTCGAGGTGGCGCGCGGGCACCATGAGGGCGCTGGCGAACATTCAACGGGCGCGGGCGAAGCCACCACCGCGGGGACGCATTGATGGATTACGGTTCGCAACTGGTTCTGACCCTGCCGGAGATCGTGCTGACGCTCGGCGCGCTGGCATTGATGCTGGCGGCTGCCTGGGGCGGCACGGCGGCAACGCGCACGATCAGCACCGCGTCGGTCGCGATCCTGATCGGCGCGGGGATCGCGCTGACCGGCCCGGCGGGCAATGGCGGCGATGCCTTTTACGGCCTGTACCGCGCCGACGCCTTTTCCACATTCGCCAAGGTGCTGATCTATCTGGGCGCGGCGGTGGCGATCCTGATCGCGCCGCGCTTTTTCGAGCGCACCTCGGGCGAAAATCTGCGGCCTGAATATCCGATCCTGATCCTGCTCTCCTCGGTCGGCATGGGCATGATGGTGTCGGCGACCGACCTGCTCACCCTCTATGTCGGGCTCGAGCTGCAGAGTCTCGCAGCCTATGTGCTGGCCAGCTTCATGCGGCGCGACACGCGTTCGGCCGAAGCGGGCCTCAAATATTTCGTGCTCGGCGCTTTGGCGAGCGGGATCCTGCTCTACGGCATCTCGCTGGTCTATGGCTTCAGCGGCACGACCGCGTTCGACGTGATCGCGACGCGCTATGCCGAAGGGCGTTCGATCGGGCTGCTGTTCGGCCTGGTGTTCGTGTTTGCCGGGCTCGCGTTCAAGATGTCGGCGGTGCCGTTCCACATGTGGACGCCCGACGTCTATGAGGGCGCGCCGACGCCCGTCACTGCCTTCTTCGCCTCCGCGCCCAAGGTGGCGGCGGTGGCGCTCGCCACCCGCGTCGCGGTCGAGGCGATGGGCCCGGCGCTGAGCGACTGGCGCCAGATCGTCGTGTTCGCCGCGCTTGCCTCGATCATCCTGGGGGCGGCTGCCGCGATCGGGCAATCCAACATCAAGCGGCTGCTCGCCTATTCGTCGATCAACAATATCGGCTTCATCCTGATCGGGCTTGCCGCCGGCACCCCGACGGGTGTGGCATCGGTGATGTTCTACCTTGCCGTCTATCTGGTGATGACGATCGGTTCGTTCGCGCTGGTGCTCCAGATGCAGCGCCCCGACGGAAGCTCGATCGAGACGATCGACAGCCTGGCCGGCATGTCGCGCACCCGGCCGCTGCTGGCGTTGGCGCTGGCGATGTTCATGTTCTCGCTCGCCGGGGTGCCGCCGCTGTTCGGCTTCTGGGCCAAGTTCGCGGTGTTCGATGCGGCGATCCAGGCCGGGCTGTTCCCGCTGGCGGTGATCGGTATCGTGGCGTCGGTGATCGGCGCCTATTATTATCTGCGCATCGTCAAGGTGATGTATTTCGACGCGCCGGCAGAGGCATTCCCGCCCGTCGCCAGCCCGGTCGAAGGCGGCATCATCGCGGTGACGGCGGTCGCGATCTCGCCGCTTGGCATGTTCGCGATCCCCGCGCTGACGCTGTGGTCGAACGCGGCGGCGCAGGCGCTGTTCTGACCTCGACGATCCGCACGGTCGCGACGACGCGATCCACCAACGCCGATTGCCTTGCGCTTGCCGCCGCCGGAGCCGCCGAGGGGTTCTGGCTGCGCGCCGAGACGCAGACCGGGGGGCGGGGCCGGCAGGGTCGCGCGTGGCAATCGCCGCCCGGCAATCTCTACGCCAGCACCATCGTCCGGCTGCGCCCCGGCGACCCCCCGGCGGCCACGCTCGGCTTTGTCGCGGCGGTGGCGCTCGCCGATGCGGTGATCCAGGCCGCCGGGCCGCTCGCCGCGCTGACGCTCAAATGGCCCAACGACGTGATGATCGGCGGCGCGAAGCTTGCGGGCATCCTGCTCGAGCGCGCCGGGGACGCGGTCGTGATCGGCTTCGGTGCCAACCTCGCCGCGCACCCCGCCGATCTCGATCGGCCGACCACCAGCCTGGCCGCACAGGGTCGGAAGGTCGAACCGCCCGCGCTGCTCGACCCGCTGACCGCCGCGCTCGCCACCGCGCTCGACAGCTGGCGCGGACATGGCTTCGCTGGCATTCGTCAGCGCTGGCTGGCGCTTGCGCATCCGCCGGGCACGCCCCTTCGGGTCCGGCCGGGGGACCGGGAAGCATTTGAAGGCAGGTTCGACGGGCTCGATTCCGATGGCGCGCTGATCCTGCGCTTGGCCGATGGCGCGGCGCGTGTCATTCACGCGGGCGACGTGTTCCTGATCTGATGGGACGAAAGGGATAGGGCCATGCTGCTCGCGGTCGATGCCGGCAACACCAATATCGTCTTTGCACTGGTTGAGCCGGGGAATGTGGCGGGCGGCGGGACGATCCGCGCGCGCTGGCGCATCGCCACCGATCCGCGACGCACGGCGGACGAATATGCGGTGTGGCTGAGCCAGCTGCTCCAGCTTGAGGGCTTCGACCGGGCGGTCGTCGACGCGGTCATCATCGGCACGGTCGTCCCGCGCGCGCTGCATAATCTCCAGGTGCTCGCCCAGAAATATTTCGGGGTGGAGGCGGTGGTGGCCGGGCGCGGCGCGGCGCAATGGGGCTTTGCGCTAGACGTCGACGAACCCGACAATCTGGGTGCGGATCGCGCGCTCAACGTCATTGCGGCGCATGCCCAGCACCCGGGCGACCTGATCATCATCGATTTCGGCACCGCCACCACCTTCGACGTCGTCGACTTTCGCGGCGCTTATAAGGGCGGCGTGATCGCGCCCGGCATCAACCTGTCGCTCGATGCGCTGGTGACCGCGGCGGCCAAGCTGCCGCGCATCGCGATCGAAGCACCGGCATCGGCGACCGTCGTCGGACGCAGCACCGTCGAACAGATGCATATCGGGATCTATTGGGGCTATATCGCGATGATCGAAGGGCTGGTCGCGCGCACCCGGGCCGAGATCGGCCGCCCCGCCCGCGTCATCGCCACCGGCGGCCTCGCGGTGCTGTTCGAGCAGCATACACAGGTTTTCGACGTGATCGAGCCCGATCTGACCATTCAGGGGCTGGCGATGCTGTGGTCGCGCGCCCATAATGGGGGTGCGGACTGACGCGCAGGCCTGCGCCCCCGCCAACCAGAAACGGAACCCAGTGACCCCAGGTAACGAACTGCTTTTCCTCGCGCTCGGCGGATCGGGCGAGATCGGGATGAACGTCAATCTTTACGGCACCCAGGGCAAATGGGTGATGGTCGATTGCGGCATCACCTTTGCCGATCCGGGCTATCCGGGCATCGACATCATCCTGCCCGACCTGCAATTCATCGAGGAGCGTTTGGACGACCTGCTCGGCATCGTGCTGACGCATGGGCACGAGGATCATATCGGCGCGCTGCCCTACCTCGCGGCCGATCTCGATGTCCCGCTTTATGCCACGCCGTTCACGGCCGGGTTGATCCGCGGCAAGCTGGAGGAAGAGGGGATTGCCGACCGCGTCCGGCTGAAGATCGTGGAGAATGAGGGCAGTTTCCAGTTGGGGCCCTTCGGTTTCCGCTACGTGCCGCTGGCGCATTCGATTCCGGAGGGCAATGCGCTGGTGATCGACACCCCGCATGGGCGCATTTTCCACACCGGCGACTGGAAGCTGGATAATCAGCCGCTGCTGGGCGAGCCATCGACCGAGGCCGAGCTGCGCGCGATCGGCGATGCGGGCGTGCTGGCGATGGTGTGCGATTCGACCAATGTCTTCAATCCCGAAGCCTCGGGGTCGGAGGGCGATGTCCGCAAGGGGCTGGACGAGGTGATCGCCGCAGCGACCGGTCGCGTGCTCGTCACCACCTTCGCCTCCAACGCCGCCCGACTGCAGACGCTGGGCGAGGTGGCGCGCGATACCGGCCGCGAGCTGTGCGTCGCCGGCCGATCGCTGGACCGCATTCTTCGGGTGGCGAAGGCGACGGGCTATCTACGCGACTTCCCCGACACGATCGATTTCGACACCGCAATGTCGCTTCCCCCCGGCCGGGTGATGATCGTCGCGACCGGCGGCCAGGGCGAGCCGCGCGCGGCGCTGTCGCGCATTGCGGAGGGAACGCACCAGATCAAGCTGGGGCAGGGCGACCTTGTCGTCTTTTCCTCCAAGCAGATTCCCGGCAACGAGATCGCGATCGGCCGCATCCAGAACACGCTGGCCGCTGCGGGCGTCGCGATGATCACCGATCGCCAGGCCTATGTGCACGTGTCCGGCCACCCGGGCCGGCCGGAGCTGGCGGCGATGTATGGCTGGATCCGTCCCGAAATCCTCGTGCCAGTGCATGGCGAGCTGCGCCACATGGCCGAGCAGGCGCGCTTTGCGCTGAGCGAGGGCGTACCCCAGTCGATCGTGCAGAAGAACGGCGACATCGTCCGCCTGGCACCCGGCAAGCCCGAACGAATCGGCGCCGCGCCCTCCGGTCGGCTGGTGCTCGACGGCGACGTCATCCTGCCCGCCGACGGCACGACGATCAACGAACGGCGCAAGCTGGCGCTCTATGGCCAGGTTTCGGTCGCGGTCGCGCTGCGCAAGGGCGCGCTTGCCGGCACGCCCGAAGTGCGCATCCAGGGCGTGCCCGTCGAGGAGGATCGCGAACCCTTCATCGCCGACGCCCAGGATGCGGCAGCCGGCGCGGTCAAGGGCGACACGCGCGACCGCGAAAAGGTACGCGAGGCGGTCCGGCTCGCGGTGCGGCGGGTTGCGACCCGCTGGACGGGCAAGAAGCCGATCGTCGACGTGCTGATCGTGGACGCCTGATCCGATGGCGTGGCAGTCGGGGCTGGCGATCTATTTCCTGTTCTGGGTGTTCGCGGTGTTTCTCGTGCTGCCCTTCGGCGTACGCACCGCGGATGAGGCCGGCGTCGCCAAGGTGCCCGGCCAGGCCGACAGTGCCCCCGTCGGCTTCAGCATCCGGCGGCTGATGATCCGCACGACCATCGTCGCGACGGTCGCGTTCGCGCTGTTCTACCTCAATTACGTCTATGGCTGGGTCACGCCGGCGATGCTCGATTACTATAATTGAGCCGGTAACCGCGCGACGCGGCGCGGTCAGGTCCGCAGCCGCTCGATCGCCTGGGCGAGCGCGACGTACAGCTTGCCCATGTCCGACGACAGCAGCGTGACCGCAAGCTGCGAGCCCTCGCGCAGTGCCAGGATCTGGCGCAGCATCGCCTCGAAATCGTGGATGTAGCGATTGACCTGCTCGCGGAACTCGGCGTCCTGATCGTAATGGCCTGAAATCTCGCGAACCTGCCCCGCATCGAGCAGGCGCACCGCGCGCCGCGTGAACACGCCCCGGTCGCCCTTCAGATACGCCGTCCACGCGCTGTCGGACACTTCCTGCGCCAGCGATTTCGACAGGTCGATCGACATCGAATTGAGCGCCTCGATCAACAGGGCGACGCGACGCGACAGGGTGTCGCTGCTGTTGCGCTGCTGCTCGTCGCGCGCGACCTCCAGTCGATGCTCCATCGTCATGCTGGTTTCCGCGATCGCCAGCATCTGCTTGCTCAATTCCTCGGCCGCGCGCGCGGCGGTGGCGGCGGCGCGATCGGCGACGTCGTTCAGCTCGACGATATGGCGCGCGACGCTTTGCTCCATCGCGCGGCCGAGCGCGGCCGCGCCCTCGCGTTCCAGAGCCTGCGCGGCTTCGGGGATCACCGCGGCGAGCGCCTTGCGGGCATGGTCGCTCGCGGCGGTGGCGGTTTCGCGGATGCGGTTGAGCGCCTCGATCAGCTGGGGCGCGGCATCGTCGCTGAAGCGGCGCGTGCCGGCGATCGTCGTGTCGACGATGCCCTGGATGTCGTCGATGCGCGCACGGCTGGTGTCGAGCGTCGACAGCAGCGACTGGGACACGCCGCCCAGCGTGTCGCGCTGGATCGCGATCACCCCGGCGATCGCCTCGATCGCTTCATGCGTGCTCTCCGCCGCAGTGACGAGCGCGAGCAGTTCGGGCTTGGCCTCGCCGACGATCGCGCGGCTTGCCTGGATCCGCTGGTCGAGCCGGGCAAGCGCTTCTGGCATCGTCTCGTCCATCTCGCGCGACGCGGCGTCGAGCGCGGTCAGCAGGTCCTCGGCGGTGCCGATCACGCGCCGCGCGGTCTCGTCGCCGACGCGCATCGTTTCGGTCATCGCGCCGGCGCTGCCGTCGAGCGCGCTGATCGCCGCGGCGAGCGACTGCGTGCGGTCGAGCCCGGTCGTGTGGAGCGCCGCCAGCTTCTGCTCGGTTGCCTCGATGCCCGTGACCAGATTGTCGAACAGATGCTCGCTGCGCGTGCGTTGCTGGCCGAGCAGGTCGCCGATCCGGGCGATCGCCCCCTCGACCGCGCTGATCCGGTCGCTGAGTGCGGCGATGCCGTCGGCCCCGGCACGCTCGATCGACGCCTGATTGTTCGCCAGCATCGCCAGCATCGCGTCGCCCTGGGCGCTGATCCCCTTGCGTGCCTCGTCGACGGCATGCGCCGCGCGTTCGAGCACGCCGTCGACCGCGCTGGTCATTTCGCCGGTCACGGCTTCCAGCCGCGCGCCGGCGGTCTCGCTGGTTGCTTCCATCCGTGCGATGTGCGCGGCGAGCCGCTCGGCCGCGCCGCTGGCGACCGCGTCGGCCTCCTTGCCGCGTTCGGTGACCGATGCGAGCTGCGCGGCGAGCGCGGCCGCATTGGCGCTGGCGGACAGCCCCGCCCGGTCGAGCGCGGTCGCCATCGCTTCGGTTTCGGCCTGCGCCTTGGGTACGGAGGCGAGCAGTACGCTCAGCCGCGCAGCCGCGGCGATGGTTGAATCGTTGAGTTGATTGGCACTCTGGTCGATCTCGCGCGCGCCCGCCGCGACGCTGGAGCCTACCTCCTGCATCCGCGCCGCGACCTGATCGGCAAGCGCGAGCAGCGCGTCGGTCTGGCGACCGAGCTCGGCGCGGTTCTGTTCGAGGACCGACGCCATCTGGCCCACCGCGTGCTCCAGCGCATCCGCTTGTGCGCGCATCGCCCGCGCGGTGCGGCCGAAGCGTTGGGCTTCCGCCCGGCTGGTGCGCAGCGCGAGCAGCGCCAGCACACCGATCAGCGCCAGCGGCGCGCACAGGACTGCAATGAACTGCAGCCATTCGCCCGGCGTCGCGCCGCCGCGCAGGTTCGGCCAGCTCGCCCACAGCGCCGCGCCGATCCAGCCGATCGCCGCGACGATGGCGAGCGCGGGCACCAGCCGGCCGGACGAGGCGTCCGAAGGAGCCTCTTCCGGGGCGGGTGGCGCCTCGGGTGCCTCCGCCACGGTGCCCAGCACCAGTTCGTCGTCGTGCGCCACGGCCTCGGTCAGCACCGCGTCGTCGTCCTCATGCCGCAAGCCGGCGATCCTCGAGCGTCCCGTCATGGCGGGACAGTAACAGGAATTGCCGCGCCGCAAACCGGCAACCGACAACCTCGTCTTAATCTTTGCGGGGTTATCCACAATTTATGGCATATGATCCCGGTGCAATCGATGCGACGCTGGCCGCGGCGGTGGGTGACGAACCCGCGCTGATCGCGGAGCTGCGCGAGGCATTTTTCGACAGCAGCCGCCGCGCGGTCACCGCGCTCGAGGATGCGGTCGACGTCGAGGGCTGGCGTGCCGCCGCGCTTCGCCTCAAGGGGCTGGCCGCGAGCTTCGGCGCGATCCGGCTGATGGCGCTGGCGGACGAAGCCGCCAATGCGACCCAGGGCGATCCGATGGTGCTGCGCCGCCTGCACAAGGCGATCGAGCGGCTCTGACCCTCTTTCGGCACGCGGCCGAAGCATAAAGTCGTCGCCCCGGCCTCCGCCGTGGCGACGAAGAATTCCTTCGCGCCGTCGCACCTGCGCGTGAACTCGACCCGCCCTATCGCTTGCGCGTCAGTTCCCGCATCGCGTCGTCCAGGCCGGCGATCGTCAGCGGGTACATGCGGTCGTTGACCAGTTCGCGCATGATGCGGATCGACTGCGAATAGCCCCATTGTTCCTTCGGAATCGGGTTGATCCACGCGGTCGCCGGATAGGTGTTGGTCAGCCGCTGGAGCCAGATGACCCCGGCTTCCTCATTGAAATGCTCGACCGATCCGCCGGCATGGGTGATCTCGTACGGGCTCATCGACGCGTCGCCGACAATCACCAGCTTATAGTCGTGGCCGAACTTGTGCAGCACGTCCCAGGTGTTGGTGCGTTCGGTGAAGCGGCGGCGATTGTCCTTCCACACGCCTTCGTAGATGCAGTTGTGGAAATAGAAGAATTCGAGGTTCTTGAACTCCGACGTCGCGGCGGAGAACAGCTCCTCGCACAGCTTGACCCAGGGGTCCATCGATCCGCCGACGTCGAGGAACAGCAGCAGCTTGACCGCATTGTGCCGCTCCGGGCGCATCCGGACGTCCAGCCAGCCCTGCCGCGCGGTGCCGTCGATCGTCGCGTCGATGTCGAGCTCGTCCGCCGCGCCCTCGCGCGCAAAGCGGCGCAGGCGGCGCAGTGCCACCTTGATGTTGCGGGTGCCCAGCTCGCGCGTGTTGTCGAGGTTCTTGAACGCGCGCTGGTCCCAAACCTTGATCGCGCGCTGGTGCTTGCCTTCGCCACCGATACGGACGCCTTCGGGGTTGTAGCCAGAATTGCCATAGGGGCTGGTGCCGCCGGTGCCGATCCACTTGTTGCCGCCCTGGTGCCGGCCCTGCTGTTCCTCAAGCCGCTGCTTGAGCGTCGCCATGATCTCGTCCCAGGAGCCGAGCGATTCGATCGCCGCCATTTCCTCGGGCGTCAGATATTTCTCGGCGACGGCACGCAACCACTCCTCCGGGATCGCCGCCTGTTCGGTCGCATAGCTGGTGGCGATGCCGCGGAACACCTTGCCGAACACCTGATCGAAGCGGTCGAGCAGCCCCTCGTCCTTCACGAAGGTTGCGCGGGCGAGAAAATAGAAGCTCTCCGGCGTCCGGTCGATCACGTCGCGCTCCAGCGCGTCGAGCAGGACCAGATGTTCCTTCAGGCTGGCCGGGATGCCGGCGGCGCGCAGCTCGTCGATGAAGGAGAAGAACATGACCGTGCCTTTCGCGCGCCGCCCCGCCTCACCTGGGGTCCGGCACGACACGATAGAGCCGCCACGCGGTTCCCGAAAGCCCCCCGGTCACGCCCGCTCGGATCGGCTGGGCGCGCACCCCGCATGCTGCCAGCCGGGGCGCAAGCCGGTCGTCGGGCGGGCCGTCGACATACAGGAACTCCGCGTCGGGGCAGGGGGCGGTGCTGATCGACAGCGGGTCGCCCGCGACTGCCGCCGCCGCGCGGAGCGGCGCGATCGATCGCGTGCTCGCCACCCACACGCGCGACTTTCCGGGCGTCGCCGCGACGATCGGGGCGAGCGCGCGCTCGGGATGGCCGCGTGCGGCGTGGAGGATCGCGTCGTTGGTGGCGAGCGCCCCGATCGCGGCAAGGCCCAGCCCCAGCATCGTCGCCACCCGCGCCGGACCCGGCGTCGCCATCGCCCGCCCGCCAACCCGCGCGAGCGTTAGCAGCAGGGCGACGGCCGCAAGCAGATAATAGCGTGGAAACTGGCTGTTCCCGAGACGCAGCAATGCCACCGTCGCAGGAAAGGCGAGCGTCGCCAACACGATGAACGGCATCGGCCCCCGCAGCCGCTCGACCACGAGCGCGATGAGGAGGAGCACGACGGCGGTGGCTGCGCCGATGCCGGCGGGCAATCCCGCCAGCCCAAGCGTGTATGCGGCGAGCTGATCTAGCGCGGTGGCGAAATGGCCGGGGCTGAAGCGCGTATATTCGCCGAACGTAAAGCCGCCGCGGGCATGCGCGCTGGCGAACACGAAAGCGATGACCGCGATGCTGGCCAGAACCGCGGGCGCGAAGCGCCGCGCGGTCGTGACCGCCGCCTCGCGCCAGCTGCCCGCCATCGCCCGCGCCACCAGATGCCACCCGGCCAGCGCGGGCAATGCAAAGACCAGCGTCAGCTGCGCGAACAGCCCGATGAAAAAGCTTGCTGCGATGCGACCGGGAGCCGCCCCGTCATCCTCCTCCGCGATCATCCGCTGGGTAAGCCGGATCGCGACGAGCAGGGCGAGCACCATCGGCGCATAGCCGCGTGCTTCCGATCCATAGGTGACCAGGATGGGGGAGAAGGCGAACAGCGCGGCGGCGATCATCGCCTGCGGTCGGCCCCAGCGCGCGGCGATCGCGGCGGCGAGGGGCACGGCGGCGACCCCGGTCGCGACCGACAACAGCCGCGACACGACGGGCGGCGCACCGAGGCCGGTCAGCTGCAACCACAATGTGTTCCAGTGATGATTGTTGTCATGGCCGATATTGAACCAGATGCCGGCAGGTGTCCCGACCTCGAACGCGAAGGTCGCCGACCACGCCTCGTCCAGCCACAAACCGCCGTTGGCCGACGCGGTCAGGCGCAGCACCGCCGCACCGACCAGCATGGCGACCACCCAGATCCTGACTTCGCGATCGGAAACGCCGCCGGTGTCTTCGCGCATAGATCCCCCGGTCCAGGCCGCGCGTTCTAGCCGATCCGACCGAAAGCGAAAGCGCCTATCGGTGGCTGCACGGCGCGATCCGCCGGCAGCACGGTCGCCGAACGATCGGGTCGCGCCATCGGCTCAGGCTTTCGCCAGGATGTCCCGGTCGATCGCATCGATGCGGTTGACCCCGGTCAGCGTCATGGCGACCGTCATCTCGCGCGCGATCAGGCCGAGCAGCTTGGTCACCCCGGCCTCGCCGCCGGTCGCCAGCGCGAACAACCACGCACGACCGAGCAGGACGCCGCGCGCGCCGAGCGCCAGCATGCGCACGACATCAAGGCCCGACCGCACCCCGCCGTCGACCAGCACGGTCATCCGGTCGCCGACCGCATCCGCGATCGTCGGCAGCGCGCGTGCCGACGACATCACC
>NZ_LSHX01000056.1 GCF_001555965.1 Sphingomonas sp. CCH21-G11
CGGCGGTTCGATGTCGTTGTGCGCCTCGATGCTGCCACCCGCGACGACTTCGACCAGCTTGGTGCGCTTCCGATCGTGCTTGAAAACGGTGTGTCCATACCCCTGCGCACGCTCGCCGATTTCCGGGTGGTCGATGGTCTGGCAGAAGTGCGCCGTGAACAAGGGCGTCGGCTCGTGATTGTATCGGCCAATGTCCGCGAACGCGATCTGGGCTCCTTCGTCGAGGAAGCGCAGGAGGGTGTGGCGGCGCAGGTCGACATGCCTCCTGCTTCTTTCATCGAATGGGGCGGCCAGTATCAGAACCTGCAAGCGGCGCAGGCGCGGCTCGCTATCGTCGTGCCGGTCTGCTTCGCTTTGGTGCTGCTGCTCCTGTTCATGGCGCTCGGCGGATGGGTTCCGGCTCTGGCGGTGTTCAGCGCCATTCCCATGGCTCTGGCAGGCGGGGTCTTTGCTCTGGCCTTGCGGGGGCTGCCCTTCTCGGTTTCGGCGGCGGTGGGCTTCATCGCCCTTTCCGGCGTGGCGGTGCTCAACGGACTGGTGATGATGACGGCCATCCGACAGCGCCTCGACAAGGGCATGGCACTTGAGGAAGCGATCATTGACGGTGCGCTGGCGCGCATCCGTCCGGTGCTGATGACTGCGCTGGTGGCATCGCTTGGCTTCGTGCCGATGGCGATCGCGACCGGGACCGGGGCCGAAGTGCAGCGGCCGCTGGCGACCGTGGTCATCGGCGGCCTCATCACCGCAACGATTCTCACGCTTTTCGTTCTGCCGGCGATCGCCAAGCTTGTGCTGGGCGATTCCGACGACAAGCGCAGCTGGAGGCAAAAGTGGCGCGAACGCTTGCGCCGCAATGCCACGGAAGAGGAACAGGGCGAACTCGGTGAGGTTACCTAGGGGAGGTCCGGCGCCAGCGCGATGTGGAATGGTAAACCACAATTCCTTCGCGCTGGCGGCCATCCCGTCTGGTCAGATCAGGAAAGTTGGGGGACAAAGGAGAGATTGAGATGAGCGGCGAAGGTGAACTGAAGCTCGACACAGCCGAAAAGCGGCGCACCCTGTGGATTGTGCTGTGGCTTAACGTCGCCATCGCTGTCGGCTTCTTCATTACCGGCATCGCGGGCGATTCCAACGCGCTGCTCGCTAACGGGCTGGATAATTCATCGGACGCGGTGGTCTATGCGCTGAGCCTGCTGGCCCTGTTCCGTTCGCGAACCTGGAAGCGCGGCGCGGCACGCTTTTCCGGTATTATGCTGCTCGTTTTTGCAGGCGGCGTCATCGCCGACGCCATCCGGCGCTTTGTTGAAGGATCAGAGCCAGCTGGCATCATGATGATGGCGATGGCAGCGGTGGCGGCTGTCGTGAACCTGATTTGCCTCAGAATGCTTCAGAAAATGAGCGACAAGGACGTCAACCTGCGCGCGGCGACGACCTTCAGCTTTAACGATTTCATTTCGAATGGCGGCATCATCATCGCCGCTATTATTGTGATGATCACCGGGGCGAATTGGCCCGATCTTGTGGTCGGCATCGCTGTCGCTGGGATTGCGCTCTACGGTGGCATCGACATCCTGCGGGACACCCACATGGACGTTCATGATGAGGATGGCACAGAGCATGAGAAGGGGGATCAGTTCAAGCTATGAGCGAGGATCACGAACATTGCGGTTCTGTGGACGAAGGCCGGCGGCATGCGGGCCATCATCACGGCGGTCATCATGGTCACAGCCATGGCGAAAAAAACCTGAGCGATCGCCACCTATTGGTGGCGGTGGCGATCAACGTCCTGCTTACTCTGGCACAGATCATCGGCGGGATTGTCTCAGGCTCCCTGGCACTCATTGCCGATGCTCTGCATAATTTCAGTGATGCTGCCTCGCTTTTTCTTGCTTGGTTCGCCCGCGGGATCGGCAGGCGCCCGGCTGATAAGCTCATGACCTTTGGTTATGCTCAGGGTGAGGTCGTTGCAGCGCTTATCAACCTTACTACGTTGCTTATCATCGGGTTCTACCTGATCGTCGAGGCTATCAACCGCTTCGCCGACCCGCAGCCTGTGGAAGGCTGGACGGTCATTGCCGTCGCCGGCATCGCGCTGGTGATTGATCTGATAACGGCGCTGATTGTTTATCGCGGTACACGTGACAGTATCAATATGAAGGCCGCATTCCTGCACAATGTGTCCGATGCGCTCGCATCGGTCGGCGTGATCGTGGCCGGGGTCCTGATCATCCTTTATGACCTCTATGTCGCGGATCTTATCATCACTTTGATCATCGCGGCATATGTCATATGGCAGGGCGTCACGCTGCTTCCACGAACGGTGCGCCTGCTGATGGGCGCGGTGCCCGATGAGGTGGAGTTCGATGAGATCGGTGAGGCTCTGCGGTCACACAAGGGCATCGATGCCCTGCATCATCTTCATATCTGGAACATCGGCGAACATCGCCGCGCGCTTGAGGCGCACGTCGTCCCTAGCGATGCCTCTTTGCATAGTTTCGAACCGGTCAAACGCACCGCTCGCACAATGCTGGCGGCCCGGTTCGGGATAGAGCATGCAACTTTTGAAGCTTGCCTTGGCGTAGATTGTGACGACCATCTCGTGGCTCACCACCCACGGGAGGCTTAAAAAAGTGGGGATACCCGCGTTGGAATGACCGCGGGTGCCGCTTTCCTCTCTTTTGTGCCCATGCGTCTTAATCAAGACACTCCAACGCCATTTAAACTGAAAGTGTTGAATCTGCTGAAAATATTCTCCATGGCTTTAGCCAAGAGCTTTGGGGATTAGGTTAACCGACGGCGCGACAATACGAAGCATTGGCGATCGGCATTTCGAAGCCGGCGCTGTCGACAAGCCGAATCCACGTGCGGAGCAGCCTTAGTCGGACAGTTATTGCCGTTTGCCATCAATTCGCCGTTTCCGTGCTTTGCACTGGCACAGCCGGTAAAATGGGGGCACCCGACTCAACTGGCTCCGCCTCAAGATCAGCGATCAGCCGCTTCATTTCCGAAATTTCTCTGACCTGCGCCTTGATGATGTCATCCGCCAAAGCACGAACGCGGGGATCGCGGATATGCGCGCGCTCGCTGGTCATGATCGCGATCGAGTGATGTGGGATCATCGCGCGCATATAGCTCACGTCATCGACCGTCTCCTGACTGCGGACGAGATAGAGCGAGCCTGCAAAAACAAGCAGTGATGCCCCGACAATTGTCAGCTTCTTGGATGTCCCATCATACATTTTCCACATGAAGCCGAGCATGATGATCGCCATGATCGCGCCCATATATACGGCCATCCAGGTGCGCGTCTGACTGTAGAAGATATGATCGAGTGCGTATGTGTTCAGATACATCAGGCCGAACATCACAACAGTCGAGGTCGCTATCATCGCGAGAAAGCGAGTGTAGGTCATTGCGTTTCTCCCATCGGCGCTGGCGACATCCGCAGTGTCGCCACCATGCGGTAAGCGGTTGTGGTTTTGGCTTCGGTTTGGGCTGGGGTCATCGTTTGACCTTTTCGAACAAGTCGATCAGTTCGTTGAACTTCAC
The DNA here is from genome assembly GCF_001555965.1 of Sphingomonas sp. CCH21-G11. Classification (GTDB taxonomy): domain Bacteria; phylum Pseudomonadota; class Alphaproteobacteria; order Sphingomonadales; family Sphingomonadaceae; genus Sphingomonas. The sequence continues at coordinate 3,550 of NZ_LSHX01000056.1, forward strand.
GCGTTGTTCGGCGGCATCGCCCGATGCAATCGCCTCGGAAACGCAGGACGCTGCGTGATCTTTCAGAATTTCATTCTCTGCCTTTGAGAGGGCAGCTTTAACGGCCTGCACCTGATGCAAGACATCGATGCAATAGCGGTCGTTTGCGATCATTTGCGAAACGCCGCGGACCTGCCCCTCAATCCGTTTTAGGCGGTTCAGAATGTCAATTTTGCTTTTGCTCACGACTCAATGTCTCACTCAGATAGGTAAGGGGGGTATGGTTTCTAAATTCGCGGTGAAAGGCAACGCGCCAGTGTAGTCCCCCTACCGAGTGAATTTTATCTCGGGGTTTTGCCATTTCTGATGCTGGCTATCTAACATCCCTCTTAAATGACCGCAGGGGTTGCAGGTTGTGGGTGGTTGAGAAATGAATGGATCGGACGAGCTTGTGCTCGGGTCCGCGTATTTTCACGAAGGAGTTTCAGCTATGCGGCATGAATGCTATCGACGACATCCATAGGGCCATTGCGATCATCATAAGGTTTTCCGTAAGGGAGACAAAACCGAGCGGCACATTACTGTCACCGCCGACGCAGGCGCATTTGAGTTCGCGCCGCTCGATATAGACCGCCTTGAACACCGAGATTGCACCGATCGTGCCGATGAACAGCGCCACCGGTATTGAAAGCCAATGCAATTGGCCCGAAACCATCAGCACACCAGCCAGGCCCTCGGCGAAGGGATAGATGGTCGCATAAGGCACCCAGCGCTTCGCCAGCAGATCGTAATTGAGGAACATCGTTGCGAACTTGTCGACATTCTGGAGCTTGAGCAGCGCCAGCACGCACATGCTGAACGCGATAAACCACTCCGCCACGCGAACGCTCAGAGCCGTGCCATCGACCGCGATGCCAGCTGCCATCGCCATCGCTGCGGTTATGGCGAAGAGCGCGATTATCGGGCGGTAGCTGGTCGCATTGGGATCGGGGACCTTGATTCCGAAGAAGCGCCGCAGGTCGTCATGCCCACCAATCCGCTCACCATCGATGAAGGTCTGGGGTGTGGTTGCAACGCCGTGTTCAGCCTTGAACGCATCGGTTTGTTCGCGCGTGGTGAGGTGCTGATCATCCACTTTATAGCCGCGCGTTTCGAGCAGGTGCTTGGATTTAAGGCCATAGGGGCAGGTGTGATTGGGCATGACCATGCGGTGGAGCACGGCGGTTTTTATGGGCTTGGGCATTGGTGATTTCCTTTGAATCGCTACAATGCAGCCCATATAGGTTCCGTACCATGGTACGGGATCAAGGGTAAAAATGAAAATTGGTGAACTTGCCCGCGCAGGCGGGGTCAACGTCGAGACGATCCGCTATTATCAGCGGCGCGGATTGCTGGCGCAGCCTGCGCGGCATGAGGGGCCACGCCGCTACACGCGCAGCGATCTTGGCCGTTTGCAATCGATCCGCTCGGCGCAGACCGCCGGGTTCACGCTTGACGAGATTGCTACGCTGCTCGCTCTGGATGCTGGCGACCGGACAGCTGCGCAGGATCTGGCGCGCGTTCGGATCGCGGCGCTTGATGCCAAAATCGCCACGTTGCAAACCATGCGGGGAGCCCTCGTGAGGCTCGCCAATGACTGCGCGTCCGACCAATCCGGACCCTGTCCCATCATCGATGCTTTCAGCTTTGAGCAGGAAAACGCAGGATAGTAGGAGGCAACATGAGGGGTTTTTGCAGCGCCTGCGTATGTAACCTCGAAGGAGCTGCATGATGGACCTTGACGAGAACCTCGCACGACTGGCCAGACTTCCGGTGCCGGATCTTTCCGGTATTGATGGCGGGAGGCTGGCGCTACGCGCGCAAGGCGAGGTCAGGCAGACGCGGGCTGTGCTCGGACTAGGGCTCGTGGTGTCGCTCGGGATGGGTGTCGTGAGCGGGCTTCAGGTTCCGGCGCGCGCGGAAGTGCCCCTTGCAGCCTTCGGACCGTCGGCCTCGCTTACTCCTCTGATTGCATTGGGCCAGGAATGAATCTTCGTCGAATCGCCCTGGCAGCGGCGCTGATCATTGCGCTTGCGCTGGTCGGGGTATGGCTCGGACGCATGCTTCAACCTGCGCCGCAGCATGGTGGGGCTGAACTGCACGCCCTGATCCATGGCGAGCTCGAACTCGACCCAGCTCAGGAACAGGAATTGACTGCGTTGGAGCGCCAGTTTGCTGCGCGGCGCGAGGCCCTCGAAGACCGGCTCCGGCGCAGCAATGCACTGCTCGGCGACGCCATCGCCGCCGAACATGAATTTGGTCCCCGCGTTTCCGCAGCCGTGGACGACACGCATGATGCGATGGGGGATCTCCAGAAGGCAACGCTCGAACATGTTTTTGCGATGCGGGCCATTCTCCGCCCCGATCAACAGGCGCGGTTCGATGCGGTGGTCAGTAAGAGCCTCGCTGCTCAGCCGCAGTGACCCCTGACAATCTGGATGCGGCGCTCATACGCGGAGCACGGGCTGGCGATAGCGGCGCGCAACGTGCGCTGGTCGAACGCTACCGTGAGACCGTATACCGTCTTGCGCGAACAGCAACGGGCGATTCCGAGGAAGCCTTCGACATTGCGCAGGAAGCGTTCGTCGCCGCGTTTGGCGCGCTGAGCCGCTACGACCCCGAGCGATCGTTCAAGGCCTGGATCAGCGCCATCACGCTCAATAAATGCCGCGACTGGGCTCGTCGTCGCGCCGTCAGGCGGTTCATCGGCCTGCCGATGCCAGAACAGGCCGCAGACTGGATTGCCGATGATGCGCCTTCAGCGGAAACACTTGCCGCTGACCGTGCTGAGCTCGCCGCGGCCGCCCGCGCGATCGCCAAGCTACCGGCCAGCCTGAAAGACGTTTTGATCCTGTGCACGATCGAGGATCTGAGTCAGCAGGAGACCGCAATGACGCTGGGCATTAGCCTCAAGGCGGTCGAGACGCGGCTTTACCGTGCGCGTCAAAAATTGATGGTTATTTTGAGGGGTGACACCGACCCGCGCGTATAGAGGTGTATGAACAGTCCTCACCTTACTCGACGTCACCTCATAGCCGCGCTCGGCGCGGGATCCGCCTTCGCTGCCATGCCGGCCTGGGCGCAGGGTCACAGCGTCCACCGCAGTGGCAGCCATGGGCGCGGCGGCCCGCGTATCCCAGCGGGCTTTGGCGAGCTATCAGGCGATGTCATCGACCTGACCGTCGGCAGCGGCCATCGTATTGTCGAAGGCCGCCGCGGCCCAGGTATCGCGGTGAACGGCAGTGTGCCCGGACCGCTGATCCGGCTGCGCGAAGGGCAGAATGTCCGCCTCAATGTCACCAATAACCTGGAGACCGACACATCGGTCCACTGGCACGGCTTCCTGTTGCCGTTTCACATGGATGGGGTGCCCGGCATCAGCTTTCCCGGTATCAAACCGGGCCAGACCTTCACCTATGAATTCCCCATCCGCCAGTCGGGGACCTATTGGTATCACAGCCATTCGGGTCTGCAGGAGCAATCGGGCCATTACGGCCCGATGATCATTGATCCCGCCGGTGCAGAACCGGTGCAGTTTGATCGCGATTACATCCTGCTGTTGAGCGATTTCACCGTGCTTGACCCGCATTTCATCATGAGCCGGCTGCGCACGGGCGAGGCCTATTTCAACCGGCAGGTCAGCACCTGGACCGATCAATATCCGATGTCGGGTGAAGAGCGGCGGATGTGGGCCGAAATGCGGATGATGCCGACCGACATCATGGATATCGGCGCGCCGACCTACACCTTCCTTGCCAACGGACGCGGTCCCACCGAGGGGATGGAATATCTGTTCCGCGCCGGAGAACGCGTGCGGCTGCGCATCATCAATGGATCGGCGCAGAGCTTCTTCAATGTTCGCATCCCTGGCCTGCCAATGACGGTCATCGCTGCCGATGGCCAGAACGTGCGGCCGGTCGAGGTTGATGAGTTCCAGATCGGCACTGCCGAGATCTACGACGTGATCGTTACGCCGGGCAGAGACGAAGCCTATGCCATCGTGGCTGAGTCCATGGATCGTTCCGGCATGGCGTTGGCGATGCTGGCGAGTCGGCCTGGTGCGCGCGCTACGGTTCCGGCCTTGCGCGATCCGCCGCTGCTGACGATGGGCGACATGGGCATGAACCACGGCTCTGATGGCATGGATCACACTATGATGGATCATGGCGGCGGCGCCGCAGATGCTACGGCGGGCGAGATGGATCACGCAGCCATGGGCCATGGCGATCCGGCCGCGACTGCTGACGCCGCCGATGGTGCGATAGCGGGCATGGCGATGGACGGCATGAGCATGGACGGCATGATGATGCGCGACACCACGCTGCTACCGCCTGACGTTGCGATCGGTCCGGGGATCGACATGGTGTCGATGGCACCGACCGACAAAATGGGCGATCCCGGCCTCGGCCTGCGCGATATGCCGCACCGGGTGCTCAACTATCGGATGCTCACCGCGCTTGAGCCCAATCGGGACACGCGCGAGCCATCGCGATTGCTCGAACTGCACCTCACCGGCAACATGGAACGCTACATGTGGTCGTTCGACGGGCGGATGTATTCGGCCGTCAGCGATGTGCCGATCCGCTTTGCCTGGAACGAGCGGGTGCGGGTGAAGCTCATCAACAACACGATGATGGCGCACCCCATCCATCTTCACGGCATGTTCTTCGAACTGGTCAACGGGGAAAGCGCTGCGCATCAGCCGCGCAAGAACGTCGTGATCGTGCAGCCCGGCGCCAGCGCGCAATTTGATCTCACCGCCAACGAGCCCGGCGACTGGGCATTCCACTGCCACCTGATGTATCACATGCATGGCGGAATGATGCAGACGGTGACCGTGGTCGGTCCGGGCGGCGGGGCATGAGCGTGCGCCCGATCCTGTCAGCGGCCCTGCTCGGGAGCGCATTGATCTCCGTTCCAGCCTTCGCGCAGCATCAAGGGCATGCAGTGCCTGCGCCAGCGCCAGAGCCGACACCTGCTCAAGCGCCCGTCGATCCCCATGCCGGGCACGGCATGCCGGCGGCGCCGACCACGCCCGCGCCTGATCCTGCCGATCCGCACGCGGGGCACGTCATGCCTGAACAGCCTGCGACCGCTGAGCCAATCGACCCTCACGCAGGCCATGACATGACGGGTGAGGCGGCTGCACCTGCCGATCCGATGACTGGCATGGACCACAGCACCATGGATCATGGCGCGATGGACGACGCAGCGTCGGCATCGCCTGGACCTGGCATGGAAACCCCGCCGCCACCTGAGGCCGGAAGCGGTCCACCGCGCGCTGCGGATGCGATTTGGGGCGCCGACGCGATGCGGGCCTCGCGCGAGGATTTGCAACGCACCCATGGCGATTTCCCGGTCTTCTGGTTTCAGGGCGATCGTTTCGAAACGCAGGTGCGTGACGGTCGCGAGGGCTATCTGTGGGATCTTCAGGGCTACTATGGTGGCCCGACGAGCCGGCTCTGGTTCAAGAGCGAAGGTGAAGGCACATTTGGCGAACCGATTGAACAAGCCGAGGTTCAGGCACTCTACGCGCGTGCTATTGCGCCCTTTTGGGATCTGCAAGCGGGCGTGCGGCAAGACCTCGGTGGACCTGACACCACGCATGCAGTGATCGGCGTGCAAGGGCTTTCGCCCTATCAGTTCGAAGTCGACGGCGCCTTATTCCTGTCGCAGCGCGGCGATCTGACCGCGCGGATTGAGGGCGAGGTCGACCAGCGGATCACGCAGCGTCTGATCTTGCAACCGCGCGCCGAGGTGAACTTGTCGGCGCAGGACATTCCGCGCCTCGGCATCGGTTCAGGGATCGACTCGGTCGAGGTCGGCGTGCGGCTGCGCTACGAATTCATCCGCGAGTTTGCCCCCTATATCGGCATCGAACAAAGCTGGCGCCTCGGCGGCAGCGCCGATTATGCCCGCGCGCGCGGCGAGGATTCCAGCGTTACCAACTATCTTGTCGGCATCCGTTTCTGGTTTTGAAGCAAAGGAATACCCCATGAAATTCGCATCTCTCCTCGCCGCAATTGCCATGATCGCTGCGCCGCTTGCGGCCCCGTCGATCGCGCTCGCCCATACGCGCGTCGTCGCCTCGACTCCTGCTGAGGGCGCAACCGTTGCGCGCCCGCGGGCGGTGACCCTCACATTCAGCGAAGCCTTGTTGCCGCCGACCGCCGCCGCCAGCATCGTCATGACCGCGATGCCCGGGATGGCGAACCACGGCGAGATGGTGATCCGCAATTTCACGACGGCCTGGAGCAATGGCAACAAGACCATGACGCTCACCCTACGACAGCCGCTGCGCGCCGGAACCTATGAGGTGCGCTGGCAGGCCGCGGGAGCCGATGGGCATCGCATGAACGGCACCGTCAACTTCATCGTCAGCTGACAACAGCGTGGGGGGGCTGGCCGAACCGGGGTTGCGATTTGCGCATTATGGCGCGCTGCTTTGCCTGTTCGGTTGGACGGCGTTCCGGTCGCTGAAGCTGCGCCACCTCGAGTGGGTGTCGCAGGATGAGGGCAGGGCTGCTTTGACCCTCGTCGCCGTTTCTGCGCCGCTGTCGTCAATCGCGCTGATGCTGGTGTCGATTGCAGCAATGATGGGCGCGCCGATTGCTTCGCTCGACTGGCCGATGATCGAGGCGATGATCATCGGCACCGAAATGGGCATGGCTTTTCTGATACGCCTTGCGCTGCTGATCGCCGGCCTTTGCGCGATACTTGCAAGCCGAGCAGGAAGGGAAGCCACGCTGATTGCGGCCATGTGCTTCGCTGGCGCATTGCTGACGCTTGGCTGGAGCGGCCATGCGGCTGCGACTGAAGCCGGATTGGGCCTGTTCCACCGCTTGAACAATGGCGTCCATCTGTTGGCGACCAGCCTGTGGCTGAGCGCAATATGTTGGTTCCTCATGCTTACGGTCAAAGCCCACCGGCAGCCCGATCTCATCCCTGCCTTGCCGCTGCTTCGCGTGATGCACGGGTTCGCGCCGCTAGGCGTCGGCCTGGTCGCTGCAGCTGCACTGACGGGCGTGATCAACGCGCAGTTGATCTTTGGACTGGAGAACAGCGTGGCGGTTTTGGCCACGCCTTATGGCATCTTGCTGATCGCCAAGGTCCTGTTGGTTGGCACCATGCTGGCGTTCGGCGCGCACAACGCCGCGATCGGACGCAGCGAGGTTTTCGACCAACGCCGCGAGAATGCGGTGCCCTTTAACGCATTGTCGCGCCTTCGCAAAAGCCTGGCAGGCGAGCTGCTGCTGGCCGGCGGTGTGATAGGTCTGGTTGCGGTGCTGGGCACGATGTCGCCAATGATGATGTAAATGCAAACGGGACACAGGAAGGAACAGGGTCATGTTCAAGGGTGAAGTGGGAGAATTGGCTGGGCGCCGCGCGGCGCGTCTCGCTGCTATGGTAGCGATCGGGCTAAGTCTGACGGCTGCGCATCCCGGGGCGCACGATGCGCCGCGAATCCCGGTCTCGGGAGCGCCGAGCGCCACTATCGACGCGGCAACACCGGTCGGAACTGTGATGGCCTTCCACGCTGCACTTGCCAGCGGCGATACGGACGCGGCGCTGATGCATCTCGCTGAAGACGTCGTCATTTTCGAATCTGGCGGCGTTGAAAACAGCCGCGCCGAATATGCCAGCCATCATCTGGAAGCCGATGCTGCCTTCAGCGCCGCAGTGCCGCGAACAATGGTCAGCCGCACGCATGGTATGCAAGGCGATATGGCCTGGGTCATGAGTGTCGAAACGGTAACCGGAACGTACCGCACGCGTGCGATCAACAGCCGATCGGTCGAGACGATGATGCTCCGGCAAGTGAATGGGCAATGGCGGATCGTACACATTCACTGGTCGTCGGCCGATATATCCTGAACTGACCTTCGTTTCACATCGGGCAGGAAATCTGAGGTCTCGAGCGAGATGACCCATAGTGAATGAATGGGTGCGGAGAGCACGAATACGTGCTTGTAGCGGCAGCAATCTTGCCCGCTGGTTATTGAAGACATTGGAAAAATTTGGGTGATCCTGATTATTGGTGATAATACGGCCGGGGAGAAGATGATAAAGGTCGCAAAGGCTTATGATCGAAGTGCGTCAGCTCAGATTTGCTGTTGCGACAGCCGATGCCCAGAATTTCTCACGCGCCGCCGAAGCATTGCGGATCAAGCAATCGACCTTGAGCAGACGCATAGCAGCCTTGGAAGCCCGCCTCGGGATCAAGCTCTTTGAACGCAGCACGCGCGGTGCGATACCGACCGAACAGGGCAAGGCATTCCTGAGCGTTGCCCGGCGCATCCTCACCGATATCGACAATCTTCAGACGACAGCCCGCGCCGTCAGCTATGGCGAGGAAGGTAGGATCGCGGTCGGCTTTTCTGCATCCCTGATGGCCGGCAATATGCGCGCGACGATTGGCGAATATATGCGGCGTCACCCCGACATTCAGTTTGACGGGATCGAAGCCGATCCCGAGCAGATGCTCAGCGATCTGAAGGCCCGGATCATAGACGTCGCGCTAATGCCGTCGGATGCGCATGACGCTGGCATCTCGCGGCGCTCGGCATGGTCGGAGCGATTGCTAGTCGCCTTGCCGAAAGACCATCAGCTGGCCAAGTCAGACCGGCTTCACTGGAGTGATTTTCGCCGACAGGTCTTTGTATTGCCCAGCCAAGGTGTGGGCACTGCGATGGCCCGAATTCTGCAACGGCGCTTATCGGATCAGGGCTATCGTGCGAACTTGATTATGCAAGACACGAGTCTGGAAAGTGTTTTGAGCACGGTCCCGTTCGGGCGATACATCACGCTGGCCACTGAAGCGTCGATCGGTGTGCATTGGCCAGAACTGACCTTCGCGGAAATTATCGATCAAGGCGGTGCTGCGCGCCTCGATTATGCTTTCTACTGGCGCGAGGATAACGAAAACCCTGCGCTGAAGCGCTTCTTCGAACTGATCAGCGAACGCTACCCGGCCTGACCCGACCGCCGCAATTTGGCGAAGGACCGGTCGGTCGCGATGAAGCGCTCGATCATCGGCGGGATCAGTCGTTCGGGTGAGGGAACATCTTTGGTATCGCCGCCGTTGATCGCCAAGCCATAGGCGAGCAGTTCGCGGTGGAGGCGCGACGAGAGCTCGATGGTGACCTTCACCGGCTTTTCATCGGCAAGATCGGCCAGTTTCAATCGGGTCACGATCCGCCTCCCAATATCAGATCACGGGTCACCAGCACGCGCACCGGAAAACCCGGACGGATGGTCAGGGTCGGTCGGACATCAAGCTCGCGGCTGACCACCTGTTCGCCCGCGCGGCCGATGCTGTCTTGCGAGCCGCGCCGCAGCGCGCGGGTGAGATTATCGTCATTGCCAGCACCAAGTTCGCCGCCAACACCCAGCAAGGTCGAGACCAGTGCCGCGCGCAGAACGCCGCCCCAATGGAAGTCCACGCCGTCTTGCAGCCCGGCAAAGCCGGATGGGTCCCCGCCGGGTTGGCGTTCCAGCACAATCGACCGGCCATCGGGCAAGATCAGGCGGCTCCATGCGAGTTGGACCCGGCGCTGGCCGAAGGACACGTCGGCATTATAGTCGCCGATCAGTCGCGATCCCTGGGGGATGAGCAGGATGCGGCCGGTGACGCTGTCATAGACAGGTTCGGTGACCTGCGCGGTGACCTGACCCGGAAGATCGGAGCGGATCCCAGTGATGAGGGCAGCAGGAATGATGCTGCCAGCCTGCAAGACATGGGTGCCCGCCGGTGGCTCGATCCGGCTCGCTGATACCGTCCGGCGCTCGGCGGGGCGGTCGGCAAAGGCGGGACGCTGAGCCTCTGCTGCAAGCTGCGGCGCCGGCGGTCCACCGCTGGAATCGGCAACTTCCGATCCGTTACCGACAGCAGCTGCCCCCGCACCGCCACCAAAGAACAGGCGGCTTTCGCGAGCGGCGCTGCGTTCCTGCACAAGCCGCTGGCGTTCCGTCTCGGCTGCCGTTTGCGCGGGCGTTGGTGCAGGGCCAGTGGGCGGCGCAGCGCCGATCGGCGGAAGCGCGGCAACATCGCCGCGCTGTTGTGCCGCCAGGATCGGCGCGCCAAGATCACCGGGCAGGGGCGGGCCCAGCTTGGGGACATCACCATAGTCGCGGGGGGCATCGGCCAATGCATCGGGCCGCGCCGCGCCTTCGGTGTTGAGCAGCTCCTCGCGCTCGGCCTGGCTTGCGGGCTGCAGGGCATAGATCAGCGCACCGCCTACGAGGGCAAAGCCGCAGGCCGAAGCAATACCGATGGCCTTGCGCGACAGCCGCATAACGCGCGGTGGATCGCCGCGCAGCTTGACCGCCTCTTCTGGCGTTTGAGCAGCTTCGTCGCTCATGACGGCGTCCTCCGGCGTTCCTTGCGGATCTCGACGCGCTGCTGCGAACGGCGGTCGCCAAGGCGCAGTTCGGCGCGCTCGAGCAGCCGGTCGACGATCATGAAGCGGCCTGACACGCGGTAGTTGAGGAGCTCGGCCTGATTGCCTTCGCCAAGCCCGAACAGCGGCGGCATCTGACCTTGCGCAACGCTTTCGGGAAATTCGATAAAGGTCTGCCGCCCGTCATCGAACACGCGCACCGGTCGCCACGAGGGCCTATCGCCAGAGAGGCGGTAGGCAAAATTGAGCGCCTCGACCGGAATATTGGCAGCAATTGGTGCCGCGCGCGCCTCGGCTTCCTGCGCCTGCTGCAAGGCGATCAGCTCGTCTTGGGGATAGGTCCAGGAGACCGACGCCATGTAGATCGACGGATTGGCGCGCAGCTCGATATGATAGGTGCGCCGGTCGGTGTTGATGACGAGGTTTGTGGTAATGTCGGAGCGGACCGGCTTGACCAGAATGTGGACCCGCGCAGTGGCCCCGCGCCCGCTCACGGTGTCGCCGATCAGCCAGCGCACGGTATCACCGGCAGCGACAGGTCCGGCGCCAACGAGCTGCTCGCCTTCCTGCAGCGTAATGTCGGTCACCTGTCCCGGCGCGGCATAGACCTGATAGAGCGCGCCGGGCGCCCAGGCATAGTTCTGGATCGCGTTGATGAACTGCTCGCCCTCGGGCTGCACGCGCGCGGCGGCGTTTGCCGCTCCCACCCGATCGCGCGGTCCAGATTGCTGGGCGGATGGCTGGGAGCGGCGCGCGGCGGGGGAGGGGGCTCGCCGCGGTTCGGATTGCGTCTGCATTGTCGCAGTGGTCCCCGCATCGGCGACCACTGGCGCCGGTTCTGATGCCACCACTTGGGCTGAAGCCGGACAGGCGGTTGTTCCAAGCAGGGCGGGCAGGAGGGTCACCGCAAGGCGACCGGGAATGGGCGAGATCATGAGCCAAGTTCCTTTGACCAGTTGATGGCATTGACGAAAATGCCGAGCGGGTTCTTGCGCAGGGCATCGGGGGTGCGCGGGGTTTGGACGGTGATCGTCAGGATCGCGGTCCAGCGACTGGTCTCGGCAAGGCTCCCATCGCGGTAGCGGCGTTCGACCCAGGCAACGCGGAAGCTGGTCGGCGAGGCGCGGATGACGCTGGTGACATCGATCCCGACCTGTTCGCGGCCAATTAGCGCGAAGGGATCATTGGTCCGCGCATAGTCGTTGAGCACGAGCGCGCCGCGGTCGGTGACAAAGTCATAGGCGCGCAGCCAGTTCTGGCGAACGATGATCGGATCGTCGGGAATGCTGCGCACCTGCTCGATAAACCGCGCGAGGTGGAATGCGATCTGCGGGTCGCTCGGGTCGAAGTCGCTGACCGCAGGGGCGACGGCCTGGGCTTCGCCGAGCTTGTCGACCTGCACCACCCAGGGAATGATCGAGCCTTGCGAACCCTGCCAGACGATCCCGGCGGTGAGGCAGGCGGACAGGCCGAGCGCGCCGAAAAAGGCATAGCGCCAGCTGCGCGCCTGGACCCGTGCCGAGCCGATGCGCTCGTCCCAGACCTGGGCCGCGCGTTGGTAGGGCGTTTCGGGCTCGGGGGTCTTGCCGTAGCGGATCGAGGGTCGTCGGAACATGTGTGTCAGTCCTTTTCTGAGGTGTCGACTGAGGCGCCGCCGCCATGGCTGTCGCCCGATTTGAGCGTGTGCGCGGCGATGCTCGCGCCGTGGGAAATCGTTTGCCGGTCCTTCATCGCCTTGGCCCATGCGGGCTGGCCCTGATCAGCAGCTGCAGACGGCGATGACGGCGGCGTATTGGGACCGGGCGCTATGCTGCCGCCTGTTTTGGTGATGGCGTCGCGGCTGCCTTCGCGGAACGATTGCTTCACGCCGTCACCAGCCTTCCTCAGCGGCGATGTCGCGGCGCTGGCGGCATATTCGCCGACGGCACGCGCGCCGCCTGCCACTGCTGCGCCGCCCGACTTGCCGGCTGAGCCGAGGGCGTAAGCCATGGTTGCGCCGCCTGCGGCCCGCGACGTCCCTTGCGCGACATTGGAGGCAGCACTGGCCACTGCGCCGCCCGCCAGTTTTGCTCCGGCGACGGCACTTGCGGCAGCGCCGCCAGCGAGCAGCGCGGTGCCGGCTGCGGCGCCTGCGCCAAGCTGCGGTCCGCCCGACACGATGCCATTGGCGATCCCGGGACCGAAGATGCCGAGGCCGAGCAGCGCCAGGCTCGCCAGCACGATCGACAGCGCGTCTTCAATCGTGGGTTCGCCCGCAATCGCGGTTGTGAACTCGGAAAAGATCGTCGAGCCGATGCCGACGATCACCGCGAGCACCAGCACCTTGATGCCTGACGAGACGACATGGCCAAGCACGCGCTCGGCCATGAAGGCGGTCTTGCCGAACAGGCCGAACGGGATCAGCACGAAGCCGCAGAGCGTTGCCAGCTTGAACTCGATTAGGGTGATGAACAGTTGGATCGACAGAATGAAGAAGGCGATGATGACGATCGCCCAAGCGACAAGCAGGATCACGATCTGCAGGAAATTCTCGAAGAAGCTGACAAAGCCGAGGAGGTCGGAGATCGATTCCAGCAAGGGATAGGCGGCATCGAGCCCGACCTGCGCGACCCTGCCCGGCTGCAGCAGTTCGGCCGCTGTAAACCCGGTGCCACTGGCCTTGAGGCCAAGCCCGGCAAAGCTTTCGAAGACGATGCGGGCGAGGCTGTTCCAGTTGCCGATGATGTAGGCGAAGATGCCGACAAAGAGCGTCTTCTTGACCAGGCGGGCAAGAATGTCGTCCTGCTCGCCCCATGACCAGAACAGCGCTGCCAGCGTGACGTCGATGACGATCAGCGTGGTCGCGATGAAGGCGACCTCGCCGCCCAGCAGACCGAACCCGCTGTCGATGTAGCGCGAGAAGATGTCGAGGAAGCGGTCGACGACGCCGGTGCCACCCATGTCAGCGATCCCCCGGCATATCGAAGGCTGGATCACCGCTGTTGTCAGCCACAGGGGGCACGTCCGCCGCATCACGCTCGGTTTGCCCCAGGAACCGGCGGCGTTCCGCTGCCCAGGCTGCGGTGCAGATATCGACCGATGCCGCCTCAAGGCCCAGTCTTGAGCAATAGCCAAGGGTGGTCTTTGCACCGTCTCCGGAACCATCCGCCGCAGCTATCGCAGAGCTAGGCGGCGGTGCAGGCTCTTCGCGCAATTCGAGCGCGGCCATGGTGATGGCAATGGCGACGAAGGCGCCGGCCCCAATCCGCGCAAAGAGCTTGCTGTCCATCGCCTCAGTTCCCGAACAGCCGGGCATTGCCCGGGACGTAAGGCCGGCGATCGCCAAGGAAACGGCGAAGCTGCTCGCGGGCCTGCGCCTTGGCAGCCGCTTGCGCTGCCGCATCGAGCGATTGCGCCCGCGCGAGCGAGGCGACCGTGGCGGTGAGGTCGGCGAGTTGCTGTGCCTGCACGGCCAGCAGCTGATTGCCAGCCTGGGCGGCCTGAAGCGCGCCGGTTGCCGACTGGCTTGAGCCAACGAGGCTGTCGATGGCGCCGCGCGTGCCGTCGATATTGCCAACCACGCCGGCCTGAACCCGCAAGGCATCCTCGAACGCGCCGACGCTGTTCTGCCACCGGGCTTCGGCGCCCTGGACCAGCATGCGCTGCGGCCCCGTCATCGCGCCCGCGCGATAGTTGTTCTGGAACTCGCGTTCGATCTGACGGACGTCGTAAGCCACGCGCTGCGCCTGCCCGAGCAAGGCCTGCGTCTGCCGGATCTGCGCCTGCAGCGGTTCGAGCACGGTCAGTGGCAGCGATTGCAGGTTGCGCGCTTCGTTGACGAGCGAGGTCGCCTGGTTCTGAAGCTGCCGGATCTGGTTGTTGATCTGCTCAAGCGTGCGCGCAGCGGTCAGGATGTTCTGGGCATAGTTGCGCGGGTCGAACACCACGCCGCCGATCTGGGCGCTGGCAGCGGTCGGCAGCATGGCGCCGACGCTGACCGAAAGGACTGCGGCACCGGCAGCAAGCGTCGAGACGAGTTTGCGGGCTTTCATGGGCACTACTCCTGGGATGGGTCCGAGCGCGGACCGGGCTGGGGAAGGGGAGACGGAGCGGGCAGCAGCTCGGCTGCCCAGGCAAGACCGCGATGGCGCAGCCAGCGCGCCGCAAAGTCAGCGCTGCCGTGCGCGCCCGTGATCGCATCGATGGCGAGCTGGTCAGTCTTTGATGATGTGGCGGTGAAGGCGAGCGCGACTTCGCCGAGGCCAAGTTCGAACAATCGGTTACCGCGCGCCGACTGACAGTAATAATCGCGTTTGGGCGTAGCCCGCGCGATGATCTCGATCTGCCGGTCATTGAGGCCGAAGCGGCGATAGATCGCCAATATCTGCGGTTCGACCGCGCGTTCGTTGGGGAGGAAGATGCGGGTGGGGCAGCTTTCGATGATCGCAGGCGCAATCGCGCTGGTCTCGATGTCGGCGAGGCTTTGCGTTGCGAAAACCACGCTCGCATTCTTCTTGCGCAGCGTCTTGAGCCATTCGCGCAGTTGTGCGGCAAAGGCCGGGCTGTCGAGGACAAGCCAGCCCTCGTCGATGATGATCATGGTTGGCGAGCCATCGAGCCGGCCTTCGATGCGGTGGAACAGATAGGACAGCACGGCAGGGGCTGCGGCCGAGCCCGTCAGTCCTTCGGTCTCGAAGGCCTGAAAGCTAGCCTCGCCCAGATGTTCGCACTCGGCATCAAGCAGCCGCCCGAACGGCCCGCCGATGCAATAGGGTGCCAGCGCCTGCTTCAAGGCCTGCGACTGGAGGAGCACAGCGAGCCCGGTGAGCGTGCGCTCGGCCATGGGTGCGGTGGCGAGCGAGGTCAGCGCCGACCAGAGATGCTCCTTGGTTGCTGGATCAACCGTTACGCCTTCAGCAGTGAGGATCGCCTGGAGCCATTCGGCCGCCCAATTGCGCTCCGCCGGTACGTCGATCCGCGCCAGCGGTTGCAACAGCACCGCGCCAGCGCTGTCGTCCGAAAGGCTCGTTCCTAAATCCTGCCAGTCCCCACCGCAGGCCAGCGCCGCTGCCCGGATCGATCCGCCGAAGTCGAAGGCAAAGACCTGGGCTTGGGTATACCGCTGAAACTGCAGCGCCATCAGCGCCAGCAGCACCGACTTGCCCGCCCCCGTTGGCCCGACGATCAGCGTATGGCCGACATCGCCGACATGGAGAGAGAACCGGAACGGGGTCGAACCTTCGGTCCGCGCATAGAATAAGGGGGCGGCTTTGAAGTGATCGTCCCGTTCCGGCCCGGCCCACACGGCAGACAGGGGGATCATGTGGGCAAGGTTCAATGTGGAGATCGGGGGTGTCCGGACATTGGCGTAGACATGGCCGGGAAGCGATCCGAGCCATGCTTCGACCGCGTTCATGCCTTCGACGATCACGGTAAAGTCGCGGCCCTGGATGACCTTCTCGACCAGACGCAGCTTCTCCGCAGCCAGCGCAGGATCCTCGTCCCACACCGTCACCGTCGCGGTGACATAGGCCTGGCCGACAAAATCCGATCCGAGCTCCTGCAGCGCGGCATCGGCATCGGCGGCCTTGTTCGAGGCGTCGCTGTCGAGCAGCGTCGAAGCCTCGTTGGTCATCACCTCCTTGAGGATGCTTGCGACCGATTTGCGCTTGGCGAACCACTGCCGCCGGATTTTGGCGGTCAGCTTGGTGGCATCGGTCTTGTCGAGCATCACGGCGCGGGTCGACCAGCGATACGCGAAGGCGAGCCGGTTGAGTTCGTCGAGCAGACCCGGGAAGGTGCTGCTGGGAAAGCCGACCACGGTCAGCGTGCGCAGATGCGCGCGGCCAAGCCGCGGTTCGAGGCCGCCGGTCAGCGGCTCATCGGCTAGCAGCGCGTCGAGATGCATCGGGGCTTCGGGAACGCGGACACGGTGACTGCGGGTGGAAACGCAGATGTGCAGATAGGTCAGCGTCTCGCCGTCGTCGAGCCATGCCACCTCGGGCACAAAGCCATCGATCAGACGCAGCAGGCGCTCGGTGCGGTCGATGAAGAGGTCGAGCAGTTCTTTGGGATTGATGCCCTTTTCGGCCTTGCCCTCGTAGAGCCAGCTTTCGGCGCGGGCGGCGTCTTCGGCGGGCGGCATCCACAGGAGGGTCAGGAAATAGCGGCTTTCGAAATGGGCGCCTTCTTCGGCAAACTGCGCGGCGCGCTCGCGCTCGACCAGCGCCGAGGCCGGATCGGGAAAGTCGCTGTCGGGGTAATCCAGCGCCGGGCGGCGCACCGCCTCAACGAAGATCGCCCAGCCTGAACCCAGTCGCCGCAGCGCGCTGTTCAGGCGCGCGGTCGTCGCAATCAGCTCGGCGGGCGTCGCGCTGTCGAGATCGGGACCGCGAAAGCGGGCCGAGCGCTGGAAGCTGCCGTCCTTGTTGAGCACCACGCCGGGTGCGACCAGCGCTGCCCAGGGCAGGAAGTCAGCAAGCCGGTCGGCCTTGTTGCGATATTCGCGAAGCGAAAGCATGGGCTTAGACCCTCAGGAAAGTGGGGAAGCGCAGATGCCGCCGCGCGACATCGACAAATTGCGGATCGCGCCGCGCCGCCCAGACGGAGACCATGTGGCCCAGCGCGAAGATCACCACCCCGGCGATCCACAGCCGGAGGCCAAGCCCGATCGCGGCCGCCAGCGTCGCATTGGCGATCGCCAGCCCGCGCGGCGCGCCGCCAAGCAGGATATGCTCGGTCAGCGCGCGGTGAACCGGAACGACAAAGCCCGGCACAGCTTCGGGCGCCGCGGTCTCCATCAGACCCCCCATCACACCAAGGCCCCGCCGCCGAACGAGAAGAACGACAGGAAGAAGGAGGAGGCGGCAAACGCGATCGACAGGCCGAACACGATCTGGATCATCCGCCGCGCGCCGCCCGAGGTGTCGCCGAACGCGAGCGCGAGCCCGGTGGCGATGATGATCATCACCGCAACGATCTTGGCGACCGGTCCCTGGATGGATTCGAGGATCGACTGGAGCGGCGCCTCCCACGGCATCGATGAGCCCGCCGCATGGGCAGGGTTGGCGATCGCAAGAGCAACGAAGCCGCCGAGCATGGCAGCGGAGAGGCGGGCACGGGCGCGCGATAGGGTCTGGATCACGATGAAACTCCTGTGGCTGGGGGTGTGATGGGGCGGAGGGTGTAGTCGCCATGGGCATCGAGCCCAGTGACCTCGGCGAGTTCGGTAAGGCGCCGTC
This sequence comes from Sphingomonas sp. CCH21-G11, assembly GCF_001555965.1. Classification (GTDB taxonomy): domain Bacteria; phylum Pseudomonadota; class Alphaproteobacteria; order Sphingomonadales; family Sphingomonadaceae; genus Sphingomonas. The sequence goes on from NZ_LSHX01000056.1 coordinate 21,188, forward strand.
CGGTCCCGTCGCGGACCAAGACGGCGATCACATCAATGGTCTCGGCGATCAGCGCGCGCGGCACGGTGACCACGCTTTCCTGAATGAGCTGCTCCATGCGCCGCAGGACCCCAAGCGCCGTTCCCGCGTGGATCGTGCCGACGCCGCCGGGATGGCCGGTGCCCCAAGCCTTCAAGAGGTCGAGCGCTTCCGCCCCGCGCACCTCGCCGATCGGGATGCGGTCGGGCCGTAGGCGCAGGGCCGAGCGGACCAGGTCGGAGAGCGTGGCAACGCCGTCCTTGGTGCGCAGCGACACGAGGTTGGGCGCTGCGCATTGCAGCTCGCGCGTATCCTCGATCAAAACGACACGGTCATCGGTCTTGGCAACTTCGGCCAGGAGCGCGTTGGTGAGGGTGGTCTTTCCGGTCGACGTGCCGCCAGCGACCAGGATGTTCTTGCGGTCCGCAACGGCGCGAACCAGCGCCTCAGCCTGCCATGCAGACATGATCTTCGCTGCAACATAATCATCGAGCGTGAACACCGCGACAGCGGGCTTGCGGATCGCGAAGCTCGGCGCAGCGACCACTGGCGGGAGCAGACCTTCGAAGCGCTCGCCCGTATCGGGAAGCTCGGCCGACACGCGCGGCGCCCTGGCATGAACCTCGGCTCCGACATGATGCGCCACCAAACGTATAATCCGCTCGCCATCGGCAGCGCACATCCCGCTCCCCGTATCGGCGATCCCGGCCCCGAGCCGATCGATCCACAGCCGCCCATCGGGATTGAGCATGACCTCGATGACCGAGGCATCTTCAAGCCAGGCGGCAATCTCCGGCCCGAGCGCGGTGCGCAGCATGCGCGCTCCGCGCGACGATGCCTGCGACTGGATGGGGATGACGCTCATGAATTGCCTCGTATCGGCGAGGCAACCGATCATCGGCTGCGCTCGTGAGGCAGATCAAAGAGACATTGGAATGCTTAGACGCAATAGCTTGTTGCAGTCATGGTAGCCTAGCGAAAAGGCAGAAATCGTGGCGCAGATGGATGATGCCCCCTACGCCTCGGCTGCGTCTATCGCATCGATCGCGACGCCCGTGCGAGCAAGGATTTTGCCGACTGGAGCTGCTCTACCAGGCATGGCCACTAGCGTGCTCAGATTCATCGACCGGAGTATCGTCGAACGGTTTTGAACGGCGATGTTCGCCTCAAGCAACTTTTCCTTGTGGGCACCGCTAACATCTAGGTCGCTCTATAACTCAGATAATTGAACGACGTTGTTATTTGCATAGGCGGCGTTCAAAGAACGGGTTTCGCTGAGCCAGGCAATCGCTTCGGCGGAGAAGGCGATCCGGTTCGATCGGACCAAATCAGGAGGGTTCTGAGACGAGAGACGCGTTGCCCGGCTACGTCTATCTATCAGACACTTACGCTCCTTCTGCTTCGGCTCGGCTTGAAGCCCCGGCACATTTCTGCGCCCTCTTGGCTTCGACACCCGTCGGTCACAATGAGCCAAGCTGAAGACAGGAATCGTTGGTTCATATCGCGGCGCTCACGCGCTAGAACCTACGAGAAATTGAAACTGGATGGCGGGCACGGCGGAATCGTGGTCAAGGCACTCGGTACGCGTACCTCCGATCACCTTCTCAGCGATGTGGAGCGACACGATGTTCTCGCGTCGACCACCGCCTCGAAATACAGCTTCGGAATCCCGTTCCTGCGAAGCCCGCGACATATCTCGTTGATCGCCGCCTTCGACACGCTGCGCGCGCCCCCCCACCTCGCCGAGATTCCATCACCGCGTAGCCAAGCTGGAAAGTCGGCACGCCCTCGATCGGCTCATTCAGTGCCAAGAGCGCGACTGCGGTGACATCGCCGTCTTCAACCAGCGCATAGGAATATCTCGGTGCGCCGGCCGGCTGATCGACATGCACGAAGATGCCAGGGATGGAAGTCTGCTGGCTGAACGCGAATCTCCCGTTGTGCGATCGCCCTGCGGAATTCGAGCAGCGCGTCCATCGGATCGGTCATGGCCGGCATGCTATTTCCTTCCATTGCGATCCCGAGCAACAAGGCCAGCGCCTCATGAAGGCAGCTCGAACAAGATTCCGACCACCTCCATCAACGCTGTCAATTTCGGCAGCCCCTGTTCCCCACCGAAACTCAGCAACTCAGCTGGCGTCATTCCATCCGGGTTGAGGCTCTCGAGAATAACAAGCTGGCCGTGCGGTCGGAACCGCTTGAGGTACCGGGCGCCAGCATCGTCCACAGCGATCACCAGGCGCCCCTCCAATTGCGCAATTGCCGCGCTCGTCATCGAGACCGGATGAGTGATGATGTATTGGCCATCCAGCGCGACGGGTTCAGCACTGCGTCCTTCAACTTGAAACAGCTTGGCGTTCTGGAGCATCGCATGGATCGCCGCGAAATCGGCAAGCGGTAGGAACTCCACATTGTTTGACTTTGGCGGCGTCGGCAGTCGGTGTTTTGCAAAGAGGGTGCCGACTATCTTGCGCATGTCAATCTGCTCTTTTGGAGCGATCACGGGTTGGGCGAGCGATGTCGGATCGGTGGCTTGGCCCGTCAGCACGGCGATATGCGGGTGGACTTCGGTTTCGTTGTATCGACGTGCGAGCAGCTGGTCCTGAAACGTGGTGACGACGAGATTGCGTTCATGCACTTTTGCATAGTTACTCACGATGATCACGTCGCCGATATCAGCCACCGGATCGAGCGTCCCTGCGGCAAGCTGAAAGGCGGCGTGGTTGTAGAGCGTTACCTGCTGCACTTCCGACAGGTCCGCCATCGTGATCAGGCCGTCGCCCGCGCGCCCATCGGTCTTCGCTGCCGCAGCGATGCCGGTATGGAAAAACGGGACGGCTTTGAGGTCGGAGGGATCGGTTGCCGGGAACTCCACCACATTGTCCATCCAGGCGAACAAGCGCGGCTCGCCCACATGGGCCTCGAATTCGGCAAAGATCTTGAAGCAGGTGTGAAGCCGTGATTCGACCTTTTCTTCCCAGAACTTTCTAACATCGATCGCCTGCGCGACACCGATCGTGCCGTCGAAATGATGATGCGCCTCATTGATATGCTCCATTGCCTTACCGCCACCGCCGCCCGCGATGTATTCGAGCAGCTTGTTGAAGGACGGATTGGTGAATGGGGGCACGCTCGCAGTGCGCCGCGCCTTCATCAGCGTGGCGAGCTCGTCTAGGGTCTTGTTGACGATGTTCGGATCCTCGGCGCGAAGCATGATCTTGAGCAGATCTTCCAGGTAGATGCGGACCTTCTGGACATAGGCGTGCCCCTTCTGGTCGTCGTTCGTGGCCAGTGCGTCGGCGAAGGCGCTGGCGAGAGAATCTCCGAAAATGATCGTCGCTACCTTTGAAGCGTTGCACAGGCGCACGACCAGGCCCTGCTGACCGGGCAGCTTCTCCGAGTTGACCAGGATCTGAAAAAATTGGCGCTCATGCGTGATCATGAGGATCTGCGCGCCCGCGATGTCGATCGGATCGGCTTTGCCCAGTCTGGCGATCTCCTCTGCCCATTTGCGCTTGTTGCGCGGATCGAAGGTAACCTGAGGATCGTCTAGCAACATCAAAGGAAATGGATTGGCGCCAGCATCGACGATCGCCTGCTCGCGCACGGCGAGGACGAAGGCCCAAAGGATTGCCCGCAACCAGGAGCTGTTGGCAACCAGGGACGCATCGACGCGTACACCGGGATCGAAGCTGCCCGCGATGAGGACCGCCTTCTTCTCCAGGGCGGCATCCTCAAACGACAATCGTTCCTTGAAATGGATCCGGTCGAGGATTGCCTTCATGCGCTCGGAGAGCGCCGAAATCGATCCCGCGGTCTGTGCGGCGACGAGCAGACGCAGATCCTTCAGAGGTATCAGCGCCGTCGCTATAGATTCCCGGACGCGTTGTTGTTCGTGGATCGGAAGCCATAAATCCGCTTCCTTCGCGGCCGTTCCCAGGTCCTTGGCGAGTTGATCGAGTGGGGCAGCGCGCTCGAGGGCCGCCTCAAGCGCCTGGACCTTCCCCTCTATGGAGAAGGCCGGATATGTTCCGTCCTCTGCCGCGCTGCCCACCATCTCGCGCCAGGCGGACGCGAACTGGGGTCGATGCGCCTGCCACCACCCGGCCAAGGCCATCACACGCTCTACTTTGGCGATATAGCTCAGCAGCCCAAATGCCGCCGGTGGCGAGGCCGAATCCGGCACCGTCATGGTGTGCACGAAGACGGGAAGCTTCTGCGCTATGATGTCAACGGCATCTGACGCGAACGCTGCTACGCCGGTCAGGACAGTCGAGAACGGTGCCCCTTGGACGAACACCTGCTTGGCAGCCTCTGAAAAGGCTTCGCGCGGCTGCATCGCCCACAAGGTGTCAAAGTGGGCATCAACAGGCTGCGGCACAGAATCGCGGATCGACTTCTCGAGCTCCGTACAAACATCGGCCAGCATCCGCTCTGCGACGGATGCTGCCTGCTTGAGGTTGGCAAGCTCATCGGCGAGCGCTGCGCGCTTCTCGCCGGTCAGCTTTCCCTCGCACAAAGGGCAATCGGCACTTCCGTGAGAATGGAGCGCCGGCTCGTAGAATCGGGATGCTAGCGCCTTCAGCCGCAGCTTCTGATCCTCGGCCTGTCGCTTGTCCCAAAGGATTGCTTCGGCAAGCCGGGCCCTTGCTTCGGCAAGCAAATTCGGCAACGCCTGAAATTGTGCGTCTCCTGGAGCATTCGCGAGCGCCTTCCAAGCAGAGAACACATCGACGCCTTTAGAACTGTCGCCCAGTATCGCCCGCGCCGAATTGACCGCAGCCTTGATCGTGCCACGATCGTCCGCATTCGCCGTGTCAAGTGTCGATGCGATCTCCGAGGTCAGCACGGCGAGGTGTGCGGCGGCCTGATCCGAAGCCGTCTTCGCGGCGTCGCGGAGCTCCTGAGCGTAGCCCTTTTCCTCGCGCTTGCCCGCGACTTTCAGGTTGAAGTCGATCGTGACCGCTGTTTGGGCCGCGCGTTCAAAAGCGGCTTCGAGGCGCGCCGCAATGGTTTCACCCCCCTTGTCCAGCGCGTATTTGAGAAAACGCTTGGACCGGTGGGTGAAATTGGCCGCGCCATCGGCAATGGCGGCCAGCTGATCGAGCCCAGTCAGGAGTTTGACCGCATCGTAGATCGACTGGCTGCGCTCGCCAAAGCCGATCCGGGCGAGGCGAGCGGGCATGAGAAGGCCGACCTCCAGCAACTGGGGAGCCATCAGGAGATCAGCTGAGATATCGACTTCGATCACAGGCTGGACGCCTGGTGCAGCCAGCAGTCTGCGGTATGCATGGGCGGTGTTGCCGGCCGGATCTTGGAAGGTCAGCCGCACCCAGGTCTCGGCGGTGCCCGCCAACGCGATAGCGCTGGCGGGATAGGACACGATAGAAGGCCAGTCTCCCATCGCGGAGCCAGCACCATTCTCGACGGGAGTTCGGATGCCGGTCTCGAGATGCAGGCCGTCTTGGTCTCGGCACCGATAGCCGGTCATCGCCCATATGATCGCGCTGGCTAGCGACGTCTTGCCCGATCCGTTCTGACCTTCGAGGCACCAGTTTGCCCCGTCGAAAGGTACGGAAAAGACGGGTCCCCCGACCTGGTTCAATCCCCCGAAGCCGCTGGTTTCAAGTCTGGCCAGACGCCAGGGGCCGGCATTCGTTGGCGCCCCGCTTTTTTCCGTCTCGGTCGCGGGATCGAAGGTCTCAAGCTCCCATGCTGCAATCAGATCGTCGAAAAGGCTTTCGTGCGCGTCGGCCACTTTGGATTGCTCGCAGGTGAGCAGGAAGTGGAATAGGCGCCGCGCGCCGGCGGAGGCGAGGTGCACCGAGCCCGCCTTGTGGTCCCCGAACTTCGCCCAAGTAAGGGGCTGACCAGAAAGAAGCCGTTGTTTTGCTTCGTAGAATGATAGAGCCATGTCCCCTCCATGGAGGAAGTATAGCACCGCAACCGATTATCGATCCAGAGCGATAACATCTTCAAATTGGATCGATTTCGTCAGTCAGTAAACTTTGTCGATGGCAGCTTCCATGATGATGCACAGACCATCTCAACGACCGAAATTGGTGCGCACACGTCAGCTTAGGATATGGTTCATTTCCGCTGGCTCCGCACATGAGTCCAAGATGATCTCCACATTCTCCTTCTGCTTGGATCAAATCCAGCCTTGTGGTCTCGCGACCTGCTCAAGCTCGGCTGAAGAGGCTGGTGAAGAGCGACTTCGGTTCCCGCGCTGGCTTTAGCGCTGCGGCGGCCGTCTGACCGATCACATCTGTAAGCGCGTTCTCGAAATCTCGCGTGACATCGTCGAACCCGGTCCGCGCGTGGACTATCTCGTGAAGAAGTGTGCCCGCAAAACTCGAAACCGACGAGAGTTGGTCGCGGCGGATCACGATCGACTTGGTGGAACCATCCCATAGCCCTAAGGCATCGCTACCGGTTGCAAGTTCCACCCGCATCGTATTGCTCACCCGAATGGACTGCACATGATCGGGCAGTCCGCCCACAAGAGCGGCGATGGCTTCCACCATGTCGAACACCGAGCGCTCTGCGGTCGAAAGGGAGCCCGGCTCCAAGAAATCGAAGACGAAGCTATCGTTCCACTCTGTCTGATATTGGCCGAGGTCACGGATCGGCTCACCGCTGAGATCCGTCATGCCGACAACGTCTCTCTGGATGCTATCGGGTATCGTGATGATCTTGATCCCGTCGTTCCGTGCGTGGTCTACCGAGGACGAATTCGTCATCAATTGGTCCGCAGTCACAAACAGATATTTGCCGCTGCCGCTAAGGATGCGAACAGCGTGAACCGCTACCTCTTTCCAGCGAACTTCGTCGCTGCCAAGGCCAGATTGCAACGCCTGCAGCTGGTCAGCGAGCTCCGAACCGATTTCCGCTTTCGTTGCGTTAAGAAGCATTTGCTTCACGCGATCAGAATAGGCGGTGCGGCCGACGTTGGTACGCTCACGATTGAGTGCCTTGCGCATCGGCTCGGTGAGGGCCGTGATGTTGTAGGAGAACGCGAAATTCTCCTCCTCGGCGACCAAAAGGCCAGCCACATAGATCCGCGCGGACACATCCGGCTTTCGTCGGAGGATCTCGCCGATGCGCGTCGACTCGAGCACTTCCTCCTCTGAGAATCGAAGGAAGAAACTCTTTGCCTTCTCCATCTGCTCATCGCTCAGACCACGCAGAATGATAGTCGTGCCGACCATCGACGGATCAGGTGATGGCTGAACCGCAGCATGGAGCGTCACAACATCATCGAAGTCGCGCTTGGCTATCTGAGCAAGGGTGATCTCGCCGTGTGCGGATCGAATATTCACGGCGACACCATTGCGATGGAGGGTTGCCATCGCATCTTTCAGGCCAACCCCAAACTTGCCAATGACCTTCCCGGCATTCCGGAGCTTCTCGGCGTTTTCGTTCTGCGTGAAGTGCTCGTATCGGAGCCCGCGTCCGAAATCGCGGATAGTCCAGTCGCCATCTTCGGTCTTGACGACCTCGATGTCGGGGGTGTCGGTCAATTCTTGTTCGTCGATCGCATTGGCAATGAGTTCACGGACCGCATGCGCGCTCTCCCAAGCTTCGAGGATCTTCTCGATGTTTAGATCGAACAGTCGCGCTGTGGTCATACTTGCCCCTGCTTGTTCCATGTATTGTCCTCGAAGTGAGCAAGGTCTCACGTTGCGGCTTCATGCCGACCTTACTTCGATCTGGCTTCCATTGGCACCCTTGTGCACTGTAAATCCATTGGGAACAGCCTGTTGCACCAACGGCACATGCGAGATGAGGCCCACGGCGCGCCGTTCGCCCACGATATTCTGAAGCACCTGCAGAACCTGATCGAGCGTTCCAGCGTCGTTATCGGTGTCTAGGCTGCCGAAGCCTTCATCGATGAAAATGGTGTCGAGCCTGATGGCACCGTTTGTCATCTCGACGATGTCGGACAGCCCGAGTGCCAGGGACAAGGCCGCGATGAAAGTTTCGCCGCCGGAAAGCGTGATAATTTCGCGGGCACGGCCCGTCTCGATATCATGAACTCGGACGTCCAGTCCTCGCTTTGAGCGACCCCCGATGCTCTCGGTGTCGCGCTCAAACCGATATCGACCGATGGTCATCGGATCGAGGCGCAGGTTCGCTGCTTCGAGAACCTGATCGAACATCGCACCGATAGCGAATGTTTCGAGACTGGTCCGCATCTCGTTCTGACCGTCGAAGGCTTCTGCAATTCCTCGCAGCGCGCCCGAGGAATGCTCAAGGGCTTGAAGGTTCCCAAGCTGATCTTTCAGACTGATCTGCAGATCGACAAGCGATTGGTGCTTCTGCTGAGCAGCAGCGCTATGCTGAACCGCCTCGTCTGCCCCCGCCTGTGCTTGAACGCAGCTCAGACGATAGGGCTCAAGGCTTTGCCGCTGCGCGTTGCCGACCGCGTTTCTTGCCATCGTTTCTCGTGCGCGGGCTTCAACAAGGGCAGTGTCAAAGCCCGCGATAGCCTTCTCCAGTGCGGGAATTTCGGCAATATCGGGGATCGCCGCGCGATATTCTGCCTCGGCCATCCCAAGCTCGGTAAGGCGGGCTTCAAATGCTGTTTGCTTTGCGGCGAGGTCGATCTCGGTGTCGCTGACCGCAGTCGCAGCGCTCTGCAGTGCGGCTGCTGCTTTGATAGCAATGGCATCTAGCTCGCGCTGCTTCGCATCGGCATCAGCAAGGGCCTGCTTCCGGCCGCTCAAGTTTCCGGTGGCGGCATCGATTGCGGCCTGCAGACCGTCTTGCTGGCGCAGATTTTCGGGGACTGATGCAATCTTCTCGTCGTAAGCTTGTCGGGCCAATGCCTCTGCAGTCGTGGCACCCCCGAACGCGTCGCGAGCCTTTTGGAGGGTCTCTGTCGCTGCCAGCTTGCGCTTGCGTGCGTCATCCAGTTCCTGGGTGAGAAGGCCGATGTCGACGTGTGCGCCCAAAGCATCGATCTGATCAAGAATAAGCTGCAACTCGCCATCGATGTCGCTCGCGCTGCGCTTCGGCTCCGCAAGTCCGTCCAGGACTGCACGCTTTGCGTCGAGTGTGGCACCGGCCGAACTGGCGGCCGCTTGGGCCTCACGATCGGCCTTGGCCGCGGCTTGGGCTCCGCCCTGAGCATCGCGCCACGCCTTTTCGAGTGCACCGGCATCGCCTGAACCATGCGCCGGTTCGGGGTGGTCGCTGGCGCCGCAAACCGGGCAGGGGTGCCCGTTCTGCAATCGCTGGGCAAGGACGCTGGCCTGGGCCGAAAGAAAGGCGCGCTCGTGTGTCTCGGCGACAGCGACTGCTTCGATATGGCGAGCCTGCGCGTTGCGGGCAATGGTCGATGCCTTGTCGCAGGCCTCCTGCGACAATTCCACATCTTGCGTCGCCTTTGCGGAGGCCTGCGCTGCATCGAGCTCGCTCTTCAAACCATCGCGAGTTCCGTTCAGCTTCTGTCGCTCAAGACCATTCGCTTGGGCTGCCGCGAGCGCCGTCTCCTTCTCTTCGCAGAGATCAGCAGCCTTTGCCTCAGCGTCGGCGGCTTGGGAGTGAGCCTGTTTTGCTCGTTCCAGCCCCGCCTCGGCGGCTTCAAGGTCAGCCAGACGCTCGGCGGCATCCACCAGAACTTGCTTGTGGCGGTTCAGCTGGTCGATCTTGCGCGCAAAGTCTTCGATCTCATGTTCGCGGGAGCGAAGATCGAGCAGCATCGCGCTCGCTGCCGAAAGAGAAGCGCTTGCTTCACTGGCGGCCATTTCAGCGTTGGAGTGTGCTTCAATCGCTGCCCTGTAGCGCCTCTGGGCATCGGCAACGGTGGCGTCGAGATCCGATATGCGCCGCGCCAGCTCCGCCCGGGATTTGCGGGTTCGCATCGCCTCAAAAGTCAGGCCCTGCCCTTCGAGCTGCTTGAGTGCAGCGGATGCGGCCTCGACCTCGACAAACCGTTTTTCCTGCTCTTCGGCGGCCGCGTATGCCTTGTTTGCCACTGTGAGCACGGTCGCCGTCTCGGAAACCGCCAATTGGGCAAACTCATATCGCTCGAGTGCCAAGGCAATGCCGTCATTGAGCTCGTCCGAGCTGTTAAAGCCCTCGGTCTGAAGGCGGCTCCCGTGAAGGCGATAGCCATCTTCGATCTCGCGCCTGACGTTTGCGGCATCGGCTTTGAGCTTTTCGGTGAGCCGGCGGTAGAGAGAGACGTCGAACAGCTCCCGCAGAATTTCGAGGCGGTCCTTGCTGTTCGACACCAGGAAACGCTCGAACCTGCCTTGCGGCAACAGGACAATCTGGCGGAACTGCTGTGCGCCATAGCCGAGAAGACCTTCGACATGGCTGAGGACGGCGCCGACCTTGCGTTCTGCCAGCGGGGTCCCGCAGCAATCCGGACCGACATCATCGATGGCGATATCAGACACGTCAAAGAGCCAGGCAGCGTGCGACTGCGCGGTAAATCCCTCGCCCTTTGTCTTGGGACGCATCTGGTCAGGTATACGCCTGACATAATAGCGCTTTGTCCCCAATTCGAATTGCAGGCTGACTTCAGTGAGGAGGTCGTCAGGCGCGAAATCAGACCTCATGGTCCCTATGCCCTGCTCTTCCTTTGCGCCCTCGCCAAACAGGGCAAAGGCAATCGCGCTGAAGATCGACGACTTGCCCGAGCCCGTAGGGCCGTAGATCCCGAAGAGGCCGGCATCCGTTGCCTCGCGAAAATCGACGGTCTCAGTCCCCCCATAAGGGCCGAAAGCGCTCAGGGTCAGCTTGATCGGCCTCATTGGTCATCCTCCGTTGTCTCGAACGCTCGAAGTGCGGAGGCGACAATCTGTCCTTCTGCCTCGGTCAGCAGCTCGCCGCGGATGAAATTGAGGAACGTGGAAGAGAGGGCATGTGGGTCATCGATCGCCGCGCGCTGTTCCTCGAGGCGCTGCACGACGGGCCGCTCGCTGCGTTCGTAAGCGAGCTGGACCGCATTGGGGTACACGGCCCGGATCCTCTTCATGGGATCAATCTGCGGCGTTTCGTCGGTTAGAACGACGCGAACGATATCGTTGGAGACTTCGCTGGCAGCAAGGAGCTCAAGCAGTTTGCCCCGAATGGTTCTGACCTGACGCAGCGGCCGTAGCGGCACTTCGGTCACCGTGGCAGAGCCGTCGGCTGCAAGATCGATCAGGCTGACTGACTTCTGCTGCCCCTCTTCATCGAAGCCGAATGCCATAGGCGCGCCGGAATAACGGATGTGATCCTGTCCGACCGGTTGCGGGCGGTGTAGGTGCCCTAGCGCCACATAGTGCGCGCCCTCGAAGGCCGCCGCCGACACGGTCTCAATCCCGCCGACCATGCGCGTCAAGGGGCGCTCGCTTTCGCTGGTGGCCGCGCCGTCGACAAAGGCGTGTGCGACGACAACCCAACGCATTCCCTCGGCCACGTGCTTGCGAGCGCTGGCAAGCTGGGCCCGGATGACGTCCGCAGGGCAGGCGATAGCGTTGTCTTCGAAACACAGACGCGCGGCATATTCGAAGGCAAAGGGCAGGGCGGAAATGGCCACCGGCCCATCGGCATCGGAAATCACGAGGGGCCGCTCATCTTCATCCAGTGGTCCGCGCACAATCGCTGCGCCGCCATCTGCAAGAACGCCCATTGCACCGATCTGCGCAGCGGAATCGTGGTTGCCCGCGATCATAACGATCGCTGCATCGGATGCTGCCCGCACCGTTGTGAGGAACTGCGAGAGGCGGGTGATCGCGCTTTGGGGCGGGTTTGCCCGATCAAAAATGTCGCCGGCGATGATCACGACATCGGGACGCTCATCATCGATCATTGCGAGGATCTGGACGAGGATGTGCTCGTGGTCATCATCGAGAGACATGCCATGGAACTGTCGGCCCAGATGCCAGTCGCTGGTGTGCAGAATGCGCATTAATCTGTCCTCGAATCCAAGTGCATATAAATTTTATATAGACGTGTGATGGTGCGTCAAGTAGGGTTCGGACATGGACGATCCCGCACTCAAGCCAGCAATGCTTGCCCGCCTGGTCTATCTCGACCGGTGCCTGACATGGCGAGGACAGGTGAATCGCAAGGACCTCATCGAGCGTTTCGGGATCTCGTCTCCGCAGGCAGCAATCGATCTGAGGGAATATCTCGAGCGGGTTGCAGAGCCGAAGCCTCGCTATGACACGGTCCGAAAGTGTTATGTTGCCGACCCCCACCATCGCGGCCTGCCTTTTGTGGAGGATGCAGGCTCACCGGATGAGTTTGTCGGCCATCCCACATTGAGCGGGCTGTCTGTTCTGCCTTCTCCGGCCCGGCAATGCCCGCCATTTGTAATGCGGCGTCTGTGGCAGGCGATCGAGCAGCGGCAGAAGATCGAAATCGGCTATGTGTCGATGTCTAGTGGACTGCGCCAGAACCAATGGATCGCGCCGGCGCATTTTGCCTCCGACGGCGAGCGCCTGCACGTTCGGGCCTGGAGTTTCCACCACCGCGAATGGCGCGATTATGTTCCGGTCCGGGTCCATCCTGACAGCACTTTCGACGTGACGCCGGTCGGCGAAGACCTTCCGCGCGATGCTGACTGGGACGATCTCATCGAAATCAGGCTTCGGCCGCTGAGCAGCCTTACAGAAGAGCAGCAGGCGGCTGTCCGGCTAGAATTTGGGTTCACGCAGGAGGTCCTGAGCTTCGAGGTCCGCAGGTCGCTCGAATTCTATGTCGAACGACGCTGGGGGCTCAAACAAACGGGGTCGCGACTGGAACGCTATTAGCTTCGCCGCGCGAGGTATGTCTGCTGCCTCAAGGAAAGGACATGACCATGGTTGGAAACACGACAGTCGATCCGCTGGCATGGGCATCGGCGGTTACAAGGCCGGAGATTGACGCGGTCAGGAACCCGCGAACTGGCCATGTGCTAAATGTCCGCCGGTTGATCCGGGCATTCCGGTATGAACGCGCAATCCTGCTGCGCCAGAGACTCAAGGCGCTCGTCAAACGTGACGAAGCACGCTTGGTCTGCGCGACCTGCGGTGTTCCGGTCTATCTGGCTTGCAGTACGACCAAGCGGTTCTTCTTCCGGCATCGCCATGAAGATGGCTCGTGCCCCGCTGTCACTCGAACGGAGCTGAGCGAAGCCGATATCAGGGCAATGAAGTACCGCGGCGCTCAGGAGAGCGGGGGGCACAAGCAGGTCAAGGCACTTCTTCTGCGGAGCCTCACGGCCGACCCACGGTTCAAGGACGTTGCGTCAGAAAGGACTTGGAGAGCGGGCGAAGGTCTGACCGGACTGCGTCGGCCTGACGTTTCGGCGCGGACGGACACCGACAGACTAGCCTTTGAAGTGCAGCTGAGCACCACGTTCATGGACGTCGTGCTGAGCCGGAAGGAGTTCTATCGGGCCGAAGGGGCGGCGCTCGTCTGGGTCTTGCCGTACTTCCATCCGAGCTATCGTCGCATGACGGATGACGACATCCTTTTCGGCAACAACTCCAACGTTTTCGTGGTCGATGAAAGAAGTGCTGTGGCGTCCGAAGCGGCAGGAAGCTTCATCATGACATGCTGGTACCGCAAGCCGATCATTCAGGGCGATGAGATCGTCGATGAGTGGGTCGAGCGCCTGGTCTGCTGGGATGAGGTCACGGTCGATGTGGACCGCCAGACCATTATCGCGTTCGACTATGGGCAGGAGGCGGCAAGACTCCGCGAAGAACTCAGAGCGGCCCGCATGGAAAGGATCGCCGCTGCCGAGGCGGCTGAAAGGCAAGCCCGGGAGGACCGGGAGAATGAGCTGCGCGAGCAAGTGCTTTATTTCGTTCTCGATGCCTCGCGTGATGACGTCTACCTGCCACGGCACAAGGCATGGCTGCTTCTTAACGATCGCCTTCGTTCCATAGGCTTCGGCCTCGAAGGGGAATACCCTGATCTGCAGACAGCCACGCGCATCGTCCATCTGATCGAGAGTGCGAGGGCAGGGAAGCCGGTGGGGTTCCGATACAAGAGCTTCGCCGAGCTAGGCCATCATCTCATTCATCAGCACCCGGAATTGCTGCTCGCCTTTGGCCATATGCTTCGCAGGTTTGGGACGAGGGACGCCTTGTATAGCGACGATAGGACGGGAAAGCTGAGGGCTAAGCTTGACGCCATACGGTCTGACCTCACCCAAGAACCGAAATACAGGATGGCAAAGGATGAGGAGCGCTTGTGCGCGTTTCTTTCCATGGGAGCATCTCGAAAGGCACAACCCGACAACGACAATCGCGATCAGCAAGGCCGCGAGGCGGCGTAAGCTGACCATTGCGAACACAGGACACGACCAATGGGAATTCTGGCGCTCGCCTCGGCTGCAACTTTTGCCTGCACACCCGTTGCCGTCTGGGATGGGGACGGCCCTATCTGGTGCAAAGAGGGGCCAAAGATCCGCATCGCCGGTATTGCAGCTCGCGAAATGGACGAGACTTGCTCTCGGGGACACCCATGCCCAGCGGCCTCCGCAGTTGCGGCAAGGGATGCATTGGTCCGGCTACTCGGCGGGCTGAAGGGCCAGCGCGACACCGGTCATATCATCGTGCGCGCACCGGCAATGCGGTGTTCGGCAGATGGGCAGAGCTACGGCCGCGTCGTTGCCAGTTGCAGGCTTTCAGATGGTCGAGATCTCGCCAAAGCCATGCTCGCGACAAGAACCGTTAAGCCTTGGAGATGACGCAAGCGTGATGGGATGGAGCGCTGGAGAAGCGAAGCCGAGCTAGGTTGAGTCTAGTCTTCGCCCTTGGGTGCAGCGGCGGGGTCGTGGCGATCGAGGCGGTCTTCTCGCTTGATGTTATCGACGAATGCCTGAAGCACCGCGTTTCTGTCCCGGAACACCGTCGCGGACCGGAAATGGTCGCGCACTTTCGCCTCGATCTCGGCGACCGTCTGATTTTCGGGGCTCCCAGCGGCCCACTTGCGTCCGGGATGGACCGTATCGAAGGGTGACTTGTTGTTGGCTCGCGTGGTGGCGTCATCACCGTGCTTTCCGAGCCCGTAGAGAATCCCTGTCTCGTTGTTCCAGATCGGCCGGAACATCCGGATCAGGTGACTTTCGGCCGCCGCCTGATAGCCTGTCTGAACAGCGAGCGCCCTGCATTCGAAGTCTTCAAGCTCGATGCCAGAGACCTTCTCGATGTTTCGGCGATGCTCGTTGAGGCGGTCTGCAAGCTTCGTCCCCTGATCGATCGCTGTCTTGGGATTCCCCTTCGGATCCGCCTTACCGACATAAATCGGCGTCTCGGTTCCGCTGATCGGCGCGTAAAGCGGATTGGGACCTGTGTAATAGATCGCGTAGACGCCGGACCCGTAAAAGCGGGTCAGGCTACCGAGCGGCTTGCGGTCCTGTGCCACCATCGCAAGCGCCACGAAATTTCCGATGAGACTGGGCTCCGCCGGGTCAAAGAAAGCGTCGGGCAACTCGTTGGGATCGATCTTGCGCGTGAGTCGCTCAAGACGATCCCGCATCGCGTCCACGCTGCTGACCAGCTTCTTGCGCGCCGGGGTTGTCAGTTCCGCGCTCTCGGTGGCGGCAAGCAGCGCCTCGATCTCGGCGAGGATCTTGCTCGCCTTCGTTAGTGAAGGATCCCGCGACATGCCTATTGCTTGGTGCTTTCCGCGCTCTTCAGGGCAAGGGCGACACTGCGCGCCACGCGTTCGGCGAGGGTAACCGGCACCGCGTTGCCAAGCTGCCGCATCGCCTCGGACCAGACGCCCTCAATCCGATAAGTGTCGGGGAAGGTCTGAAGTCGAGCACTTTCCCTGACCGTGAAATAACGAACTGATCCATCGGGCCGAGCGAGCATGTTTTCTCCCCCTGGGACGCCGTGAACGCCGGCCTTCAATGCCTTCGCGGCGTCATCCAATGGGCTGCCGGTGTGGCCGGGATAGCTGCGGGCGCCAGGTTGAAACCTGTGACCGGAAATGCCGGAGATTTCGGCGGGGTTGTGCTCGGGGTCGGGTAAGGTCGCCAGGGCATCGCGTACGGTCAGCCAAGGCAACTCCGCAGGTCTTTCGATCAGCCGATCCGCTCGGGCCCTCATGCGCTCTGCGTTCGACCACCGCTCCGCCTTGGGCACGCGATGTCGTTCGAAGTAATCCCCGTGCGCCTGCTCCCACAAAAGGGCTTCCTGCGAGTGCGAAGCTTCGGGGAAAGACCATTCGATTCCCTGATCCTTCCGGAAGCCCACGAAGAACACCCGATGCCGTTTCTGGGGCACGCCATAGTCGGCCGCGTTTAATACCTCCGCAACGAGCCGGTATTCCAATCCGCGTTCCGCCCGCGAACTCGTGTGATGCCGTTCGAGCCTGCGCAGATGCGTCGACCAGTCCTCGTCGTCCATTGCGACGAGCTCGGGGTACTGCATCTGCAGCTTGATGTATTCGTAATAGGAACTGAAGCTGGCCCGGGTCAGGCCTCGGACATTCTCGAAAATGAAGGCTCGCGGTTTGGCCTCCCGCACCGCGCGAACCGCCTCCGGAAACATGTCGCGCCGGTCCGCTTGTGCGCGGTGTCGGCCACCAACGGAGAAAGGCTGGCAGGGGGGGCCGCCGGATACCAGCTCGATCTTGCCCTCGTGCGCCGTGAAGTCGGCGTCGCGAACGTCACGCTCGATTTCGAGCGGCCAACGTTTCGCGTCCGATTGACTAGCATGCCGATTGGCAAGAAGGGTACGCTGGCAATTCGGCTCCCATTCGACAATGCGCTCAGGCTTGAAACCCGCCCTACTTATCCCGATGCCGAGACCGCCAGCCCCTGCGAACAGTTCGATCGCCTTCATTGCGCATCATCCATAAATTGCGAGAAAGTCTGCCTCATTTCATCCTCTTTCCTAGTCCCGCACGCCCATATGACCAAGGCCTTTCAGCCCTGTTTCCGCAGTTCAATCGCTGCGAGGTCTTCACGAGCATTGTTGTGCTGAAGCGTGGATAGCTAGCAGGTAGGAAAGGCGCCCATGACGCGCCCCTTATTGTGCTGTAGCGCCATCGTGCCGAGCGCACGCTGGGATGGCTATTCCATCAGGTGGGTGTCGAATGTACATCTTGTTGGCGAATGCCGCCCTTTCTAAATTCGAAAATCGCTCAATCGGGATCGTCCCTCCAATCGGCGCGCAAGTGCCTCGACAAACCCCTCATACCGCTCCTTGCCCTGCGCTTGCGCTGCGGCAAGGCCACTATCCGGCAGTGGCGGATTGGCGGTAAGCCAGAACCGTACGAACAATGCCAAGGCTTCGGTGGTTATCTCGGTCTGCTGATCGAGTTGTCCAAGCCGCCGGTCGATGCGGTCGAGGCGGCGGCTGAGCGCTGCTTCGAGCTGCTCAGGATTGTCGGGCGACATGAAAGACCGCAGAGCGGCCTCCACGACATCGGGCTGGCCGACGCGCCTGCGCATTGCGAACTCGGCAAGTTGGTCGATCACGTCGGGTGGCAGCCGAAACGTACGCTTCAGCTTCACAGTTCGATCCCGTCGCCGAGGTCGAGCGAGGCCTGCCGTGCGCCGCGCTCCATAGTGCGCCGGATGCGTTCACCGTTTGCGGCTGATTGGTCAGGGTCTGCGCCGTCAGCCTCAGCAAAGTCGAATTCCGCTGCAGGAGACTTGGGCCGCGCAACCACTTCGACATGTTCGGGGAGGTCAGGCTCGCGCCGCAAGCCGCCATTGGCAGGATCGATCCTGCGGCCTGCCTCTTTGGATGATTTGGGGTCTGGCTCAATCGGGGGCAGAGCGCTCCAATCGTCGGTGGCCCGCGCGTCTGCGCGTTGGCCGCAGCTCCCGGGGGCGGGCAACACTCGAGACTGCAGTCGAGGGTCGGCGTAATAGCGTGCCTTCTTCGCCTTGACCGGGGGCGCCCCAGATAGGAGCACAACCTCGTCGGTCTGCGGCAGTTGCAGAATTTCGCCGGGCGTGAGGAGTGCGCGCGCCGTTTCGGAGCGCGAGATCATCAAGTGGCCAAGCCAGGGTGACAGCCGGTGCCCGGCATAATTCTTCATCGACCGCTGTTCGGTGGTTGTGCCCAGCGCTTCGGAGACCCGCTTGGCCGTGCGCTCATCGTTGGTCGCAAAGGCCACGCGAACATGGCAATTGTCGAGGATGGCATTGTTTTGCCCGTAGGCGCGCTCAATCTGGTTCAGGGACTGTGCAATTAGGAACGCCTTGAGGCCGTAGCCCGCCATGAAGGCGAGGGCGCTCTCGAAGAAATCGAGCCGGCCGAGCGCGGGGAACTCATCCAGCATAAGCAGCACGCGCTGGCGCTTGGTAGCAGGATCGAACTCTTCTGTGAGGCGGCGGCCAATCTGGTTGAGGATAAGGCGGATCAGGGGCTTGGTGCGGCTGATGTCGGATGGCGGCACGACCAGATAGAGCGAAGTCGGCCGGCCGCTGACGAGATCGGCGATCCGCCAATCCGAATGGCTGGTGACCTTGGCGATCACCGGATCGCGATAAAGGCCCAGAAAGGACATTGCGGTCGACAGCACGCCTGACCGCTCGTTGTCAGACTTGTTGAGCAGTTCGCGCGCTGCGCTGGCAACGACCGGGTGCGGGCCCGATTCACCGAGATGCGGGGTGTCCATCATCGCATAAAGCGTGTTCTCAATGGTCTCGTCGGGATTGGAGAGGAAAGCCGCGACGCCAGCGAGCGATTTGTCGGCACCGGCGTAAAGGACATGAAGGATTGCGCCGACCAGCAGCGCGTGGCTGGTCTTTTCCCAGTGATTGCGCTTCTCGAGACTGCCTTCCGGATCGACCAGGATATCAGCGATGTTCTGCACGTCGCGCACCTCATTGAGGCCGCGGCGCACTTCGAGGAGCGGGTTGTAAGCGGACGATTCAAGGCTGGTCGGATCGAAACGCAGGGTTCGGCTGAACGTGCTGCGAAAACCGGCAGTGACATCCCAGTTCTCGCCCTTGATGTCATGCACGATCGCCGAGCCCGACCAGGTCAGCAGGGTCGGGATTACCAGGCCGACGCCTTTGCCGGAGCGTGTCGGAGCAAAGCACAGGACATGTTCAGCCCCGTCGTGGCGAAGGTAGTTGTTCTGAAACTGGCCAAGCACTACCCCGGTGTCTGCCAGTAATCCGGCCTTGCGGATGTCATCGCGGGTTGCCCAGCGTGCGGTTCCGTAGGTGTTGGCGTTGCGGTTCTCGCGGCCGCGCCAAACGGACATCGCGATGGCGACCACGATTGCCACGAACCCGCCCGAGGTGGCGATCATCCCCCCGGTATCGAAAATCTGCGGAGCGTAGGCGTCGAACGAGAACCACCACCAGAACAGGTCATAGGGGCGATAGACCGGATGGCCGAACAAGTGGAACCAGGGCACGCCGAGGTCTGGCTGGAAACCGAGCGCCGAGGCTGTCCACTGGGTTGCGGACCAAACGCTCGCAACAATGATGATCAGCACCGCGACGATTTGACCCCACAGGATTTTGGCAGCCGACATGGCGCAACTCCGCTTCGTTTACGCTTAGGTCGGTGAGCTTCGGAGAGGTTGGCAAGCGGGGAGTTGGGGCGTGCAGGCCTTGGCGAAGAGACGGACAGCCTGGCGCAGATCGTTAGATCGGCTCCCACGCATAATCCGGTGTGCCCGACCAAGTCAGCCGAACCATTGCGCCTTGCACCACCGACTGCACGACGTTTGGCCAGAGCGCAGCGATGCAGGTGCCGCCTGCGTGGCGGACCGAGGCGTAGATGATGCCGTTGTGGCCCTCGACGCGTGCCTGCGCGGCTAGAACATTGCCAGCGGCATATCCGGTCGCGGGGTCGGCATCGAGCGCGGGATGACCCGCTGCCTCGCGCAGGTCAACGAATACGCCGGCCATGCTCGCCAGCATTTCGCCATATTCGACAACCGCGTTGAAGTCGCCTGCGTCAGCGAGTGCCTTGGTCAGGTGGTGCCCCACTTCGGCAATGCAGGTTTCAACCGCCAGCGCCGCATACCATGCACCGCGGTCTGCAGGGTTGAAGCGCATCGGCTCGCGCGGTTTGGCATAGGCGAAGCTGGCGTTGATGAAGCGAGCATGTGGCACGCCATGAACCAGTTCTTCGGGGCTGAGCGCGCCAAGCCCGCGTTCCTCGGCAACCAACCGCCCGCTGGTCGCGCCTTCGATCTCGGCAAGCAGCGCCAACTCGTCGGGATCGTCGGCCAGCGGCGCGAGCACGGCTTCGCGCAGCCGCGCGCTGGCCACAAGCCTGATGGTGCGCGGGAATGCTTCACGCACCAGCGGCAGTGCGGATTGCGGCTCAGAGCCCGCCACGCAGCGCGTCGATATACTGCCGGGTTTCGAGCATACGGGGAATGCCGCCTTCAATCATCGCCTCGACCGGCGACTTTGCGCCGAAGACGGGCGCCCGGTTGGGCAAGCGCGGCCAGCGGTCGGCCATTCCGTCTGCGAACAGCAGGTGCAGTCCCTTGAAGACACCGATCAGGGCCGAGGCGCGGGTCAGTTGGTCCTGGCTCAGGGTGCCGTCCCATTTGCCAGCCTTGATCCGGTCCCATGTGCTCTCGGATACGCCGAGCAGCGCGGCGCCTTCGGCATTGCTGCCACCCCAGGCATCGACGAGCCGCAGCACGGCCTTGACCGCCGCGCCGGTCAGACGCTTGCGGTCGCCGTCGCTCGAAAAGGTCTGCAGGCCTGCTGCTGCCGGGGCCGCATGATGGGTGAATGCTGCGCTTGCCATGGTCGTTTCTCCTGACGCGAATATACGCATCACATGGTGCGTTTGTCAAGATTGGGCTGATACCGGTCAGCTTGCCACATCATATCTCGATCGACCTGCTTCGGCCGAGTGTCCATTCGATGCCACCACCTGACCGCGGCTGGCCGCTCACATATTGCCCGAGCTGCCGGTCGAGCTGCTTTGACCAAGGGACAAGCGAAAACCCAAGGCCATCGTCGATCATCGCAAACCGGCCCGAAGCAAGTTGGATGCGCTGGCGATAGACGCCTGATACCTCACCGGATGATCGGCTTTGGCGATAGGGCAAGCCATGTTCACGCGAAAGTGAGGCGCCGGCGTCGGCGAGGTCGCGCTCGCGCAAGGTGCCAAGCAGGTTGCGGGACAGGGCGAAGCGGTCACCGCGCCGTTGGGCAAGACCTTCGCTTTCCAGATATTCGAGCCGGCGCGTTTTCGCTGCCTCGACTTCGCTGCCAAAACCTGGACCGAGCGGCAGAGGCTCCGATGCAATCAATTGCTTGTCGAGCCAGGTGGCTCCGCCGCTGCGCTCCTGGGTAGCAAGATCGAGATCAGAATGTGTCAGGAGCGAGGATTGCTCGCGGCCGCGCCGATCAGTCCAGACGCGCAGCTCGACGATTGCGCCTGGCGCAGCATCGCCGGTCAGGTCGATGTCGGAGAATTTGCAATGATGGACCCGGCCATCCACGCCGTCGACTACGGCATAGGCCTGACCGGTCAACTCATTGTGCAGGCCGCGCTCGACCAGTCGCCCGAGGACAGGCTCGATCGCCCTTTCATTATGAAGGGCAAATCGACCCGCTTCAGCGGCAAGGCCGTGCCCGGTCATGGCGCGGTGCATCGTTTTGATGATATCGCCTCTGGTGCCAAGTTCCCGCAAGGCCTGCTCCAGTGCTGGCTTCAACCGCCAGCAAGCTGGCGCAATCCTGTCTGCCAGTCCCATCCGCTCGAGCTTCGTGGCGCGGCCGATGAGATGCTGATTGGCCGGATTGCCGATCCGTTGCGGATCGGGGCGAAGATCGACCACGCCGCCGAGGCCGTCACCAAGCGTTTGCAGCTGGCGATCAAGACCGGTCCAGCGATCGGCCTGCACCTCGCGGGCCAGGCTTCGATCAATGTCCTGCTGGGTCCGTGCGCCCAGTTCCATGGTCACCAGCTGCGCGGCGCGAGCCCGCATGCCCTCGCTGATGTAGCTGCGGTCGATAACCAGGTCGCGGCCATCCTCGGCCTTGCCGCGTACCAGAATGTGGATGTGGGGATTTTCGGTGTTCCAATGGTCAACGGCGACCCAGTCGATACCGGTGCCAAGATCCTTTTCCATCTGCGTCAGCAGGTCTCGGGTAAAGCTCCGCACATCGGTCAGTTCGGCCGTGTCTTCGGGCGAAACAATGAAACGGAAATGGTGGCGGTCATCGGCGCAGCGCTCGGCGAAGGCTCCGCCGTCGACGGTATCATCGCCGCTGCCGAACAGCGCCGCATCCTTTCCGTCGCGGGTCACGCCATCGCGCTTGAGATAGGTCAGGTGCTTTGCCAGCGGCGCGGCAGTGAAGCGAGCCCCGCGATGCCGCACAATCCGCGCCTTGACGATCACACGGCGCTGACTTGCGCGTGAGCTTGCCTGCAGGCTTGCGATCCTTCCCCGGGCAAGCCGGCCGGTGCTGCGTCGCGACCCGGAACCACCAGCTCGGCCGCCATGTCCTGACCGGTTGGCAAGCGCCCGCAGTTGGGCTTTGAGTGTGCGCGCCTTGCCTTGGCCGGAACTGCGATCTCGGATGCGCCCGGGCCTGATTTCCAGATCGTCATCACTCATGAGGTCAAGCGATGCAATGCAGCGGCTGGCTCATTGAACGGCGGAATTGCGACAATTATCGAGACTGGAGCCAGCCATGGGGCAGGGCGGCTGGCTGTGAAAATCCCGCAATTCTGCGGCCCCACACCCCGGCGGCTGGCTCCGCTTTCATCTTGCCATCCTCCTGATCCATCCTTTCCTGCAACCCCGCTTCCGCACAATTTTGCGCTAGTCCACGCCATGACGCGCCAGATAGGGAGGGGGCCAGTCACTGGTCGCGGTTCCCCGAGACAGGGACGAACAGGCCGCCGTGCGGACGCAGCGAAGCAGGTGGCGCAGCCGCCGTTGCTTCGCCGATGTATCCGCTGGGCGCTGCCTTAGTTGCGGCAGTTCGCGCCGCGAACAGCTCGCTTTGCGTCCACGCAATGCGCACTTGCTGCACAGGCGACGTGCTGGCCACGACAGTGGCCGTGCTGTCCGATTGCAGCATCGGTGCGATCTTTGCGACATAGGCACGGGTTTCGACAGGAAGCGGGCGACCGCGATCGCGCCACTCCTGATAGCGCCCGGGGCCTGCATTATAGGCAGCCAGCATGCCATAGGCACCGTAACTGTCGTACATTTCGCGGAGATAGCTGGTTCCAGCCAAGATGTTGTCGCGCGGGTCGAACGGGTCGCTGC
Organism: Sphingomonas sp. CCH21-G11; assembly: GCF_001555965.1. GTDB lineage: Bacteria > Pseudomonadota > Alphaproteobacteria > Sphingomonadales > Sphingomonadaceae > Sphingomonas. The sequence continues at coordinate 44,375 of NZ_LSHX01000056.1, forward strand.
CGAGACGGAAACGGGCGCGCTGGCGCGCCCAGGTTCCGGGCATGAGCTGCATCAGCCCCATCGCTCCGGCCGACGATACCGCGCCGATCCGGCCAGCGCTCTCGGCCCGCATAACCGCATAGATCCATCGCTCCGGGATACCGAAACGCAGCGATGCCTCAGCAACGTGCGCTGCAATGTCGACGGTGCGCGGCGCTAATGGTTCGGCAGTGTCCTGCCCAAAGGCAGGCGCGGCACCGAACATAGCGAGCGTAGCCAAAGCGGCGAAGCCCAAGCGGCGGAGCTGCATAGCTCAGTTCGCCTTTTCGCGCCGCGACGGACGCGACCAAACCAAAACATGGCCGTTGTCATCGCCCTTGAACAGGTTGGCGCGTAGCGGCTGCACGAATGAGGGATCATCGATCTGCACGCTGACATAGTCGCCCGCCTTCTCCCCGACATGCTTCCAGCCTGCGCCAATTTCGCGCGCGTCATCATCTTCGCCAGCAACCACACGGAAGTCCGGAGCGTTCTCACTGTCCGATGGGTCTGCCGGGACGAGTGAGATCTCAATGCTGAGCGACAGCGTCTGCAGTTGCCCGCTGTAGCCGCCGTCGGCGGCACGAAAAGTTCCGATACGCATGGGTTCAATCTCCTTGGGTTGAGGGTAAGGAAGTGTCGGAGGCGCGCGGGTCGGCGAACCAGACATGGTCGCCATTGCCCGCTTCATCGGTCCAGACTGGGGTTGCGCGACCAATGACATGGGTCAGACGCAGCATGCCGAAATAGCGCCCATCGAAACTGTCGAGCGCTGCCGGGTTCATCACGAATAGCTCGCCGGTGCGCAGCACATGGCAGCCGGCCCAGGTCGGCAGTAGGCGCCCCAGACTGTCCGACGGACGCGCCGCGCCGACATATTGGCCGTCGATCGTGATGCTCAATGCATCTCGGCAGACGCGCTGGCCGCGTACAGCCGCGACGCGCTTCAGCAGCGGGACGCCTGTCGGGAGGTAACGCCGCTCGGCGAGCAGTCGGCGCAGTTCGGGCGGCGGCTCAATGGCGATCCGCTCGCCAACATGCAGGCTCGCCTTGCCACGGATGGCATAGAGTCCGGTGGGGACCGAGGCGGTCGCATTCCACACCGCGAAGCGCGCGACTGGCACGGCCAACGTCGTGAGCGTTGCGCAACCGACGATGGCTGCAAATATCATGCTGCGCCGCTTCATGGCAGAAGTGCCTTGCGCTGGAGCCAGGCTTGGTGCCGCGCGGGCGTGTATTCCCGCGGGGTAAGTCGGCCCGCCATCCTGTTGTGGATGTGTCGCCAATGTTCCGGAGCAACTTCGCAGGGGTCTATGCCTGACGCTTCGATGGCATCGATAAGCCGGAAGACTTGCGCGACCTTGGGCCAGCCATGAACCGAAAGCAGCAGCTCTCCGCCAGGGTCGACCTGCGGCACAGTTGCGCAATGATCGCCTAAGCTGACAGCTTGCACGATGTCCAAGGTTGAGCGGACGGTGCCAAAATCGTTGGACGCCCAGCGGACCAAGGCGAACACTTGGCCTGCCATATAGCTCTCGATCCGCTCGCTACGGCTTACGATCCGTTCGGCAACGGGCCTGCCGAATTTGATCCAATCCTCATGCTGGCCTTCGCGCCAGACCAGCGTCACATGGGTCAGCTGCGGGTCATCACCCATCCTCGCACCGGCAGGCCTTTCGGGGGCCGCCCCGCTTTTTGTCCACAGGCTCGCAGCCGTTAGCAAGAATCCGAAGGATTCTTTGTTAGGATAGTTAAGGGCAAAAATTGCCGATGTTTCTCCGTGATTTGGCCGGCGTTTCGGTTCCCGATAGTCCGAACTTCCGGTTCCTGATGGTCCGAGCGGGGCGGTTCCTGATAGTCCGTGCTGCATCATGAAATATCCACAGGGTGATGGTTGCTAGAGCGCAGTCCGAGACGGCGCATTGCGGCGTCAAACGGGTCGGGCCGGACAGCGACAAAGTTCAACCGTTCGCGGCCGAGCGCATGTTCGATGGTAAGCCTGTATCCCGGCAGCGCTTGGCGGCGGACAATGTCGCGCAGCTCGAATGCGAAGCGTTTGGGCGGCGAGAGCGCGCCGGACTTCAAATGGAGGTGCTGGAAGTCGAAGCTCCAGCCACCGCGCTGTTTGCCCCCATGCTTGCGCACGAGGCGATAAAGCCAGCGCTCCAGACCACCAGTCAGTGCGAAGTAATCGGCATCGATGGTGAGGACGAGGGCCTGATCGATCACGCCCTCGTAGAACCAGTCGGGGATGATCATCTCGATCCCGAGCGCGCGTCCGGAATGGTCGAGACGCTCCTTCCATTCATTGATCCAGGAAAAGCGGTGCCGCCGCCGCGCGTCATGCTGGCGGATAGAGGTCGCGATGGTGGTGGATTGCAGGCGATCCAGCCCGGCCTTCAGCCGCTCATAGCTGGCTTTGCCTGTGCCCCGCCGGGTGAAGGCAAGGATCTCGTGCGGGGTCGCGGCGATCAATCGCGAGGTAGGTCGACCGGCATCGCGCGCTTCGACGATCTGGCTCGCCACCCAAATGAGGACGTCAGCGTCCCAGATCGTTGCCATGCCATGTTCGGCAGTTGCTTCGACGAGGATCGAAACCTCGCCCATTCGGAAATCGATCGGACGGACCCGTTTTGATTTGGCGAGGCTGAAGAACGGCCAGGCCATAAGGTCCTGCGCGTCGCGCGCGGCAATGTCGCCGCCATGGGACACGAACAGGTCAAGCTGAGCAGGCTTGGCTTGGAAGGCGGACAGGCGTCGCATCGCGTGCGTCAGCGCCGGACCGGCGGAGTGTAGCCATCGAGCCGCTTGGCTGGGTGGACAATGCCCTTGCCGGGATCGCTGGTGGACCGCCGCAGCCCTTGCTCTGCCCATGCGTCGAGATCTGTCACCGCATAGACGATCCGGCCACCGAGCTTGCGATAGACCGGCCCCGTCCCGAAACAACGGTGCTTTTCGAGTGTGCGGGCCGAAAGCCCGAGGTGCACTGCAGCATCAGGCGTCCGCAAAAATCGTGCAGTCACGGGGGTGGGTCTGGCATCCATGGCAAGGCTCCGGCGAAGGTTGGCAGCAGCAGCGGGCTGTCGCTGGGGTTCGCGAGCTTTGGCGGAGGATTGGCATGGGCAGGGAGTGACCGGATGCAGGTGACGCATTATGTCACCCCGAATGTCTCGGTCAGCGGTGTAAAAGAATATCGCGATATCCGCCGGAGACGAGGCTGCGCGCTTGGGCGATCAGCCGAAGAACCTGCCGCCGCTCACTCGAGGCTTTCCAAGTCGCTCCGACAAGAGGACGGTGGTTGGGGAAGATCAGGCCGTAGGCGAGGTCACGAGAAGACGCACCCGCCACGAGCGCATCGTGAATAGCAAGGAAGCGGGTCAACCGCAGCCGTTGATTGTGTGTGATGACGTGAGCGCCTTGGGATGTGAAGCTGGAGGCGCGCGTTATCAGGTGCATCCGCGTGACAGCTGCGATGCGCAGTTCATAGGTCTCACCGCACGGTATCGAGACGGCGGGAACGGGCAGGGCGGCGCGGTATCGAACGCAAAATCGCAGTCTACAGCTGCCTCTCGTATAAACGAGATGTTTGCCGACTGGAGTCGATACCTCTGCCAGCGCCTTGCAGCTCGACAGCCACATCAGCGGTAGGTCCGGGTTAGCAGTTTCGACGATGATCACGTCGGGCGATGCGCTGGGCGACCAATGGGCCGGGCTCTGGCGCGGATTTGCTTGCGGATCGGTGGGGAAAGCTCAGGCCCCATCGCCGGGACAGGCCCTCCTTTTCATGGTATTCGACCGATGGGAAGCGAGCAATGCGCTCTTTAGTTTCGGCATAATCGCGGCGGTAATCAGCATTACGGTGCAGGAATTCCTGCGCGAAGTCCGCATAGTCGTGATCGCGATATTGATACGCGGTCGATGGTGACCGCCATGACGAACCACCGGGCATAAAGACCCCTGCAAAGCACAGGCAAAAAGGCCAAGCATCAAGTCTTTGTTAACCAACGGTAAGCCGCAAGTATCAAAATCTGGGGATGCTTATGCCCGGAGGCGCAGAAATTCTGACGGAGCGTTTAGGGCAAGGGGGCCGATCTGTGTCCGAGAATTCAGCCTTTTTGTTCTTTCTCAAGCAGATGTCGGTAGCCGTGGGACGTCATCCAGCGTGCTCGGTCGAGGTGGGTCTCATGGACCTGATGCGCCCGGACCGGTTCCAGGGCAGGATCGATCCCAAAGACGATCTGCACAACTTCAGTCCATTCCGCGCCTTCGTCGGCGGCGTCAAGCAGCCGTAAATACGTGACAAAATGGCGTTCGTCATACGGCGTTACCGTATCCAAGAGGGGCGGGCTGTTTTCGAAAGAAGCAATCGTCATGGTCCGAGCCTTTGGTTCCGACTCGTTTCTGCATCCACGGTCTCTTAGCACCAAGACACACCAAAATGGGGAAAACTTGGCTTGTTCGACAACGGGCAGAGAATTGTACCTTTTCGCGGATAACCCGTGCGCCTTGCAAGCCTGCTGAACTCAGCCGAATTCCAGTCGTGAAGAGTATACTCCGTGGTTAAATACTCTGCAACGGTGGTGAGTTCGTGCAATGAAATTGCGCGAGGTCCTGGCTGCGAATCTGAAACGCTATCGGTTGGCTGCTGGCCTGTCGCAAGAAGAGCTTGCACATCGGGCACATCTCGATCGAACCTATGTCAGCAGCCTTGAGCGTGGACGCTACAGTGCCTCGGTCGACAAGCTTGAGCATCTATCCACTGCGCTCGGGATTGAAGCGTCAGAACTCCTTGTGAGAGTGACGTCAGCAAACGAATGAGAATGCCGGAAGCCCCGCCCGGCAGGTGCCGGGCGGGGCTGGCTGTGGTCAGTCGCCGTTGGTGCGGCGGGCGCGCGACCAGATCAGATTGAAGCTCTTGCCGTCTTCGTCATCAAAGAGGTTGGCAAAGATGGGAGCGGTGAAGCTGGGATCGTCGAGCTTGACCGAGAGATACTCGCGGCCTTCGTTGGAGGTCTTGGTCCAGGCGGCGCCGATTTCCGCGCGGCCAACGAAGACCCGGTGCGACGGCGCATTTTCGTTATCGCTGGCTTCGGGGACGATGCGGACGTTCTTCTGCTGCACCGACATGGTGACGATCTCGCCCTTGTATTCGTTGCCGGTCTTGGTGAAAGTTCCGATGTTGGCCATGATGCATTCCTTCAAGTTGGTCGAACCCGCGCCCATCGCGGCCTCGATGGCTGGTTGAAGGCAGGGGCTTGCGCCCGCTGCACCGGAACGGCCGAAACGCAGTGGAGGACGACGGCCAGACGGCTTTCTTGCCTCGCGAGGAATGGGCGGCACGCCCAGGGGAAGAAAGTTGGCGCAGACGGCGTTGCAGCAAGGGATCAAGCGGCGAAGCCATCCCCTGCCAACCACGGCCATTGACGAGGCAGCAGTGGGCCCGGGTCACACTTGACCGGGAGAAATGGCACTTCCCGGACTTCCAAGACCGAAATGCGATGAGAAAGGTGTCGTCACCGGTGTGCTGCCTAGTGGTCACCGCAATCGCAGATATCGGCAACGGCCATGCGCCAATCCGGGCCTGATTGAGATCAGCGCAATCGGTCCGCCACTGGCCAGCTCAAAACCGGCTGCGAATTCTCGGCCTCGCTCCGACCGCGCAAACGCCCAGACCAAGCTGACCCAGGAAGAGGGACGCAGAAACTGCCACTCGAACAAAACGCCTGCCTCGTACTGGCTGATTTGGCCGTACGAGCCCCGCCGGGCACCTGCCGGGCGGGGCTTGGAAAAATGGCAAAGCTAGGGACGGGCGCGGTTCCATTGAGTCCAGGATGCAGCCGCGATTATCGCAGCGCCAAGCAATGACAAGGCGTGTTGCCATGCGCTTGGCGGCATGGTCGCCGCAGCAATGCCGTGGACTGCGTGATAGCCCGCAATGGCTGCGGGCGCGGCAAAGGCGAAGCCGACCGCAGCACGTGTCAGGTCGGACTTAGCGAACGCCAGTGTTAATTGGGCTGCAGCAAGCAGAATGATCGCGGATATGGCTGCCGCGGCGAGCGCAGCGAGAATGCCGCTATCGGTGCGGTAAGTCGCCGAACCCGCAAGAAACGCGACGAACAGCGGTAGGGCGTAAATCGAAAGGCGGAATAGAAGCGCGCAGCACAGGAATACTGCGACGATTATCAGGGCAAAGCCGATCAGCATGGCGTCCTCCTTGGAACCAAGGGCAAGGGACGCGCTCTCCACCTCCACCGCAGCGCAATGTGCGTGGAATGCATAGCAGAAATGCGCATCGGCTGGAATACCCGATGGGCATCCAGCCATGCGCCGCAACGCAATCTGACGCGGTCAGGGATTGAACGGGTCATATTCATGGATGACGCTGTCGGCATCGCCATCGAATTCGGCGGTGGGAACGGCGGCATAGCCATTACCGGCTTGGAACAGGGTAACGCAGACCATTAGTGTGCGGGCGAGGCTCCAGGCGTGACGCTGTGCGACGGTGAGTGACATGTTCGAGCTCCTGTCTCGGAGCAGGGACCATCCCCGCTCGACAGGCCCCGGACAGACGGCGCAAAGCCGCAATCACCACGAAGGTGCAGCCGCAGTGGCCGCACGCAGAGCGTAGCGGACCCTTTACGGGTTGATTGAAGGAGGCTTGGGGTCGGCCAACGGATTGGCCTCAAAGAGCGGGGTGGATGTTGCGTTAAGGTAGTCGGCGAAATCACTGCGTCGCGAAAATGCGGAATATGCGGTGCTTAATCAGCGGTTAGACGTATGCCGAATTGCCGAGGCCACTTGGGTATGCGTTTGCATAGGCAACGAAGTGATGATCGTGCTAGCGTAGCCTATAGAATCAATGCTTTCGGCTCGCTGTTGACTGGGTATTTATATGAGGCGTGTTAAGACAGGTTGGGTGGCGCAACGCGCGAATGGCCAGAATTGGGCCACCGACCAAGGCACAGCGGACGGCATTTATGTTGTTGGAACAGCAGCACGAGCCATTTTTCACTTGGCAGGGTCTGTCGATGCAGAAGCAGGTCCGCTCTTCGATATCCCCACTGATCCGGTCTTGCTGCGCGAGCTAGCCACTTCTCTCAATGAACTCGCAGCTTGGAAAGAGCGCGGCGCGTGGGGCAAACTCCATTCCTAGATCGAGGTGGGTAACTGGTTGGATATCAAAAAAGAGGCGGCCTTTCATGAGGCTGGGCACGCAGTTATGGCATATCTTGCGACGTACCATGGTTTGGTCGCCGGGATCGATCTTAAGGATTATGGTGCTGGCGAAATCTATGTCGGTCTACTTAAGAGCAAATGCGTCTCTGCAGGAGTGCCCGCGACGGCAGAAACGGCGAAACTGCCCGAAGTCGCGATAGATCTCGGGCGTGTTTTGGTCGCAGGCCTTTTGGCCGAATTAATTGCTGCCGAAAGAGACGAGTCGCTCACCCCAGACCCTACTTGTGCGCGGCCTGACCACGACCTTATGCGTCAACAATTGATGAATGCCGGTCTTTCGAAAAAGTTCGATCGTTTGGAATTAGCAACGCGTAGTACTCTTGAAGAAAACTGGTCGGCGGTGGATGAACTTGCTGAATTCCTATTGATCCATAAGTCCGCCGACATATCACAAATTGAAGCAATCATTGGCCCCAAGCTGTCCTGCAATAGTTGATCGTTCATTCAACAATTAGCCGATAATTCAGCTTCCTGCAGGAACGGAAGGGCCTTACTCAATCGCCCATACCAAAACCCCCATCTTGCGCGCCTTGTCGACCAAATTGGCATTGATGCCATTGCCCGGGCAGGCGACCACGGCCTTGGGCAGCGCTTCTAGCATCTGATCGTTGCGCCGGAATGGTGCCGCCTTCTTGAACCGATTCCAGTCTGGCCGGAACGCGACATGTGTGATCTTGCGATTGCGCGCCCATAGCGAAGCGATGTGTTCGCCGCCGGTGGGATTGCCGCCGTGGAACAGGACCATGTCTGGATATTTGGCGAGCACCTTGTCCAGGACGGCCCATATCCGGTTGTGGTTCTGATAGTCAGGACCGGACGTAAACGCGATGCGCGTGCCCACCGGAAGCAGCGGCTCAGTCTCTGAACGACGCTTCGCAGCGAGAAAATCCCGGCTGTCGATCATGGCGGCTGTCATAGTGCGATGATTTACGAGTGACCCGGTGCGCGGGGTCCAGGCCTTGCGGAAATGCAATTCGAACTGGTGTCCGGCGGCATCACGCATAAATTCCATCGCATTGCGGCGTTCGATCAGACCGATGCCTTCGCGAAGCAGGCGCTCAAGTTCGACCGATTTGACTTCCGAACCATCCTGCTCGCGCTGGCTGCGCTTCTGGGCATCTTCGTTGTCGTCGAGTTCGCGCTGGATCCGACCCTCGGCGCGGTGGAAGAGGTTGGCGAGTGACCAGCACAGGTCTTCCAGATCGGGTTCGAGCCTGGTGTCGATCATGGTGGCTATGAGAGCATCGAACATGTCCGCGACGGCGCCAGCGGCGATGCGCTCTTCGGGGAGCGGTCGCGGGTCGGCTTCGTCGGAGAAGGGGCGATAGCCGTAGAGGGCGATTTCATCGAGGAGATGGGCGGTGGCTGAGGTTTCGTGTTCGGGTTCTGAATCGGGCGTGATGGTCATTGCGTCGGTCCTTGGGGCCATGGGACCGGGCACCTTGCCCGGCCTTCATGGGCGTCCCTCTGACCGGCTGCTGCGAGGCTGCATCCGCATGGACCGAAGCGCAGCGCAGGATGGCGGACGGGCGGCTATTTTGGTTCGCGATGGAAAGGCGCGGATGCGCCGCCGGAAAATAGCCGCATGACCGCCATTGCGGCCTCGCAGCAGCCGGTCTCTCGGACGCCGCTCGAAGAAGGCCGGGCTGGGCCAGGTCTTGGCTCAAGTCCTATGCACGCCGCCATCGCCCATCGTTCAACCCCGTATCGGCTCAGCCAATGTCGACGGAAAAGCGTGTCTGATCCTGCTCTCGGAGATGATGGCGGACCCGTTCCGCCAGTGCAGCAACGCCATGCTGGCGGAGGTCGTCATTGAGGTCAGCGAGGTCAGGCATAAGTGATACGAGTTGGATCCCTGCTGCCTGGGTGCGCTCAGCGAGGACACCAAACGCTGCGTCGCCTGCAGCATCGCGGTCGCGCGCGACATAGAGTCGCCGGAGTTTCTGCGGGAACAAGATCGCTGCGAGGTGGGCTGACGATGTTGCGGCGACCATCGGCATTGTTGGCAGAACCTCGCGCAACGACAGCATGGTTTCGATGCCTTCGCCTGCGATCATGACATCACCCGCAGTTCCGAACCTTACGGCGTTGCCGAGGATGTTGCCCATCGCCCTCCGCGGCGATGCGACTTTGGCCTTCGCGCTGCCGAATGGATCGAGCCAGGTTCGATGGGTGCCGGTCTGCACGCCGTCGTTGTCGGTTACTGCTGCAATCAGTGCCGGGAAAGCGCTTGGTGTTGCTGGATCATCGTCCTCGTTCGGTTTGTAGTAGCATCGCGGATGAAAGCGCAGGGCTGGCAGGTCAGATACGCGTGTGATGCCACGTGATCGCAGGTAGGTGCTCGCCATTGATCCAGTCAGTGGTTTCGAGGCGGCAAACAGGCGTATGGCAGCGGTCGTGGATCCTGCGCGCGCCGGCTTGGCGAATGACGCGGCACTGCGCTGATCGTCCGAAGTCGAGGGCGGCAGGCTGAGGAAGCGTTCGGCTTCCTCAATGGTTTCGGACAGACGCCCATGCCGCTGGTTGAGCCGGATGAGATCAACGAGATCGCCATGCTCACCGGTTGCGGCATCGACCCAATTTCCAATCGCGCCGCGTTCGGTTTCGAAGAGGCGAACGTAGAGACTGCGCCCGGGCGTTCCCGCGACATCGCCAACCATCCAGTAGCGGCCTTCGCGCCTGCCTGCGGGCAGATAATGGCGGCAGACGGCCTGCACGTTCTGCGCAAGGTGCTCGGACAATTCTGCCGCACGCGTGGAGAGCTTTGCCATCTCAGGCAGCCTTTCGATCAAGAATTCGGGCCAAGGGGTGCCGTTCAAACAGCCGCTCGAGCACAGCCGACCCTGTCACCACGTCGTCAGGCACGAACAGACGCAGTTTCCAGCTGATGATCTCGGAAAACAGCCCCATGGCTTTGAGCCGGTCGACCGCCGAGGATCCGAACCCGGTGAGTTCGATCCGGTTCACCTGCATCAGCCGCGACCGGCGCAGTTGCAGCCCATCGGCAAGGTCGAGCATGGCTTGGCCTTCACGAAGCAATGCTAGTGCCTGTGGTGGCGAAAGCAAGGGTGCTTCGGGCTTGGCCGTCGTACCCGCTGCCCATGCTGCGGACACCCTGCGCCCGACAATGCGGGTGCCATCATCGGCCTGGAGCCGGTAGACACGGGTCGATTCCTCGGGAAGCTGTTTCCAGATGGGGAGCAACAGGCCGGTGACGATGTGCAGTTCGCTTGTCGTGAACTCATCGACTTGTGCCAGCTCGTCCTGCCAGACTGCCCCGAATGTCCGCTCGTCCACCTCCTCCCAGTGGGTCTCGGGAAGGTGGGTCAGGGCGAAGTTCAGCCGCTCCATCGGCCGGATCAGCCGGATGCGGCGCTCAACCTCGCCATCGTCGAGCATGAGGCTGCGAGCCGGCAGCTGGACTGCAGCGCGCCGCGAGCGGGCATTGACCAACAGCCGCGCGGCGGGTTCACGCCGCAGTTCGAGCGCCCGCTCGAGCGAGACCGGCTGGTTGCGCTCCTTCATTGAAATCGTCAGCAACCGGGTCTCTGCGCCCGTGGCCGGATGGACGTACATTGGCTCACTGGCTGTGACGGTGAAGCTGTCGGCGGTCAGGGTTTCCAGCCCGAGATCGTAACTGCCCGCCGTGATTGCGCTTTCGACCTTGGCGCTGAGGATCTGCTCGAACACCGCGAACAGCACGTTCTGCATGTCGATGGTGAGTGCCAGCAGCCGGTTCAGAAAGGTCGTGATCGGCGGCAACTCGTCCTTGAGGCACCCGCTGCCGTCGGTCAGCGACAGGCCGGTCATGCTTTCGAAGGTCGCGAGCGAGCATCGCTCGACCTTGCCGGCATAGATCAACACATAGAGCTGGCGCAGCGCATCGCGGGCATAGGGGCTTTCGAGATTGTCTTCGGGGCGGAACAGCCCCTGACCACCGGTCTGCCGCTGTCCGCGCGTGATCGCACCCAGAGTGTCGAGCCGCCGCGCGATTGTTGAGAGGAAGCGTTTCTCGGCCTGGACATTGGTGGCCACCGGCCGGAACAGCGGCGGCTGCGCCTGATTGGTGCGGTTGGTGCGGCCCAGGCCCTGGATCGCGGCATCGGCCTTCCAGCCTGCTTCCAGCAGATAGTGATGGCGGAGCCGCTGGTTCCTCGCGCCCAGATCGGCATGGTAGCTGCGTCCAGTGCCCCCGGCATCGGAGAATACGAGGATTTGCTTGCGATCCTCCATGAATGCCTGCGTTTCGGCGAGGTTGGCATTGGCTGGCCGGTTCTCGACCGCGAGCCGGTCGCCATTTGCATCGACCTTGCGGACGATCCTGCGCGATCGGCCAGTCACCTCGGCCACCATATCTGTCCCGAACCGCTGCACGATCTGGTCGAGTGCGCCTTGTACCGGTTCCATCGATGCCAATTGCTCGATCAGCCGGTTACGTCGTTCGAGCGCCTCGCGGCACTGCACGACATTGCCATCCTCGTCATAGGCTGGCCTTGACGCGAGATTGCCGTCGCCGTCGGTGAAGCTCTCATGAAGCTGGGTCGGGAAGCTGTGGAGGAGGTAATCCAGAACATATTCGCGTGGCGTGATATCGACCTGAATGTCGTTCCACTCGCCCGGATCGATATCGGCAAGGCGGCGCGACAGCAGCGCTTCCCCCGTCGAGACGATCTGCACCACAGCGGCGTGGCCATCGGCGAGGCCCTGCTCGATCGCGGCGATCAGCGTTGGCGTCTTCATCGCCGTAATGAGATGATTGAAGAAGCGCTGCTTGGCGGATTCAAACGCCGAGCGGGCCGCAGACTTGGCCTGTACGTTGAGCGTGCCCTCGCTGCTCGTGACGTTGGCGGCCTCCAGCGCTGCGTCCAAGTTGTTGTGGATGACCTGAAACGCCCCGGCATAGGCATCGTAGATGCGAACCTGGTCAGCGGTGAGCTGGTGCTCGAGCAGCTCATATTCGACGCCTTCATAGGACAGCGAACGGGCGGCATAGAGACCGAGGGCTTTCAGGTCGCGGGCGAGCACCTCCATCGCTGCGACCCCGCCCGCTTCGATGGCCGCGACAAAATCGGTGCGTTTGTCGAAGGGAAAGTCAGCGCCGCCCCACAGGCCGAGCCGCTGAGCATAGGCAAGATTCTCGACCGTGGTCGCCCCGGTTGCAGAGACATAGACAATCCGGGCATTGGGCAGCGCATGCTGCAGGCGCAGTCCGGCCCGTCCCTGCTGCGAAGGGGCGCAATCGCCCCTTTCGGATTTGCCGCCACCGGCATTCTGCATGGCATGGCTCTCGTCGAAGACAATGACCCCGTCGAAGTCGGTCCCCAGCCAATCGACAATCTGCTGGACCCGGGAAACCCGGTTTTCGCGCGCGTCGGAGCGTAGCGTGGCATAGGTCGTAAAAAGGATGCCTTGCTCGAGCCGGATCGGCGTACCCTGACGGAAGCGGGCGAGCGGCGTGACCAGCAAGGGCTCTTGCCCCAGAGCCTTCCAGTCGCGCTGCGCATCTTCGAGCAGCTTGTCGGATTTCGAAATCCAGACTGCGCGCGTTCTGCCCTTCAGCCAGTTGTCGAGCACAATCCCGGCAACCTGCCGCCCTTTGCCAGCGCCGGTGCCATCGCCCAGGAACCAGCCTTTGCGGAACCGGACTGCCGTGTCGCAGTCATCGGGCGCAGCTTCGATCCTGTCCCAGGTCGCATCGACGGACCAGCTGCCGGCGAGATGGTCGGCATGGGCTTCGCCCGCATATACTACCGATTCCAGCTGGGCATCGGACAGCAGACCCTGTTCGACGAGGCCAGCGGGCAGATGCGGGCGATAGCTCGGCTTGGTCGGCGCGACCGAGGACATTGCGGCTGATTGCACCAGACGCGTCGGGTGCGGCTGAGCGCCAGCGATGCGGATCGATTGGAGCGTGTAGGGCTCATAGAGCGTTTCGGAGAGCTTGCCGTCGGTCGGAGGACACCAGTCGATCACATCATAGCGGAGCGGCACACCGGATGTCGCAGGGATCGGGGCTGTAGCCAGTCTAGGCCTTGGGCTGGCTTTGATCGCTTGTGAATTACGCGCGCCGACCAGTGGCTGAAGGGCTGATGCGGCGATGGGCTGACGTGGCGGGAGGCTGTCGGCCAACCAGCGCAACAAGGTCGCAAGATCGGGAGCAATGCCTGGCGACGCCGGAAATTGCGCCGCATCGTCTGCGGGAACCTTGTCGATCACGGTCAGCCGGGTTTCGACCGTAGTGCCGTGCGGTGCGAACACGCTGCCCACAATGCTCGCGCTGAACACGACCCGGGCGTTGTCCTGCATCCGGACGAAACCATCGCGCCATGCCTTGTGATCCGCCGCACAGTTGGCTCCTGTGATCGCGACGAGCCGTCCACCGTCGGCAAGCCGCGCCACTGCCGATAACAGATGCTGGATGGCTGCGTCGGCCACACGGGCTTCGACATTCAGCGCTGCCGAAAACGGCGGGTTCATGATGATGCAGCTCGGCACGAGGCTGGCATCGAGCCGGTCGTGGATTTGCGAGGCGTCGTGCATCGACACGCGCGAGCCTGCAAACAGGCTGCCAAGCAGGGCGGCACGCACTTCGGCAACCTCGTTCACGGCCAATCTGCATCCTGCCAGTTCAGCCTGGATGGCCAGCAGCCCAGTGCCCGCAGAGGGCTCGAGCACCAGCTCGCCTGGGCGGAAGCTTGCAGCAAATCCGGCCGCCCACGCCAGTGCAAGCGGGGTTGAGAACTGCTGATAGACCTGCATTTCCTCGCTGCGCCGGGTTTGCGTCGGTGCGAGCCGGGCAATCCGTTCGACCAGTTTCACGCGTTCGAACGGATCGGCGGTCCTGGCGTGGATCGCCGGGCCGTAGCGGCGCATGAACAACAATTGCGCGACCTCGACGGCTTCGTAGGCGGTCTTCCAGCTCCAGGCTCCGGTCGCATCGCTTGCGCCAAAGGCGGACTGCATCGCGGTGCGAATGGCGGGCGTGTCGATCCGGCGACCGGCGGCAAGGTGGCCGAGCAGGTCATCGGCTGCGGTGATGATCGCGGTAGCGGTTTGCTGCGGGCAAGCAGCGGTAAGCGGACGCGCGGAGGCCCCCGCCAAATGCGAGTTGGTCATGTCGGAAATCCTTCAATGAAGTTGGGAAAGTGCAGGCCGGATCAGGCAGGCGGAATATAGGCCTCGTAGGGATTACCCGGCGCGAGGTGCCCGAACGGTGTCATCACATAGTCGCCGTCGTCGCGGCCAACGGCGCAAAGAACGTAGCGGGTTTCGCCGCTGGCAACCTCGGTACATTCCATCAGCGCGAGATCGCCTGCTTGTGCTGCTTGCAGCAGCGTCTCGAAATTGACGCGGGCATGGTCAGGAATTGCCATGGCAAGGCTCCTTCATCGGTGAGGGGGGCAAGACGCGCGGGACGACCGGGGCCGCCCCGCGCGAGCGAAGTTCATTCTGCAGCGATTGCGAAGGCGTCGTCGGCGTCCGCCTGTTCGGCATCATCCGCGAGGAAATCGGGCAGGTCCGTAAGGTCAGCTTCATTTGCTTCGATGACCGGCAACCGCAGGGGTTCCGGCAACCAACCGGTGCCGCTCAGCAGCCGTTCGGCCTCGCGTGCCATGTCACCCTTCTTGAGATGTTCGATCAGGGCTGCGGTCGAATCGCCCTTGGCTTCGCGGACCGCTTCAATGATCCGGGGTTTGGTCACCCGCCCGAGGTAGTTGTCGACCGTTGGCGTCCAGCCAGCCTCGGCCATGTCGAGCCCGACGACTGCTGCCAGGGCATCGGCGGCGGCAATGCGCTGCGCCACGCCATGCGCCGAGATGCGTCCGTCATAGCCCTTGCTCGGCTCAAACAGTGCGTTGACGCCGTGGCTGACACAGTGGGCGAGCAGTGCCATCTGCTCATCCTGCGGCATAGCGGCGAGGGCGTCCCACAGCGCCTGTGGTTCATCCGGCAGCCTTTCACCCCAATGTTCGTGCCGCGCCTGGATCGACTGGCTCCAGACACTCTCGCGCAAGTTCGGTGCGACATTGCCGAGCCAGGCCTGGGTGACGCCGATCTGCACACAACCATGAGTCCCGTGGGGACGGAACACCGACAGGACGAGGGCATGGAGAAGGGCGAGGAAAGCCGCCTGCGGAGCGTTGGCCAGTGCATCGCGCAGAGCGAGCGTGCGTTCAGCAGTGAGTTCGGAAACGAGCCTGTCAGGTAGCGGTTTGATCGCCTCGTCTTCGTCGTCGTCACCGCCGGTCTGCGCCGCTTGCCCTGCGACGGTGACAGTCGGGCCATCGGACACGTCTGCGTTGGCATCGTGCGCACTGTCATTCTGGCCATCAGCGAGGGGTTCATCTTCAGGACGGACATAGCCGCGGTCGATCCGCAGGCGACCATCATGGGTCAGCGAAATGAACACGCCGGCGCGCGCCATGTCGTCTGGATCGTAAACCGTGGGACGACTGTTCAGGGCGGTCAGTTCGGCATCGATTGCGGTCAGCCGCGCATCGACTTCGCCGGGAAGGTCGCTGCCATCGCCGTATTCGTCGCCAATGCGGTCATATTCCTCGACCAGCACATCGCGCCGTGCCTGCTCGTCGTCGGTCAACGGAACGGTCGTGCCGACGATCCGGCGTTTGCCGCGCTCGCATCCATAGGGCAGGTCTATGGCGGCCTCGACCCATTTCCAGCCTTCGGCACCGATTTCCTGTGCGAGTTCCGAGAGCTTTTCGCTCACCAGCAATTCGACCAATGCGGGATCCTGCAACCATCCATCCTCGTCCGACGAAAACAGATCGCGCATCACATAGCCGCCAGCCTCGGTGTAGGCGTCAATGCCGATGAACCGGACGCGGCGGTCGCTTGCGGAGATCGCGTCTTCGGTCAGCAAGCGGCGGATGTGGTAAGCCGGCACATGGTGCCCCTGATTGACCTGTTCCCAGACCTGCTCCTGGCGCGCGTGGTTGTCGGTGACCGAGAAGGCCATGAGCTGTTCGAGCGTAATGCCGTCCTCACCATAGATTTCGAGCAGGGTGGGCGAGACCGAGGCAAGCCGTAGGCGCTGGCGTACAGTCGACACCGATACAAAGAACCGCGCGGCGATGTCTTCCTCGGACAGGCCCGCTTCGATCAGCGCGCTGAAGGCACGGAACTGATCGAGCGGATGCAGCGCAACGCGCATGACGTTTTCGGCGAGCGAGTCCTCTTCGGCGATCCCGGCTTCGCGCACGACGCAAGGGACCGGTTGATCCTTTGCCATCCGCTTGGTCTTCACCAGCAGTTCGAGGGCCCGGAAACGGCGGCCACCGGCCGGCACCTCGAACATGCCGGTTTCCTTGCCGTCGGCATCGAGCACGGGGCGGACGTTGATGCTCTGGAGCAGGGTCCGGCGGTAAATGTCCTCGGCCAGATCCTCGATCGAAAGGCCGGCCTTTACGCGGCGGACATTCTTCTGGCTCAGCACCAGCTGCGAAAACGGGATGTCGCGCGAGGCGCTAAGCACGAGCTTGGGCAATGTCTTGGTCATGGGGTTTCTCCATGACGGGCTGCCCGAAAGACTCTCTCTCAGGCTCGAACCCGTCACGAAGCGAAGCGCCGCCCTCTCGCTTTCGAGAAGGCAGCGCAACGCAAGAGTAACACGCTGGGCCCGGGGAGGCTTAGTGCACCCGGTCGAGCAACTTCTTGGCCTTGCCCTCCATGTCGAGCCGGGCGTCCTGATGGGCCTTGGACCGCGCCAATGCGGTGATGCCCTGCACGAAATCGAAGATCGATTCCGGCGGGCGGCCTTCCTCGGCGAGGACGGTATCGATGATCCGGCCGGTTTCAGCCTTGGAGAATCCGCGCGCCCGGAGGAAATCCTGCCGGTCTTCGTCGCTACGGGCGACAATTCGCTCCCGGGCGGTCTTGATGCCGTTGATGAACGGCTGCGGCGAGGAATTGGCAAAGTTCAGCAGCGCCGGTTCGGCTTCATGGGCAAAGCGGTTCGCGGCATATTTGCTGTGGCGGATGCTGATCTCCTCGAAGTCCTCCACGCCCCACAGGTTCCGGTTCTGGCAGACCGCGCGCAGGTAGAAGCTTGCCATGCCGAGCGTCTTGGCGCCGACCTCGGAGTTCCAGCAATAGAACCCGCGGAAGTAGAGATCGGGCGATCCGTCGGGCAGCCGCCCGGCTTCGATCGGGTTGAGATCATCGACGAGAAACAGGAAAACGTCACGATCTGACGCATAGAGCGTGGTCGTATCCTTCGAGATGTCGACGTTAGGGTTGTAGACCCCGGTCGACCAGTCGAGCACGCCCGGAACCTTCCAGCGTGTGTCGCCGGTGCCGTTGCCAGCGATCTTCTGCACCGCTTCGACGAGCTCATGGTCGTAGATCCGGCCGTAGTCAGGGCCCGTCACGGCGCGCAGTTCGAGGCGGCCCCCGGAAACCGGATCGTCGGTTTCGAGCGTCTTGATCTGCTCGGCTCGGTGGGAGGTCAGTCCGTATTGCAGATTGATCGCGGCGAGCGGCGCCGGAAGTTGGCGCAGATAGGCAGCAGGAGCGCCTACCTGGCTGGCCAGTTGCCCAAAGCTCCAGTGGGTTGGCGTCACCGGTGCCTCGGCACCCGGCAACATGAGAGCCAGGCGTTCCGGATCATTGCGGTTCGCTTCGACATGGATCAGCGCCGTCTCGACCACGCGCGTCCGGCTCCGGTCAGACCGACCGCGCACTGATCGGGCCAGATCGCCAAGTGACAGAAACCGCTCATCATCTGGGCGCGAGAACCACTCCGACGACACCCGACCCACGCGCGAGCCGCGCGAGGCATCCACCTTGTAACCGCCGCTTGAGTCGCGGCGCGTATCGAGAACCTGCATATCCATGGGAAATCTCCATGACGGCTGGCCGGGAGCCTCTCTCTCGACCCTCATCCCGTCACGGCGAAGCCCGCCAGACTCTCACTCTCCCCCCTCAACGCTTACAACCGCGCGAGCGGCCAGCGAGATCGCCAAAGCAAGAAACTGCACCCTGAACGAGGCGGAGCAAAGCGTCATCGCCCGCGCAGGCGGAAAGGCGGGGCCTGTCGGCTTTCCCAGCCTGCGCTTCGTTTCATGTCCGCCGGTTCAGAGTGCGTGCGGGGCCCTTGTGGTGAAACGCCTCGCCCGCAGGAGTGCGCCGGAACGGCGCACGGGACCGAGCGCGTCCCTAGCCCCGCTCCTCGTTTCGGGGCGTTGCGGGGTGTCCCCGCTGAGGTGGGTGTGAAGAAGACGCACAGCGGCTTCGACCAGGGAGGAAACCTCCTCCCGCACATCGAAAATCAAGCCTCTACGCCAGGCTACGAAACACGTTGATTACGTGGCGATTAAGTGGCGCTCGACAGCCCCTTGGAAGGGGTGTATATTCGCACCTAAGTCGTTGAGAAGTTTGGTGGACGCACTTGGGCTCGAACCAAGGACCCGCTGATTAAGAGTCAGCTGCTCTACCAACTGAGCTATGCGTCCATGCCGGGGTCGGGGGCGGCGGATGCCGCTTCCGTCGTCGGAAGGCGGGCCGTTAGCATTGCGTGATCGGCAATGCAACGCCCGAAATCAGATTATCGTGCCGGCCTCGGGCGACCTACCAGCGCGGGGTGCGCGCCAGGCGGTTTTCGCGATCGATCGACATGAGGATACCCAGGCAGATCAGGACCGTCATCTGCGCCGATCCGCCCCAGCTGACCAGCGGAAGCGGAATGCCGACGACCGGTGCCAGACCCATCACCATCGCCATGTTGATCGCCATGTAGAAGAAGATCGTCGTCGCCAGCCCGGCCGCGGTCAGCCGCATGAATCGGGTCGAGGCCTGAATCCCCACGCCGACGCCCCAGCGGATCAGGAGGAGGAACGCGACGATCAGGAACAGCCCGCCCATCAGCCCCCATTCCTCCGCCATGGTGGCGAAGACGAAATCGGTGTGTCCTTCGGGCAGATAGTCGAGATGGCTCTGCGTCCCGTTGAGGAAGCCCTTGCCGAACAACCCGCCCGATCCGATCGCGATCTTCGACTGGCTGATGTGATAGCCGGTGCCGAGCGGATCATTCTCTGGATTGAGGAAGGTCAGCACACGCTTGCGCTGATAATCGTGGAGCAGGAAATTGACCGCCAGCGGCACCGCCAGCGCCAGCCCGAGTGCCCCGCCGATGAAAAGCCGCAGCGGCACGCCGGCCAGGAACATGACCGTCAGCCCGCCGGCCACGATCATCAGCGCGGTGCCGAGGTCGGGCTGGAGCATCACCAGCGCGGCCGGAAACCCGATCATCGCGCCCGCGGCCAGGATCGGCGTGAGCTTGCGCGCCTCGCCGGGTGGCTGAAGATCGAAGAACTTGGCGAGCGCCAGGACGATGCCGAGCTTCATCAGCTCGGAGGGCTGAAGCCGGATGAAGCCGAGATCGAGCCATCGCTGGCTGCCCCCGCGCACCGCGCCGAGCAGCTCGACCATGACCAGCAGCAGGATCAGCCCGGCGTAGAGCGGCAGAGCGCCCATCGACCACCACTGCACCGGCACGCGCGACAGCACGAGCGCCATCGCCATGAAGATCGCGAACTTGATCCCCTGCGGTCCGGCCCAGGGCGAAATGCTGCCGCCCGCGGCCGAATAGAGTACGACCAGCCCGAAACCGCCGATCGCGAGGACGAGCAGGATGACGCGCCAGGGTAGCTGCGCAACCGGACGCGGGACATAGGTTAGCGCGTTCACGGTGTCGCCCCCGGGACGCGCGGCGCGGCCGGACTCGCGCCGGCGACGGCTTCTGCAGCGGCAGCGGCCGCCGGGTCGAGCGCGGCGGCCCGGGCCGCGTCATAGGCCGCCTGTTTCTTGGCCATGCGTGCGCCGATGTCGCCCCCCCATTCGGCTTCGAGGGGCGCGAGGATGTCGAGCGCCTTCTGCTTGTCGAACAGATAGGTGAGCACGTCGCGCGCGACCGGGGCGGCGGCGCGCGATCCGCCGACGCCATGCTCGATCACGACCGCGGCGGCATAGATCGGATTTTCGACCGGGGCGAAGCAGATGAACAGCCCGTGGTCGCGATACTTCCAGGGCACGTTCAATCCGCCGCGCGCGCCGGCGCTCAAGCGGCGCACCTGCGCGGTGCCGGTTTTGCCGCCCATGCGGATGTCGGGAAGGGGGAGGCGCGACCGCACGGCGGTGCCGTTGCCGTTCACGACCTCGTCCATGCCCGACCGGATGATGGCCAGATGTTCGGCCGGCACGCCGAGCGGGCCATCGGCTTTCCTGTCGGCGACGATCAGGTGCGGCGTCAGCATCTTGCCCGACGCGATGCGTGCCGAGGCGAGCGCGAGCTGAAACGGGCTGGCCAGCACATAGCCCTGGCCGATCGAGGTATTGAGCGTGTCCGCGACCCCCCATTTCTGATCATATTTGCGCAGCTTCCACGCCGCGTCGGGCACGGTGCCATAACGTTGCGACGGTACCGGCAGCGCATGTTCCGCCCCGAAGCCGAGCCGGCGCGCCGCGGCCGCAATCGCCTCGATTCCGACCTCGCGGCCCATGGTGTAGAAATAGGTGTTGCAGCTGCGCGCGATCGCCTCGTGCATGCGCACCGAGCCGTGCCGCCCGAGGCACCCGAAACGGCGATTGCCGAGCTGATAGCCGCCGGGACAGAACACGGTGCGCTCGGGATCGATACCCGCGCCGAGGACCGCGAGCGCGGTCGCCGGTTTGAAGGTCGAGCCTGGGGGGTACAGGCCCTGCAGTGACTTGTTGGTCAGCGGCAAATGGTCGTCCTGCGACAACATGCCCCATTCGGCGCGACTGATCCCGTCCGAAAAGCTGTTGGGGTCATAAGCCGGCATCGACGCCATCGCCAGGATGCCGCCGGTGCGACAATCGAATACGACGACCGACCCCGATTCCTCGCCCAGCCGCCGGGCGGCATATTCCTGCAGCCCCAGGTCGACGGTCAGCTTGACCGTCTGGCCCTGACGGTCGGGTCGGGTGGCGAGCTCGCGCACCAGCCGCCCGCGCGCGGTGACCTCGACACGCTTGGCCCCCGGTTCGCCGCGCAGTTGGGGCTCGAGCATCTTTTCCAGCCCGTCCTTGCCCAGCTTGAAGCCCGGCGTGACGAGCAACGGATCCTTGTCCTTCTCGAACTGCTCGGCCGATGCGGCGCCGACATAGCCGACAAGGTGCGCGACCGCTGCCCCGCCGGGATAGTTGCGGGCGAAACCGCGCGTCGGTTCGACACCTGGCAATTCGGGCAGGCGGACGCTAACCGCGGCAAAGCGTTCCCAATCGAGATTTTCGGCGACCGGCACCGGTTGAAAGCCCGCGGCGCGCTTCAGGTCGGTCTGGACCTTCTCCAGATCGTCGGCGGTCAGCGCCAGCACCGACTGCAGCAGCCCGAGCACGCGTGGCCGATCGTCCTTGGGCAGACGATCGGGGATGATGTCGACGCGAAAATCGGTCCGGTTGTTGGCGATGGGCGCGCCGTGACGATCGACGATCCAGCCGCGACGCGGCGGGACCAGCGTCAGGTTGACGCGATTGCTTTCGGCGAGCAGCCGATAATGCTCGTTCTCGGCCACCGAGATCCAGGCCATCCGCCCGGCCAGCACCACGCCGACGGCGGCCTGCGCGCTCGTCAGGAACATGGCCCGGCGCGAAAAGCTGAACGCCTGCGCGGCTTCGGTGACGATCTTGACCGGGCCGCTCATCGGTCGCGCGCCGGGGTATCGAGCGCGGCGCACAGCCGCGCGGCGAGGGGAAAGCAGGCGATCGACACCACGATCTGGATCAACAGCCAGCTATCGACATGCGCCGTGAAATCGGTCGCGAGCAATCGCCCGGCGATCAGGCAAAACCCGATGGCTGCCGCCGCAATCAGCCAATTCTGCCAAAAATCGCGCCACACAAGGCGTGTGTCTAGCACATCGATGCCCAGAACGCACAGGGCCCACAACAACATCGCGCTGCCCGGCGGCTGACCGCTCAGCAGGTCGTCGAACAGGCCCAGCAGCGGCGGCGCCCAGCGCGGCAGCAGGTCCGCGCGCGTCAGCCGCCAGCCCAGCAGCATCAGCAGCCCGGCGGGCGGCAGCAGCGGCACCGATGCGACGACCGGGAGCACGGTAAGCGCCGATCCAGCCATGATCGACGCTGGCGGCCGCCAGCCGGTGCGACGCGGCAGATCGCTCTCCCACGGCGCGGTGCGACGATCGGTCACGGCGTCGCCCCCGCGGCTGCCGGTGGTGCGGCGGCCTCCGGGAAATAGGCGGGCTGCACGATTGCGATGTCGAGCGCATCAACATTCGCGAAGGGACGCGCGGTCGTGCTGTCGCGCGCCGACCTCAGCACCTGGGCGACCGGCACGCCGGGCGGAAAGATGCCGCCCGCGCCGGAGGTGACGAAGGTGTCGCCCGCCAGCAGGGGGGCGTTGGCGACGCTTGCGCTGCGCACGTCGACCAGGCCGTCGCCACGGCCGACGACGATTGCGGGCAGATTGTCGCGCGCCCGGCGGACGGGAACGATGCTCTCCGGATCGATGATCAGCAGGATGCGCGCCGTGTTCAGGCTGGTTTCGATCACCCGGCCGATCAGGCCGTTGGGTCCCAGTACCGGCTGGCCCGCGCGCACGCGCTGGCGCGATCCAGCGTTCAGGGTGGCGAAGCGACGCGTGCTCGATGCCGACGAACTGACCACGCGCGCGGTAACGATGGTCCCTGGAGCGCGATCGCGCACGGCAAGCAGCGCTTTCAGGCGGCGGTTTTCCGCCACCAGCGCGCGCGCGCGCAGCACAAGCTGCTCATCGCGCGCCAGCCTGGCGCGGAGCACGCGGTTCTCGCCATGGACGTGAAAATAGGTGCCGATGCTCGCGGGCACGCCGCTGATCCCGTTCCATACCCATCCAGCCGCGTAGGAAACGGGGACGGTGATCTCACGCAACGCCCCGCGGGGCCAGGATAGCGCCTGGGGGCTGATGCTGGACAGCAGCAGGAGCACCGCGCCGACCACGGCGCCGGTCGCGAGCAGCACATAGCCGATGAATACGCCATATTGCGCCCGACGCGAGAAACCCGGGCGCCGATCCCGCGGCGGCGCCATTGCTCAGCGCCTTCTCAGACGGAGATGAGGACGCCGCGGAACACCGGGTCCTCCAGCGCGCGTCCGGTGCCCAGCGCGACACAGGTCAGCGGATCCTCGGCTACCGACACGGGCAGCCCGGTCTCGTCGCGCAGCACTTCGTCGATGCCTTCGAGCAGCGCGCCGCCGCCGGTCAGCACGATGCCCTGATCGACGATGTCGGCGGCGAGTTCGGGCGCGGTGTTCTCAAGCGCGATGCGCACCCCTTCGACGATCGTGCCGACCGGCTCGCTCAGCGCCTCGGCGATCTGGCCCTGGTTGATCTGGATTTCCTTGGGCACGCCGTTGACCAGGTCGCGGCCCTTGATGTGGATGGTCAGGCCGATGCCGTCCGCCGGCGGCTTGGCGATGCCGACTTCCTGCTTGATCCGCTCCGCCGTCGCTTCGCCGATCAGCAGGTTGTGGTTGCGGCGCACATAGCTGACGATCGCCTCGTCCATCTTGTCGCCGCCGACGCGCACGCTGGTCGAGTAGGCCAGGCCGCGCAGCGAGAGCACCGCGACTTCGGTCGTGCCGCCGCCGATGTCGACGACCATGCTGCCGATCGGTTCGGTAACGGGCATGTTGGCGCCGATCGCCGCCGCCATCGGTTCCTCGATCAGCCACACCTGGCTCGCGCCCGCGTTGGAGGCGGCGTCGCGGATCGCGCGGCGTTCGACGCTGGTCGAACCCGACGGCACGCAGATCACGATCTGGGGCCAGCGCATGAAGCGACGCTGGCCGTGCACCTTCTGGATGAAATGCTTGATCATCTGTTCGGCGACGTCGATGTCGGCGATCACGCCGTCGCGCAGCGGGCGGATGGCCTCGATCGTGCCGGGCGTCTTGCCCATCATCAGCTTGGCGTCGTCGCCGACCGCCTTGACGCGGCGCACCCCGTTCAGCGTTTCGACCGCCACCACCGAAGGTTCGTTGAGCACCACCCCGCGACCGCGCAGATAGACAACCGTGTTCGCCGTGCCGAGGTCGATCGCCATGTCGTGCGACATGAATTTGAAGAAGCGGGAAAATACCATCGTCGTTCCGTTCCGGTCCGCGCCGTCATGCTGCGCGGGAGTTCGCACAAATTATCAGCCCATATCCCAAAAACCGGACATCTCCGGCCTTGAGAAGACTGGCGGATTCGGGTCGCGGGATGCCGTCGCTTGGGCTAGAGCAACGACCATGTCAATACGCCGCCTGCCCGAACATCTCGTCAATCGCATCGCGGCCGGTGAAGTGGTGGAACGCCCCGCCAGCGCGCTCAAGGAACTGGTCGAGAATGCCATCGACGCCGGGGCGACGCGCATCGCGATCCGGCTCGCGGCGGGGGGCACCGAACTGGTTGAGGTCGCCGACGACGGCTGCGGCATGCGCCCCGACGAGATCGCGCTCGCGCTCGAACGCCACGCGACGTCAAAGCTGCCCGACGAAGCGATCGACGCGGTCACGACGTTGGGCTTTCGCGGCGAGGCGCTGCCCTCGATCGCCAGCGTCGCGCGGCTGACGATCGAAACCCGGGTGCGCGGCGCGGAGGGCTGGTCGCGCATCGTCGATCACGGCGTCCTGACGGGCGAGGGGCCGGCCGCGCTGCCGCCGGGAACGCGGGTGCGGATGGAGGGATTGTTCGCGCGGGTGCCGGCGCGGCGCAAGTTCCTGCGCTCCGCCCGCGCCGAATATGCCGCCAGCATGGATGTCGTGCGCAGGCTGGCGATGGCGCGGCCCGACATCGCCTTTTCGGTCGAGCATGACGGTCGCCGCGTGCTGGGCACCCAGGCGGGGGAAAGCCGGCTCGATCGCGTCGCGGCGCTGACCGACCGGGCGCTCGCCGACAACAGCATCCTGGTCGACCTGGCGCGCGAGGCGCTGCACCTGACCGGGATTGCCGGGCTGCCGACCTTTAACCGCGGGGTGGCGGATCACCAGTATCTGTTCGTCAACGGGCGGCCGGTGAAGGATCGGCTGCTCGTCGGCGCGGTGCGTGGCGCCTATGCCGAGATGCTGGCGCGCGATCGCCATCCCGTCGTTGCGCTGTTCCTCGACCTGCCGACCGAACTGGTCGACGTCAACGTCCATCCGGCCAAGACCGAGGTGCGCTTCCGCGAACCCGCGCTGGTGCGCGGCCTGATCGTCAGCGGCCTGCGGCGCGCGCTGGACGAGGCGGGTCACCGCAGTGCCCAGCGTGCGGATGCGGGCGCCATGGCGATGTGGCAGCGCGAGGCACCGATGCCTGCGACGTCGTCGGCCGATCCGCTGGCCGGTTGGGACGCGCCGAATGCCGCGTCGCGCCATGCGGTCGCCGATCGTCGGCCGACCTTTTTTGCCTCGCCGCCTCAGGCACGCGCCGAACCCGCCGATGCGGCACCGTTGCACGCGACCGTGCACCCGCTGGGCGTCGCGCGGGGACAGGTGGCGCGCACTTATATCGTCGCAGAGGCCGAAGACGGGCTGGTTCTGGTCGATCAGCACGCCGCGCACGAGCGTCTCGTGCTCGAACGGATGCGACGCGCGATGGCGGATGGCGGGGTGGCGCGCCAGGCGCTGCTGCTGCCCGAGGTCGTCGAGCTCGACGAAATCGCGTGCGACCGGCTGGAAGCACGCGCGGCCGAGCTGCTCGCATTCGGGCTGGAGGTGGAGCGGTTCGGTCCCCGTGCCGTCCTGGTCCGCGCGACCCCGGCGATGCTGGGGCAGGGGGATGTGACCGGCCTCGTCACCGACCTTGCCGACGAACTGGCGGCCTATGACGAGGCGCTGAGCCTCAAGGAGCGCCTCGACCATGTCGCGGCGACGATGGCGTGCCACGGATCGGTGCGTGCCGGGCGCGTCCTGTCGGTCGCCGAAATGAACGCGCTGCTGCGCGAGATGGAGGTGACGCCGCATTCGGGCCAGTGCAATCATGGCCGCCCGACCTGGATCAAGCTGGCGCACGGCGACATCGAAAAGCTGTTCGGACGGGCGTGACCGTCAATTGCCGCTGGTCGGCAGCACTGGATTGCCGTCGGGCGTGGCGCTCAGCTTGACGACGCACACCGTGCGCTGGCGCGGATGCGTGCCACACCCCGCCCCGGCAAAGCGATAGCGGCTGGAAAAGACCAGCTGGCGATGACCGCGCCCCGGCACGCCATCATTGACGATGAGCTGGCGCACGACGGCACGGGCGGATCGCTGGCCGTAGGAGATCACCTCCCCCACATAGATGTCGCCGCCGCGCCGCCGCACGCGATCGCCGGGGGTCGATCCGTTGCGCCCGACATGGCCGATCGCGCCGGTCGCGCCCTGATCGTCGGCATGATCGCGCGCCGCAAGATCGAGGATGCGGGCGTCGTCGAGCGCGGGCAGGGGCGGCTGGCGCTCCAGAAAACGGATCGCATCATCGACCGCCGCCACGCCTTCGCGCGTCGACTGTCCCTCCGGATCGTCGGGCGGATAGACCACGCGCCCCTCGAAATACCCGCGATAGTCGCGCAGCTCTTCGGCATAGTCGCGCGGATTGGCCCGCGCGAAATTCAGTTCCGCGATGATCGCGCGCTCGATGTCATCGGGCGGCGCGTTGGCGAGCAGCCATGCCGCGCCGATCGCGATGCCAATGACGCCGAAACCCTGCCGCATCCGAACCCCGCCCGCGCGCTTGCTGGCTGACGGGGTTAGCGCGCGCGAGATTTACCGGGGATGACCGGTCTGGGGCAGCTGCACGCAAAAAGCGTGATTGTTCCGCGTGATCGGTGAAAATTCCTGCGGTGCCTCGCGGAAACCTTTGTCTTCACCCGGCATTGTTGCTGCGAGATGAATGAGGATTGGATCATCCGATGAACAAGCTGTTGCCGATCATCCTGGCGTTGGTGCCGCTCGGTGCGGTCATCAGCGCGTGCGTCATGGCACCCTGAACCCTCAGCGCATTTTCCCGTACGCATGAAAAAGGGCCGCCCGGATCGCCGGACGGCCCCTTTTTCTTGGTATCGCGTCGGCGTCGGACGATCAGCCCTCGGCTTCGGTCTCCGCTTCCGCCGGGGCGGCTTCCGCCGCGATTTCGCCCGGCTCGGCATTGGGATCGTAATCCTCGGTGAAGCCGGCCTCGTCCTTCTCGAACATCGCCGCCATCACGTCGACGCCCTGCGCCTGCATGTCGGCTTCTTCCGGCGAACGGGCGACATTGACCTTGATCGTCACCGCGACCTCGGGGTGGAGGCCCAGCTTCACCTCGTACAGACCGATCGCCTTGATCGGACGGTCGAGCACGATCTGGCTCTTGTTGACCTTGTGCCCGTCGGCAACCAGCGCGTCGACCAGGTCGCGAACCGCGACCGAGCCATAGAGCTGGCCGGTGTTCGACGACTGGCGGATCAGCGTGACCGAAACGCCGTCGAGCGTCTTGGCTTCCTTTTCCGCTTCGGTGCGGCGCGCGGCGTTGTCCGCCTCGATCCGCTCGCGATTGGCCTCGAACACCTTGCGGTTGGCATCGTTGGCGCGCAGCGCCTTCTTGCGCGGCAGCAGGTAGTTGCGGGCAAAGCCGTCCTTGACCTTGACCACGTCGCCGATGGCGCCGAGCTTTTCGACGCGTTCCAGCAGAATCACTTCCATCGGACTGCCTCCCTTACTTCACGATATAGGGCAGCAGGCCCAGATGGCGGGCGCGCTTGATGGCCTGGGCCAGCTCGCGCTGCTTCTTGGCGCTCACCGAGGTGATGCGCGACGGGACGATCTTGCCGCGCTCGGACACGAAGCCCTGCAGCAGACGGACATCCTTGTAATCGATCCGCGGCGCGTCCTTCGCACTGAAGGGGCAGCTCTTGCGGCGGCGGAAAAACGGTCGTGCCATGTGTCTGCTCCTTACTCGCCGTCAAAGCCATCGCGGTCGCGGCGCGGACGATCACCGCCGCCGCCACGATCGTCACGATCCCGCCGACGCTCACGGTCGCGGTCGCCCTTGCGCATCATCACCGACGGACCCTGCTCGAGCTCGTCGACCTTGACGGTCATGTAGCGGATCACGTCTTCGTTGATCGCGGTCTGGCGCTCCAGCTCGGCAACGACGCCCGCGGGGCCGTCGATTTCGAGCATCACATAATGCGCCTTGCGGTTCTTTGCGATGCGATAGGCGAGCGAGCGAAGACCCCAGGTCTCGGTCTTGACGACCTTGCCCTGCATATCCTCGACGATCTTGGTTGCGGCTTCCGCCAGCGCGTCCACCTGCGCCTGTGCCAGATCCTGGCGCGCAAGGAACACGTGCTCGTAAAGAGCCATGTCTTGTACCTTCTCTTGGCCGATCGCTGACGCCGCCCCGTGCGGACGCCCCTCCGGCTGTCGTCTCAAGCTTGTCCGGGCCGATGGCGCGATGCCGCGAGCCCGGGAACGGCGCTCATACAGATTTGGGGGCAAAAGGCAAGCGCGCCGCTCAGGCGGGCGCGGGCCCGTCATATTCGATCGCGCGTGCCGCGGCGCCGGACAGGATGAAGCCGATCGGACGCTCGCTTTCCTCCTGAAGATGGCCGATCAGGCTGGCGGTGCGTGCCAGCAGGGAAATGCCCTTGAGCGCGCCGAGCGGGAAGCCGACGTCGAGCATCACCGCCGGGATCGCCCCGTTGACGTTGATCGGCAGCGCGCGGCCCAGCACCGCCGGCAGCGCTGCGTGCAGCGCGCGCAGCATTTCGATGTGCGGTCCCGCCACGCCATGATCGTCCGCCAGCGCCAGCAGCAGGTTCGCGCGCGGATCGCCGCTGCTGTGCTGGGGATGGCCGAAGCCCGGGATCGCGCGCTTGTCGCGGCGAAGCTCGGCGATGCCCGCGGCCGCCACCGTGTCGACGCCTTCCCCATTCGCGGCTGCACGCGCGGCCAGGTCGGCATAGAAGCGGCCGGCGACCTCCGCGCTGCCGAGCACGACCGATCCGCAACCCAGCAACCCGGCGGCGACCGCGCCGTGAAACGCCTCGGGCGCGGCGGCATAGGTCATGCGCGCCGCGACGACGCTGGGTACCAGGCCGTGTTCGGCAATCGCCGCCAGTACCGCGTCGGCGAAGAACTTCTGGGTCGCCGTCGGCATCTCGCCGGTGACGAGCAGCCAGAAATAGCTGGTGAAGTCGACCTTGCCGATCAGTTCGCCGCACAGGTCGCGGCCGCGAACGGTGATCCGTTCGGCATCCGACGTGCAGATGGCGGAAAAGGGCGCGTCCTGCTTCCCGATACGCATCGCGGGGTTCCTCAGCCTTGGCCGGGCATTGCCGACATTCCGATATCACAAAACTTCGTAATGCGAAGTTGATTTCGTATATCGAACTTTCTATGCTTGCCGGGTCAGGAGATGTCAACATGGCCACGCCGCTCGCCAACGTCACCGTCTTGGAAATGGGCACGTTCATCACGGGCCCTGCGGCGGGAATGCTCTTGGCCGATCTGGGTGCCGATGTCATCAAGGTCGAGCGGCCGGATGGCGGCGACCCGTTCCGGGCGTTCCGGGGCGGGCTGTATAGCCCGCATTTCCAGACCTATAACCGAAACAAGCGATCGATCACGCTCGACACGCGCGACGCTGACGACCTGGCCGCATTCGACCGGATGGTCGCGGATGCGGACATCTTCATCCAGAATTTCCGGCCCGGCGTCGCCCAGCGGCTGAACGTCGATCCCGATCGCCTGCGCGCGATCAACCCGCGGCTGATCTATGTGTCGATCTCCGGCTTCGGGTCGAGCGGCCCGGACCGCGACCGCCCCGCGTTCGACACCGTTGCACAGGCGGCGAGCGGTTTTCTGCGCCTGCTGCTCAACCCGGCGAACCCGCGGGTCGTGGGGCCGGCGCTGGCGGATGCGATCACGGGCTTCTATGCCGCACAGGGCGCGCTCGCGGCCTTGCACGAGCGGACGACCACCGGGCGGGGACGCCTGGTCGAACTGTCGATGTTCGAGGCGATGGCGCATTTCAACCTCGACGATTTCACCCATTATTTCTCGCAAGGGGAGGTGATGGCCCCGTACAGCCGGCCGAACGTTTCGCAATCCTATGTCTTCCAGTGCGCCGACGGCGGCTGGATCGCGCTGCACATGTCTTCGCCGCCCAAATTCTGGGAAAGCCTTGCCGAAGCGGTCGGCGCGCCGGACATGCTGGCGCGCCCCGAATTTGCCAGCCGCGACGCGCGGATCGCCAATTACGAGCGGGTCGCGGCCTTCCTCGCGCCGCGTTTTGCCATGCGTCCCCGCGCGGAATGGTGCGAAGTCCTGGCGCAGTTCGAAGTGCCGCATTCCGCGGTCCACACCGCGCCCGAGGTCGTGGCAACGCCGCAGGCGGTGGATCTCGGCCTCTGCGTCGAGGATCCGTCGGGCCCGCATGGTCGGTTTCGCACCATCCGCTCGCCGATCAGCTTCGACGGCGAGACGATGCGCAGCGTCACCGCGCCGCCGGTGCTGGGCCAGCACAATGACGAGCTGCTTGGCGACCGCCACCGCGCCGACGCGGCGGAATGAGGCATCCGGGCAGGGTTCGGCGCGGGCAGCTTGCCTGCCGCAGCGCGCCCGGCTAGCGCGGAAGGCATCATGGAAAAGCCCGTGCGGCCGGCCAAGGACGGCGAATATCTCTCCACCCTCGATCGCGGCCTGAAGGTCCTGCGGTCGTTCGACGCCGCGCGCCCGGAAATGCAGCTGAGCGAGGTGGCGGCCGCGACCGGGCTGAGTCCGGCGGTTGCGCGGCGGTGCCTCAACACGCTGGTCCAGCTCGGCTATGTCGCCCAGCACGGTCGCAAGTTCCTGCTGCGGCCCGAGGTGCTGTCCTTCGGCACCGCGTATCTGTCGTCGATGAACGTCGAGCAGGTCGTGCTGCCGCCGCTCCAGAACCTGCGCGACATTACAGGCGACAGCGCATCGATGGCGGTACTGTCCGGTTCCGACATCCTGTATGTCGCGCATGTCTCGACCCAGCGACACATTCGCCTGGGTGCGACGGTCGGCACGCGTTTTCCGCTCCATGCGACCTCGCTTGGCAAGGTGCTGATGGCGTGCCAGCCCGAGGACGCGATCGCCAATTTCCTGGCGACGACCGATTTCCAGCGCTTCACCGAACGCACCGTCACCGATCGCGACGCGCTTCGGGCGCGGCTGAATCAGGTCCTGGCGAATGGCTATGATTCCGCGCTCGACGAGCTCGACTACGGCATCGTGTCGGTCGCGGTCCCCGTGTTCGATGCCAGCCGCCGCGCAATCGCAGCGATCAACTGCTCGACCTCGACGACGCGGATTTCGCAGGACGAGCTGGTGCGGACCCGCCTGCCGCTGCTGCGCGAGGCGGCGATCGAAATCGGCGCCGCGCTGCAACGCTGGCCGACGCTTCTCCGCTCGCTCCAATAGCCTCTTCACCAGACCGCCACTTGGCAATCGGTCGGATCGGCGATCCAGCTCAACGCTGGTCCAATATTGCCAAAACTTCGTATATCGAAGTTGACTTCGACAATCGAAGTGCTTAGCGTCGCGAACAGGACCGGGGCGTGCCTGTGGGCGCGATGACATAATGCCCGGCGATCTCGGGGAGAGGAGCAGGCGCATGCGGGCACTTTCGAAAAGGGCATTCTGGGCGGCGTCGATGCCGGCCATGCTGATCGCGGCAATCCAGCCCGCTTACGCGCAGGCTCAGGAAACCCCTGCCGCCGACGCACCCGCCGCTGAGGAGGGCGAAATCGTCGTCACCGCGCTACGGCGCGACGCGAAGCTTCAGGACACGCCCGCGGCGATCACCGCCTTCAACGCGGACCTGATCGAGGACGCGGGGATCGACAAGGCGGCCGACTTCATCGGGCTGACGTCGAACGTGCAGCTGATCGAGACGCAGAATGCGGGCAACGCCTTTGTCATCATCCGCGGCATCACCCAGAACCGGAATTCGGAACCCTCGGTCGCGGTGGTCGTCGACGGTGTCCAGCAGGTCAATGCCGCCCAGTTCAGCCAGGAGCTGTTCGATATCGAGCAGATCGAGGTGCTGAAGGGCCCGCAGGGTGGCCTTTACGGCCGCAACGCGATCGGCGGCGCGATCATCATCAACACCAAGCAGCCGACCGACCAGTTCGAGGGCCGCGTATTCGCCGGCATCGACAATGGTTTCGGCTACACGCTACTCGCCGGCGTCTCGGGGCCGATCAGCGACACGCTGCGTTTCCGCCTGTCGGGGTCGTATCGCGACACCGAAGGCTATATCCCCAACACCTTCCTGGGCGAGGACGCCGATCCGCTCGAGGACATCTCGCTGCGCGGCAAGCTGTTGTGGACGCCGACGCCCGAGCTGACCGTCGACCTGCGCGCCTCGCTCTCGCTGCTGCGGACCCAGGCGCTCTATTACAACATCGTCGCCGACGTGAACGACACCAGCCTGCCGGTGCGGGTCAATAACGCCGGCCAGAACGACCGCGACATCTACAACGTCTCGGCCAAGGTCGATTACGAGGCCGATTGGGGCTCGATCACCTCGGTCACGTCCTATGACACGTTGAGCG
Source organism: Sphingomonas sp. CCH21-G11 (assembly GCF_001555965.1). Taxonomy (GTDB): domain Bacteria; phylum Pseudomonadota; class Alphaproteobacteria; order Sphingomonadales; family Sphingomonadaceae; genus Sphingomonas. The sequence goes on from NZ_LSHX01000056.1 coordinate 77,176, forward strand.
AAATTCTGACCGGCGACGCCTTCAACTTCCTGCCGATCCCCGAATCGCTGTTCTTCGCGATCTTCGGCTTCGACCTCAACCAGAGCCAGTTTCTGGATGTGGAAGCGATCAGTCAGGACCTGCGGATCCAGTCGCCGACCGGCCGCGCGTTCGAATGGTCGGTGGGCGGCTATTTCATCGACACCAATCGCTATATCTCGACCGGTAACATGATCGATACCGGGGCGGGGGTGTTCCCGGTGTTCCGGACGCCCAGCACCAATCCGGCCAACCCGCAATTCTCCTTCCTGGCGGATTCGCAAAGCAATTTCGCCTGGGCGATCTATGCGAATGCCGGGTACAAATTCTCGGACGCGCTGCGTATCGACGCGTCGCTGCGCTACGACCGCGACCGTCGCCGCAACACGACGCTGACGCCGCCCGGGTTCATTCCGGTCGTGCCCGGCTTTCCCGCCGGGACGACGGGCGAGGTGCGGCGCGAGACGTTCGATGCCTGGCAGCCCAAGGTGACGTTGACCTACAAGCCGGTCGACAATGTGACGTTGTATGGCGGCTACAGCCGCGGCTTCCGGTCGGGCGGGTTCAATCAGACCGGCGTGGGCGCGGTCGCGGCGGGGACGGGCGTGGTCGGGGTTGCCGACATCTATGAGGCGGAGACCGCCGACACGTTCGAGATCGGGGCGAAATCGACGCTGTTCGGCCGGGTGCTGACCCTCAATGCCAGCGCCTATACGACCAAGTCGGAGAATGGCTATTTCTTCGTCTTTCTCGCGGCGAACTCGACGCAGAACCTGGGCAATGTGCCCGAGGTGCGGCTGAAAGGCTTCGAGGTCGACGGCACGCTCCGCCCCGCGCGCGGGCTGGATATCAATTTCGGGCTCGGCGTCACCTATAGCGAGATCAAGGCGTTTCCGGACCCGACCGTGATCGGCAACGAGGCGCCGTTCATCTCGCGCTATTCGATCAACCTCGGCACGCAGTACGAAACGCGGCTGGGTGCGGGTGACCTGAAGGGACGGTTGCGCGTCGATTACAGCCGTACCGGCCGCACCTGGTTCGACGTCCCCAATTCGACCAGCCGCGATCCGGTCGATCTCGTCAATGCGCGCCTGACGATCGACGGCGGTGCCTGGTCGCTGACGGGCTTTGCGGACAATCTGTTCGACGAACGCTATAATGCCGAATTCTCGCCGGGTGGCTTCGTGTTCAAGGCGCGGCCGCGCATCTATGGCATGGAAGCGACGTACAAATTCTGACTTGCCGGCCGCCGCGTGGTCCCCTTCACACGCGGCGGCCGGTTCCGGAGCAAGGGAGCCGAGCCGATGACGATCCTGGTCAACCGATTGCACCACACCGCCTACACGACCCGCGATCTCGAAAAGACGCGCGCATTTTATGAGGACGTCCTCGGCTTCCCGCTGGTCGCGACCTATTGCGAGAAGGACGAGCTGTTCGGGAAGGAGCGCGTCTACTGCCATTGCTTCTTCGCGATGAAGGACGGCAGCGCGCTCGCCTTTTTCCAGTTCGCGGACCCGGCCGACGCCGACGAATTCAGCCCGCCGATCCCGGAATCGCCGTTCCACCACATCGCGCTTCAGGTCGATGTCGACGCGCAGGCCGAGATCGAGCGGCGGATCGCCGCGGCAGGCATCGTGGAGCCGCAGACCTATGTGCTCGAGCACGGCTATTGCCGGTCGGTCTATGTCAAGGATCCCAACAACATGATCCTGGAATTCACCTGCGACGCGCCCGAGGCGCTGGCGGACGAACCCGAACTGCGCGCGAAGGCGCACCGCGAGCTGGAACGCTGGCTGGCCGGCGACCATTCGAACAACAACCGCTTCCGCCACGTCGAGGCGGCATGAGTGGTGCGCTCGGCGCTGGCTGAGCCGCCCGGCGTGGCGTGGTGAGCGGGCCGGAAGCCCGGCTGGGCGGCGTGACGCGATGGGTCGGCGTCGCGGGCGGCCGGATCGCGGTCGAGGTGTCGGGAACGGGGCCGGCGCTGATCCTCCTGCACGGCTGGACGCTCGACCGGCGGATGTGGGCCGCGCAGCATGGTGCCCTGTCGTCCAGGTTCCAGATGGTCACGCTGGATCGCCGCGGCTTCGGCCAGTCGACTGCGCCCTTTGCGCCCTCGCATGAAGGCGACGACATCGTGCGGATCGCCGACGCGCTGGGTTTGGACGGCTTCGCGTTGATCGGCATGTCGCAGGCAGGCAGCGCCGCGATCCTCTGCGCGCGCCACCATCGCGACCGCGTCGCGGCGCTGGTGCTGCAGGGAATCTCGCTTGCCGATGTGCCCGATACCGGGCCGGAGGACGAGCGCATTCCGCTCGACAGCTACACGCGCTGGGCGCGCGCCGGGCGGCTGGGCGATCTTCGCGCGCACTGGCAACGCCATGCGCTGATGGCGGGCCTGTCGGGGGCGAGCCGGGACCGATGCATGGCCATGCTGGTCGATTATGACGCGCGCGACCTGATCGCGCCGGCCGGCCCGGGCGCACCCGGCGCGGGTCGGGACGATGTGCGCGACCTGCCGATGCCGGTGCTGGCGATCACCGGTGCACGCGATACGGCGTGGCGGCGGCAGGTGACGCAGGCGGCGGGCAGCTGCGCGCCGGATGGCCGCGCCGTCCTGATTCCCGGAGCCGGCCACCTGTGCAACATGACCCACCCCGAAACCTATAATGCCGAGGTGAAGGCGTTCCTGCTGACCGCCGCCGCGCACCACGCCGCCGCCTGAACCCGCCCCCAATCCCGTTCCCCGCATGACTGGAGCCCGCCATGTCTTCGCCTGACCGCTTCCTGACCACGCATGTCGGCAGCCTGCCCCGGCCCGAGGCGCTGGTGTCGATCATGTTCGCGCGCGAGGACGGGTTGCCGCTCGATCCCGCCGCGGTCGCTGACGCGATCGACGATGCGACCCGGCGGATCGTCGCCAGGCAGGTGGAGGCGGGCATCGACATCGTGAATGACGGCGAGATGTCGAAGCCGAGCTATGCGACCTATATCAAGGATCGGCTGACCGGGTTCGGCGGCACCGGGACGAGCTACGTCTTTCAGGACATCGAGGACTTTCCCGCCACCAAGGCACGGATTTTCGACGATCCGGGCCGCAAGCATCGCCGCACCCCGGCGTGCGACGCGCCGATCACGGTCAAGGACATGGAGGCGCCGCGGCTGGACGCACAGCGGCTCAATGCGGTGCTGGCGGATCATCCGGGCCACCGGCCGTTCATGAGCGCGGCGTCGCCGGGCGTGACGACACTGTTCTTCCGCAACGATTATTACGATCGCCACGAAGACTATCTGTTCGCGGTCGCCGATGCGCTGCGCCATGAATATGAGACGATCGCGGCGGCCGGGATCACCCTGCAGATCGACTGCCCCGACCTGGCGATGGGTCGGCACACCCAATATGCCGATCTGACCCTCACCCAGTTCCGCGACCGCATGGCGCTGCATGTCGAGGCGATCAACCGCGCGACCGCGAACATCCCGCCCGAACAGCTGCGGATGCACCTGTGCTGGGGCAATTACCCGGGGCCGCACCATTGCGATGTGCCGCTCGCCGACATCATCGATCGGGTGTGGGAGGCGCGGCCACGCTACCTGTTGTTCGAGGCCGCAAACCCGCGCCATGCGCACGAATATACCGTGTTTCAGGATGTGCGGCCGCCCGAGGGCAAGGTGCTGGTCCCCGGCGTCATCGAATGCCAGTCGAACTATATCGAGCATCCGGAGCTGATCGCCCAGCGCATCGGTCGCTATGCCGATCTGGTCGGGCGCGACAGCGTGATGGCGGGGGTCGATTGCGGCTTTTCGATCCATGTCGGATCGGGCGGGGTCGAACCCGACCTGGTCTGGGCGAAGCTGGCGGCGTTGAGCGAGGGCGCCCGGATCGCATCATCACGCTATTGGTGAAATCGCTTCGCGCATCGGCACCGCGTCGCTTCGCACTTGAACCCGGGGGCGGTTCGGCCCTAACCGCACCGGCCAGTCGAACGGGAGCATCACATGCGCGCATTCATCTTTCCGGGCCAGGGCAGCCACGCCGTTGGCATGGGCAAGGCGATCGCCGACGCCAGCCCGGCGGCGCGCGAGGTCTTCCAGGAAGTCGACGATGCGCTCGGCCAGCACCTGTTCCGGTTGATGTGCGAGGGGCCAGAGGCGGACCTTACCCTGACCGAAAACGCCCAGCCCGCGATCATGGCGAATGCCATCGCGGTGCTGCGCGTGCTTGAGCGCGAGGGCAATGTCCGCCTCGCCGAAAAGGCCGATTTCGTCGCCGGCCACAGCCTGGGTGAGTATAGCGCATTGTGCGCGGCGGACGCGCTCGACCTGTCGACGACGGCGCGTCTGCTCAAGCTGCGCGGCCGGGCGATGCAGGCGGCGGTGCCGGTCGGCGAAGGCGCGATGGCCGCGCTGCTCGGCGCCGACCTCGCCAAGGCGCGCGCAATCGCCGACGCAGCGGCGCAGGGCGATGTGCTGGCGGTCGCCAACGACAATGATCCCGGGCAGGTGGTGATTTCTGGCGTTCACGCCGCGGTCGAGCGCGCGCTCCCGATTGCCAAGGGCCTCGGGGCCAAGCGCGCGGTACTGCTGCCCGTGTCTGCGCCCTTTCATTCGCCGCTGATGCAGCCGGCCGCCGATGCGATGGCCGAAGCGCTGGCGAATGCCGACCTGCGCGCGCCACTGGTCCCGCTCTATGCCAATGTGACCGCGGCACCCGTCGCCGATGCCGACACGATCCGCACGCTGCTGGTCGAGCAGGTGACGGGCATGGTGCGCTGGCGCGAAAGCGTGCTGGCGATGCATGCGGGCGGCGTCACCCACCTCGTCGAGCTGGGCGGCAAGGTGCTGGCCGGCATGGTCAAGCGCACCGCGCCCGAACTGGATTGCGTCAGCGTGGTGTCGATGGCCGATATCGAGGAACTGCTGAAGCGGCTTTAGAAAAAGAGGAATCGCGCGAAGGCGCGAAGGCGCTAAGAGGCGTCTCGATGATTGATGTCGAGCATCTCGCCACCGCCGCCGTGGATACGTCGCTGCGCATTCACCGCCAGCTTGGTCCGGGCCTGTTGGAGACCGTTTACGAGACCGTGCTGGCGAAGGCTCTCGAACGCGAAGGCTATCGGGTGGCGCGGCAGGTGCCGATCAGCATCGAGTTTGAAGAGCTACATTTCGAGGCCGCCTTTCGAATCGACATTCTCGTTGAGGATGCCCTGATCGTCGAGGTGAAGTCGCTCGAGCGATTAAGTCCGGTCCATGCGAAGCAGCTGCTGACTTATCTCCGTCTTACGGGGCGATCGCTCGGCCTTCGCGTCAACTTCGGCGGCGAGACCTTGAAGGAAGGTGTGCGACGGATCGTCAACAATCACACCGCCTTCGCGTCTTCGCGCCTTCGCGTGAATCAAAATAATAGGAGTGAATGATGTTCGATTTATCTGGCATGACCGCACTGGTGACCGGCGCATCGGGGGGAATTGGATCGGCGATCGCGCGCGCGCTGGCGGGGCAGGGGGCACGGCTGGCGCTTTCGGGTTCGAACGCGGCCAAGCTCGACGCGTTTCGCGCCGAACTGGGTGGCGATCACGTCGCGCTCGCCTGTGACTTGTCCGACGCAGCGGCGGTCGACGCGCTGGTGCCCCAGGCGGTCGAGGCGCTGGGCGGGCGGCTCGACATCCTCGTCAACAATGCCGGCGTCACGCGCGACAACCTGTCGATGCGGATGAAGGACGAGGAATGGGACCAGGTGATCCGCGTCAACCTGGAGGCCGCGTTCCGGCTTTGCCGTGCCGCAGCGCGCCCGATGATGAAGGCGCGGTTCGGCCGCATCATCTCGATCACCTCGGTGGTCGGCGCGACCGGCAATCCCGGCCAGGCCAATTATGCGGCGTCGAAGGCCGGGCTGACCGGCATGTCGAAGGCGCTGGCGCAGGAACTGGCGAGCCGCAACGTCACGGTCAATTGCGTGGCCCCCGGCTTCATTCGTTCGGCGATGACCGATGCGCTGCCCGATGCGCAAAAGGATGCGCTGATGGGGCGTATCCCGGCGGGCAGGCTGGGCGAGGGCGACGATGTCGGGGCCGCGACGGTCTATCTGGCCAGCCGCGAGGCGGCTTATGTTACCGGGCAAACCCTGCACGTGAATGGCGGTATGGCGATGCTGTAAGCCGCGGCGCGACGCTTCCGGCGGTCATCAGCCGGCGTGTGGCGATCAGCAGCACCGCGACGATCGCGATGAGGTTGAGCGGCACGCCGCTCACTTCCGCGAATTGCCGGCCGATCAGCGGTGCCGCATAGGCAAGCGCAAGCGCCGACCGCTCATAGCGTCGCCAGCCGTAGCGCCGGGCCTGCTCCGCCAGAAAGGCGATCGCCATGCCGAGCGCAACCATGTCGTAATCAAACGCATAGGGGGTGGCGATCAGCACCGCGGGAATGACGACCGCGCCGCGCAGCGGGGCGGGCGCCCGGGCCGCCATCACGACAAGCGCGGCGGCCAGGACGATGGCGGTGCTCTGGACGCTCCAGGCAAGCCCCGCCGAACCGCCGTTGAGCAGGATGGCGGCATAGGGCGTGATCATCTTCGCCGGGCCGGTCTGCGCCTCGCCGATCACGACGTCGCGGGTCAGGCCGATCGAGGTCGCGAAGGCGGGCCACACGTCCGGCCCGAGCACGACGATCGGCACGGCATAGAGCGTCAGCACGGTCAGCGTCGCCACCCATGCCACGCGCCACTGCCCGCCGGCGATCAGCAAGAGCGGCAGCAGAAAGCCGAATTGCGGCTTGTAGGCGATCAGGCCGATCAGCACCCCGGCGAGGTTTGGCTGGCGGTCGAGTGCGAGCATGGCGCCGCCGAGCAATGCGGCGGTCAGGAAACCGTTCTGGCCATGCCCCAGGCAAACGAACACGGCGGGAAAACCGAGCGCGATCGGCAATGTCCAGCGTCCCGGCGCGACGCGCAGCACGACCGCAAGTGCCAGCGCCGCCGTCACCCCCTGCCACGCGACCAATGCGACGAGATAGGGCATCAGCGCGAGCAGCGCCGCAACCATCAGGAAGGGCGGGGGATAGTGCCAGCCGTAAAAGGGCACGTCGGCGCGCCCGTGCAGTGCCTGTTGCGCGGCATAGTGTTGCGGCCAGTCCCAGACGGCGGCGGCATGGCCATCCAGCGCCATCCGTCCGGCAGCATAGACATTGGAAAAGTCCGTCCCGATCGGGCGACCCATCCAGTCGAGCGTGCCCGACGCGGTGATTAGCAGCGAAAGCAGCGACGCCGTGGTGATGGCGAACGACACGAGCGCCAGCCGCCGTGCGCGCTGCGCGGTCAGCCAGCGACCGTCCGCAATCCTGTCCAATGCCCCCGTCACCCGACAAATATGACCGACCAGGGTTAACGGATGGCAAACCGCCGCTTTTGTCGGCCGATTGCCCCGGGCTGGGCGGCGGGACTTGCCACCGCGCCAACGGCGTTCTAGGTGCGATTCCGAGTTTCTAGCCAGATTGAAGAGGAACAGGGAATGAGCGAGACTGCCGATCGCGTGAAGAAGATCGTCGTCGAGCATCTCGGTGTCGAAGCCGAGAAGGTGACCGAGGATGCGAGCTTCATCGACGATCTGGGCGCCGACAGCCTCGACATCGTCGAATTGGTGATGGCGTTCGAGGAAGAATTCAGCGTCGAGATTCCGGAAGAAGCCGCCGAGAAGATCACGACCGTCAAGGACGCGATCAGCTACATCGACAGCCATCAGGGCTGAGCGCGGAACGGATTGACCCCGGCCCCGATACGGGCCGGGATGACATGAGACGGCTTCCCGCACCCGGGCAAATCAGGGGCGGGGGGCCGTTTGTCGTTACTGGATTGAAGGACGGAGAATCGGGATGCGCCGTGTTGTCGTGACCGGTCTGGGTCTGGTCACCCCGCTGGGGGCCGAAGTGGAAACCGCATGGCGGAACCTGATCGCGTCGAAATCCGGCGCGGGCACGATCACGCGCTTCGACGCGACCGACTATCACACCAACTACGCCTGCGAAGTGAAGCCGGCCGACCATGAATATGGTTTTGATCCCGGCAAGCGTGTCGACCACAAGGTGCAGCGCCAGGTCGACCCCTTCATCGTCTATGGCATCGACGCCGCCGGCCAGGCGCTGGAGGATGCCGGGCTGACCGACATGCCCGAGGAGGACCGGCTGCGTGCCGGCTGCTCGATCGGGTCGGGCATCGGCGGGCTGCCGGGCATCGAGAGCGAATCGCTGGTGCTGGCCGAACGCGGACCCAAGCGCGTGTCGCCCCACTTCGTCCATGGCCGGCTGATCAACCTGATCTCGGGCCAGGTCAGCATCAAATACGGGCTGATGGGCCCCAATCACGCGGTCGTCACCGCATGTTCGACCGGCGCGCATTCGATCGGCGACGCCGCGCGGATGATCGCGATGGACGACGCCGATGTCATGCTGGCGGGCGGTGCGGAGGGCGCGATCTGTCCGATCGGCATTGCCGGTTTCGGCCAGGCGCGCGCACTGTCGACCGGCTTTCGCGACGATCCGTCGCGTGCCAGCCGCCCCTATGACCGCGACCGCGACGGCTTCGTCATGGGCGAAGGCGCAGGCGTCGTCGTGCTCGAGGAATATGAGCGCGCCAAGGCGCGCGGCGCGAAAATCTATGCCGAGGTGATCGGCTATGGCCTGTCGGGCGACGCGTATCACGTCACCGCGCCGCATCCCGAGGGATCGGGGGCCTTCCGCGCAATGCAGATGGCGATGCGCAAGTCCGGCCTCAGCCTGTCCGATATCGACTATGTCAACGCGCATGGCACGTCCACGCCGCTGGGCGACGAGCTCGAGCTGGGCGCGGTGCGTCGCCTTTTCGGCAACGCGATCGAGACGATGTCGATGAGCTCGACCAAGTCGGCGATCGGCCATCTGCTCGGCGGGGCCGGCGCGGTGGAGAGCATCTTCTGCATCCTCGCGATGCGCGACCAGATCGTGCCGCCGACGCTCAACCTCGATAACCCGAGCGAGAATTGCGAAGGCGTCGACCTCGTCCCGCACGTCGCCAAGGAGCGGCGGGTGAAGGCGGTGCTCAACAACAGCTTTGGTTTCGGCGGTACCAACGCCAGCCTGGTGATGCGGGCGATCTGATCGCCGGATAGAGTGGGTCGATGCGCAGGCTTGGCTGTTTCGGACTGGTCCTCGTCCTCGCGCTGGTCGCCGGCGTGGCGCTCGCGCTGAACAGCTGGCGCGGCGCGGGACCGCTGGAGGCAAACACGACCGTCCTGATTGCACGCGGGTCCAGCCTGTCGGGTGCGGCGAGCGCGCTCGAACGGGCCGGTGCCGTCACGTCCGCGCGCCGTTTCGTCCTGCTCGCCCGCGTGCTGGGCGACGACACCGCGATCCAGGCGGGCGAGTATCGCCTCGCCAAGGGCATGAGCCAGGCAGAGATCCTGAACCTGCTCCAGCGCGGCGAGACGCTGCAGCGGCTGGTGCGCGTGCCCGAGGGCTGGCCGTCCGTCATGGTGCATGACGCGGTGATGAAGGCGCCGCAGCTGACCGGAAGCGTGGCGGTGCCGGCGGAGGGCTCGGTGCTTCCCGACAGCTACAGCTATCAGCGCGGCGACACGCGCGCCGAGGTGGTCGGGCGGATGCAGGCGGCGATGACCCGCTACCTGGCCGAAGCCTGGAAGCGCCGCAAGCCGGCCACGGCCGTCAGGACACCGCAGGAGGCGATCATTCTCGCCTCGATCGTCGAGAAGGAAACCGGCAAGCCCGAGGAACGGCGCATGGTCGCGGCGGTCTATTCCAACCGGCTGCGAATGGGCATGCCGCTCCAGGCCGACCCGACCGTCATCTATCCGGTCACCAGGGGGCGTCCGCTCGGCCGCCGCATTCTGCGCTCCGAACTGCGTGCGCAGAATGGCTACAACACCTATGCGATGGCAGGTCTTCCGGTCGGGCCGATCGCCAATCCGGGGCGCGAGAGCATCGACGCAGTGCTCGATCCGGCGAACACCGATGCGCTTTATTTCGTGGCTGATGGCACGGGCGGGCATGTCTTCGCCCGCACGCTGGCGGAGCACAACGCCAATGTCGCCAAGTGGCGCGCGATCCGGCGGGCGCGGGGCGAGATCTAAACGATCAGCCGAGCAGTGCGATGATGTCCGGGCGCAGCCCGGCCCAGCACCGATGCGCATCGCGCGCCCAGGCTTCGACCATCTCCACGTGACGCGCGGGCGGCGCCGCCGCGACCTCCGCAGTCGTGATGGCAAAGGGCTGATGGGCCGGCAGAACCGGAAACTCGCGATGGGCGAGCGCGGAAAGCAGCTTTCGCGCTTCGGCATGGTCGGCTCCTCGCTCGAAGATCACGAACAGGGCTGCCGCGTGGATCCATACCGATTGCCGCGCACGCCGGTCGTCGGGATCACCGGGATGCTGGACGGCATAGGCGTCGACGGTCAGCCGGTGCACGGCCTGAAACAATGCCGGCTGTTCATATTCGCGCGCCAGCACCTCGCCATAGGTCGCCCAGCATCCGGCACTCCCCAGCATATAGGGATGCGTCGCCCCGGGGCGGTCGGCTGAAAACATGCCGCCGCAGCCATGACAGGGGGCGCGCATCATCGCTCACCCCCGCAGCGTCGCCGCATCCCGCGCCAGCGCCTCGACTTCGGCCATGCTCGCCCCCTTTGGCGTCACCCAGCTGCCGCCGACGCAAAGCACCGGATCGAAACTCAGCCAATCGGTCGCGCTCGCCGGCGTGATCCCGCCGGTCGGGCAAAAGCGGGCCTCGAAGAAGGGCGCGGCGAGTGCCTTAAGTGCCTTCAACCCGCCCGAGGTTTCGGCAGGGAAGAATTTGAAGTGCCTGAGCCCCAGGTCATAGCCGCGCATGATGTCGCCGGCAGTGGCGACGCCGGGCAGGAAGGGAACGCCGCTGGCGATGATCGGGTCGGCGAGCTTTTCCGTGAGGCCGGGCGAGACGATGAACTCGGCGCCCGCGTCCATCACCTGCGCAAATTGTTCGGTGGTCACCACCGTGCCCGCGCCGACGATCGCGCCCTCGACCTGCTTCATCTCGGCGATCGCTTCCAGTGCCGCGCCGGTGCGCAGAGTCACTTCGAGGACGCGCAGCCCGCCTGCGACCAACGCCTGCGCCAGCGGCCGCGCAGTCGCCGCATCCTCGATCACCAGCACCGGGATGACCGGGCTTGTGCGCATGATGGTCTGGATGTCGCTCATCGCGTGTGCTCCTGCGCATAGGCCGCCGCCGCGCCATAGAGGCCCGGCTGGGGGTGGCTGATGATCTTGACCGGCACGGACTTCATCAGTGACTGGAACCGCCCCTTGGCGGTGAAGCGCTGCTCGAAGCCCGAGCGGATCAGGTGGTCCTTGAGCCTGAGGCCAAGCCCGCCGGCGATCACCACGCCACGGGGACCGTGGCAAAGCGCGAGGTCGCCCGCCACCGCACCCAGGCTCAGGCAAAAGCGATCGAGCGCGGCGGTGGCCAGGCTGTCGCTGCCCTCCAGCGCCATCGTCCAGATCGTCTTGTCGTCATAACGCTGGATCGGACGGTTCTCGATCTCCGCCAGCGTTTCATAAATGGCGACGATGCCGGGGCCGGCAACGATCCGCTCGACCGACACGCGGGTATAGGTCTTGCGCAGCCGCTTGAGGATTGCATCCTCCAGCCCGTCGAGTGGCGCGAAATCGGTATGCCCGCCCTCGGTTTCGATCACGTGATAGCGACCATCGCCGGAAAAATGGACCTGCGCGACGCCCAGCCCGGTGCCGGGGCCGCAAACCGTGATCGAGCCGCGGGTGGCAAAGGGCTCGTCTGGGCCGCAGAGATGCGTGAACCATTCGGGCGCGGCCTGCGCGACGGCATGGGCAATCGCGCCGAAATCGTTGATCAGCGTCCAGTTGTCGACGCCCAGCCGCTCGTTGATCAGCGCCGGGCGGATGATCCAGGGATTGTTGGTCAGCTTGATGATCTCGCCCCCGATCGGCGAAGCGACGGCGATCGACGCCGCGCGGGGCAGGGGGCGGCCAAGCTCGACGCCGAACGCTTCCCACGCGGTCTGCAGGCTGGCGTGCTCGGCGGTCTTCTGCGTCATCGGCTCGGATAGCGAGATGACGCGACCGTCATCGACCTCCGCGATCGCAAAGCGGGCATGCGTGCCGCCAATATCGACGGTGACGATTTCCATCGGCACGCCCTCCCTACAGCCCGGCCGCCGCCAGCATGGCGGACGCGCCGCGTTCAGCCTCGTCAGCGGCGCGGAACAGGTTGAACAGCTCGCGGCCCGTGCCCTCGAACACCGGCGCTTCGAGTACCGAGTCGCGTGCATCCCATTCGGCGGCGTCGACCAGCGCATTCAGCGTGCCGGCTTCGGCGTCGAGGCGGATGACGTCGCCATCGCGCACCTTGCCGATCGGGCCACCGCCCAATGCCTCGGGTGACAAATGGATCGCGGCCGGCACCTTGCCGCTCGCCCCCGACATGCGACCGTCGGTGACGAGCGCGACGCGGAACCCCCGGTTCTGGAGCACGCCGAGCGGCGGCGTCAGCTTGTGCAGTTCGGGCATCCCGTTCGCCTTCGGCCCTTGCAGCCGGACCACGACGACCACGTCCCGGTCGAGCTCGCCGGCCTTGAACGCCTCCTGCACCGCGGCTTGCGTCGTGAAGACCCGCGCCGGTGCCTCGATGCTCCAGCGATCGCGCTCGACCGCCGATACCTTGATGCAGGCACGGCCCAGATTGCCCTGGACGATGCGGAAGCCGCCCTCGGGCGAAAAGGGCGCGTCGATCGTGCGGACGATCGCGTCGTCGCCGCTGGTGGCGGGATGGTCGCGCCAGACGAGCCGGTCGTCCGCGATCACCGGCTTGCGCCCATATTCGGCAAAGCCCCCCTCGGCGATTGTCAGGATGTCGCTATGGATCAGCCCGCCGCGCAGCAGTTCACGAATCACGAAGCTCGGGCCGCCGGCATCCTCGAACTGGTTCACGTCGGCCGAGCCATTGGGATAGACGCGCGCGAGCAGCGGGACGACGCCCGACAGCCGGTCGAAATCCTCCCAGTCGATGACGATGCCCGCCGCGCGCGCGATCGCCGGCAAGTGGATCAGATGGTTGGTCGAGCCACCTGTCGCCAGCAGCGCGATCGCCGCATTGACGATCGCGCGCTCGTCGACGCATGCCGACAGCGGGCGATAGTCATTGCCCTGCCAGCCGATCGCGGCGAGGCGATGCACCGCCTTGCGCGTCAGTTCCTGGCGCAGCTTGGTGCCCGGATTGGGGAAGGCCGCGCCGGGGACGTGCAGGCCCATCGCCTCCATCATCATCTGGTTAGAATTGGCGGTGCCGTAAAAGGTGCACGTGCCCTTGGAATGATAAGCGGCGATCTCGGCGTCGAGCAGTTCCTCGCGCGTCGCCTTGCCCTCGGCATAGCGTTCGCGGACCGCCGCCTTTTCCTTGTTGGGCAGGCCGGTCCGCATCGGTCCGCCCGGGATCATCACCGCCGGCAAATGCCCGAAGCGCAGCGCGCCGATCAGCAGCCCCGGCACGATCTTGTCGCAGATGCCCAGCATCGCCGTGCCCTCGAACATCGCGTGGCTGAGCGCCACCGCGGTCGAGAGCGCGATGGCGTCGCGGCTGAACAGCGACAGCTCCATGCCCTCATAACCCTGGGTCACGCCGTCGCACATCGCAGGCACGCCGCCGGCGACCTGCGCGGTTGCGCCCGCTTCGATCGCCCAGATCTTCATCTGTTCGGGATAGCGATAGAAGGTCGCGTGTGCCGACAGCATGTCGTTGTACGCCGTGACGATGCCGATATTCATGCGCGCGCCGTCCTTCATCGCGTCGCGCTGCTCATCGGTGCCGGCATAGCCGTGCGCCAGATTGGCGCAGCCCAGCCGGGGCCGACCGACGCCATGGTCGCGCTGACGGTCCATCAGGTCGAGATAGGCGGCGCGGCCGGGGCGCGAGCGTTCGATGATCCGGTCGGTGACCGCGGCGATGACGGGGTGGAGGGACATCTTATTCGCTCCAGTGGATGTCGACCGGCAACTCAGCTTCCGCGAGCACGCGGCCAATGGGGAAGGGGGAGGACTGACCCTGTTCGATCGCCTGCTCGATCACGTCGCGCTTGGCCTGGCCGCTGACCGCGATCATCAGCGCCTTGGCCGTGATGATCGACGCGCGCGACAGGGTGACGCGGGCCACCGGCGCCTCGGGCGGCAGCGGGTCGGGCATGACCCCCAGCGCGCGGCGCTCGCGCGGACCGTTCAGCGCCTCGTCCAGGTCGGGGCCGGGAAAGATCGACGCGGTGTGCCCGTCGCCGCCGACGCCCAGCAGGCAAAGGTCGAGCGGCCAGTGCAGGTCCTGCAACCGCGCATCGGCCGCGCGGCCCGCCGCCTTGTAATCCTCCGCCTTCTCGCTGGTGATCGGAAAGACGCGCGCGCCCTTGGGCACGAAGACCTTGCCGATCGCGGTGATGTTGCTCAGCGGATCGCCCATCGGCACCAGCCGGTCGTCGGTCGGCACGATCGTCACGCGCCTCCAGTCGAGCTTGGCCTTCGCCAGGCGATCGTAGATCGGCAGCGGGGTCTTGCCACCGGGCAGCGCGATGACTGCGGCACCGCGCGCGTCGATTGCGCTTTCGATGATGAACTGCACGTCGCCCGCGACCGCATCGGCCATTTCGGTGGCGTCGTCATAATCCCACCATTCGATCTCGGTCATCTCGTTTCCTTGTCGTGTTCCGTCGCCGCGCCACGTGGGCCGGAGCCGTTCATTCGTTCCAGGTCACGCCGTCGCGCTCGGTCAGCGCGATCGCGGCGGACGGGCCCCAGCCGCCCGACGCATAGGGCTTGGGCGCCTGTCCATGCGCGGCCCAGCCGTCGCGAATCCCGTCGATCCACTGCCATTGTGCCTCGACCTCGTCCCGGCGCACGAACAGCGTCGCGTCGCCCTCGATCAGGTCGAGCAACAGGCGCTCATAGGCGATCCGCCGCCGCGTACCCGCAAAGGCCGTGGTGAGCGACAGGTCGAGCGGCACTTCGCGCAGGCGGATGCCCTCACGGTCGAGGCCCGGTTCCTTCGCCATGACCAGCAAGCGGACATATTCCTCGGGCTGGAGGCGGATGACCAGGGTGTTGGGCTGGAGCGATCCACCGCGTTCGGCAAAGATCGAATGCGGCACCGGCTTGAACTGAACGACGATCTCCGAACGGCGTTCCGCCATCCGCTTGCCGGTGCGCAGATAGAAGGGCACGCCCTGCCACCGCCAATTGTCGACATGCGCCTTGATCGCCACGAACGTCTCCGCGTTCGACGTGCGGCCCAGCTCCTCGGCATAGCCGGTGACGATCCGCCCGTCGACCGCGCCGCCGGTATATTGGCCCGTGACGGTCAGCTTCTCGACATCGGTTGCGCGGATCGGGCGCAGTGAGCGCAGCACCTTGACCTTCTCGTCGCGGATCGCGGTGCCGTCGACGCGCGCCGGCGGCTCCATCGCGATCAGCGCGAGCAGTTGCAGCATGTGGTTCTGCACCATGTCCCTGAGCGCGCCAGAGCCGTCATAATAGCCCGCGCGCCCCTCCAGCCCGACGGTCTCCGAAATGGTGATCTGGACATGGTCGATCCCGCGCGCGTTCCAGCTCGGCTCGAACAGCGAATTGCCGAAGCGCAGCGCCAGGATGTTCTGGACGGTTTCCTTGCCGAGATAATGGTCGATCCGGAAGGTGCGGTCCTCCGGGAAGGCGGAGGCGACGATGTCGTTGATCTCGCAGCTCGACGCGAGGTCGTGGCCGAGTGGCTTTTCCAGCCCGATCCGGACATTCTGACCCGCCAGTCCGGCCGATTCCAGCCCCTTGATCGTCGGGCCGAACAGCGACGGCGCGGTCGACAGGAAGATGGCGAGCCCGCCCGAGATGTCGCCCAGCTTCGCCGCCAGCGCATCGAAGCCCTCGATCGTCGACGCGTCGAGCGGCTGGTAGTGCACCCGCTTCAGGAACGATTCGACTTCCGCTGCATCCTTGCGATCGGCCGGCAGATGTGCCTCGAGCGCGGTCGCGGTGAAGGCGCGATAGCCGGCATCGTCATGTTCCGACCGGGCGGTGCCATAGATTTCCAGCCCCGCCGGCAACAGCCGGTCGACGTGCAGCCCGTAGAGCGAGGGGAGGAGCATGCGCTGGGCAAGGTCGCCCGTCGCGCCGAACACCAGAAGCTTGCCGACTGCCTGGCTCATCGCGTTGTCATTCTCCTGTCCGCTCGTGCGGCGCCGGTTGGCGCTGCGGCTGATGCCGTTTGGCTGGCTCTGCCGGTCGACACGATGCCGCGGCAAAGATCAAGGTTCGCCGCGCGGCATACGTATGGAGGTGCGGCGCGTCCAGCCCGTGTCTAGACGGTCAGCCCCGCGACGGGGTCGAACCCGGCCATCAGGTTGAGGTTCTGGACCGCGGCACCCGCCGCGCCCTTGCCGAGATTGTCGAGCGTCGCGACCAGGCGGGCGTGCCCGCGCTCGGCATTGCCATAGACGCGCAGCGTCAGCCGGTCGCTGCCGGCATCGACCTCGATCGGCACGGGGACGTCGTCGGGGTCGCTCTCGACGCGGATGAGCGGGCTGTCCCGATAGGCATCGCGCAACGTCGCCTCGATCGTCGCCAGTCCCGGCCGGCGCGGCAGCGCATACAGGGGCAGGGGGACTTCGACGATCATGCCGCGATAGGTGCGCGCGACCGCGGGCTGAAAGATCGGCGGATGCTCCAGCCGGGCGTGGCGCTGCATCTCGGGCACATGCTTGTGGCCGAGCGCCATGGCATAGGCGCGAAACGCGGTCGGTTCGGTTCCGCCCTCGAACGCCTCGATCATCGCGCGGCCGCCGCCCGAATAGCCCGAGACGGCGTTGACGCTGAGCGGAAAATCATGCGGCACCAGCCCGGCGCGGACCAGTGGCCGCACGAGCGCGAGGAAACCGGTCGGGTAGCAGCCCGGATTGCTGACCCGCGTCGCGGCAGCGATCGCCTGCGCCTGGGCGGGCTCAAGCTCGGCGAAGCCGTAGGTCCATCCTTCCGCGATCCGGTGGGCGCTCGACGCGTCGATCACCCGCGTGCGCGGATTGGCGATCAGACCGACCGCCTCGCGCGCGGCGTCGTCGGGAAGGCAGAGAATGACGATGTCGGCGTCGTTCAGCGCCTCCGACCGCGCGGCAGCATCCTTGCGGCGCGCGTCGTCCAGGGTGACGACGTCGATCTCGGCACGCTCGGCCAGCCGCTCGCGGATTTCGAGGCCAGTCGTGCCGACCGCCCCATCGATGAACACCGTCGTCGTCATGCCACTCGCCGCCAGATGCGGTCCGCGTCCGCCGGCCCGACAGTCGCCAGGTCGAGACGGATGACGCCCCGAACCGGGTCCGCGCAGATCAGGGTCGTGGACGTCTCCAGGACGCCGACGCGGTCGCCTGCGAAACACAGGTCGCCCGGTTCGGGCTCACCCGCCACCGCCACGCCGAGTTCCCGCTGCAGGTCGACGAAGCGCGGGGCCGGAACCCCTGCGTCGCGCAGCACGGCAAAGACAAGCCCGCCGCCATCCATTCCCGCTGACGATCGTCCGCCCGCGCGATACGGGATACCGACGAAGCCGGCCGCGATTTCCGCAATCGTCGCCGGTTCGGGGGATGCGCGGTGCGTTATCCGGTCATCGGCACCGACGCCGCCGAGCACGCTCGCATCGACATAACCCACGGTTCCATCGATCGGCGATTGTCCCCACGCGCGGTGCGCGGCGATTTCCAGCACGTCAAAGGCTTCGCCGGGCAGGATTTCGGACAGGATCTCGCTGTCGCCGCGCACGTCGGCACGAACCTCGCCGCGCGTCATCACCACCCGACGAATCGGCTGGGCATAGCTCGGCACGAACACGCGTCCTGCAAAATCGATATGGGCCAGGTCGCCGCGAACGGCGTCGATCCGACGATCGATGGCGACCGAATGCTGGCTAAGCGCGAACCGGTTCGGCGTTGGTGCGATGGGCCGGGGGGTCGGCAAATCGTTTGCCGACAAGGAACTGCCCGAATTCTGCAAGAAAATCTGCCCCCTCATCCGTTCGCGCGACGAAGATGTTTCGTTTGTCGCGTTCGTCACGCTGGCGGCGCAGATAGCCCAGCCCCCCAGGCGGTTCAAGGCGCGCGTCACCACGGGCTTCGATACATTCAGTGCGCTGGCGAGTCCACGCACGGTATGTGGGCCCGGGTCGAGATAGACGAGCAACAGCAGGGCCATTTGTCGATTGGTGAGGTCGGGTTCACCCGAGCGCACATATTCGACCAACGCCAATTTCCATGACGACAGAGGCTTGGGCATCAACGCATTCACATCAGGTTCCAACTCGTCTTGGGATAGGTGCGGCTTTCCACGCGAGATGAACGCCGAACCGACAGGCAAGTTTCCGCGCGCAGCCGAAATGTTACGGTCGCCGTCGCGCGGGGTGATCGCCGCAGGTTGATCGTGGCAGGCACACCGCCTATGTCGCCGCCGACACTTCCCCGAAACGATTGATCCAACGCCATGCTGTTCACTTTCCTGCTCGTCGTTCACGCCATCATCGCCGCCATGCTGGTGACGGTGATCCTGATGCAGCGGTCGGAGGGCGGCGGGCTGACCTCGGGCGGCAGCCCGTCGGGACTGATGTCGGCGCGCGGTGCCGCCGATTTCCTGACGCGCGCGACGTCGATCCTGGCCGGACTGTTCATCGCGATGAGCATCGTGCTGGCGGTGGTTGCGGCGACGCGCGGCAGCGACCGGATCGACACCAGCCTGGCTCGCGACCCCGCCGCCACCGCGCCAGCCACGCCGCCTGCGGCCGCGCGCCCTGGTGCCGATGACCCGCTGGGCGAGGCGGCGGCGAACATCGTCGCCGCCCAGAACGGCACCGACGACGCAGTTCCCGTCGTCCAGTAAACCCGTTCCGACCGATTTTTTTCGCGGCGCGCGGATTCGCGCGCTTGCGCGATGTTGCTCTCAAGGATTACGCCGTTATTCCCATGGCGCGGTATATTTTCATCACCGGCGGCGTGGTGTCGTCACTTGGCAAGGGATTGATGGCGGCGAGCCTCGCGGCGCTGCTCCAGGCGCGCGGCTATCGCGTTCGCATCCGGAAATTCGACCCCTATCTGAACGTCGATCCGGGCACGATGTCGCCCTATCAGCATGGCGAGGTCTACGTCACCGATGACGGGGCCGAGACCGACCTCGACCTGGGCCATTACGAGCGGTTCACCGGCGTGTCGGCGCGACAGTCCGACAATGTGACCTCGGGCCGCATCTACAGCCAGATCATCGCGCGCGAGCGGCGCGGCGACTATCTGGGCGCAACGGTTCAGGTCATTCCCCACGTCACCGACGCGATCAAGGCGTTTGCGCAGGCGGAAACGGACGATCTGGATTTCGTGCTGTGCGAAATCGGCGGGACGGTGGGCGACATCGAGTCGCTGCCGTTCATCGAGGCGATCCGCCAGTTGAAGAACGAACTGGGCCGTGGCCAGTCGATCAGCATCCACGTCACGCTGGTGCCCTATATCTCGGCTGCGGGCGAGCTGAAGACCAAGCCCACCCAGCATTCGGTGCGCGAGCTCGCCGCGCTCGGCGTCCAGCCCGAAGTGCTGGTCTGCCGGTGCGAACGTCCGTTGCCCGATGGCGAGCGCGCCAAGATCGCGCTGTTCTGCAACGTGCCCAAGGAAGCGGTGATCCCCGCGCTCGATGCCCGCAGCATCTATGCCGTGCCGCTGCAATATCATGCCGAGGGGCTGGACCGGGAGGTGCTGCGCGCGTTCGGCATGCCGGCGGAAAGCGCGCCCGAGCTGAGCCGATGGCGCGAAATCGTCGATCGCCTGTCGAATCCCGAAGGCGAGGTGACGATCGGTGTCGTCGGCAAATATGTCGGGCTACCCGATGCGTACAAGTCGCTGCACGAGGCGCTGGTCCATGGCGGCATTGCCAACCGGGTGAAGGTCAATGTCCGCTGGCTCGACGCCGAACTGTTCGAGCGCGATGCCGATGAGGTGGCGGCGCATCTCGAGCCGATGCACGGCATCCTCGTCCCCGGCGGCTTTGGCGAGCGCGGATCGGAGGGCAAGATCGCCAGCGTCCGGTTCGCCCGCGAGCGGGAGGTTCCGTTCTTTGGCATCTGCCTCGGGATGCAGATGGCGTGTATCCAGGCCGCACGCGATCAGGGGGTTGCGGGTGCCTCCACCACCGAATTCGGCGCGACCGAAGCGCCGGTGGTCGGGCTGATCACCGAATGGATGAGCGCCAAGGGACTGGAAAAGCGCGATGCCGGCGGCGATCTGGGCGGCACGATGCGGCTGGGGGCCTATCCCGCCAAGCTTGCGGGGAACAGCGTCGTCGCCTCAATCTATCGGGAGACCGACATCAGCGAGCGCCATCGCCACCGCTACGAGGTCAACACCCATTATCGTGACGTGCTCGAACGCGACGGGCTGGTCTTTTCCGGCATGTCGCCCGACGGCGCGCTGCCCGAAATCGTCGAGCGGCCCGATCATCCCTGGTTCGTCGGCGTGCAGTTCCACCCCGAGCTCAAGTCGCGCCCCTTCGAGCCGCATCCGCTGTTCGCAAGCTTCATCGAAGCGGCGGTGCGCCAGTCGCGACTGGTGTGATTGCAGGCGGACTGCCACGCCTGCATCCGATCGGCGGTCATGATGCAAAAAGCGCCCGAGCCTGAGGCCCGGGCGCTCCTGCCGCGGCATCCAAGGGAGAAAGACGCCGCCAGGTCGTGGCGATCGCGGTCAGGCCGCGTCGCGATGCTCGATCGGGGCCGCCGGGGTCGAGGTGGCGACCGGAATCTTCTTGGGCTTCATCGCTTCGGGCACTTCGCGCACCAGGTCGACGATCAACAGACCGTCGCTGAGGTTCGCAGCCTCGACGCGAATGAAATCGGCGAGCTCGAAGCGCCGCTCAAAGCTGCGGTTGGCGATGCCGAGATGCAGGAACTGGCCCGCCTCCGTATTCCGTTCATCGCTCTTCTTGCCCGTGATGAGCAGCAGGTTCTGCTGCGCAGTAATGTCGATCTCGTCCGCCTTGAACCCGGCGACCGCCAGCGTGATCCGGTAACGGTCCTCCGCCAGCCGCTCGAGGTTGAAGGGCGGGTAGTTTTCGTTCGACGCCTGGCGCGCGCTCGCTTCCAGCATGTCGAACAGCCGGTCGAAGCCGATGGCCGAACGGCGATAGGGGGTGAAATCCAGCTGACGCATCTTCAAATCCTCCATTGAGCAACATGAACGTCACACGGTGTCCGCGACGGCGCGACACCGTAAATGCGATCCCGATCGGCGATCGCATGACTGAAATTTGGGATTGATTTCGCGGGTTTCAAGGGCGGGGTCAGCCCATGTGACGCACAAACGCCCGGGCTGTTTCCAACCCGGGCGCCTGCGTGACGACTGCGCGTCAGCCCCCTTGATTGGCTCCGCTCCGCACATCCGTGTCGTACACAGACGGGATCAGAAGCCTCCCCGAACCACGGCCATTGCCGACGTTTCGTGGGGCTTTGCTATGCGCAGTTTACCGGCTTGTCACCGGAAATGCGCGCCCGCCGGGGCGAAAGCTTTCATCCTGTGTTCATTCGGCAACAGCATGGATTGCGCGGCTTCGTCCATCCACCTAAAGCATCGCCCGGCCCGCCGCTGGCCCAGCTTTCATCGCATTCGATTGCACCGACGGAGTTCCGGACCCGATGTTCCTGTCGCGATATGAACGGATGATCGCGCGGCGCTATCTCCTGCCCGGACGTGGCGAAGCCTTCATCTTTCTGGTCGCGTCGATCAGCCTGGCCGCGGTCATGCTGGGTGTCGCCGCGCTCGTCGTCGTGATGAGCGTGATGAACGGCTTTCGCGCCGAATTGTTCGACAAGATCGTCGGCCTCAACGGCCACGCGATCGTCAACGGCTATGGTGGCCAGCTGCGCGACTGGCGCGACATCGTCGCTCAGGCGCGCGCAACGCCGGGCGTGACGTCGGCGACCCCGCTCATCGAGCAGCCGCTGATGGCCTCGTTCGACGGCCGGGTCGAAGCCGTGCTGGTTCGCGGCATGCGGGTCGAGGATATTCGCGGCAACGCGACCATCGCCTCCAACATCATCCAGGGTTCGCTCGACAGCCTGCGTCCGGGCAGCGGCAACATCGCGATCGGCTCGCGCCTGGCGCGCCAGCTCGGGGCGACGTTGGGGACACAGATTGCACTGATCAGTCCACAGGGCCCCTCCACGCCGTTCGGGACGGTGCCGCGCATCGTGTCCTATCGCATCGGCGCGATCTTCGAGGTCGGCGTGTACGACTATGACAAGGCGTTCATCGTCATGCCGCTGGCCGATGCCCAGACGCTGCTGCTGATGGGCGACAGCGTCGGCATGGTCGAGATCGACACGGCCGATGCCGACCGGATCGAGGGCATTCTGGCGCCGCTCGCGCCAAAGATCGGTGCGCAGGGCCAGCTGACCGACTGGCGCCAGCTCAACGCCAGCCTGTTCGAGGCGCTGTCGGTTGACCGTATCGTCAGCATGACGGTGCTGTCGCTGATCATCTTGGTCGCGGTGTTCAACATCCTGTCGTCGCTGATCATGCTGGTGCGCGCGAAGACTCGCGACATCGCCATCCTGCGCACCATGGGCGCGAGCCGCAGCAGCCTGGTCCGCATCTTCGTCACCGTCGGAACGACCATCGGCGCGCTGGGGATCGTCGCCGGGCTCGTCCTCGGCTTCGTGATCCTGACGTTTCGCCAGCAGGTGGTGAGCGTGATCGGGCTGGTGACGGGCCAGCAGGTGTGGAACCCCGAAATGCGCTTCCTGACCGAGCTGCCTGCACGTACCGACCCCTATGAGGTGATCGGCATCGTGGTGATGGCCTTCGTCTTCTCGCTGCTCGCCACGCTCTATCCGGCGTTCAAGGCGGCGAGCACCGATCCGGTGCAGGTGCTGCGCTATGAGTGAGCCGAGTCCGGTCCTCGAAACCGTGGCGTTGAAGCGCAGCTTCATCCAGGGGGGCCAGCGTATCGACGTGCTGCGCGGCGTCGATCTCCGCGTCGCCCCGCGTGAGATCGTCGCGCTGCTCGGCCCGTCCGGGTCGGGCAAGTCGACATTGCTCCAGGCGGTCGGGCTGCTCGAGGGCGGGTTCGAGGGTTCGATCCGGATCGCCGGCCAGGAAGTCGCGAAGCTGGGTGCGGATGGCCGGACTGCGGTGCGCCGCGACCGGCTGGGCTTCATCTATCAGTTCCACCACCTGCTGCCCGACTTCAACGCGACCGAAAACGTCGTGCTGCCCCAGCTGATTCATGGCGCGTCACGCCCTGATGCGGAGGCGCGCGCGGTGTCGCTGCTGACGTCGCTCGGCCTGGGGGCGCGGCTGACCCATCGGCCCAACCAGCTGTCGGGCGGCGAGCAACAGCGCGTCGCGGTCGCGCGTGCGCTTGCCAACCGGCCGGCGCTCGTGCTCGCCGACGAGCCGACGGGCAATCTGGACGAAGCCACCGCCGACGTGGTGTTCGCGGAGTTTATTCGGCTCGTGCGCGACGAAGGCTCTGCCGCGCTCGTCGCCACGCATAACGAGAGGCTGGCGGCGCGGATGGACCGGCTGACCCGGCTGCACGACGGCGTGCTGGGTTGAGCCGCGCGACCGGGGACCGGGTCATCCACAACTAAATCGCGGCGACGGCTTTTGGAATCGGCGTTGGCACCCTAGGCTGGCGTCATGCCCCATTCCGGTTTCGTGCCGCTGCGCGTCTTTTCCTCCTACACCATGCTGGAGGGCGCGATCGAGCCCAAGGCGATCGCCAAGCAGGCGCGCGCGCTCGGCTTTCCTGCGGTCGCGCTGGTCGACCGCAACGGTCTCTATGCGGCCATGGCCTTTTCCGATGCGTGCAAGGCGGAGGGGGTTCAGCCGATCACCGGCGTATTCCTCTCGATCATCCGGCCTGGCCATGAAGGCGAGTTCAAGCCGGTGCTCGACTGGCTGGCACTCTATGCGCAGGACGATGTCGGCTATGCCAATCTCTGCGCGCTGGTGTCGATGGCGCATCTCGACCGCCCGGTCGAGCATCCGGCCTATGTGACGATCGACGCGCTCGCCGGGCGCACCGACGGGCTGATTGCGCTGACCGGGGCGGGCGAGGGCGCGCTGGCCCGGATGTTCGCCGACGGCCAGCATGACCATGCACGCCGCTATGCCGACCGGCTGGAAACGCTTTTCCCCGGACGCCTTTATATCGAGCTCGCGCGGCGCGGCGATGCAATGGAGCAGGCCGCCGAACCCGCGCTTGTCGATCTCGCCTATGATCGCAATCTGCCGCTGGTCGCGACCAACCCGTGCTGCTTCGCCGACAACGCGTTCCACGAGGCGCATGACGCGATGCTGTGCATCGCCGCTTCGACCTATGTCGCGTCCGAGGACCGCGCGCGCAGCTCGCCGGACGCGTGGATGAAATCCGCGCCGATGATGCGCGCGCTGTTCGGCGACCTGCCCGAGGCGATCGACATGACGCTGCACATCGCGCAGCGCTGTGCGGCGGTCGCGCCGAAGCGCAGGCCGATCCTGCCCAGCCTGGCCGGCGACCGCGCCGGCGAGGCGCAGAAGCTGCGCGACGATGCGCGCGAAGGGCTCGCCCGGCGGTTGGCCAAGATCGCGAGGGGCGAGGGCACCGACGCGGACGGCGCGTGGACCCAGGTCTATCGCGACCGGCTGGAGTTCGAGCTCGACGTCATCATCCAGATGGGCTTCCCCGGCTATTTCCTGATCGTCGCCGACTTCATCAAATGGGCGAAGGACAACGGGATTCCGGTCGGTCCGGGTCGCGGATCCGGCGCGGGGTCGGTCGTTGCCTGGTCGCTGACGATCACCGATCTCGACCCGATTCGGCTGGGGCTGCTGTTCGAACGTTTCCTCAATCCCGAGCGCGTGTCGATGCCCGACTTCGACATCGATTTCTGCGAAACGCGACGCGGCGAGGTGATCCGCTACGTCCAGGAAAAATATGGCCGCGACCAGGTGGCGCAGATCATCACCTTCGGAAAGCTGAAGGCGCGCGCGGTGCTCAAGGACACCGGCCGCGTGCTTCAGATGAGCTATGGCCAGGTCGACCGGCTCGCCAAGCTGGTGCCCAACCACCCGACCGATCCGTGGACGCTGGAGCGCGCGCTGAACGGCGTGAGCGAACTGGCGCGCGAATATGCCAATGACGACCAGGTCCGCCACCTGTTCGACCTGGCGATGAAGCTGGAAGGGCTGCCGCGCCACAGCTCGACCCATGCAGCCGGCGTGGTGATCGGCGACCGACCGCTCGCCGAGCTCGTGCCGCTGTATCGCGACCCGCGTTCCGACATGCCCGTCACCCAGTTCGACATGAAATATGTCGAGGGCGCGGGGCTGGTGAAGTTCGACTTTCTGGGCCTCAAGACGCTGTCGGTGCTGCGCGAGGCGGTGGAGCTGCTGGCGGTGCGCGGCGTCGATGTCGATCTCGATGCGCTCGGCTGGGACGACCCCAGGGTCTACGAGCTGCTGCAGCGCGGCGATACGGTCGGGGTGTTCCAGCTCGAATCGGAAGGCATGCGGCGCACGCTGTCCGCAGTGCGCCCATCCAATTTCGGCGACATCATCGCGCTCGTCTCGCTCTATCGCCCGGGTCCGATGGACAACATCCCGACCTTCGGCCGGCGCAAGAACGGGCAGGAGGCGATCACCTATCCCCACCCGCTGCTCGAGCCGATCCTGGCCGAGACCTATGGCATCTTCGTCTATCAGGAACAGGTGATGCAGGCCGCGCAGATCCTGGCGGGCTATTCGCTGGGCGGCGCCGACCTGCTGCGCCGCGCGATGGGCAAGAAGATCAAGGCGGAGATGGATGCGCAGCGCGCGACCTTCGTCGAGGGCTGCGCCGCGCATAACGACATCCCGGCGGCCAAGGCCAACGAGCTGTTCGACTTGATCGACAAGTTCGCCGGCTATGGCTTCAACAAGTCGCACGCGGCGGCCTACGCGCTGCTCGCCTATCAGACGGCGTGGCTGAAGGCGCATCATCCGCACGAATTCTTTGCCGCGTCGATGAGCTTCGACATCCATCAGACCGACAAGCTCGCGATTTTCGTCGACGACATGCGGCGGCTGGACATCGCCTGCCGCCCGCCCTGCGTGAACGCGAGTTCGGCGAGCTTCATGGTCGAAGACGAGGGAGGTACGCTGGCGGTGCGCTATGCGCTGGGCGCGCTCAAGGGGGTGGGCGAGCGTGCGATGGCGGAGCTGGTCGCGGAGCGCCGGACCAAGGGTCCCTTCCGCTCGATCGACGATTTTGCCGCGCGCGTCGATCCGCGCCTGCTCAACAAACGGCAGATCGAGACGCTGGCCGGCGCGGGCGCATTCGACGGGGTCGAGCCCAACCGCGCCGCGATCCATGCGGGGGCGGAAACGATCCTGGCGGTCGCGCAGCGCACGCATGAAGGCCGGGTGAGCGGGCAGAGCGGGCTGTTCGGCGACGATCCGGTCGCCGAGGCCGCGATCCGTCTGCCCGCCGATGCGCACTGGTCGCTGACCGAACGCATCGCCGCCGAGCGCGAGGCGTTCGGGTTCTACTTCTCGGCGCACCCGCTCGACCGCTTCGCGCATCTCGCGCGCGTGCACGGTGCGCGCCCGATCGTCGCGCTCAACGATGTCGATGTGGCCGAGGGCGGGCGCACGGTCGCGAGCTTCGCGGCGCTGGTCGAGGATGTGCGCTGGCGTACCTCCGCGCGCGGCAAGCGATACATGATGGCGACGCTGTCCGATTCGTCGGGTCAGTGCATCGCGACCTGTTTCGACGAGCCGGTCGCCGCGATGCTTGAGGAAGCCGCGCGCGAAGGCGGCTGCGCGCTGGTCTCTGCCGAGCTCGACCGCCGCGCGGGCGAGGATAGCGTCCGGGTCACGGTCAAGCGCATCCAGCCGCTGGAGGGGCTTGCCAACAACACCCGCCTGTTGCTCGACGTGGCGGTCGATCATGCCGACGCCGTCGCCGCGCTCGCCGTTTTGCTTGGCGACCATACCGGCGGGCGCGGCGAGGTGCGGCTCCATGCCCCGATCGACGGCCCGGGCGAGGCGCAGGTCGTGCTCGGGCGAGGCTTCCTGCTCGACGGGGAACTTGCCGCGCGGATCGAGAAGCTGCAGGGTGTTCGATGGGCGGCGCTGAAGACCGCTGAGACCGCGCGGCTCGCCGCCGCCGGCTGATAACGGGAGATGGATGCAACGATGCTTGGATCGATGCAGGATTTCGAGCTGCGGATCATGCGGCTGGTCGATCATGCCGAACGCGAGCATGGCACGCGCGAGATCGTCAGCCGCTGGGCCGACGGAAGCGAGACCCGGACCGATTGGGCCGGCATCGCACGCGATTCGCGCCGCCTCGCCAGCATGCTCACACGGCTGGGGATGAAGCCGGGCGATCGCATCGCGACGCTAGCGATGAATCACAGCCGGCACCTGGTCACCTGGTACGGGGCGATCGGCATGGGTGGGATCGTCCACACCGTCAATCCGCGCCTGTTCGAGGATCAGCTCGCCTATATCGTCAACCATGCCGAGGATCGCGTGCTGTTCTATGACCGCGCTTTCCAACCGCTGGTCGACAAGCTGAAGCCGCAATGGCCGACCATCGAACATTATGTCGTGTACGACAGCGACGGCCCCGACGGGTTCGAGGCGCTGATCGCGGAGGGCGACGACGGCTTTGTATGGGTCGAGGGCGACGAGCGCGATCCGTGCATGCTGTGCTATACAAGCGGCACGACCGGCAACCCGAAGGGCGTGGTCTACACCCATCGTTCCTCGATGATCCACGCGATGGCGGCGCTTCAGCCTTCGGTCTTCGACCTGTCGTCGCGCGCGGTGGCGATGCCGATCGTGCCGATGTTCCACGCGGTCGGCTGGGGCCTGCCCTTTTCGACCCCCGCGGTCGGCGCCAAGCTGGTCTTTTCCGCGATCAACGATCCGGCGGTGCTGTGCGAGTTGATGAACCGCGAACGCGTGACGCATTCGGCGGGCGTGCCGACGGTGTGGTTCGCCATGTTCCAGCACATGGATGCGGCGGGAGTCGCGCCAGAGCATCTTCAGCTCGTCACCATCGGCGGCTCGGCGGCACCGCGCTCGATGATCGAGCGGCTGATGCGGATGGGAATCCGCGTCAATCACGCCTGGGGCATGACCGAAACCTCGCCGATCGGCACGATCGGCGCGCGCTCGGTCGACTGGGACGAATTGAGCTTCGACCAGCAGGTCGGCCAGGTGGTCCGGCAGGGCCGCGTGCCGTTCGGCGTCGAGTTGCGCATCGTTGACGACGAAGGCGTCGTGCAGCCGCGCGACGGTGAATCGTCGGGGCGGCTCCAGATCCGTGGGCCATGGATCATCAAGCAATATTTCCAGGATGCGGGCGGACCGTGCCTGAGCGCCGACGGCTGGTTCGACACCGGCGATGTCGCGGTGCTCCACCCCGACGGCACGATGCACATCACCGATCGTGCCAAGGACGTGATCAAGTCGGGTGGCGAGTGGATCAGCTCGGTCGAGCTCGAAAACGCCGCGGTCGGCTGTCCCGGCGTGGCGGAGGCCGCCGCGATCGGGGTCTACCACCCGAAATGGGAGGAACGGCCGCTGCTGCTGGTGGTCCGCAAGCCCGGCTCCGACGTGACCCCGGAACAGGTCAGCGCCTATCTGGCTCGCCACGTTGCGAAATGGTGGCTGCCCGACGAAATCCTTTTCGTCGATCAATTGCCCCACACCGCGACCGGCAAGCTGTTGAAGACCGCGCTGCGCGCGCAGTACAAGGATTACAAGCTCGCCGCCGCTTGAGGCGGGGGATCAGGTCGGATCACTGCACGTTAGGGGACTGCCATGCCGCAAACCCGCAGCCGTGCCGCCAGGCGCGACTGGTCGAGCATTCCGATCGACCAGATCATCGACCGTGAATTCGGCCTCAACACCGAACTGCGCAACGGCACGGCGGCCTATGTCTGGATGTTCCGCGAGTTTGAACGGACCGGCGATCCGGCCCTGTTTCTCGAGCGGCTGCTCGACCAGGTCGGCGCGCAGTATCGCGCCAATGGCCAACCTGGCGCGCAGCTGCTGACCTTTGGCGACGGCAGCTGCAACTACCTGTTCGATTTTACGCGCAGCCGCGTCGCGATGGTCTGGGGCGTGAGCCGACCCGCGGCGCCGGGGACCCGCGACGATGCCTATCACGCCGGTTATCCGCGCGCCGCCGACGGTTTTGACAAGGGGCACGCGTGGTCGCACGCCCAGGGCGGGCGCGAAGGCGGGCCGAACTATTTCCAGCAGACCCGGCGGCTCAACCAGGCGCGATCGGACAATGGCCGATTGTGGCGCGCGATCGAAATGTTCCTGGCCGCCCATGCCGGGACGTCGGCATTCATCCGATTGATCTATGCAACGGGCAATTCGGGCGACGTCCCCGATGACGTCGAATACGGCATCCTGTCCGGCGAGGGCCAGTTTCGCGCGGTGCAGTTCCCCAATCGCTGATCAGAACAGCTCGCCCTGCGCGCCCGCGGGCGGGCGGAACAGGTCGGTGCGCAATTCGATCCGTTCGGCGTCGAGCCCCAGCTTGCGCGCGGCGATGTGGAAACGCGTGCGGAGCAGCGCCGCCCAGGGACCTTCGCCGCGCATTCGTGAGCCGAAACGGGGATCATTGTCTCGGCCGCCGCGCAACGCGTGGATGATCGCCATCACCTTGCCGGCGCGATCCGGAAAATGCGTGTCGAGCCATGCGCGAAACAGCGGCGCGACTTCATGCGGCAACCGGACCGGAATGAACGACGTCGCCCGCGCCCCCGCTTCGGCCGCGCGCGCCATCAGCGCCTCCATCTCATGATCGGTCACCGCGGGGATGACGGGTGAAATCGAAACCTGCACGGGCACGCCCGCGTCGGCAAGCAGCCGCACCGCACGCAGCCGCCGCTCCGGGTGGGGTGCGCGCGGTTCGATCGTCATCGCGATGGCGGGGTCGAGCGACGTGACCGAGACCATCACCGCGGCCAGCCCCTTCGTCGCCATCGGGCCCAGCAGGTCGATGTCGCGCAGGATGCGGTCGGACTTGGTCGTGATCGTCACGGGGTGGTCGCAGGCCGCCAGCACCTCCAGGCAGGCCCGCGTGATCCGCCACTCGTTCTCGATGGGCTGGTATGGATCGGTGTTGGTGCCGAAAGCAATCGGGCGACACGTATAGCCCGGCCGCCTCAGTTCGTCGCGCAGCAGCCGCGCTGCGTCGGGCTTGGCGAACAGCCGCGTTTCGAAATCGAGACCGGGCGACAGGTCGAGAAACGCGTGGGTCGGCCGCGCGAAACAGTAGATGCAGCCATGCTCGCATCCACGATAGGGGTTGATCGAACGGTCGAACGGCACATCGGGCGATTGATTGCGGGTCAGGATCGTGCGGGGCGTCTCCACCGTCACTTCCGTGCGCAGGCGGGGTGGATCGCCATCGATCACGCCGCGCGCGTCGCGCCAGTCGCCGTCTTCTTCATGCTGGGGCAGGCCGAAGCGCATGCTCGCCCGGTTGAGCGTGGCACCGCGGGCGGGGCGCACTTTGGTCATTGCCAATCTGTAGGAGGCGCGTCAGAACATATCAAGAACAATTTGGAGGTCATCGATGGCGCGGCTGAACTATCTCGAACTGCCGGTCGGCAATCTGCCGGGGCTCAAATATTTCTATGGCGAGGCGTTCGGATGGCGTTTCACCGACTTCGGGCCGAGCTATGCCGCGACCACCACGGGCGATGTCGACATCGGATTGGATGGTGATCCGGAAACCCAGGTGAAGGCGATGCTGCCCGTCATCGGGGTCGACGATCTCGAGGCCGCGCAGGCGCGCGTAGAGCAGGCGGGCGGGTCGGTGACCGTGCCGATCTTCGCCTTTCCCGGCGGGCGGCGGTTTCATTTCCGCGATCCGCACGGCCATGAACTGGCGGTGGCGCAGACCGACGCGGAAAGTTGAGCTTGCGCCGCGGCAGTCCGTCGCCAATGATGCCGGAAATAATATAGGTTCATGGGGTTGGGATGAGAGTTGCGCGGATGCCGCGGGCGATGCTCGCGACGTTTTTGGTCATGGGCGGGGGTGCGACCCCGGCGCTGGCCAAGGACGAGACGCTATGCCGCGCGGGCTTCGTCTGCGCCAGCTATCCGGAGGGCGTGCTGCGCGCGATGACCGATGCTGGCCTGACCGCCAAGCTGGGCGTCGACCGCCAGGGCGATCCGTCGATCGAAGGCGAAGGTGCCGGATACAAGTTCGACGTGTTCTTTTACGGCTGCGAGAACAAGAAGCAGTGCGATTCGCTTCAGTTCCAGGTCTCGTTTTCGGCATCGCCCGAACTCGACACCGAATTCGCCAACAAATGGAACGTCAGCAAGCGGTTCCTGCAGGCCGGAATTCGCGAAAACGGCGTGCTCGCGTTCAGCTATGACCTGACCACCGTCGGCGGCGTCAGCGCCGACAATTTCGACGACGTGCTGGTGTGGTGGCAGGTGATGCTGGACGAAGTCGGCAATTTCTTCGATGCGAACCGGCCAAAGTACGAAAAACCGGCCGATGCGCCGGCTGCCGATCCGGTCGTGACGCCGACGGCATCCTGACGCGACGCCCAAAGCGAGCCGGCGCGCGCCAACCCTGTAACGAACGAAGCCGACCTAGAGCCTGATGACGTTAGATCGAGGCGCGCTCTAACGGCTTTCTCGTCGCCCCGGCCTCATGCCGGGGTTCACCGTGCCGCGCAGTCCCGCAGTTGCGATGTGTCGCCCCGTGGGCCCGGCACAGGGCCGGGGTGACGAAAGTCGATTCCGTGCAAAGCCATCATGCTTCAGCGTTCGCGCAGGCGGGGCATCAGATCGACGAAGTTGCAGGGTCGAAAGCGGCTGTCGAGCTGATCCTTGAGGATCATGTCCCACCCGTCCTTCACCGCGCCGGTCGATCCCGGCAACGCGAAAAGATAGGTGCCACGCGCGACCGCGGCACAGGCGCGCGACTGGATCGTCGACGTGCCGATCGTCTGATAGCTGAGCCAGCGGAACAGCTCGCCAAAGCCGGGAATCGGTTTGTCCTGCACCAGTTCGACCGCCTCCGGCGTGACATCGCGTCCAGTGACGCCGGTGCCGCCGGTCGAGATCACGCAATCGATCGCCGGATCGTCGATCCAAGCGGTCAGCCGCGCGACCAGTGCCGGCACATCATCGCGGACGATGTCACGCGCGGCCACGACATGCCCGGCTGCCTCAATTCGCGCAACGAGCGTGTCGCCCGACCGGTCGTCGGCGGGCGTGCGGGTGTCGGAAACGGTCAGGACGGCGATGCGGACGGGAAGAAACGCGCGGTCGGGATCAACGGGCACCGGTCGCGCTGCCCGCCCGTGTCCCGCGCGTCTTGCTGATGCGCACCGCCTTCTCGCCCGGCAGGCCGGGAAATTTCGGCCAGAGGCCCTGCGCGAGCGCGGCGCGGCTGGCCGACGCCTTGCCCTCCTTGCGCTCGTACATCCAGTAGTTGCGCAGCACCGTCATCACATAGCCCCGCGTTTCCCAGTACGGGATGCTCTCGATATAGAGGAGCGGGTCGCCGTTATCGTGGGTCTGCACATTCCACGCCTCGACCGGCGAGGGGCCGGCATTGTAGGCCGCGATCACCTTGGGCAGCAGGCCCTGGGTCGCGGCCATGTCGCGCAGCTTTTCAAGATAGCTTTGCCCGACCTCGATATTGGTGGACGGCCGGGCGAGTGCCGACCGGTCGATCGTCACGCCGCGCGCCCGCGCGATGTCGGTGGCGGCCGCCGGCATGATCTGCATGAGCCCGAACGCGCCCGCCGGGCTGACGATATCCGCATCGAACCGCGATTCCTGCAGAGCGTGGGCATAGACCAGCGCCTTGTCGACACGCCAGCCGCCGTCGGGCGTCCAGTTCGGCGCGGGGTAGCGCGCCTCGACCGCCGGGCTCGCGCCGGGCGGGCAATATTGCGCGAGCCATAATTGCGTCTGGGGCAGATTGAGCGTCCCGGCCAACCGGCTGAGTGCGGCGAAATCGCGCACGTCGCCGATCTTGGCCTGGTGGCGCAGGACGCGATCGGCGAGCGCGGTTTCGTCGATCTCGATCAGTGCCGACGCGACCTGAACGTTGATCAGCGCGCCGAGCGCGTGCCAGTCGGCGGTCATCGCGTCAGCGGTCCTGACGGGCGCGTCGTCCATGCCGAGCGCATGGCGCGCGAGCAGGCCGTAAAAGGTCTCGCCATATTGCGACGCGCTCTGCAACCGCGCCTGCACCAGTTCGGGATGACCACAGGCGATGTCGGCGCGCGACGCCCAATACAGGCCGGCCGATCGCATTTCGGAGTGCGTCGCGCGCTGGGCGACCGACTGGAACGCCGCCTGCGCCGCGCCGCAATCCTGTTGCCGCCACGCCGCCAGGCCGTCGACCCAGTCGGCCTGTGCGACCCAGTCGCCTTCGCCACGCCGGGCGCGTGCCGCCATCCGGCGCGCATTGGCGTCGTCGCCGGCGGTGTAATAAATCCACGCGACGCGCTGCGCCCATTCGGCCCGCGCCTCCGGCGTCAGGTCGCCGTCGCGCGTATCGAGCAGCGCCTCGGCCGCGGCGCCGTCGTCCGCCTTGATATGGGGGCGCATCGCCACGGCGAGCTCGGCGGCGGCCGCGTCGCTCTTGACCGATTTCAACCGCGCGCGCACCGGTGCGCCACCGACCCAGACCAGCTTTTGCTCGGCGGGGAGCGGCGGCAAATCCTCGATACCGCGGCTTTTGGCCAGCCGGGCAAGCTGTGCGGCATGGGGCAGTTCGGGCGCCAGCGCGACGAGCTCGGCCAGCGCCTGTCCCGCCGCCTTGGGCGAATTGCGCGCGGTATAAAGCTCCGCCCGCGCGATCGAATGGAGCAGACCGGGCTTCGTTGCGTCGAGCAACAATTGCGCATCGGCCCAGCGTTCGGCGCGGATCGCCGCGAACACCTTACGATAATTGAGCCGTGCGGCGTCGTCGAGCAGCACCGGCAGCCGGGGCGCGCGGGCGGCGGCGGATACGGCAGCCGACGGAGACGACGGTGCCGCCGCGTCGCGCGCCTGCGCGGCGACCGGAAGCATCAATGTCGCCAAGGCAACTGCGAACGAAATCCTCATCACTCAAAACCCCCGGCCAGCAACTGCAGGTCTTGCCACGTCTCGGCCTTGAAGTGCCGGCGTTGCAGCAGCAGTCGCGGGTGTGGAACACCAATGGCGGAAACTATCCGATCGTTAGGGTTAAGCGTACGCAAACGACCCCAGCGCGCAGGGGCGTCTGCCCCGACAAACGCACGGCTCACCGATTGTCCGAGCAAAAGCGCATGTTTCGCGGGGAGCAATGCCAGGTGATGCTGGGCAAGGCGACCCAGCCGATCAACCTGTTCGACGCTCAGATGATCGCCCAACGGCCGGGTCCAGCACAGCGGCACGACGAGCGTATTTTGACGCGAACGTCCGATCGCGCGCAGCATCGCGTCGAACAGCCGGCCCGCGGCGCCGGTCAGAATCTCGCCGTCGCGATCATCGGCATCGGGATGATCGGTGAAGACGACGAGCGGGGCATCGACCGGCCCGTGCGGTGCAAAACGCGGGCCGGGCCACGCCGCCTCCGGCGCGGACGGGCCGACGCGCCAGGCGAGAAACGCCGGGAGATCGCCGGGAAAGTCGGGGTCGACGCGGTCATCGGCGGCGGGGGTCGGCAAGGTCGGGGCCGGCGCGCCCACCCGGCCGAACCAGTCGCGCGGATCGTCCGCGACCAGCGTATCGACGCCGGCGTCGATCCACCAGTCGAGCGCCGCCGCGGCGGTTACCCGCCAATTCCCGTGTTGCTCCGCTCCCATCCGCTTCATAAGGTGCGAAGCTGACGAAAACGTCAATTCCTCCGGAGGTGCGGGAGGATCAGGCGTGGCCGGGCTGCGACGAGGGCGTCTGTCTCTTGCCGCACCGCCGCCCCTGACAACGGATTGGCGTCGAGGAGAATGGAATGAGCGAACGCGAATCAATGCCCTATGACGTGGTGATCGTCGGTGGCGGCCCCGCCGGGCTCTCCGCCGCGATCCGGCTGAAGCAGCTGGCGACCGGGCAGGGGCGGGAACTCTCGGTCTGCGTGCTCGAAAAGGGGTCGGAGATCGGCGCGCACATCCTGTCCGGGGCGGTGATTGATCCGATCGCGCTCGACGAGCTGCTGCCCGAATGGCGCGACATGGGGTGTCCGCTCGCCGCGACGCCGGTGACCGAAAACCACCATTGGATATTGAGCGAGACCGGCAAGCGCGAGTTCCCGCACTTCCTGCTACCCGGATTCATGCACAACAAGGGCTGCTATACCGGCTCGCTCGGCAATCTCTGCCGCTGGCTTGCCGAACAGGCCGAGGGCATGGGCGTCGAAATCTTTCCCGGTTTCGCCGCCGCCGAAGTGCTGTTCAACGACGATGGGTCGGTCAAGGGCGTCGCGACCGGCGACATGGGCATCGCGCGCGACGGCACGCGCAAACCCGATTATCAGCCGGGCCTCGAACTCCATGCCCGCTACACTTTCTTTGCCGAGGGGGTCCGCGGTCACCTGTCCAAGCAGCTGATGCGTCAGTTCGATCTGCGCGCGAACTGTGACCCGCAAGTCTATGGAATCGGGATCAAGGAGCTGTGGGACATTCCGCCGGAAAACCATGTGCCGGGACGCGTGATCCACAGCCAGGGCTGGCCGCTGAGCGAGGGCGCGAACGGTGGCGGCTTCCTCTATCATCAGGCGAACAACCAGGTCGCGTTGGGCTTCGTCACCTGGCTCAACTATTCCAACCCGCACCTCTCGCCCTTCCACGAAATGCAGCGGTGGAAGACGCATCCGGCGATCGCGGCGATCCTGAAGGGCGGCAAGCGCGTCAGCTATGGCGCGCGCGCGATCAATGACGGCGGCTGGCAGTCAGTGCCCAAGCTGGTCTTCCCCGGCGGTGCGCTGATCGGCTGTTCGGCGGGATTCGTGAACGTGCCGCGGATCAAGGGCACGCACACCGCGATGAAGACGGGTATGATGGCCGCCGAGGCTGCCTTTGCCGCGGTCGCCGCCGACCGGCGCGGCGACGAGCTGACCGCGTACAGCGAGGCTTATGAGGCGAGCTGGGTGTACAAGGAGCTGTTCCAGGTCCGCAACGTCGTCCCGCTGGTCAAGAAATATGGCGACACGATCGGCACGGGCCTTGCGGGCGTCAACATGTGGGCGGAGAGCCTGGGGCTGAAGATGCCGTTCACGATGCACCACCATCCCGACCACGAGAGCCTGTGGCGCAAGGATCTGGCGAAGAAGATCGACTATCCCAAGCCCGACGGGGTGCTGACCTTCGATCGCCTGTCCTCGGTGTTCGTTTCGAACACCAACCATGAAGAGGACCAGCCCGTTCACCTGACGCTGAAGGACCCGGACGTACCGATCCGCCACAACCTGCCGCTCTATGACGAGCCGGCGCAGCGTTACTGCCCGGCGGGCGTCTATGAAGTGGTGGGCGAGGACGCGGGCGAGCCGAAATTCGTGATCAACGCGCAGAATTGCGTCCACTGCAAGACGTGCGACATCAAGGACCCGACCCAGAACATCAACTGGGTCGTGCCGGAGGGCGGGGGAGGGCCGAACTATCCCAATATGTAATCGCGTTCGCCCGGCCGGACTTGGGCTGATCCTCGCGCTCGCGGGGTTCGGCGCGCTGCCCGCGCATGCCGACAATATCCGGACATTGTCCGCCTATGCCCGCGCGCGGCTGGCGGCGACCGACGGGCACGTGGGTGCGGCGGCGGCGGGCTATGCCGAGGCGCTGGCGGCCCGGCCGGAGGACGAGTTGATCGCGATCCGTGCCTATCGCGAAGCGCTGGCGGCCGGCGACATCCCGCTCGCGCTCAGTGCCGCCGCGGTGCTCGATCGATCGCAGGTCGCGCCGGCCGATGCGGCGGTGCTGGCGTTCGCCGACGCGCTCGCCACCGGCAACCGCGTGCGTGCCGCCGAGGCTGCCGCTCAGCTCGATGGCTCTCCGCTCGAATTCATGACGCCGGTGCTGCTGGCCTGGCTGACCTTCGACAGCGATCCGGCGGCCGCGCTGGCGATGCTGGAAACCGGCAGCGACAATGCGCTGACCCGCCGCTATGCGAGCGAGAGCCGGGCGCTGATGCAGATCGGATCGGGTGACGTCGCCGGGGGTGTCGCCGCGCTGCGCGTCCTGCTGGCCGGCGACCAGTCGAGCCTGGACCCGCGCCTGAACGCCGCCATGCTGCTCGCCGGCCAGCGCCAGGGCAATCTGGGCCGTGCGCTGCTCGTGGGTGACGACCCGGTGCTCAGCCGCGCGGCGCAGGCGCTGCGCGGGGTGCGCGCCGACAGCCGCTTCGGGGCTTCGCGCCTGTTCGTCCGGCTGGGCAGCGACCTGACCAGCGACGGGACCCAGGCGCTGGCGATCGCTCTCGCGCGCTCGGCCCTGCGTCTCGACCCGACCGACGACCGCGCGCGCCTGATCCTCGTCGACGGCCTGGCGCGCGAGGGTGCGGAGGCGGGTGCGCTGGCGACGATCGCCGAAATCGGGCCGAAAAGCCTGTTCGCGCATCCTGCCCGGGTCGCGGAGATCTTTGTGCTGCAGCGCGCCGGACGAGGCGCCGAAAGCCTCGCGCTGGCCCAGCGACTGGCGACGGCACCGGATGCGTCGGCCAATGATGCGCGGACCTACGCCGACCTGCTGTTCGACGCGGAACGCTTTGCCGAGGCCGCGGATGCCTATGCGCTGGTGATGACACGCGGCGGGGCGGGGCCGGCATGGGTGACGCAGCTGCAGCGCGGCGGCGCGCTCGAACGTGCGGGGCGCTGGGCGGAGGCGCTGCCGTTCCTGAAGAAAGCGGTCGAGCTGGCACCCAACGAGGCGACCGCGCTCAATTATCTCGGCTATGCACAGGCGGAGCGGGGCGAAAACCTGACCGAGGCGCTCGCGCTGCTCGAACGCGCCAGCGCCTTGCAGCCCAATGATGCAGCGATCACCGACTCGCTCGGCTGGGCCTATTTCCAGAATGGCTTTGCGACACGCGCGCTGCCGCTGATCGAACGCGCGGCGCGTGGCGAACCGGCCGACCCGACGATCCAGGAGCATCTGGGCGATGCCTATTGGCGGGTGGGGCGGCGCTATGAGGCGCGCTATGCCTGGCGCGCGGCGGCGCTCTACGCGACCGGCGAACATGCCGACCGGATCGCGATGAAGCTCGCCTCTGGTCCCAAGATCGCAGCGCGCTGAGCGATTGACCGTGGAGATCGTGGAGGCGGCGCCGGCGAAGCTGAACCTGGCGCTGCACGTGCGCGCCCGGCGCGACGACGGCTATCATGAGCTCGACACGCTGTTCGTGTTCGTGCGCGACGGCGATGATCTTCGCATCGTCCCGGCCGACGCCGACCGGTTCACGATCACCGGGCCGTTCGCCAGCGCGCTCGACCCGGCCGCCGACAATCTGGTGACTCGGGCGCGCGACCTGTTTCGCCGGGAAATTGCCCCGGCGCCGCCGGTTGCGATCGAACTGGTCAAGCGCCTGCCCGTTGCTTCCGGCATCGGCGGCGGATCGGCCGATGCCGCCGCGACGCTGCGCGCGCTTGCCCGACTGACGGGAATCGCACCTGACGATGCCCGGCTGGTCGCGGTTGCCGGGCGGCTCGGTTCCGACGTCCCGGCCTGCCTCCTTGGCCGTGCGGCGCGCGGGTCGGGGCGGGGCGAGCAGTTGATCGAGATTGCGGGCTTGCCCGGGCGGCCGGTGCTGCTGGTCAACCCGGGTGTCGCGGTGTCGACGGCACGGGTGTTTGCCGGGTGGGACGGTGTGGATCGCGGCGGCATCGGCGAAGGCGCGCTGATCGACATTGCGCAGGCCGGCCGCAACGACCTGCAGCCGGCGGCTTGTGCGATCGCGCCGGTCATCGCTGATGTACTCGGTCACCTGTCGGCGTTGCCCGGCGCCGCGATGGCGCGGATGTCGGGATCGGGCGCGACCTGTTTCGCGCTGTTCGACGATCGCGCGGCATGCGCGGCGGCGGCCACCATGACGCGCGACCGGCACCCGGACTGGTGGTGTCTCGAAACGGTGCTGACGTGACAGCCGGTCGTCCCGTTCCGGCACCCGGCCGGGCAATCGATCCCGGAAAATGGCGGCTTTGCTCGGCTGGCACGGAAGTTGTTGGGCGTGACGCACGGATCGATCGCCGGGAGCGAAACGTCCGGGGATGGTCCTGGCGCAGGCCGGCGCCATCCCGACCGGATTGCTGCCGGTGATCCGGTGTACGCGTCACGACGCGGTCCTGTCGATCGGGCTGGACCGTCCGGCCCGGCGCAACGCGCTCGCCACCCCGCACTGGCGCGAACTCGCCGACACATTGGCAGCCATTTCGCCCAACGATACCCGCGTCGTCGTGCTGCGCTCGCTGGTGCCCGGCATCTTCTCGGCCGGCGCGGATCTCGGCGATTTGGCGCGCCTGCGCGACGATGTGGGCGCGCGCCCGGCGTTTCTCGACGCGATGCGGGTGGCGATCGACGCACTTGCCGCGTTGCCCGTCCCGACCGTGGCGGTGATCGACGGGGGATGCCATGGCGCGGCGGTCGCGCTCGTACTCGCCTGCGACCTTCGGATCGCCGGGCCGGGCGCGCGTTTCGCGGTGCCGCCCGCGCGGCTCGGACTGCTCTACCCCGTCGAGGATGTGACGCGGCTCGCCGCGCAGGTCGGGGCCGGCCATGCCGCCCGCCTGTTGTTCGCCGGGGACGCGATCGATGCGGTGGAGGCACAGCGGATCGGCCTGGTCGAGCAGGTTGCGGACGATGCTTCGGCGTCTGCCGCGCACTTTGCAACGACCGTTGCCGCCAATGATCCGGACGCGGTGCGCGGGCTGAAGGCGATGCTGGCCCGCCCCGCCGATCCCGGCCACCGCGCGGCGTTTCTGGCGCGTTTCGGCAGCGACGCGTTTGCCGCCGGACTTGCGGCCTTTGCGGCGCGCGAGGGACGCGGATGACCGAATTTATCGACGGCGCCGATCGCCGGCTGCTGCTGTTGTGCGATCATGCATCGAATAGGGTGCCCGACGACATCGATCTGGCGATCGATCCGGCGCTGCTCGACCTGCACATCGCGGTCGATCTCGGCGCGGCGGCGCTGACGCGCGCACTGGCGGCGCAATCGGGCGCACCGGCATTTCTGGGGACGGTGTCGCGGCTTGTGATCGATCTTCACCGCCAGCCCGACCATCCGGCGCTGATCCCGCTGGTGAGCGACGGGCACGACATTCCCGGTAATCGAGATGTCGACCGCTCGGCCCGCATCGCCCGCTTCCACGCCCCCTATCACCGCGCGATCGCGCGTCACATCGCCGCGCATCGTCCGGCGCTGATCGTGTCGATTCACAGCTTCACGCGCCGGCTGGCGCATGGCGACACCGCAAGGCGGGTCTGGGACGCGGGGATCCTCTACAACCGCGACGCGCGCGCCGCCGCCCCGGCGATTGCGTCGCTGCGTGCGCAGGGGATCGAGACCGGCGACAACCAGCCCTATTCGGGGCGGCTGCTCAATGCGACGCTGAACCGGCACGGCGAGGCGCACGGCATTCCCTATGTTGCGATCGAGGTGTGCAACGACCAGCTTGCCGACCCCGCCGGCGTCACGCGTTGGCGCGAGATCGTCGGCAAAATGATCGATGACGTGCGCAACAGACTTGCGCGGGAGGCGCCTCCCGCGACATAGGCGTGCGCCATGAGCCATCAATTCGACAAGTCCCGCCTGCCCAGCCGTCATGTTTCGGTCGGGCCCGAGCGCGCACCGCATCGCAGCTATTACTATGCGATGGGCATTGCCGAGGCGGACATCGCCAAGCCCTTTGTCGGTATCGCCAGCGCCGGCAACGACAGCGCGCCGTGCAACACGACCCTGGATTTCCAGGCGGATGCCGCGCGCGCCGGGGTGGTTCAGGGCGGGGGAATGCCGCGCCGCTTCAACACGATCACCGTTACTGACGGCATCGCGATGGGTCATCAGGGGATGAAATCGTCGCTGGTCAGCCGCGAGGTCATCGCCGATTCGATCGAGCTCAGCATGCGCGGCCACTGCTACGACGCGCTGGTCGGCTTTGCCGGGTGCGACAAGTCGCTGCCTGGCATGATGATGGCGATGCTTCGCCTGAACGTCCCGTCGATCTTCGTCTATGGCGGCTCAATCCTGCCCGGACGCTATGAGGATCGCGACGTGACCGTCGTCGATGTGTTCGAGGCAGTGGGTCGATACGCCGCCGGCACGTGCCCGCTGCACGACCTGACCGCGCTGGAAAAGGTCGCGTGTCCCGGCCACGGCGCGTGCGGTGGCCAGTTCACCGCCAACACCATGGCGTGCGTCGGCGAGGCGATCGGCTTGTCGCTACCCAATTCCAACATGGTTCCCGCCCCCTATCGCAGCCGCGAGGAGATCGCTGTCGCCGCCGGCGAACAGGTCATGGCGCTGATCGCGCGCAACCTGCGCCCACGCGACATCTGCACCCGCGAAGCCTTCATCAACGCCGCGCGCGTGGTGGCGGCGACCGGCGGCTCGACCAATGCGGCGCTGCACCTGCCCGCCATGGCGAGCGAGGCCGGCATCGACTTCGATCTGTTCGACGTCGCAGATGCATTCAAATCAACACCTTACATCGCTGACCTGAAACCCGGTGGCAAATATGTCGCCAAGGACATGTACGAGGCCGGCGGCGTCTACATGCTGATGAAGACGATGCTCGACGGCGGTTTCCTGGACGGCAACTGCATGACCGTGACCGGGCGGACGCTGGGCGAGAATATCGACGAGGTGACGTGGAACCCCGACCAGAAGGTCATCTATGACGTGAAGACGCCGATCACCGCCACGGGCGGCGTCGTCGGCCTGCGCGGCTCGCTCGCGCCCGACGGGGCGATCGTCAAGGTGGCGGGGATGCAGCGGCTGCAATTCACCGGGACCGCGCGTGTTTTCGATTGCGAGGAGGATGCCTTCGCCGCCGTCGAGGCGCGCGACATCGCAGAGGGCAGCGTGATCGTCATCCGCTACGAAGGGCCGAAGGGCGGGCCGGGGATGCGCGAGATGCTGTCGACCACCGCCGCGCTCTACGGCCTGGGGCTGGGCGAGAAGGTCGCGCTCATCACCGATGGCCGTTTTTCGGGTGCGACCCGTGGCTTCTGCATCGGCCATGTCGGCCCGGAGGCGGCGGAGGGCGGGCCGATCGCGCTGATCGAGGACGGCGACGTCATCCGTATCGATGCAGAGGCGGGCACGATCGACCTCGACGTTGCGGAGGAGGTGCTCGCCGCGCGTCGGGAGGCCTGGCGGCCCCGCGTCAACGACTATCAGGCGGGCGCGTTGTGGCGCTATTCGCAGACGGTTGGTCCGGCCTATAAGGGCGCGGTCACGCACCCGGGGGCCAGCGCCGAACGTCATGTCTACGCGGATATCTAGCCGACCGGTTGCCGCGCTGCTGCTGGCGCTGGCGGGCTGCGACCCGGCGCCGCCCGAAGCATCGAATGTCGTCGCGGCGGCGGAATCGGCGCCCGCCGACCGGATCGCGTGCGCCGATCCGGGCAGCGACCGTTTCACGTCGAGCTGCACCCTTGAGCGCCGGGACGGGCCGGAAGGCGCGATCCTGGTCGTGACGCGTGGCGATGGCGGTTTCCACCGGCTGCGCGTGACTGATGACGGCCGCGGCGTGGTCGCCGCCGACGGCGCCGAACCCGCGCGGGTCCGGATCATCGGCGACAACCGGATCGAAGTCGCGATCGGCGGTGCGCGCTATCAGTTGCCGGCGACGATCGCCGCCGGGCGATGAGCCGGGCCTGCCCTGCCGGGGCACCCATCCTGACGGCGGGAGCGATGCGCGCCGCCGAGGCCGCGACCTTTGCCATGGGCGTTGCCCAGGCCGACCTGATGGAACAAGCGGGGCTTGCGGTGGCACGGACGGCCCGACGCTTCGCGGCCGGCGCGCCGGTGCTGGTGCTCGCCGGGCCGGGCAACAACGGCGGCGACGCCTATGTCGCCGCGCGCCACCTGAGCGAATGGGGCCATGACGTCATGGTGGCAGTGGCCGATTTGCCCAGATCTTCCGCTGCGCTGGAGATGCGTGCGCGCTGGACGGGACCGGTCGTGGCGCTTGCCGATGCGCAGCCGCGCGCCATGCTGATCGACGGCGTGTTCGGCACCGGGATGACCCGCCCGCTCCCCCCCGCGATCCGCGATCCTTTGCGCAAGCTGGTTCCGGCTGCGCGCTTCAGCCTCGCGATCGACCTGCCGTCGGGGCTCGACGCCGACAGCGGCGACGACCTGGGCGCGGCGCGGGTGTCGGCAACCCTTGCGCTCGGCGCGCTGAAGCCCGCGCACCTCCTGTCCTTCGGCGTCGCGGCATGCGGGCATGTCCTGCGCGATGGACTGGGCATCGCAGTCGACAGCGACTGGCACAGCATCGCCCGCCCGGTGATCGCATCGCCACGCCATGACGCGCACAAATATCGTCGTGGGCTGGTCGGCATCGTCGCGGGCG
Source organism: Sphingomonas sp. CCH21-G11 (assembly GCF_001555965.1). Lineage (GTDB taxonomy): Bacteria > Pseudomonadota > Alphaproteobacteria > Sphingomonadales > Sphingomonadaceae > Sphingomonas. The sequence goes on from NZ_LSHX01000056.1 coordinate 120,790, forward strand.
CGATGCCGGGCGCGGCCGCGCTGGCTGCGGGCGCGGCGGCGCGCGGCGGGGCGGGCTATGTCGTGGTGGCCGGCGGCATCGCTCGCGACGCTGCGGTGGTCGGCCGCGCCGCGGTCGATCGCGGGGCGCTGGCGGCGTGGCTGGCCGACGACCGGCTGCGCGTCCTCCTCATCGGACCCGGCCTGGGGCGGGGCGAGGCCGCGCGCGCGCTGGTCGAGACCGCGATCGCCGGGGACCGCCCGCTGGTGCTCGATGGCGATGCGCTGGGGCTGTGCAGTCTTGACCAGTTGAAGCGCCGCGTCGCGCCGACGGTCCTGACGCCCCATGGCGGCGAGTTCGCGGCGCTGTTCGGGGCGTGGCGCGGCAGCAAGATCGACGCGACCCTCGCCGCCGCCCGGGCCAGCGGTGCGGTCGTCGTGCACAAGGGGCCCGATACCGTCATCGCCGATCCGAAGGGCCGGGTGATCGTCGCGGCCGCCGCGACGCCATGGCTGGCGACGGCAGGGACGGGGGACGTGCTCGCCGGCCTGATCGCCAGCCGCCTTGCCGTCACGCCGGATCTGTCTCTTATACACATCTCCGAGCCCACGAGAGGGGGGAGGGCGTGACCGCCGATGGCCGCCATGTCAGCCACGCCGCGCCGGGCGATCACGTTGCGCCGGACGGCACGCTGGTGCGCGGTCCGCATCACCAGACGCCGCCATGCCGGCACTTTCCCGAATGCGGCGGCTGCCAGCTCCAGCATCTCGACGATGCTGCCTACGCGGCCTTCGTCGCCGCGCGCGTGACCACCGCGCTCGCCGCCCAGGACCTGGAGGCACCGGTCCGTGCGCCGATCCTGTCGCCGCCGCACAGCCGCCGCCGCGCGACGCTCCACGCCGAGCGGCGCGGTCGCCAGGTGCATCTGGGCTTTGCCGAGGCGCGCAGCCACCGGCTGATCGACATCGCCGAATGCCCGATCCTCGACCCGCGTTTGTTCGCACTGGTCCAGCCATTGCGCGGGCTGCTCGCGGCGATGCTGCCCCGCAGCGGCCGGGTCGATGTCCATCTCGCGCTCGCGGATCAGGGGCCCGACGTGCTTGTCACCGGGCATGATTTCGAAGGGCTGCGCGCGGCGGAGGCGATTACCGCCTTCGCGCTGCGCCATGGCCTTGCGCGCTTCGCGGTCGACGACGGCATGGGGCCGGAATCGCGCTTCGAGCCCGAACCGGTGACGATCACGCTGGCGGGCGTGCCTGTGGCGCTCCCGCCCGCCGCATTTCTCCAGGCGACCGCAGACGGCGAAGCGGCGCTGGCGGCGGCGGCGCGCGAAGTGGCCTCGGGGGCGACGACCGTTGCTGACCTGTTCGCGGGGCTCGGCACGTTCACCTTCGCAATGCCGGCGACAGCGCGCGTCTATGCCGCCGAGGGCGCGCGCGACGCGGTGCTCGCGCTCAAGGCTGCTGGCAATGCGATGCAGCGCCGGGTGTTCGTCGAACATCGCGACCTGTACCGCCGCCCGCTCGACACGGCTGAGCTCGAACGGTTCGACTGCGTCCTGCTCGATCCGCCGCGGGCCGGCGCGCGCGAGCAGGCGACGGCGCTGGCGGCATCGCGCGTGCGCAGGATCGGGTATATCTCATGTAATCCCAGCACCTTCGTACGCGATGCGAAGATGTTGTGTGAGGGTGGTCACCGCCTCGACTGGGTCCAGCCGGTCGGCCAGTTCCGCTGGTCGACTCATGTCGAGCTCGCCGCGCAGTTCAGCCGCGATTGACCTCGCCCGGATAATCGGCGCGCAGGAAGTAAAGCCCGTCGGGCGGGGCATTGAGGCCGAGCGCGGCGCGATCGCGTGCGGCAAGCGCGGCGCCGACATCGCCGGGCTGCCACTTGCCCTGGCCGACGAGCGCGAGGCAGCCGACCATCGATCGCACCTGGTGATGCAGGAACGACCGCGCCGAGGCATGGACGTGGATCTCGTCACCGATGCGCGCGACGTCCAGCCGGTCGAGCGTGCGCAGCGGGCTGTCCGCCTGGCAATGTGCCGATCGGAAGGTGGTGAAGTCGTGCCGCCCCACCAGCACCGCCGCCGCCTCACCCATCGCATCCGCATCGAGCGGCGCGGCGATCCGCCACGCCAGCCCCAGATCGACGGTCAGCGGCGCGCGCCGGTTGACGATGCGATAGCGGTAATGCCGGGCAGTGCACGAAAAGCGCGCATGCCAGTCTTCGGCGACCTCGACGCAATCGAGGATCGCGACCGGATCGGGCCGCAGTCGTGCGTTGAGCGCCTCGCCCAGGCGAAAGGCGGTGATCGACCGCGCGACATCGCAATGCGCGCGCATCGCCAGCCCGTGCACGCCCGCATCGGTGCGCCCGGCGGCGTGGACGGTCGCCTCCTCGCCGGTGACGTCGTAAATCGCGCGCTCGATCGCGGCTTGCACGCTGGGGCCGTGCGCCTGCGCCTGCCAGCCCATGAACGGGCGGCCGTCGAACTCCACGGTCAGCGCAAATCGCGTCACAACCGCGTGCCTGCCGCGATCGGAAAGCCGCGCAGCAGCTCGCCCGGCGTCATGACGCCGCGCCCGGCGCGCTGGACCTGCACCGGGCGGATCGCCCCCGATCCGCAGGCGATGGTAAGCGCCGCGTCGAGCACCTCGCCCGGCGCGCCGCTGCCCGCCACGACATCGGCGGCAAGCACGCGCACGCGTTCGTCGCCGAGCGTGAAAAAGGCACCGGGCGCGGGGTTGAAGGCGCGGACCTGACGCTCGACCTGATCCGCCGTCGCGGCAAAGTCGATGCGCGCTTCCGCCTTGTCGATCTTGGGCGCATGGGTTACACCGGTTTCCGCCTGTGCAACCGGGGGATGGGCGGCGGGATCGGCCAGCACCGCGACCATCAGCGCCGCGCCCATATCGGCCAGTTCGCGGGTGAGCGCGCCCGCGGTCTTGCGCGCGACCGGGGTCCGTCCCTCCAGCCGCACCGGGCCGGTATCCAGCCCGGCCTCCATCTGCATGATGCCGACCCCGGTCTCGGCATCGCCGGCCAGGATGGCGCGCTGGATCGGCGCCGCCCCGCGCCAGCGCGGCAGCAGCGACGCGTGGACGTTGAGGCAGCCCAGCCGCGGCGCATCGAGCACGGCGCGCGGCAGGATGAGGCCATAGGCGGCGACCACCGCGACATCGGCCTCCAGCGCCGCGAACGCCGCCTGCTCGGCCGGATCGCGCAGCCGTTCGGGGGTGCGCACCGCAATGCCAAGTGCCTCGGCGCGGGCATGGACGGGGGAGGGGGTCAGCGCCTTGCCGCGACCCGCGCGGCGCGGCGGCTGGCTATAGGCGGCCGCGACCTCGTGCCCCGCCGCGACAACCGCGTCGAGCACCGGCACCGCGAAGTCCGGGGTTCCCATGAAGATGATCCGCATCGCCTCCGTCTCAACCGCTTGGCAAAGGCATGCGCAACCCCCTATCTGATCGGCGACCATGGCCTCGCGCGAAATCGACACGCTGACCCAAGCCCTTGCCCGCTTGCCCGGACTGGGCCCGCGTTCGGCCCGGCGCGCGGTGCTCCACCTGCTCAAGCGGCGTGAAACCGCGCTCGAACCGCTGTTGCGTGCGCTGGAGGCGGTCGCCGAACGGCTGACGCCATGTTCGACCTGTGGGAATGTCGACACGAGCGATCCGTGCGCGGTCTGCGCCGATCCGCGCCGCGATGCGCGCGCGCTGTGCGTGGTGGAGGAGGTCGCCGATCTGTGGGCGCTCGATCGCGCGCGGTTGTTCCCCGGGCGTTTCCATGTGCTGGGCGGGCGGCTGTCGGCGCTCGACGGGGTAGGGCCGGAGGATCTGAGCATCGACGCGCTGATCCGGCGCGTCGCCGACGGCGGCGTGGACGAGGTCGTGCTGGCGATGAACGCGACGCTGGAGGGGCAGACGACCGCACACTATCTGGCCGAGCGGCTGGAGGGGCACCCGGTGCGCGTCACCCAGCTTGCGCATGGCCTGCCGGTCGGCGGCGAGCTCGACTATCTGGACGAGGGCACGCTGGCGCAGGCGCTGCGGGCGCGGAGGCCGGTGGGGTGATGGCCATTGCTTGACGCTGCACCGGACGAATCCTAAATCCCCGACATGGCCATCCTTCCCATCATCGAAGTGCCCGATCCGCGCCTGCGGCTGATCTCGACCCCGGTCGAGACGATCGACGACGCGGTCAAGCAGCTGATCGCCGACATGTTCGAGACGATGTATGCGGCTCCCGGCATCGGCCTGGCCGCGATCCAGGTCGGCGTGCCCAAGCGGCTGCTGGTCATGGACCTGCAAGAGGAGGAGGACGCCGACGGCAAGCCGATCCGTCAGCCGCGCGTGTTCATCAATCCCGAAATTGTCGATCCGTCCGAGGAGCAGTCGGTCTATACCGAAGGCTGCCTGTCGGTCCCCGACCAATATGCCGATGTCGAGCGCCCGGCGACCTGCCGCGTGCGCTGGCTCGACGAAGACGGCGTCCAGCATGACGAACAGTTCACCGGCCTGCTCGCGACTTGCATCCAGCACGAGATGGATCACCTGAACGGCATCGTCTTCCTCGACCATCTGTCGCGCCTGAAGCGCGAGATGATCCTCAAGAAGCTGAACAAGGCGCGCAAGGCCGCCTGATCGACGCTTGCCGTCGGGCACGCCAGCGGATAGGTTCGCGCTTCGTTCTTTTCTTGCGGAGCGCAGATGGACCCGATCACCGCCCTTTTCCTTATCATTGCGCTGCTCGGCGGGCTGGCGATCGGCTGGTGGCTGGGCCATCGCGGCGTCGCGGCGATGCGCGCCGAGCGCGATCATTTCCAGGCCGAGTTCAAGGCCGCGATCACCGACCTGGCGCGCGCAAGCGAGCAGGCGCGGGAAGTGCCCACCCTGCGCGAGGCCATGGCGTCGCTGCGCGACGAGCGCGATCAGGCGCGGCTGGAGCTGGTCGACCTGCGGGCCAAGGCCGAGGCGTTCGAGGCGCGGCTGCAGGAGTTCAAGGACGCGCGCGAGCTGATGGCGGCGCAGTTCAACGAACTGGCCAACCGATCGCTGTCGGAAGCGCAGAAGGCGTTTCTGGAGCGTGCCGACGCGCGCTTTTCCCAGGCCGGCGAGAGCAACGAGGCCAAGCTTAAGGCGCTGCTCCAGCCGGTCGAGGCGACGCTCAAGCGCTATGAGGAGAAGATCGCCAGCGTCGAGGGCGAGCGCAAGGAAGCCTATGGCAACTTGGCCGGGCTGATGGAGGCGATGCGGGTCGGCCAGGAATCGGTCAAGTCGGAGGCCGCCAAGCTGGTCAACGCGCTGCGTTCCGCGCCCAAGGCGCGCGGGCGCTGGGGCGAGCAGCAGCTGCGCAACGTGCTCGAAAGCTGCGGACTTGCCGAGCATACCGATTTCCAGATGGAGGTCAGCGTCGAGGCGGACGGCGGTCGGCTGCGCCCCGATGCGATCGTGCGCATCCCCGGCGGGCGATCGCTGGTCATCGACGCGAAGGTATCGCTCAACGCCTATCAGGACGCGTTCGGCGCGGTCGACGAGGGCGAACGTGCCGCGCACCTCGCCGCGCATGTCGCGTCGATGAAGGGGCACGTCACCGCGCTGGGCGCCAAGGCCTATCAGGCGCAGTTCGAGGACGCGCCCGATTACGTCATCATGTTCGTGCCGGGCGAACATTTCCTGTCCGCCGCGCTCGAACATGCGCCGGACCTCTGGGACTATGCGTTCGATCGCCGCGTGCTGATCGCGACCCCGACCAACCTGATCGCGATCGCGCGCACGGTGGCGGCGGTGTGGCGGCAGGAGAAGCTGGCCGGCGAAGCACGCGAGATCGCGGCGCTCGGGCGCGAACTGCACGCGCGTGTCGCCAAGATGGGCGAGCATGTCGCCCGGCTCGGCCGCAATCTTGAACTGGCGAACGGGGCGTACAATGCGTTCGTCGGCAGCCTGGAATCGAACGTGATGACGCAGGCGCGGCGGTTCGAAACGCTCAATGTCGATACCGGCGGCAAGTCGATCGACGTGCTGCCAATGGTCGAGCAGTCGCCGCGCCCGCTGACCAAGCTGAGCATCGCGCCGTCGCTGCCCGACGCGGCGGAATAATAGGGGTCACAGCGTCGCTTCGATCGCGCGGGCGGCCTGGTCGGGGTCTTCGGCCTGCGTGATCGGGCGGCCGACCACCAGGATCGACGCGCCGGCGTCGAGCGCGGCGCGCGGCGTCACCACGCGTTTCTGGTCGCCGGCATGGCCATCGGCGGGCCGCACGCCGGGGACGACGAAGAAGCCCTGCGGCCAGGCGCGTTTGGCGGCGGCGACTTCGGCACCCGAACACACGACGCCGTCGATGCCGGCGGCGCGCGCCAGTTCGGTCAGCCGCACCACCTGTTCATGCGGATCGGGCGCCAGGCCGATCGAGCGCAGGTCGCCGCCGTCGAGGCTGGTGAGCATCGTCACCGCGACGACGCGCGTACCCGTGGGCGCCGCCGCCTTCGCATCCTCCATCATCGCGCGGCCGCCCGCGGCATGAATGGTCAGGATGGCAGGCTCGAGCGGCCGCAGCGCCTGGATTGCCTTGGCCACGGTGTTGGGGATGTCGTGAAGCTTGAGATCGAGAAAGATCGGCAGACCGATTTCCGCCATCTCGCGCACGCCCGACCGGCCGTTGGCGGCGAAGAACTCCAGCCCGAGCTTGATGCCGCCGACATGATTGCGGACGCGGGTGGCGATCGACCGCGCGCGATCGATATCGGGCGTGTCGAGCGCAACGAAGAGCGGCGAGCGCATCAGCGCGCATCCGCCGGCGGCGCGCCCAGCGGCAGCATGTCCGGATCTTCGCGTGGTTCCACCGGGCCGGGCGGCGCGGTTTCCGGGGGAAAGGCAGGAAGCTGGGCGGCGTTGCGCAGTTCCATCACGTTGCGCTCGGACGCGGCGAGGCGCTGGCGCATCCGCCAGCGGGACGTGCGATAGAGCAGATAGACCGGAACGAAACCGAGCAGGAAGGTGAGCAGCAGCAGTACCGGCAGGTTGATCTGGGCGACGAGGCCGCCCCACAGGCGGACATCGACCGACACCCAGTTGTTGAACGCGAACGCGACGGCCAGCCCGACGAGCAACGCCCAGAACAGGGTCCGCAAAAACTGCATGTTGATCCTTTGATCCGCCTATCCCGGGGCGATCTTATGCGCCCCGCGCGCGCATTGCCAGCTTGAAGGCCGGTTTCAGCCGATTTCGGCGCGCAGCTCCGCAAACAGCGGCTGGATTGTTTGCAGCCGCGATTGCTCCTCGTCGAGGATCGCCAGAAAAGCCGCGCGCTTCAAGGCGGTTACGCGCCCCGGCGGAAGGTGCGCGTTCGCGCCGAGCGTGGACAGTACGATGTCGATCATGCGCTCGGCGCCGTGCAGGCGGCCCCAGAGATAGTCGTTCTCGCGATAGGCGCGGCTGAAGAACGCCCCGAAATAGTTGAACTGGATGCCCTTCAGCGTCGCCGCGGCCCCGCCGCTGCGAATGCTTGGAGCATCGTCGGGCGAGATGCGGTCGACCCGGATCGGATCGAACTCGTCCAGCCCCTCGCCCTGCAGGAGCGGCAGCGTGGCGATGTCGAAGAACGGGAAGCCGAGATAGGCAAGCAGCAACGGCCGCCGCAACTCGCGCGACAGGCCGCACAGCCCCTGCGACAGCAGTTCCTCGGTCCGGGCGTCGAGCGCGCGCAGGTCCATCGCCGCGCCCAGCCGGTCGAGGATAGGCCCCGCCTCCTCGCGCATCGCGCGGACATCATGGCGCAGGTCGGCAAAGCGGCTGTGGCGCTCGCAATCGAGATAGACGGCGAGCGCGGCATAGACCGCGTCGCGGATCGGCCGCAGGTCGCTGTCGACGTGCAGTGCGTCGAGCTCGGTCAGGCGGCGCGCCATCAGGCGCAACCGGCGGATGCGAAAGCCGAGGTCGAAGGTGCGCAGGAAATCGATCGTCGTCGAGTCGGCGGTGCCCGGGCGGCTGCCGCCGAAGCGGTCATAGCCGCGGGCGTGGACGCATCGCGCGATCGACTGGCGGATGGTGCGCCGCCGCTCGGGTCCCGGTTCGTCGCCGACCCGCAGCAGCAGGTCCGCGATCCGGTCGACCACGCCCTCGACCTTGACGAGCCCATAGGCGGCGTGACCGAACCCCGCACGCGCCACCGCCTGTGCCTGGGCGCGGTTACGCCACGCCATCAGCCGCTTGGACGTGGGAAAGTCGAGGAACAGGGTATAGCCGAACAGGCTCTCGACCTCGTGCTCGACCTCGGCACGGATCGTCTCGACGATCCGGCGCAGCCGCTCGATCCGGTCGGATCGCGTCGCGATCGATTCCAGATTGTCGCGGATCGGCTGGTGTCGCGGCAGTTCCGAGATCGACGCGATCAGCGTCTGGAAAAAGCCGGGTGGGCCCTTGGCACGGCCGTAGAGGCCGAAGCGCGCGCCCGGCGTCGGGTCGATATAGACGAAGCGCCGATCGATCTGGCGGCGCGCCGGGCGTTCGCGCAGCGCGTCGATGGCGGGGGCGAACGGCGCATTGGTCAGCACCGATCCGTCGATCAGTACCGCGCTTTCGGCCATTTTCGCAGCCGCCTGACGTGGCAGCGCGCGGGCGAGGAACGCGTCGCGCCCCGTCCATTCGACGCCGCGCTCGGCCAGCACCTCGTCAAGCTCGGCGACCGTAAAGGGCGGAAATGCCCCGGGAAAGCTCGAGGTCGCGCGCGCCGCAAAGGCGAGCTCGGCGGGTGCGCCGATCGCATCCCCCGCCTGGCCACGATCGCTGAAGGCGACCACCAGCCGATGTTCGGTCTCCATCACCTCGGGCGGCGAATTGAGCCGCAGCATCTCGGGATGTCCGCCGAAATCGGTCACCGTCACGAACAGGTCGAGCGGTTGATCGGGCGGCAGCAGGCGCGGGCCCGCAGGTGCCGCCGCCATGGCGTCGAAGGCATCGAGCAGCATGTGCAGCATGCGCTTGCCGCCAAAGGGTGGCTCGAACCAGCGCGACCGCACGAAATGGTCGAGCTTGTCGCGAACTTCTTCGCGCGCGCTCGCCTCGACCGTCTCGTCGACCATCTTGATCCGGTTGAGCGCCATCCACGCGATCGGGCGCGCCCATGCCTTGGTCAGCGCCGATTGCGGGGCCTGGTCGGGGTCGATCAGCGCCTCGACATCCGCGAGCTCGAGCCAGAGATTGGTCAGCGGGTCGAGCGACTGGCCGGTGGTGATCGCCTGGGCCAGGAACACGCCGTTGATGCCGCCCGCGCTCGCGCCCGCGATGATGTCGTTCAGCACGCGCAGCTTGATCCCGGCGGTTGCCTCGATCTCGTGAAGCAGCGCGCGATAGGTTGCCTGGCTGCCCGGGGTCGCGGGCTCGCCTTCGCGATAGGCGCGGCTGGCGCGGACCAGGTGCCAGATCTCCTTGGAAATGCCGTGCATGTAGATCGCCAGGCTGATGCCGCCATAGCAGACCAGCGCGAGCCTCAGCTCCTTGTCGCGCACTTCCATGCCGCTCTCCCCGGCGTTGCCGTTCTAGTTTTTCAGCGAAAGGCTAGCCCAGATCGGCAGGTGATCGGAAGCGGTGCGCGCCGCCCGGCTGGCATGGACGCCGCAACTTTCGACAATCCAGTCGCTTGACACGATGATCCGATCGAGCCGTCCGACCGGCCGGCGCGCGTGAAAACTGGGGCCGGTCGGCACGATCCGGTGATCCCGGCCGAAATCGGCGAGACAACCGCCCGCCGGCCGCCATTCGTTGAGGTCGCCCATCAGGATCGTCGGGAGCGGCTCGGCCGCGCCGTCGAGGTGCGACAGCACCGCATGCGCCTGTCGCCGCCGCCAAAGCCCCGACAGGTCGAGGTGCATGCCCACGATCCGCAGCGGGCGGCCGGCGAGCTGAACGTCCGCGGTTACCGCGCCGCGCGGCTCGAGTGCGGGCAGGTGCAATGCCTCGCCGGCAAGCACTGACGCCGATTTGCGGATCAGCAGCGCATTGCCATGCCACCCCATGCTGTCGGGTCGCCGCGCGAGCGGCACCGGCTGAAGGTCGCTGTGCTCGTCGAGCAGGTGGCGCGGGAGGACCGCGGTGCGCGCACCGAACCGCCGGTCGCATTCCTGCAGCGCGACGATATCGGCATCGATCTCGTTGAGCACGGCCAGGATCCGTTCGGGCATCCGCCGCCGGTCCGTGCCGATCGCCTTGCGGATGTTATAGCTCGCGACCTTGATCATGTCCGGCTGCTTCTAGGCGGTCGCACGCCCCGCGACCAGTCAGCGCGGCAGCACGACCGTCGCGATGAGGCCGCCGCCGTCGCGATTGGCCAGCCGGATCACGCCGCCCGCATCGCCGACGATCGCGCGGGCCAGCGCGAGGCCGAGGCCGATCCCGCCGGTGTCGCGATTGCGGGAGTTCTCCAGGCGCATGAACGGGTCGAATACCGCGTCGAGCTGTCCGGCCGGGATGCCCGGGCCGCGATCGCAGACCTCGATCCGGGCCTCGGTCGCGGTCGCGGTCAGCCGAACCTCGGCCGAGCCGCCATATTTGACCGCGTTTTCGATCAGGTTGCGCAGCGCGCGCCGCATCAGCGACGGGCGCAGCCGCATCGGCGTGCGCGGCGCGTCCTCGGTCACCACGTCCGCGCCAAGGTCATGGAAGTCGGCGACGACCGCGTCGACGAGCGCGGCGAGGTCGACATCGGTGATCGCTTCGCTCGGCCGGCCCAGGCGAGCGAGCGACAGGATATCCTCGAGCGTGCGGCTCATTTCCGCGATGATGTCCGCCATTCGCGCGCGATCCTGCTCGTCCTCCACCGATTCGACGCGGACGCGCAGCGCGGCGAGCGGCGTGCGCAGGTCATGGCCGATCGCGCCCAGCATCCGGTCCTTTTCGTCCAGCATCGCGGTGACGCGATCGCCCATCGCGTTGTAGGCGGAAATCACATCGCGCAACTCCCCCGGTCCGCGCTCGTCGATCCGGACGGCCGGCGCGCCGGGGCGAAAGGCGCGCGCGGACGCCGCAAGACTGCGCAGCGGCTCGGAAATGCGCCGGCCCGCCCACAGGATCGGGATCAGCACGACGACGTAGAGGATGACCGTCTGGGCGACCAGTCGCCACATGAGGGCCAGGTCGCTGCGCGGCCAGGCGATCGCGAGCGACAGCCAGCCGCGTCCGGGCAGTTCCACTGCGACCAGCAATTCGGCGCCAAAGCGGCGAAGCCGTTCGATCCGGCGGGGGGCGAGGGTGGCGATGCGCGGATCGCCGCGGTCGAAGGGGCGCACCCCGGTGACGATGCGCCCGTGTGCGATGCCGGCTTCGTCCAACGCTTCCGCCAGGCCGCGTTCGACATCGCGCGCGGCGCGCAGCTGCCCCGGCACGGGGTTTGCCGCCACCAGCCGCACGCGTCCGCGCCGTTGCCACCCCAACCCGGTGAACCGCCCGTTCTCGATGCGGTCGACCGCGTCGACGATGCGGGTGATTGCGGGCAGGGTCACCTGGGTGAAGCGCACGATGCGGCGCTCGCGCAGCAACAGCCCGAAATTGATCGCCTGCGCGACGAACAGCGCAAGCGCGACGAGCAGCGCGATCTGGCCGGACAGGCTGCGCGGCCAGAGCTGCAACCGCTTCACAGCCGGGTGACTTCGGTGGCCAGCGTGTAGCCGCCGCCCCAGACCGTCTTGATGATCGACGGGTTCTTCGGGTCGGGCTCGATCTTCTTGCGCAGCCGGCTGACCTGATTGTCGATCGCGCGGTCGAACGCCTGCGCCTCGCGCCCCTGCGTCAGGTCGAGCAACTGGTCGCGGGTCAGCACCTGGCGCGGCCGCAGCACGAGCGCATGGAGCAGGTTGTACTCGCCCGACGAAATCGGCACCTCGACCCCCTCGCGGTCGACGAGCGTGCGCTCGCCGGTCTTGAGCACCCAGCCGGCAAAGCCGAAGGCGCCGGTTTCGGGCGCATGCTGGCGCACGCCGGTTGCGGCGCGGCGCAGCACCACCTTGATCCGCGCGGCGAGCTCGCGCGGGGAGAACGGCTTCACGACATAGTCGTCGGCGCCCATTTCCAGCCCGACGATCCGGTCGGTCTCTTCGGCCTTGGCGGTCAGCAGGATGACGGGCGTGTCGCTGGTCGCGCGGATGTGGCGGCACAGGCTGAGCCCGTCCTCGCCCGGCATCATGATATCGACGATGGCAAGATCGATCGCATAGGCGCTCAGCCGCGACCGCGCGCCTTCGGCGTCACCCGCCTGGGTGACGCGAAAGCCCTGCTTGCCGAGATACTGCGCCAGCGGCTCGCGGATCGAGCGCTCGTCGTCGACCAGCAGCAGATGAGGAAGATCAGCCATGTCCATCGGCTAGCACAGTCCGGACAGAAGGAAACAGGCCGCGCAGGGGCGGCAATCGCATCGCCGGGCGGTTCGGGGAGGGGAAGTCGCCGCCCGGCGATGCGTGGGCGTCACTCGCCCGCAGGGGTTTCGAGTGCGGCATCGGGGCCCGGCGCACCGCGCTGGAACCGCTCACGCCACTTGGCGCGGGTCGCGGCACGCTCGTCGGCATCGATGCGGCCGTCCCGGTTGGTGTCCAGACGCGCAAAGCGCTGATCGGCCTGGGCGAGCGCCTCAGCCTTGCTGATCGCCTGGTCACCGTTGGTGTCGACGCGCTTCAGCATCGCCGCGCGCACCTGTTCGCCACGCGCCGCCCATTGCGCCTTGGCGGCGTCGGCTTCGGCGCGGGTGATCGATCCGTCGCGGTTGGTGTCGAGCCGTTCGAACATCCCGTCGATCATCGCGCCCGGTGCGCGACCGCCGCCATGATGGCCGGCATGGCCGCGCCCATCGCGCTTGCCGCCGCGCCGCTGCAGTTCCTCGGCCGTCAGCTTGCCGTCGCCGTTCGCGTCGCGGCGGGCGAACCGCTTTTCCGCCTGCGCGCGCATCTCGTCGCGGCTGATCGCGCCGTCATTGTTCGTGTCGACGCGCTTCAGCATGCGCTCGCCGCGCGCCATGCCGCCGCCCGGCGCCATGCCCTGGGTGGCGACCGCCACCCCGCCGAGCGTCGTCGCCGACAGCGCGGCCAGGAGTATGAGCTTCTTCATCGTGCAAGTCCTCGTTCCAACGCGGCACCGTTGCCGTCTGGAGAGGTTTATCGACGGATGCTGTCGCAGACCGATGTCACCGCGTGACGAAATTGTCGCAGTTTGTCGCCGCCCGCGGCACGATCAGCCAAAGATGGCGACGCCCTGCATCCCTTCGCCCACCGGATCGCCGGCCGCGTTCCAGATGCGCATCGACTGGCTGCTATAGCCGTCGCGGGCGTGATCGCTGTTCGCCCGGAGCAGCCACCAGCCATCATCGGTCCGGGGTGCGGGTGTCGTCAGGTTCAGGATCCACGTCAGCGAGCTCAACGGCCGCGGTTCGCTCAACAGCTTGAACGCGGCAGGCGGCAGGGCGTCGCCGATCGCCATCATCTCGACCATCGGATGAAGGCCGTCGCGGTGGCGCAGGCGCGCCCAGCGCAACCATTCGGCAGGGCCAAGCCCTTCCTTCACATCGTAGAACTCGAAATTGCCGGTGAAGAAGGTGTCGGGGCCGACATAAAGTGCCGCGTCGGCGGGCGGGATCGGAACCGGCGCGCGTGACGCCGCATCCCGGGCGATGGTCGAGGCGATCTGCGCCATGAACACGAAGGTCGCGCGCAGGCCCAGCCCGGCGTCCGACCGCACATCGGCCTGGATGAAGGCGGCGTTACGGCCGCGACGCAGCAGCAGCGGCTCGACCGTCACCTCCCCGGCCAGTGGCCCGATGAAGCTGACCTGCGCCGAACGCAGCGGCGGCAGGTCGTCAGCCAGGCCAAGCGCGGCGTGCAGGGCGAGGGCGGCCGAAAGCCCGCCATAGGCCGTGCGGCCCTGGAGCCAGGTTTCGGGGATGGTGGCGACGAAGCCATCGCCGGCGGGACGCGCCTCCGCCAGCAGCGTGGCGAGCGCGGTCATGCCGCCTCGCGCGCGAAGCGGTCGCGCAACTCGCGCTTCAGCACCTTGCCGATCGCGCTGCGCGGCAGCTCCTCGATCGCGTGGAGCGCGGACAGGCGCTGGGTCTTGCCGACCTGCGCGTTGAACCAGGCGAGAATCTCGTCAGGCGCGGCATCCGCGTCCCGCCGGGGCACGAAGACGCCGACCGGGGTTTCTCCCCATTGATCGGACGGCACGCCGATCACCGTGCAGTCCGCCACTGCCGGGTGCGTCGCCAGCACGGCCTCGAGGTCCGACGGATAGATGTTGAACCCGCCCGAGATGATCAGGTCCTTCTTGCGGTCCATCAGGATCAGAAAGCCGTCCGCGTCGAAGCGGCCGATATCACCGTGGCGAATGAAGCGCGTCCCGTCGGGCGCGATCCACGTCGCGGCCTGCGTCGCGTCGTCGCGATTGTGATAGCCGGACATGCGCGCCGGCGACCGGCTGACCACTTCGCCGGTAGCGCCCGGCGGCACCTCGTGCCCCTCGTCGTCGATCAGGCGAATGTCGTGCCCCTCCATCGGCCGCCCGACGGTGTGGAGCTTGTCGGGGAAGTAGCTGGCGATCAGCATCGTCGACCCGCCGCCCTCGGTCATGCCGTAATATTCGACGAGCAGCCCCGGCCACCGGGCCAGCACGTCGCGCTTGAGCGCGGGGCTGAACGGCGCGCTCGTGCACGCCTTGAGCTGGAAGCTTGTCAGGTCGAACCGGTCGAACGTGGGGTCGGCCATGATCCGCTGATACTGGACGGGCACCAGCATGACGTGCGTCGCGCGATGTTGCGCGGCGAGTTCGAGGAAGCGTCGCGCATCGAACTTCGCCATCAGGACGAGCGTGCCGCCATAAGCGAGCGTCGGAAGCCACGTGACGTTGGTCGTGTTTGAATAGAGCGGCGTGGCGACGATGGTGACCGCGTCCGAAAAGCCCGCCGTGGCGGTGACCCGCACATAGGCCCAGCGCATCGCGTGGCTCTGCACGATCCCCTTCGGCGTGCCGGTCGTGCCGGACGAATAGATGATCGTGAACGCATCGGCCGGACCGACGGCGACGGGCGCAGGTTCGGCAACGTCGACAAGCCAGCTGTCGAGCGGCTGGTCGATCTGCACGGTCGACACGATGCTCGTCGCGTCGTCCCCCAGCGCCTCGACGCCGGCCGCATCGGCGAACAGCATGCGGGCGCCGCAATCCGCGATCATCGCGCGAAGCTGCGCCGGGGTCGCCGAGGGGGCGAGCGGGGCGGGCACGCCACCAGCGCGCAGCGTTCCGATCATCACCGCGACATAGGCCGCGCAGGGCAGGGCGAGGATCGCGACGCAATCACCCTTGGCCAGCCCGTCGCGCTGCAGGGCGGCGGCGATCCGGTCGATCATGCGGTCGAGTTCGCGATAGGTCGTACGCGCCGCCGCATCGATGACCGCGACATGATCGGGCCGCTCGCGTCCATGCGCGTGCACGAGGTCCGAGAACGTGCCGAAATCGGCGTCCAGCAGTTCAGCCGCGCGCGCCATCCTTCCTCCCGCACCGTTGACTGGTCGCAGCTAGGCGATCGGATCGGCAAATGCCATACGCGACATTCGAAAAACGCAGGGATGCGGAAAGAAGGAGCGAGGCATGGCGAATGCGATGGACGGCCGCGTCGCGATCGTGACCGGGGGCGGAACGGGGATCGGCGCGGCGGTGGTGCGTGCACTGGCGGCGCGCGGCGTGCGCTGCGCGATCAATTACGCGACCAGCCGCGACAAGGCGGAAGCATTGGTTGCAGAACTCGCCAATGGCTCGATCGCGGTTCAGGCCGACATCGCGGACGATACCGCGTGTCGCGCGCTTGCCGATGCGACGATGACGGCGTTCGGGCGCATCGATTTTCTGGTCAACAATGCCGGCAAGACCAAGTTCGCCAATCATGAGGATCTGGAAGCGCTGTCGGCGGACGATTTCGTCGATATCTATCGGGTCAACACCGTCGCCGCCTTTCAGATGACGCGGGCCTGTGCGCCCGCGCTTCGCGCCGGGCCGGCGGGCGCGATTGTCAACGTGGCATCGGTGGCGGGCGCGTTCGGCATGGGCTCCTCGGTCGCCTATGCCTGCTCGAAGGGCGCGCTGATCACGCTGACCAAGAGCATGGCGCGCGTGCTCGCCCCCGCTATCCGGGTCAATGCGGTCGCGCCCGGCTATGTCGGAACCGGCTGGTACTCGGACCGGCTGGGCGCAGAGGGATTTGCCGCGCTCAATCAGCGCGTCGCCGCCCAGGTGCCGATGGCGATGGCGACGATGGCCGAAGACGTCGCCGCGCCCATCGTCGCGCTGCTCGACCCGGCGATGCGTGCGATGACGGGCGAGATAATGCTGGTCGATGCGGGCGGGCACCTTGACGTCGCGCTCAGCCGCCGGCCCGGACGCGAGCTCTGACCGGCCCCGCACGTTAGGGTGCGGGGCCGTCGTCCGCTCAGCCGCCGGCCTTTGCGGTCTGACCGAACAGGATCTTGCGTGATTCCTCCGTCACCACGGGGGTCGTATTCAACCCCTCCGCCTTCGCATAGGCGGCCTTCGTTCCGGGGCGTGCCGCGATCGATTCGAACCAACGCTTCAGGTTCGGGAAATCGGCGAGATTCTGACCCTGCGCCTCGTGCGGCACGATCCACGGATAGGCGGCCATGTCGGCGATCGAATAGTCTCCCGCAACAAAGTCGCGGCCGGCCAGCCGCCGGTCGAGCACGCCGTAGAGCCGATTGGTTTCGTTGACGTAGCGGTTGATCGCATATTCGATCTTTTCCGGCGCGTAGCGGCTGAAATGGTGGTTCTGGCCCAGCATCGGTCCCAGGCCGCCCATCTGCCACATCAGCCATTGCGAAACCTCGATCCGCGCGCGCGGGGTCGCGCCGCAGAACTTGCCCATCTTGTCGGCCAGATAGGTGAGGATCGCGCCCGATTCGAAGATCGAGATCGGGTCGCCACCATCCGCGGGCGCATGATCGATGATCGCGGGCATGCGATTATTGGGCGCGATCTTCAGGAAACCGGGATCGAACTGCTCGCCGGCCGCGATGTTGATCGGTGTGATCCGGTAATCGAGTCCGGCTTCTTCCAGGAACATCGTGATTTTGTGGCCATTGGGGGTCGGCCAGTAAAAAAGTTCGATCATGGCAGCGGGACTCCGTGTGTGTATTTGCGCCTTGGGCGCACGTCATGTGGGGCGGGGTGCGCGCCCCGGCAACCGCCCGCGCGGCGCGTGCGCCAAGTGATCGGCGTGCCGCGTGCGCCGCAGGGTCGTGCCGATGGACGGGCTTGACGACGATTACGCCATACCGCAGTTTCGAAAGTGGATGTGCCGGCCGATGAGCGCCGGAGAGGAGAAGCCGATGGCAACGCGCGCCGAAGATGTGACCGATCCGCTCGAGAGCTTCCGGGCCACCGCCCGGGCCTGGCTGGCCGAGCATTTCCCACCCGCGCTCAAGGGCAAGGACCATGGCTTGTCCGCGCTGGAAGGACCGTCAGAGCTGAGCCCGGACGAGGCCGCGTGGAAGAAGGCGATCGGTGAGAAGGGGTGGAGTGTCCCCACCTGGCCCGTCGAATATGGCGGCGGCGGGCTGAGCCCCGCCGAGGCACGCGTCCTGGCCGAGGAGATGGGTCGCGTCGGTGCCTGGAACCCGGTCAGCGGCAGCATGGGCGTGATGATGTTCGGGCCGACCCTGCTCGAATATGGCAACGAGGCGCAGAAGCGCGAGCACATTCCGGCGATCGCTAAGGGCGAGGTACGCTGGTGCCAGGGCTATTCGGAACCCAATGCCGGTTCCGATCTCGCCAACCTTCAAACCTTTGCCGAAGACAAGGGCGACCATTATCTCGTCAACGGCCAGAAGACCTGGACCAGCGGCGGGCAATGGGCGGACAAGTGCTTTGCCCTGGTCCGCACCGACAAGGCGAAGAAGCATGAGGGGATCAGCTTCCTGTTGATCGACATGAAGTCCCCCGGCGTCGAGGTGCGGCCGATCAAGCTGATTTCGGGCTCGTCACCCTTTTGCGAGACCTTCTTCACCGACGTGAAGGTGCCCAAGGAAAATCTGGTCGGGGCACCGGGCCAGGGCTGGACGATCGGCAAGCGGCTGCTTCAGCACGAACGCTCCAGCCTGTCGGGTGGCGGATCGAGCGCCGGGCGGATGTTCGCCGGGACGCCGCTGGGCCAGATGGCGAAGAAATATCTCGGCGACGCGGATGGCCGCGTCCCCGACAGCGACCTTCGCATGCGGATCGTGCGCCACGAAATGGACATGCGCGCCTTTGCCATGACGCTGCGCCGCGCCGCGATCGACGCCAAGTCGAACCAGGGCCCGTCGGCCGCAACGTCGATCATGAAAAATGTCGGCGCGCGGGTGATGCAGGAGCGCGCCGAACTGGCGATCGAGATCATGGGGATGAACGGCCTGGGCTGGGAAGGCGAAGGCTTCACCGAGGAGGAGCTGGGCCAGACGCGCGCGTGGCTGTGGGGCAAGGCGGTGTCGATCTATGGCGGATCGAGCGAGATCCAGAACAATGTGATCGCCAAGCGCATCCTGGGGATGCTCGACCACCAGTGAATGGCGTCGCCCCGGCTCGCGCCGGGCGGCGACCGGAACAGAGGAACTGAAATGGCCGCATTGACCGAAGAGCAGACGATGCTGCGCGATCTGGCGCGCGAATGGGCGGACAACGAGGCGCCG
The DNA here is from genome assembly GCF_001555965.1 of Sphingomonas sp. CCH21-G11. Taxonomy (GTDB): domain Bacteria; phylum Pseudomonadota; class Alphaproteobacteria; order Sphingomonadales; family Sphingomonadaceae; genus Sphingomonas. Next base: position 139,472 of record NZ_LSHX01000056.1, read on the forward strand.
GTCAGCGCCTTTCGCCGGGTGCGCGACACCGCGCCGCCCGAGGGCTATGACATCGCGCACTGGCGCGCGCAGGCGGAAATGGGATTTGCCGGCATCATCGTGCCCGAAGCGCATGGCGGGGCCGGCATGGGCTATCTGTCGCTCGGCATCGTGCTGGAGCAGCTGGGCCGCAACCTGGTCGCGACCCCCCTCGCGGCGACGGCCGCGGCGACCAGCGCGATCCTGCTCGGTGGCAGCGAGGCCCAACAGGCGCACTGGCTGCCCCGCATCGCAACCGGCGAAATCGTCGCCGCACTGGCGGTGGACGAGGGGCCGCATTTCAACCCGACCCGGATCAGCACGCGTGTCGCCGATGGCCGGCTGACCGGCACCAAGGCGTTCGTGGCCGAGGGGGACAGCGCGAGCCTGTTCGTCGTCGCGGCAACCGACGGCGTCTACCTGGTCCCGGCGGGCGAAGGGATTATGCGTGCGCGACGCCGCATGACCGACGCGCGCAGCCATGCCGAAATCCGTTTCGACGGTGCGGCCGCAGAACGGCTCGCGGGCGGCGGCGATGGGCTGCTGACCGCGGTTACCGACCGGGCGGCGGCGGCGGCGTGCGCCGAAATGCTGGGCATGGCCGAAAGCGCGTTCCAGACGGTCAACGACTATCTGAAGACGCGTGTCCAGTTCGGCCAGCCGCTGTCGACCTTTCAGGCGCTCCAGCATCGCATGGCGAAGCTGTTCACCGAACTCGAGCTGATGCGATCGGTGGTCGAGGGCGCGCTCGAGGCGATCGACGCCAATCGTTCCGACCTGTCGCAGACGGTCAGCCTGGCCAAGGCGTTCGCCGGCGATGTCATGAACCTGGTCAGCCGCGAGGCGATCCAGCTGCACGGCGGGATCGGCATGACCGACGACTATGACGTCGGCTTCGTCCTCAAACGGTCGCGCGTGGTCGAGGCGATGTGGGGCAACGCGGCGTGGCACCGCGAACGCTTCGCCCGCCTCAACGGCTACTGAGGCACCTCCGGACAACATCGCTGGGGCGTTTTCAAAGCTCGGGTCCGGGCGATGGCCGGGCCGGCCCGGCGCTATGTCAAAATGGCAACAATCCCTGAAAACCGTGATTAGCGCGGGGTCAGCGCGCTTGACGGCGCGTCAACATCGCCGCATCTTCGAGTATCAGGTATGTGCGGTGACTGCGCAGCCAGGACGGGAGAGGAATGATGAAGAAGCAGCAGCTGCTTTCTGCTTGCGCGATTTCGACGTTCATGATGGCGGCCGCGCCGGCCCTGGCGCAGGACGCTGCGCCGGCAAGCGAGGCCCAGCAGGCGAGCGAGGATGAAGGCCCGGCCGACATCATCGTGACGGCGCAGGGGCGCGCCCAGGTGCTGTCCGACGTGCCGGTCGCCGTGTCCGCGGTGTCGGCGGAAAGCCTGCAATTGTCGGGCGCGACCGACATTCGCCAGCTCAACCAGCTCGCACCGTCGCTGCTTGTGTCCTCGACGGGCTCGGAAGCCAACGGTTCGGCGCGTATTCGCGGCATCGGCACGGTGGGTGACAATCCCGGCCTCGAAAGCTCGGTCGCGGTCTTCATCGACGGTGTCTACCGCTCGCGGTCGGGCATCGGCCTGAACGAGCTTGGCGACATCGAGCGGATCGAAGTGCTGCGCGGGCCGCAGGGCACGCTGTTCGGGCGCAACGCGTCGGCGGGTATCATCAACATCGTCAGCAAGGCGCCGTCGTTCGACTTCTCCGGCGGCGGCCAGCTTGAATACGGCAATTACGACTATTTCCGCGCCGCCGGGAACATCAACGTTCCGCTCGGCGAGACGCTCGCGACGCGGATCGACGCAGTCTACACCCGTCGCGACGGCTTTTACTACGACGCGCGCAACGACACCGACATCAACGACCGTGACCGCTTCTTCGTCCGCGGCCAGTTGTTGTTTGAACCGTCGAGCGACATCCGCGTCCGCCTGATCGGCGACTATACCCGCCGCGACGAGAAGTGCTGCGCGGCGACCTATGTCGACAATTCGGTCAATCCGTTCATCGGAAACCTCAACAACCCGTCGACGCCGCTGTCGCCGCTCCAGGCGAACGGGAACAACATCGTCAACGTGCTGCGCGATCTCGGCCAGAATCTGAGTGCGCTCAACCCCGGCTATTCGCGCGACGTCTCGGTATCGCCCGGCCGCTCCTTTGATGGCACGACCGAGGACTGGGGCTTCTCGGGCCAGGTCGACTGGGATTTCGGTGCCGCGACGCTGACGTCGATCACCGGATATCGCAGCTACGACAGCGATCAGGGCGGCGACATCGACTATGGCACCGTCGACATCCTCTATCGCGCGGCCGATGGCGGGGCCAGCCGTCGCTTCGAGACGTTCAGCCAGGAACTGCGGCTGAACGGCGAGGCGTTCAACGGTCGGCTCGACTGGCTTGTCGGCGCCTATTACGCCGACGAAGACCTGACCGTCACCGACAATCTGCGCTTCGGCAACCAATATGGCCGTTTCGCGACGTGCCGGATCGTGTCGGGCGGCGGTCTGGCGGCGCTCTATTCGCCGACCTCGGCGGGATGTCTTGCCGCGCGACCAGCGGCGTTCGGCGCCGCATCGCCGCTGGTGTACGCCGCGCTGGATCGGCTCGACGGGCTCAATAATCGGGGTTCGACCCGTGACCGTTATTTTCAGAACAGCCGCAACTATGCGTTCTTCACGCACAATATCATCCACATTACCGACACGATCGATCTGACGCTGGGCCTGCGTTACACCAACGAGCGCAAGCGGTTCGATGCGACGTTCGGCAACGACAATACTGCGTGCACGGGGAACCAGGCGGCACTCGCCAGCTTCCTGACCAACCCGACGCTGGCCGCAACGGCCGGCGGCATCATCGGCTTGTCCTGCCAGGGCAATTCGACGGCGGAGCTCAACGGCGTGTCGATCAACGATCGTCGCAGCGAGGACGAGTTCACCGGCACCGCAATCGCGTCGTGGAAGGCGACGCCCGATCTGCTGCTCTACGGCAGCTATTCGCGCGGCTACAAGGCGGGCGGCTTCAATCTCGACCGTTCGGCGCTCAAGAGCCCGATCCTCCCCTTTGCGGCGGTCGGCGGCGCGCAGGCGCTGGTCAACAACCTCCAGTTCGACCAGGAAATTGTCAACGCCTACGAAGTCGGCGCGAAGTATCAGCGCGGTCCGGTGTCGGTCAGCCTCGCCGCGTTCCGCCAGGAGTTCGACAATTTCCAGCTGAACACCTTCAATGGAACCGTGTTCATCGTGCAGACGGTCAATGGCTGCAATTCCGACCTGAATGGCGGTGATCGGGATACGTCGGCGACGACGGGGGCGTGCGCGGCCGACGACACGACCTATGGCGTCGTGTCGCAGGGTGTCGAGCTCGAAGCGTCGCTGTCGCCGGTGCGCGACGTCAACGTCAACCTGGGCTTCACCTATGCGGACACGCGCTACGCCGACAATGTCGTCGGCAACAGCAACGGCGCGCCGCTCGATCCCGCGCTGCGCAAGCTGCCGGGCGACAACTTGTCCAACGCGCCGGAAATCGTCGTGACGTCGTCCTTTTCGTGGACGCCGGACATCGGTTCCTCGGGGCTGAGCGGCCTGTTCTACCTCGATGGCCGACTGACCGACGACTACAACACCGGATCCGACCTGTTTCCGCAAAAGGAACAGGACAGCTTCTTCGTGATGAACGCGCGCATCGGCGTGCGCGGACCCGATCAGCGCTGGGCAGTCGAATTCTGGGCGCAGAACCTGTTCGACGAGGATTATGCGCAGGTCGCGTTCAACTCGCCGTTCCAGGCGGGCACGACGTCGGCGCCGTTCGTCGATCCGCAGTATCCCGGCGGGCGCCAGCTCTTCTCGCAGTTCCTGGCGGAGCCGCGCACCTACGGGATCACGCTGCGCGGGCAGTTCTGATCGTGGGGCGGGGCGGCCGTAGGCGGTCGCCCCATCTCCATGCGACCGGGTCCGGGAAGCGGTGATGCGCAGTGACGCCGTGACGGACATGGGTGCCGATCCCTTGGCGGCCGCAGATGCCCGGTCGACGCATCGTCGCGGGCTGACGCTCGCGCTGCTGACCCTCACCTACTTCTTCAGCTACATGGATCGCCAGATTCTCGCGATCCTCCAGGAACTGATCAAGGCCGACCTCAAGCTTTCCGACACCCAGCTCGGGTTGCTGTCGGGCCTGGCTTTTGCCGTGTTCTATGCGACGCTCGGCATCCCCGTCGCGCGGCTTGCCGATCGTTTCAACCGCCGCAACATCATCGCGGTCTCGCTCGCGGTCTGGAGCTTGATGACCGCGCTCGGCGGGCTCGCCCAGAATTTCGCGCAGCTGCTGGCCGCACGGATTGGCGTCGGGATCGGCGAGGCGGGATCGTCGCCGCCGAGCCATTCGATCATCGCCGATCTTTATCCGCCCGAAGAGCGCGCCGGTGCGATGGGTATCTATTCACTCGGCGTTGTGCTCGGCGCCGCGATCGGCACTTTTCTGGGCGGTACCATCGCCAGCTTCTATGGCTGGCGGGTGGCGATGTTCGCGATCGGATTGCCCGGGGTGGCCCTGGCGGTGATCGTCTACCTGTTCGTCGTCGAACCGCGTCGCGGCATGGCGGACCGGCGCACCGATGCCGGGCGTGGGGCGATGCCCAGCCTGGTCGACGGTTTTCGGGCGATGGCCATCAGCGCGCCCGCCTTTCACCTCGTGATGGCAGTCACCCTCACCTCGATGATCGGCTATGGCCTGACCGCCTGGGGCCCGAGCTACATGCAACGCTCACTCGGGTTGCGGATGCTCGACATCTCGCTGATCGTGTCGCCGATCGGCGCAGTGGTCGGAACGCTCTCGGCGGTGGGCGGCGGTCGGCTGGCCGACTGGCTCGCCCGCAACCGCGGCCTCCATGCCCAACCCTGGATGGTGGCGGTGCTCAAGACCGCGGCGCTGCCCTTCACGCTGGGCTTTTTCATTTTCGATGAGCCCGTCGCGGCGCTGCTTTGCTATTTCCTCTACGTCCTGCTGGCCAACAGCTATCTCGGACCGACCTTCGCGTTGATCCAGGGGCTGGCGCCGGTGCGGCTGCGGGCGCTGTGGGCGGCGATCACGCTGCTGATCATCAACCTGATCGGGCTTGGGCTGGGCCCCACTCTGGTCGGCGTGATCAGCGACATGCTGAAACCCAGCCTGGGTACCGAATCGCTGCGCTGGTCGATGTGCCTGTTCGCTGCGGCCACGCCGTGGGCGATCTGGCACTACTGGCGCGCGGGCGTGCTGCTGCGCCGCGCGCCCTGATCGCGCGTCAGATCGCGGTCTTGCACCCGCGCGCGCGATGAACGCCGCGCAGGAAGCCGCGCCGTGCATAGCCCGCGTCGATTGCGGCCTGCAATCGCCGGTCGGCCGCCGCCGCGCCACTCACTTCGCGCACGATGCCGCGGAACGGGATGATCGAATTGACCACCGCGCGTCCGCCGGCTTCGGCAAGCTTGCCCTTCTTGCTCTCCTTTGCGGGTTCTTCGGAAAAGTCGGGACCGAGCTCGCGATTGAGGTCGGCGATCGCGCCGGCCAACGCGGTGCATGTGCCCACGCCCGTCATGGTATAGGGCGCTTCCGCTGCGGCGGCGAGCAGGGGCGGCACCTTGATTTCCTTGGCGCCGATGTCGCGTGCGGGCTGGGAGGCAATGTCCTCGGCCTTCTTCTTCGTCTTGTCCTCGTCGTCCTGCATCCGGGCGGCGTCGTTCGACTTTGCGTCCTGCCCCATCAGCGGCGCCGAGGCGACGGCCGTGACGGGCGCCGCGCCAGCGAGCGCGAGCGAAACCAGGAGGATGTGACGGAAGATCGGCTTATCGGCGTGCATGTTCGGCCCCGTTTCGGCTGGAAGCGCGCCGGGTGTGACGCAAATCGCATCATAACAGGCTTTGCAGGGCAGCGTTCTACAATCCTGCTGTCTCAATCGTCGCTGCCAAGCATCCGGTCGTCGAACAGCCCGAAAGCGAGCGTCGAGGCGTAGAAGGCGACCGCCCGCTCGCGCGGCATCGTGCTCGCCCATTTGCGCATGTCGAACGCGGCGTTCTGCAACGACATCAGCGCCTGCGATGCGACCAGCGGATCGACGGGGCGGATCGACCCCTCCGCGATGCCGTCGCTGATCATGCCGGCAAAGCGCCGCGCAATCCGGTTCGACCGGTCGACCATCGCCTGTCGGGCGTCGGGCGGAAGGCCGGTGAGCGCGGTAGTGCGCAACAGCGGTCCGCGCTCCGAAAACTGGATGTCGAGCAGCGTCGCGATGATGTTGATCAGGCGTTGCCAGTGCGACCCGCCACGCTGGTCGGCCGCGCGTTGCGCCGCGGTCATCAGGTCGAAACTGCGCCGGTAACAGGCGAGGACGAGGTCGTCCTTTGCATCGAGGTGGTGGTAGAAGCTGCCCTTGGTGACGTTGAGCTCGGACGCGATGCGCTGTACCGAGGCGCCGCGATAGCCGAGTTCGTTGATCAGCCGGGTCGCCGCGAGCAGGAACGCCTCGCGGCCCGGTTCGGGTTCGGCGGGCGCCAGGTCGAGCAGCTCGGGGGTCCAGTGCGCGCCCGGCGCGGCGATACCGTGACGGAACACGTCCATCAGCCGCGCTTCCACCCGCCCATATTGGTCGAGTTCGTACCGATCAAGCCAGGCGGACAGCCAGAAGGTGTTCTCCAGCACGACGTGCGCGCGTGCACCGCGCAGGTCGGTGCGCGCGCGCGATCCCCCGGTGCCCCACAGGTTGCGCGTCTTTCGGAACACCTCGCGCCAACCGACGAGCAGCTCCGACTTGGCGGGCTCCTCCATCGCGCGCAGGTCGGACAGGATCGCGAAGGCCTGTTCCTCGCCACGGCGAATGCGGGCGAGCCGATTCATGTTGAGGTCGAGATAGCGTTCCACCCGCGCGTCCGGCGTCGACGCTTCCAGCGCTTCGTTGAGCATCGTTTGCAACCGGCCGAGCGTGTGCTCGAAGCAGGCAGCCGCAAGGTCCTCCTTGCGCTTGAAATAATAGGTGACGCTGGTGGTGTTGAGGCCGACGCGACGCGCGACGTCGGCAAAGGTCATGCCCTTGGCGCTTTGTTCGTTGATGGCTTCGGCGGCGGCGGCAAGGATCGCGTCCCGCTTGGCCTGGAACCGCTTCGTCCCGATTTCCCCGTTGCTGCGGCCCCCGGTGGGACGGAGGCTTTCCGATACATCCATTATGACAGCTTAGCAAAAGTGATTCGAAGGAACAGTGGCTTTTTTCCGTGCGACGAAACGGCGGTTCCCGGACGTCAAATCTCGACCAAAGCTGCTTTACCGAAGATCGGGTATGGCCTAAGTCAGCCTGCAAATCGTGAACGAACGGGATAGGAGGGCTGCCATGGATTTCACGCTCAGCGAGCGGGAGACCCATTTTCGGGATCGGGTCCGCAGCTTCATCGCCACCCATGTTCGTCCGGCGCGGCACGACTATCACCGTCAGATGGCCGAAGGCGAGCGTTGGAAGGTCCTGCCCGTGCTCGAAGAGCTGAAGGCCAAGGCGCGTGCCGCAGGGTTGTGGAACCTGTTCATGCCGCCGCATTCGGGTCAGACCCATGTCGACGACACGTTCGCGTTCGAGGGCGAGCAGCTCACCAACCTCGAATATGCCCTTTGCGCCGAGGAAATGGGGCGGATCGGCTATGCGTCGGAGGTCTTCAACTGCTCCGCGCCGGACACTGGCAACATGGAGGTTTTCCACCGCTACGGCACCCGCGAACAGAAGGAACAGTGGCTGCGGCCATTGATGAACGGCGAGATCCGCTCGGCCTTCCTGATGACCGAACCGGCGGTCGCTTCGTCGGATGCGACCAACATCGAAACCTCGATGGTCCGCGACGGCGACCATTATGTCATCAACGGCCGCAAATGGTGGTCGTCGGGCACCGGCGATCCGCGCTGCAAGATTGCGATCGTGATGGGCAAGACCAATCCGGGCGCGTCGCGCCATGCCCAGCAGAGCATGATCCTCGTGCCGCTCGACACGCCCGGCGTGAAGATTGAACGGATGCTGTCGGTCTATGGCTATGACCACGCCCCGCACGGGCATGGCGAGGTGGTGCTCGAGAATGTCCGCGTGCCGGTCGACAACATGCTGCTGGGGGAGGGGCGCGGGTTCGAGATCGCGCAGGGTCGCCTGGGGCCGGGGCGCATCCATCACTGCATGCGCACGATCGGCGTGGCGGAGGAGGCGCTGGAGGCGATGGCCAGGCGGCTGCAGTCACGCGTCGCGTTCGGCAAGCGGATTGCCGAACATTCGATCTGGGAGCAGCGACTGGCCCGCGCGCGCATCGACATCGAAATGACGCGCCTGCTGTGCCTCAAGGCCGCCGACATGATGGACCGCGCCGGCAACAAGGCGGCGCACCTGGAGATCAGCATGATTAAGGTCCAGGCACCGACGATGGCGCTCCAGATCCTTGACGACGCGATCCAGGCGCATGGCGGCGGCGGTGTGTCGGACGATTTCGAGCTGGCGCACAACTGGGCGAGCATGCGCACGCTGCGCTTCGCCGACGGCCCGGACGAGGTGCACAACCGGACCATCGCCCGTCACGAGCTGGGCAAATATGGCGATTACAAAGCGGACCGCGCGTCGAGCGGCGACATCGGGGTGACCCGGTGAGCGCCACCCCCGTCGCCCCGGCGCAGGAGCCCCCGCAAACTATCACGTTGCAGGGGACCCCGCAGGCCGGGGCCGCTATCCGGCCGTTGCACCACCTTCTGCCTGAGGTCCCGGCCTGCGCCGGGACGACGGACTGGGGGGCAGCGTCCTACAAGCACGTCACCCCGGCGCAGGCCGGGGCCTCTGGCAGGATGGAGCGCTCGCGCTTGATCGCGGTCCCGGCCTCCGCCGGGACGACCGAGCGTTTCGCATGAAGGCCGCCGTCCTGCGCCAGCCCGGCACGTCGCTCACCATCGAGGATGTGCGCATCGACGCGCCGGGTCCGCGTGAGGTGCTGATCCGCACCGCGGCGTGCGGGGTCTGCCGGTCCGACCTGCATTTTGTCGACGGCGCCTTTCCCCACCCTCTGCCGACGGTGCCCGGCCATGAAGCGGCGGGCGTGGTCGAGGCGGTGGGCGAGGGCGTCACCTCGGTCCGCCCCGGCGACCACGTCATTACCTTCTTCACCGTGTTCTGCGGCTCGTGCGAATTCTGCATCAGCGGCCGGCCATCGCTGTGCATCAATCCCTCGACGCGCCGCCCGGCGGACGCTTCGCCGCGGTTGACCCTCGACGACGGCACGCCGCTCGCCCCCTTTCTCAACCTGTCCGCCTTTGCCGAGCAGATGCTCGTCCATGAAAACGCCTGTGTCGCGATCGACAAGGCGATGCCGCTCGATCGTGCGGCGCTGCTCGGCTGTGCAGTCATTACCGGCGCGGGCGCGATCTTCAACGACAGCAAGGTCAAGCCGGGCGAACGCGTCGCGGTGATCGGCGCGGGCGGCATCGGGCTCGCCGCGATCAACGCGGCGAGGATCGCCGGGGCAGGCATGATCCTGGCCATCGACCCGGTGGCGGAGAAGCGCGATCTGGCGCGCAAGCTCGGCGCGACGCACGTCATGGATCCGGGCGAGGACAATGCGGTCAAGTCGGTCCTCAAGCTGACCGACGGCGGCGTCCACTATGCGATCGAGGCGGTCGGCCGGCCGCAGACCGCCGAGCTCGCCTGGGCGATCCTGCGCCGCGGCGGCACCGCCACCATCCTGGGCATGATCGCGCCTGGCAACAGCGTGTCGATCCCGGGCCCGACCTTTCTGACCGGCAAGAAGCTGCAGGGGTCGCTGCTCGGCTCCACCCAGTTCCCGATCGACCTGCCGCGATTGGTGCGCATGTATCTCGACGGGCTGCTCGATCTCGACACGATGGTGGCGGAGACGATCGCGCTCGATCAGGTCAACGATGCGCTCGACAAGTTGCGCAAGGGGGACTCGGTGCGTTCGGTGATCCGGTTCGCATGAGCGAGGCGACGGCCCCGATGGTCGCGACCGACGACCTGAACCCCGCCGCGCTCGAGGCGTGGATGGCCGCCAATGTCGCGGGCTATGCGGGGCCGCTTGCCTATGCCAAATTCCCCGGCGGTCAGAGCAATCCGACCTACCGCATCGACGCGGCCAGCGGCGCCTATGTTCTGCGCCGAAAGCCGTTCGGCCCGCTGCTGCCGTCCGCCCATGCGGTCGAGCGCGAATATCGGCTGATCGCCGCGCTGCATCCCACCGGCTTTCCGGTCGCACGGCCTTATGGGCTGTGCGAGGACGCGGGCGTGCTCGGCGCGGCCTTTTACGTCATGGAAATGGTGGACGGGCGCACGCTGTGGGACGGCGCGCTGCCCGGCATGACGCCCGGACAGCGGCGGGCTTATTACGACGCGATGGTCGACACGCTCGCGGCGCTGCATGCGGTCGATTACGAGGCGGCGGGGCTGGGCGACTATGGCAAGCCCGGCAATTATTTCGAGCGCCAGGTCGCCCGCTGGACCAAGCAGTATCGCATGAGCCAGACCGACGATGTGCCCGAAGTCGAGCGGCTCATTGCGTTTATGGGCAGGAGCGTCCCCGAACAGACGCGCACTTCGATCGTCCACGGCGATTACCGCATCGACAATATGATCTTCGCGCAGGACGGCCCGCGCGTGCTGGCGGTGCTCGACTGGGAACTGTCGACGCTGGGCGATCCGCTGGCGGATTTCAGCTATTTCCTGATGAACTGGGTGACCGAGCCGGAAGGGCGCTCGGGCGTCAAGGGACTGGACGGTCCGGAAACCGGCATCCCGACCATCGCCGAGGTCGTGGCGCGTTACTGCGCCGCGACGGGCCGCGACGGCGTGCCCCAACTCGACTGGTATTTCAGCTACAACCTGTTCCGCCTGACCGGCATCGTCCAGGGGATCAAGAAGCGGATGATCGACGGCAATGCGTCGAGCAAACAGGCGGCGGCGACCGTCGAGCGGCTGCCCGCGCTGGCCGCAGCGGCATGGCATTTCGCAGAGCGGGCCGGGGCGTGAGCGCGCCCGATTTGATGGCGGTCCCGGCCTATGCCGGGACGACGATCCCCACCTTCCGTCACCCCAGCGAAGGCTGGGGTCTCAGGCCATATGAGCGCACCATGTGGCAACAGATCCCGGCCTGCGCCGGGATGACGCCAACCTCTGAACCGGAGCCCCTTCCATGACTCACCTGTTCGACCTGACCGGCAAGGTGGCGATCATCACCGGATCGTCGCGCGGCATCGGCAAGGCATCGGCCGAGGCGCTGGCGGCGCATGGTGCGAAGGTGGTCATTTCCAGCCGCAATCAGGATGCTTGCGACACGGTCGCCGCCGATTTGAACGCGAAACACGGCAAAGGCAGCGCCATCGCGGTCGCCGCCAGCCTGTCGCACAAGGCCGCACTCGCCAATCTGGTCGATCAGACGCGCGCCGCGTTCGGACGCATCGACGTGCTGGTCTGCAACGCCGCATCCAATCCCTATTACGGACCGCTGGCGGGCATCGAGGACGAACAGTTCCGCAAGATCCTCGACAACAACATCCTCGCCAATCACTGGCTGATCCAGCTGGTCGCACCCGAGATGATCGAGCGCCGCGACGGGTCGATCGTCATCGTCTCGTCGATCGGCGGCCTGCGCGGCGACGGCATGATCGGCGCGTACAATGTGTCGAAGGCGGCGGACTTCCAGCTCGCGCGCAACTACGCGGTCGAATACGGCCCGCACAACGTCCGCGTGAATTGCATCGCGCCGGGGCTCGTCAAAACCGACTTTGCCCGGGCGCTGTGGGAAGACCCCAAGCGGATCGCCGCGACCAACAGCCGCACGCCGCTGCGCCGGATCGGCGAACCGGAGGATATCGCCGGCGCGGTCGTCTATCTCGCCAGTCCGGCCAGCGCGTTCATGACCGGCCAGGCGATGGTGATCGACGGCGGTGTCACGATCTGAGCGGAGGAACGGATGATGCGCTTTCAGGACAAGTCGATCATCGTCACCGGCGCTGGCTCCGGCATTGGCCGCGCGACGTCGCGGGCCTTTGCGGCCGAGGGCGGGCGCGTCATCTGCGCCGACAAGAGTGTGGGCGTGCACGAGACCGTCGCGATGATCGCCGAAGCGGGCGGCACCGCCAACGCGATCGAGATGGATGCGGGCGCCGAAGCCGACGTGATCCGCACCGTCGAGCTGGCGGTCGCTTCATTCGGCGGGCTCGACATCGCTTATGCCAATGCCGGCATTTCGGGCGGCATCGCCGGATTGTTCGATGTCACGCCCGACGACTGGGCGGAGATTTTGCGCGTCAACCTGATCGGCCCGTTCCTGATGATCAAGCACGCCGCGCCGCATATGGTCGAGCGCGGCGGCGGCGCGATCGTCTGCACCGCCAGCGTCGCGGGGCTTCGATCGGGCGCGGGCGGGCCGCCCTATTCGGCGTCCAAGGCCGGCGTCATCAGCCTGGTCCAGACCAGCGCGCAGCAATTGTCGGGCAGCAATGTACGCGTGAACGCCATCTGTCCCGGCCTGATCGAAACCGGCATGACCGCGCGCGCCTATGAATATGCGCGCGAGCACGGCAAGGAGGATCGCATCGGCCGCCTCAATCCGCTGCGCCGGGGCGGCGAGCCGGACGAGATCGCGCAGGTCGCGCTGTTCCTCGCCTCCGACGCGGCGAGCTATGTCAACGGCCAGGCGATCGTGGTCGATGGCGGGCTGTCGTCCAGCCATCCCGTGACCCGCCAGGAGTTCGGCAAGACCGCCGCATGACGCCGGGGACGATCCCCGACCAGGCCGCCGGGGTCTTGGACTTCTGGTTCGCGCTGTCCAGCGACGCGCATTTCGCCAAGGACGAGGAGCTGGACCGCCGCATCGCCGCCCGCTTCGCGCCTCTGCTCGATCGGTTGAAGGCCGGCGGCGCGGCGGGGTGGACCGACACCCCCGACACCGCCCTCGCCGCGATCATCGTCCTCGACCAGTTCGCACGCAACATCCATCGCGGCTCTGGCGAGGCGTTCGCGGGCGACACGCTGGCGGTGGCCCTCGCGCTCGGCGCGATCCGGCGCGGGTTCGATCGTGCACTCGCGCCTGAACGCGCCATGTTCCTCTATATGCCGTTGATGCACGCCGAACATGCCGGGCTGCAGCATTTCGCGATCGAATGTTTCGAGGCCGCCGGGCTCGACGACCAGGTTCGCTTCGCCCGCGCCCATGCCGAGGTAATCGATCGCTTCGGGCGCTTTCCGTCGCGCAACGCCGCGCTCGGGCGCGAAAGCAGCGCGGCGGAGCTTGCCTATCTGGCCCGGCCCGACGCGGGTTGGTGACGGCGGGGGGCACCTCTGGCTTGGCCGCCGCCGCGCAAGCCGCTAACGCGGCGGCATGGATCCTCGCGAAACCGGGCTGACACTCGACCCCCGCTATGATGCCGGCGGACTGATCACCGCTGTCGCCACCGATGCCGCAACCGGCGAAGTGCTGATGGTGGCACACATGAATGCCGAGGCGCTCGATCTTACCCTGGCGACGGGCGAGGCGCATTTCTGGTCGCGCAGCCGCGCGCGCCTGTGGAAGAAAGGCGAGACTTCGGGCCACGTGCTGCACGTGCTCGAAGCGCGCATCGACTGCGATCAGGACGCGGTCTGGCTGCGCGTCGCCCCGGCCGGGCCGGCATGCCACACCGGTGCGCGAAGCTGCTTCTACCGCCGGATCGAGGGGCGGGCACTGGTTCGCGAATGATGCGCCGGGCGCTTCCGCTGATCATCGCGCTGGCCGGGCTGGTTTCCGGCTGCGGCGGCGGGGAAGGGCAGGGGACGACCGCCGCCGATGCCGGTGCCGCCATCGAAGCCGCCGCGATCCGGCAGGGGCTGGTGCCGCCGCCGGGAGTCGCCAACCCGGTTGGAGTCTTCGTCCGCGAAACCGACCGCGTCTGCGTCGTGTCGGCGGGCGATCGTTATCGCATCGGCGTCACGATCGATTACGGCGACGGGATCGGATGCACCGCGCGCGGCACGGTCGCCCAGTCGGGTTCCGCGCTGCGCATCGAGCTGGGCGACTGCGCCTTCGACGCACGGATCGAGGGGGAGGAGATCGCATTTCCGGCGCGCATTCCCACGGGTTGCGCGGCGCTCTGCCGGGGCCGCGCCAGCCTGTCCGCGCTCCGGGTCCAGCGCCTGAGCGATGCGCCGGCGGAGGCGCAATTGCTGCGCGATCCGCGCGGCCGATTGCTCTGCGGGAGTTGACGTTCACGTAAACCTGGCGTAGGAATGCGCCATGGCGACGAACGTGCCCACGATCGCGACTTTCGCCCCGATCGAACCGCGGCCGGACCGCGAATATTTCTCGATCTCGGACCTGTGTGCCGAGTTCGACGTCACGCCGCGCGCGCTTCGCTTCTATGAGGACGAAGGGTTGATTTCGCCCGAGCGGCGGGGTCTGGCGCGCATCTACTCGCATCGCGACCGTGCGCGGCTCGCCTGGATCCTGCGCGGGAAGCGCGTCGGGTTCAGCCTGGCCGAAATCCGCGAGATGATCGACCTCTACGATATCGGCGACGGCCGCCGGGTGCAGCGCCGCGTGACCATCCAGCGCTGCCGCGATCGCGTCGCGCTGTTGCGGGCGCAGAAACGCGATATCGACGCCGCGATCGCCGAGCTACAGCAATTCGTCACCTTTCTCGAAACCGAAACACACCCTCAGGACTAGGATCGCCCGACATGCCGCAATATACGCCGCCGGTGCGCGACACGCGCTTTGTGCTCGACCATGTGATCGGCCTCGACCGCTTCGCCAATCTGCCCGGATTCACCGGCGCGACGCCCGACATCGTCGACGCGGTGCTGGAGGAAGGCGGCAAGTTCGTTGCCGAGGTGCTGTTCCCGATCAACCAGTCGGGCGACCAGGAAGGCTGCACCCGGCACGCGGACGGCAGCGTCACCACGCCGGCGGGCTTCAAGGAAGCCTATGACAAGCTGGTCGAGAGCGGGTGGTCGACGCTGTCGGCGCCGGAGGAATTTGGCGGTCAGGGGATGCCCCACCTCATCTCGACCGCGTTCGAGGAATATATGATTTCCGCCAACATGGCGTTCGCCATGTACCCCGGGCTGACCCACGGCGCGGTCGCAGCACTGCTCGCCAAGGGGTCGCAGGCGCAGAAGGAAAAATACGTTCCCAAGATGGTGTCGGGCGAATGGGGCGGCACGATGAACCTGACCGAGCCGCAATGCGGCACCGATCTGGGGCTGATCCGCACGCGCGCCGAACCCAATGCCGACGGCAGCTACTCGATCACGGGCACGAAGATCTTCATCTCGTCGGGTGAACATGACCTGACCAGCAACATCATCCACCTCGTGCTCGCCAAGACGCCGGGGGCGCCTGAATCGACCAAGGGGATCAGCCTGTTCGTCGTGCCGAAGTTCATCGTCAACGATGACGGCTCGCTGGGCGAACGCAACGCGGTCACCTGCGGGTCGATCGAGCACAAGATGGGCATCCACGGCAATTCGACCTGCGTGATGAACTATGACGGCGCGAAGGGCTGGCTGGTCGGCGAGGAGATGAAGGGCCTCGCCGCGATGTTCATCATGATGAACGTCGCCCGGCTGGGCGTCGGGCTGCAGGGCCTGGGTGTCGGCGAAACCGCGTACCAGAACGCGGTGCACTATGCGCGCGACCGTCGTCAGGGCCGCGCGCTGACCGGTGCGGCGGAGCCCGGCGAAAAGGCCGACACGCTGTTCGTCCACCCCGATGTCCGCCGCGTGCTGATGGAGGCGAAGGCGAGCCTGGAGGGGCTGCGCGCGCTGTGCCTGTGGGGCGCGCTCCAGGTCGACCTTGCGCATATGGCCCCCGACGAGGCGGAGCGGCAGCTTGCCGACGACCTGATCGGCCTGCTGACCCCGGTCATCAAGGGCTATGGCACCGACCTCGGTTACAAGATCGCGACCGATGCCCAGCAAATCTATGGGGGCCATGGCTATATCGCGGAATGGGGCATGGAGCAGTACGTCCGTGATGCCCGTATCGCCATGATCTACGAAGGCACCAATGGCGTGCAGGCGATGGACCTGGTCGGGCGCAAGCTCGCCCAGAATGGCGGTCGCGCCGTGCAGGCGCTGTTCAAGCTGGTGGGCGAGGAAATCGCCGCGGCAAAGGGCGACGAGAAGCTCGCCGACTTCGCCACCCGCCTCGAGCGTGCGCTCAACGACCTTCAGGCCGCGACCGGCTGGTTCCTCCAGAACGGGTTGCAGAACCCCAATCAGGTCGGTGCCGGCGCCTACAGCTACATGCATCTGATGGGCATCGTCGCGCTCGGCATGATGTGGCTGCGCATGCTGAAGGCGGCGCACGCCGCGCTGGCCGAAGGGCAGGGCGATGCGAAGTTCATGGAGGGCAAGATCGTGACCGCGCGCTTCTTCGCCGAGCGCATCCTGCCCGAGGCGGGGGCGCATCGCCGCAAGATCGAGGGCGGCAGCGACAGCATCATGGCGCTCGACCCGGAAATGTTCCTGGCCGCGTGACCGCATGCGGGCGGGTGCGGTTTCGCTTGAGCGACCGCGCCCGCCTGACGCATAGGGATGGCGATGCTCGCCCCGATTGCCTTGCAACCGCTCGAGCCGGGGCAACTCGGTGTAATGCGCGTCGATGCGGCGCTGAAATCCATCGTCGCAATCGCGGGCGCGATCGGCGTTGAGTTCGCGCTGGCGGACCGTCTGCCGGTATCGGGCCTCGTCGCCGTTCCGGTCCTGGTGCTCGCGATCTGGTCGATCCTGTTTTCCACCCGGCGGCGCTGGTCACGTTGGGGCTACGCCTTTACCGGCGGGGAACTGCATGTCGCGTCGGGCTGGCTGTTCCGCAGCCACACCATCGTGCCCGTCAGCCGCGTGCAGCATATCGATGTGAACCAAGGTCCGGTCGAACGCCATTACGCGGTGGCGAGCCTGTCGCTCTACACCGCGGGTTCGGAAAGCAACGTCGTGCACCTGCCCGGCATCGCCCGCGACACCGCCGATGCGATCCGCGATACCATCCGCGAAGCGATCGCGGCGCGGGGATGACCGACCTGACCGTCGACGCGGTGGCCGACGCGGCAGACCCGGCCCGCCGGCTTCACCCCGGAACCGTCCTGCTCCGTATCCTGGCCGCCAGCCCGCGCACGCTGTTGGGGCTTCCGGCGCTGATCCCGTTGATCAACCGTCGCGGCCTGCTGGTCGGGATTGCCGTGCTCGGGCTGATCGGGGTCGTCAGCCTGCTGGTCGCATGGCTGCGCTGGCGCGCGTTCACCTACCGGATCACCGCGGACGAGGTGGTCATCGCCGACGGCATCCTCAACAAAAGCCGACGCTCGATCCCGCTCGAGCGCGTGCAGGACGTCTCGCTCGAGCAGAAGCCGCTCGCCCGGCTGTTCGGGCTGGTCACGGTGCGGATCGAAACCGGCGGTGGCGATGCCGATGAAGCGACGCTCGACAGCGTCGCCACCGCGGAGGCCGAACGGCTGCGCGCCACGATCCGTGCGAGCAGCCTTCGTCGCCGTGTCGCCGCCACCGACGGTCGCGACGCGCCGCTTGCGGGACCCGATGCCGACGCCGCCGCCGACCACGAACATCCGTTGTTCGCGATGGACCTTCGCCGCGTCCTCACGCTCGGCCTGTTCCGGTTCTCGCTGGTCTGGATCGCGGTGATCTTCGGGATCCTCAACACGCTCGGCGATGCGATCGACTTCGACTACGATCTGATCGACGAGTGGTATCGGGCGGGCAAGCGCGAGGCCGCACATTATCTGAACATCGCGTCGTTCGTGATCGTCGGCGTGCTGGCGATCATGCTCGGCCTGGCCAGCGGCGTCCTCCAGACCCTGCTCGGCGAATTCGGGTTTCGCATCACCCGGATCGAGCAGCGGTTGCGCCGCGTGCGCGGCCTGTTGACTCGAACCGAGGTCGTCATCGCGATCAACCGTGTCCAGCTCGCCCTGATCCGGCGTGGCGCGATCAGCGGGCTGCTGGGCTGGCGGGCGCTTGAGCTCCAGACACTCGGCGGCAGCAACGACAAGGGCGGGCGCCAGTCGATCGCGCCGCTCGCGCGTCCCGATGAAATTGCTCCGATCCTCGCCGCCGCCGCGCTGCCGCCGTTCGAGCCGCTGCCGCTGCGCGAGGTTTCGCCGCGCCACATCGTCCGCTCGCTGATCCTGAACGTGCCGGGACCGCTGGCGGCCGTGCTGATCGCAACAATTGTCTTTCCGCCCGCGGTCGCCTTGCTGGTCCTCACCCCGCTGCCGGTCGTCGCGGCGCTGCTCGCGCGGCGTTATCACCGCTACGCGCTTCTCGACGGCTCGCTCCAGGTGACGCGCGGGGTCCTGTCGCGCGAAGCCTGGATCGTCCCCGACCGCGCGGTTCAGGTCGTGCGCATGCGCCAGGGGCCGTTGCAGCGCCTGCTCGGCATCGCCAGCATCCACATCGATACCGCCGGGGCGGGCAAGATCCGCGCGCCGCGCATCATCGACGTCGACACCGCGATCGCGCGCGACATGGGTGCAGCAATTGCCGCGCGCGCGATCTGGGCGGATCAGTTGGCAGACGCGGGGGCGGAAACCGGCGCGGCCGGCGAGGCGGTAGGGGCGGGCACCACCTGAAC
>NZ_LSHX01000057.1 GCF_001555965.1 Sphingomonas sp. CCH21-G11
GCTCGGAGATGTGTATAAGAGACAGACCAGGGCAAGCGCGGCCATCAGCCCGCCAAAGCCCCACCAGGCGATCGGGTCAGGCAGCAGGAACCAGGCCGAAATGCCGCCGCCGAGCGCCACGGGCAGCCACAGGGGCAGTTGCCCGCGTTCGGCCTCCAGCCGTGTCTCCAGTCCGTTCAAGCGGCGTCGAATCCACCCGCCGCCGCCGATTTGAAGCGGCGCGGGGGCCATGCTAGGGGCGGTCGCGGCTATCCTGGCCATCGACTATCCAGCTTGGGAGTATGCGCGTTTGAGCGCAACTGAAGATACCGGCCGCCCGGCCGGCACCACCGCATCCACCACGGACATCGTCACGCGCTTCGCGCCGTCCCCGACCGGGTTCCTGCACATCGGCGGCGCGCGCACCGCGCTGTTCAACTGGCTCTTTGCCCGCCACCACGGCGGCCGCTTCCTGCTGCGGATCGAGGATACCGACCGGGCACGCTCGACGCAGCCGGCGATCGACGCGATCCTCGACGGGATGCGCTGGCTCGGGCTCGACTGGGACGGCGATCCGGTCTTTCAGTTCGCCCGCGCCGCGCGCCATGCGGAGGTGGCGCATCAGATGCTGGCCGCCGGCACCGCCTATCGCTGCTACGCGACGCCCGAGGAACTCGCCGAACTGCGCGAGGCCCAGCGCGCGGCGGGTCAGCCGATCCGCTACGACGGCCGCTGGCGCGACCGCGATCCCGCCGACGCCCCTGCGGGCGCGCCGTTCGTCGTCCGGCTGAAGGCCGATCACGACGGCGCGACGACGATCGCCGACCGGGTTCAGGGCGACGTCACGGTCCAGAATGCGGAGATTGACGATTTCGTCCTGCTGCGGTCGGACGGCACGCCGACCTATATGCTGGCGGTCGTGGTCGACGATCATGACATGGGCGTCACGCACGTCATCCGCGGCGACGATCACCTGAACAACGCTTTCCGCCAGCTCGGCGTAATTCGCGCGATGGGATGGCCGGAGCCGGTCTATGCGCACGTCCCGCTGATCCATGGCGCGGACGGCGCCAAGCTGTCGAAGCGCCACGGTGCGCTGGGGGTCGAGGCCTATCGCGACGAAATGGGCATGCTGCCGGAGGCGCTTTGCAATTATCTGCTGCGCCTTGGCTGGGGTCACGGGGACGAGGAGATCATCGACCGGGCCCGCGCGGTCGAACTGTTCGATCTCGCCAATGTCGGGCGATCGCCCAGCCGGTTCGACCTCAAGAAGCTGGAGAACCTGAACGGTCACTATATCCGCGCCGCCGACGATGCACGGCTGGCGGACCTGGTCGAGGCGCGCCTGCCCGCGCCGCTGGCCGCCGCGCAACGCGACCTGCTGGTGCGCACGATGCCGGTGCTGAAGCCGCGCGCGACCAATCTCGACGAGCTGGCCGACGGCGCGGCGTTCCTGTTCCGCACGCGTCCGCTGGCGATCGACGCCGACGCCGCGCCGCTGCTGGCCGGCGATGCCGCGATCTTGCTCGCATCTGCACATGCGGCGCTTGACGCGCTCGCCACGTGGGATACGGAGACGACCGAGGCCGCGATCCGCGCCGTCGCCGAGCAGGCACAGGTCAAGCTGGGCGCGGTGGCCCAGCCGCTGCGCGCGGCGCTCACCGGGCGGCGGACCTCGCCGCCGATCTTCGACGTGCTGGTCCTGCTGGGCCGCACGGAAAGCCTTGGCCGGATCGCCGATCAGATGGCGGCCCCGGCCAGCCGTTAGTTTGAAAGGATGATGCGATATGGGTGACACTGCGAAGCTGCAGGTTCCGGGCAAGGACGTCGAATATCCGGTCGTCGCCGGTTCGGTCGGCCCCCAGGTCGTGGACATCCGCAAACTCTATGCCCAGACGGGCATGTTCACCTACGATCCCGGTTTCACCTCGACCGCGAGCTGCGAATCGGGGCTGACCTATATCGATGGCGACGAAGGCGTGCTGCTTCATCGCGGTTATCCGATCGGCCAGCTTGCCGAGCATTCGACCTTTCCCGAGGTCGCCTATCTGCTGCTCAACGGCGAGCTGCCGAACCAGCAGGAACTGGACGAGTTCACCTACACGATCACCCGCCACACCATGCTGCACGAGCAGCTGGCGATGTTCTATCGCGGCTTTCGTCGCGACGCGCACCCGATGGCGATCATGTGCGGCGTGGTCGGCGCGCTCAGCGCCTTCTACCACGACTCGACCGACATCACCGATCCGCGCCACCGGCTGATCGCCAGCCACCGGCTGATCGCCAAGATGCCGACGATCGCGGCGATGGCGTACAAATATTCGGTCGGCCAGCCGTTTCTCTATCCGAAGAACGACCTGTCCTACACCGGCAATTTCCTGCGCATGACCTTCGGCGTTCCGGCCGAGGATTATGACGTCAATCCGGTGGTCGAAAAGGCGCTGGACCGCATCTTCATTCTCCATGCCGACCATGAGCAGAACGCGTCGACCTCGACCGTGCGGCTGGCCGGATCGTCGGGTGCCAATCCCTTTGCGTGCATCGCGGCCGGCATCGCCTGCCTGTGGGGTCCGGCGCATGGCGGCGCCAATGAAGCCGCGCTCAACATGCTGCGCGAGATCGGCACGCCCGAGCGCATTCCCGAATATATCGCGCGCGCGAAGAACAAGGACGATCCGTTCCGCCTGATGGGCTTCGGCCACCGCGTCTACAAGAATTACGATCCGCGCGCGACGGTGATGCAACAGACGGTGCGCGAAGTGTTCGCCGCGCTGAAGGTCAACGACCCCGTGTTCGAAGTCGCGCTGCAGCTTGAGGAAATGGCGCTGAACGACAGCTATTTCATCGAGAAGAAGCTGTTCCCCAACGTCGATTTCTATTCGGGCGTCATCCTGTCGGCGATCGGCTTCCCCACCACGATGTTCACCGCGTTGTTCGCGCTTGCCCGCACCGTCGGCTGGGTCGCGCAATGGAACGAGATGATTTCCGACCCCGAGCAGAAGATCGGTCGCCCGCGCCAGCTCTATACCGGCCCGACGCAGCGCGATTATGTGCCGGTGAATCAGCGCTGATCCGCCGGCCCGCCGGCCCCGTCAGGGTGCCGGCGTGTTCCAACGATGCCGCGTGACCGAAAATCCGGTGCGGTCGAGCCCCAGCCTGACCGTACGGACGACGACGGGATTGATCGTGTAGCTCACCCGGGTGAGGCAGAACACGGTCGTGCAGTTGCCGTCGATCAGGCCGACCGTCGGGACTTCATGGACCAGCGTCCACCCCTGAAGCCCGGCATAGGTACGCAACTCGTTGAGATATTTGTCGGCGTCCGCCCCTGACGGGCGGGCGGTGTGTACGCATTTGAACTCGCCGCCGGGCGCCTTGTAGACGCTGTACATACAGCCCGAATAGCCACCCCCGCCGACGATGCGGTGCGCCCGCGTGATCGTCGCCATTGTCGACTGGCCATCTTCGAAAAAGAGCGCGGACCCGTTCGACGCGGGTTTCGTCGAGCGTGTCACGTCGATGACGAAGCTGAAATTCTTCATGTTGAACGAGAAGATCGCCGGCTGCGCCAGCGTCTTCAGGTGGTGCGGTGCCGAGATGACGGCTTCTTCCGAAATCGCACGCGCGCCGAGTTCGCCGAACCCGCCCCCGACGCCCTTTGCACGGTTATGGTACAAGTCACTGACGACGGTTTTCAGCGTCACGGTCATGTCGGTTCTCCCCCCCGGAACGGCGAGGCATAGCCGAGCGCAGGGGGAACCACAAACGGTGCGGTGCCGGTTTCGGGTGGCGCCTCAGCGCGCGGGCAGGGTCAGGACAAAGCGCGCGCCCTGGCCGGGGGCGCTGTCGACCAGAATGTCGCCGCCCATCGATCGGGCAAGCGCGCGCGCGATGTAGAGGCCAAGGCCGCTGCCGCCCGGCTCGGTCGGGTCAAGCCGCTCGAACTTGCTGAAAATGCGCTCGTGATCCTCCGGGGCGATGCCCTTGCCCTGATCGGCGACGATCACGCAGGCGCGATCCCCGTCGCGTTCGATGCGCAGCCATACCATGCCGCCACTCGGCGAATAACGCACCGCATTGCCGATCAGGTTGACCAGGATCTGCAGCACGCGATGAAAGTCGCCGGTCGCCGCCAGCTGTTCGTCGGCGTCGGGCCGGTCGATCCTGACCTGCGCCTCCGTCGCACGAACCGACAGCAGTCCGGCGGCACGCCGCGCCAGGTCGGCCAGGTCGATCGCCTCCAGCGACACGGTAAAGTCGGGTCGCTCGATCGCCTGCAGATCGACCAGATCCTCGATCAACGTCAGCAGGTGGCGGCCGGCATTGGCGATATCGCTGGCATAGTCGACATAGTCGGACGACAGCGGCCCCTCGAACTGCGCCGCAATGCTGTCGGCGTTCGCGATGATGCGGGCAAGCGGGCCACGAAGTGCCTTGTCCAGACGGGCACCGAACTGGGGGGGCAGCGTGGCGTGGTCGGGGTCGGCATCGTCAGCGGGCGGGTCCACGACGTCGGGGGCGACGATCCGCGCCGCCCCGGCAAAGCCGGCGAAACGCCCGCCCGGATCGATGCGCGGCGTCGCCGCCAGCATCACCGGCTCGCCGGTCAGGCGCAGCCGCGCCTCCTGCCCCTCGAAACGCGACTGCGCGGCGACCGCGGCCAGGATCGGAAACGCGCCCTCGCCATTGTCGACCAGCGCGAACAGCCGGGTCAGCGGCTGGCCGAGCAGGCTGGCGGGGTCGAATCCGTGCCGAAACGCGGCCTGGGACGACAGGTGGACAAGGCGAAGCGCCGCATCGGTTTCCCACAGCCAGTCGGCATCGGCGCGAAGGAAATCGCGGTCGCGATCGGCATCCAGCGTCGGTGCACGCCAGCCGCGCTGAACGTGCCAGCCACCGACTTCCAGCCGGACGCCGTCGCCATCGGGCTCTGCGCGGACCATCAGCTCCAGGTCGTCGTCGCCGTCCGCAGCCACGACGATCCGGGAAATGCCGATGCCCAGCCGGCCCGCGAGGCGAACGATCGTGGCGAGCTGCGGCACGGCGAGCGGCTGGCCGACCGCGCCGCCTGCGCGCTGGTTGAGCGCCGCAAGCCGGGTATCGGCCTCGAGCAGCGCACCGTCGCGATCCAGCCGGGCGATCGCGATCTCCAACGCGGGGCTCGCGATGTTCATGCCGCGCGCCGCGTCGCGTTCAGGGTGGCGAGTGCCGAGCGGAAATCGGGATCGAAGCGCAGCGGTGCGATCGCCGCGCGCGCGGTGTCGACCGGCACCGCCATCGCGGCTTCGATAAGGTCCGGCAGCGTCTCGACGTCACGCGCCGGGTCCGCCTCGAACAAGGCGAAGCCGAAACCTGCCATCGCGTCGCGCGGCAGGTCGATCGCGCGAAGCATCAGCCACAACCGGTCGCTGACCGTGTCGAGCACGGCATGGGCGACGACGCGCGGATCGAGGTCGAGCGCGTGCGCGACCAGCGCGATCGCCACCGACAGGCGCCGGTCGCGCAGCGCCTCGCCGATCAGGAACGGGAGCTCGTCGGGCGTCGCCTGGATCGCGGTGGCGAGGCGAAGCGCCGCGCTTTCGGCGCGATCGTCCTCGTCATGCGCCTCGATGCTGCGCCGGGCGGCCTCGAGCAGCGCCTGGTCGGTCGCGGCGTGATCGGCGCTGCCGCCGACAAATTCGTCGCGGATCGCGGCGGCGACCCACCACACCAGCTTGCGATGCAATGCGAAGGGCAGCCCGGTCACGGTCAGCCGTTCATGGTCGGACGCCGCGCGGCGGCTCGATTCCGCCGCCATCAGCGCGAGCGCTGCGGACGCGACGAGCGGATCGCTGGAATGGATCAGGCGCGCAAGCATGCTCGGCCGCTCCGCCCCCTCGATCGGCGCGACCGGCAGCGCGGCATCGAGCAGGTCGATCCGCACGCGCAGGAACAACTCGTCGATGAAATCGCCGTCGCGCGGCATCCCCGACTCGATCAGGCGCGGCAGGACCTGGGTCGGGCGGTTGGCCAGCCGTTCGGCGACCAGCGGCTCGCCGCGTGTCGCGAGCAGCCGCGCCGCGTGCTCGCGCAGTCCCTGTTCGACACAGGCGACCTGCGCGGCGAGCAATGCCGTCGCCGCGCTGCGGCTGCGATCGTCGAGCCGGGCATCGTCGGGCAGGAACAGGTCAGCCGCCATCGCCTCGCGCCGCCGCAGCGTGCGAAAATCGGCCTGCGCTGCTCGCGCAAGCAGGATACCGGCGCCATTGGCACCACCCGCCATGTCAGCCTTCTCGCCGGACATGCCAATCGTCTAGCGGGAACATCGTTAAGCTCCGCCTAAGCCTGAGGACGCGATCCCTCGACCGCGAGGCCCAGGCTGACCAGCGCATAGACCGCCGCCACGGCCAGCGCGACCAGTGGATAGCCCGCAACCACCAGCGGGACGGCGACGAGGGTGAATGCGGCCGCATCGGCATGCCAGACGCCGCGCCGGCCCGGCACGCGGGTCGCGATCACCGCAGCGGCGACAGCGGCGACGGCGAGCGTCAGCCCGGTCGGATGCCCGTCGGCGATCAGCGCCGCGCCGCCGATGCCGAGAAAGGTCAGCGCGACCCCGCCGTCGCTCAACCATTCCTGTGCGGCCGCCATGCGTTCGTTGCCGCGCAGCCAGCTGAGCAGCGATCCGGTCGACAGCGTCACAACCGCAAGCAACCAGGGCGCTGCCGCCATCGCGCCGCGACCGACGCCGATCAGCGCCAGCGCGCCCCCGAAAAGCAGGAGCCCGCTCGCCGCGAGCGCGGCATCGGGGACGCTGCGCGCGACGAGCGCGGGGAGCACGCGCCGGGTCAGCGGCGTGAAGACGAAGCGGTCGGCCCAGCCTGTCCGCTGATTGGCGAGCGCGGCGAGCACCGCGTTGCTCCGGCTCGCGAGCGCGGCGGCATGGCGCTCGACGCCGTGGCCGGCACGGCGCGCGGCGGCCGGCAACAGCACCTGCTCGGCGGCGTTCTGGACCGCGACGCGCAGCAGTGTCGACTGGAAATCATATTCGCGCGGCATCGCGGCGATCGACGCCAGATGGCGGCTCGACAGGCGCGCGACCCCCGCCCAGTGATGTTCGGCGTCGATCCGTTCGATTGCCGCGTTGCCCGCATCGTCGCTCGTCACCAGGATCGTGTCGGCCCGTTCGCCCGCCATTGCGGTGACGACCGTATCGGTGGTGACCAGCGCGTCGGCGATCACGATCACGTCGGCGAGCGGGTGGGCCTTGGCGGCGGCTTCCTCCGCCGATCGCACGACGTCGACGGTGATGCCGCGCCGCTCGACGCGGGCAACCGAGCCGAGCAGCGCCGGCGTCACGCGGCTGACCGCGACCAGCAGGTGGGTGACCCCGGCCGCGATCAGCAGTCGCGCCTGATATTCGACGAGCGTCATGCCGCCGAAGGGCAGCGTCGCCGCCAGCCCCTCGCCGTGACTTTCGGCATCCTCGGTCGCAAAGATCAGCCCCGCCAGCATCGCCGGTGCGTTAGGGCCACCGCGCCCGCTTCGCAACGCCCGGCGGCCGGCGCTCAATAGATCAGGTGCGGGCGTCGGGCGTCGATCCACGCGGCCTCGTCCGGCTGCACGATCGCATCGAGGTCGCCCGGCCGCGCGGCCGCATCGTCGACCCATTCGCGCAGCGCCGGCCCGCCGTTGATCACGTCGATCGCCAGCTTCTCGAACTCATATTCATAGGGGAAATCGCGCCACAGCGGATAATCGGGGTAGAGTTCGCGGATCGCCTTGAACGCCAGCGCCTGCACGCGCCACGGCCGGAATGCCTGATGGTCGTAGCCCGGCCCCTCGGCGTGCAGGAACACGCCGTGGCACAATTGCTCGGCATGTTTGTGAAAGGTCGGCTGGAACCAGGTTTCGCGCAACGTGGCGCCATGCAGCCATTCGGGTGCGATCGCGTGCATCCGCGCGATCACCGCGCGCGCATCGATGTCGGGCGCGCCGAACAGCTCGAGCGGCCGCGTCGTCCCCCGCCCCTCGCTCAGCGTCGTCCCCTCCAGCATGACCGTGCCGGCATAGGCGCGTGCCATGTTGACGTTGGGCGCGTTGGGGCTTGGATTGATCCACACCCGGTCGGTCGGCCAGCCGAAACCGGGGGCGGCATCGGGCTGCCACCCGGCCATCTCGATCACGCGGTAATCGACGTCGAGCTTGAACTGATCGATGAACCAGTGCCCCATCTCGCCCAGCGTCATGCCGTGCCGCATCACCATCGGCCCCGCCCCGACGAAACTCTCCCATCCCGCGTTCAGGATATTGCCCTCGACCGGGCGGCCGGCGGGATTGGGGCGGTCGAGCACCCACACGCTCTTGCCGTGCGCCGCCGCAGCTTCGAGCACGTAGAGCAGCGTCGTGACAAAGGTGTAGATGCGGCAGCCCAGATCCTGCAGGTCGACCAGCATCACGTCGAACGTGCCCATCGACTGCCCGGTCGGACGCCGCACTTCACCGTACAGGCTGAAAACGGGCACGCCATAGACCGGATCGGTGAAGTCGGGCGACTCCATCATATTGTCCTGAAGGTCGCCGCGCACGCCATGCTGGGGGCCGAACATCGCGGAAACATCGAGGCCCGTCGCGATAAGGGCATCAACGCTGTGGGTCAGGTCGGCGGTCACCGAGGCCGGATGAGCGAGGAGCGCGATACGGCGGCCCTGGAGGGGCCGGCGCAGGTCGGGGTCGGCGAGCAGCCGGTCGATGCCAAAGGTCATGGCGCCGTGCCTGCCGCGAACCGGTGCGCGAAGCAAGCCTCGTGGTGAAAATCGGGCTTGCCCGGCGGATGCGCGAGCGCCCAGTAGCTTTTTCGGCCACCCGTCTCCTCGATCACCGCGCTCAGTCCGATGCACGCGGGGGCGTCGCCGATCGCCTCCGCGGGCAACGCGACCTGCCACGCCGCATCGCCGTCGATCGCGGCGACTTGGGGCGCTTGCGCGAGGTCGAGGGCACGCATTCCCGCGCGATAACCGTCGAACCGATAGGCCGCCCAGCGGGTCGACGGCGCGAAATTGAACTCCGCATAGCCGCTCCCGCCGTCGGGCTTTACGAACAGCTCGAAACAGGTGTGCTGCCAAAGCCCGTCGGTGCGCTCCGGCGTTGCAAGCGGCGGCACGACGAGCGCATCCGCGCCGAGGACACGAAACATCAGCCGGTCGGGCGCGAACGCGACGGCGATCGCCCGCACGTCGCTGGCGGGGGTATCGGGGTGGCACTGAAGCGAGAGCGGCGTCATCGGCCGGACAATAGGCCGAACCGACGTCCGATGCCCAGCCGTCATGCCGGGCGAGCTATCCGGCCAGCCGGGCGAGGCTGCGGTCGAGCATCAGCAGCTGCCACAGCGTCCGGCCATGCTCGGCGCGTCCGGCGCGATGATCGGCGGCGATCCGCTCGATCGCGCGGCGGTCGAACCAGGCAAGGAGGTGCGGCGAGGCGGCGAGCGCGGCGGCCTGATCGACCAGCGGTCCGCGAAACCAAGCACTGATCGGCGTGACGAAGCCCATTTTCGGGCGATACAGAATGTCGCGCGGCAACCATGGCCGCAGCGCGCGCTTCATCAGCCATTTGCCCTCGCCGCCACGCAGCCGCATCGACACGGGCAGCGTCGCAGCGAATTCGATCAGGCGATAATCGAGCAGTGGCTCGCGCGCCTCCAGGCTGACCGCCATGCTGGTGCGGTCGACCTTGGTCAAAATGTCGCCGGGCAGCCAGTGCTTGAAATCGGCATATTGTGCGCGGTCGAGCGCATCGCGCGCGGGCGCCGACGCCATGGTGTCGACATAGCGCTGCTCGCCGCGATACCCGCCGATCGCGCGGTGCATCGCGTCGCCATACAGCCGCACACGCAGCTCCGGCGTCGTCACACCGACTGCGCGGGCATAGGCCGCCCCGCCATGCTCGGCGAGCGCGAGCAACGTCGTGCGTGCGCGCAGCGGCCGGGGCGCCCAGTCCGCCTTGGGATAGGCGCGGCCCAGCGTACCGAACACGCCGCTGCGCAAACCCGCAGGCACCAGGCCGCGCACCCGCTCCTCGGCTGCATGAAAGCGATAGCGGCGATAACCGGCAAACGCCTCGTCCGCGCCGTCGCCCGACAGCGCGACCGTCACCGTTTCGCGCGCGAGCGCGCAAACCTGATAGGTGGCGAGCGCGGAGGCGTCGGCGAACGGCTCGTCAAAGGCGTGGACCAGCGTGTCGATCAGCGCGAAGTCGTCGGCGTCGACGCGGCGGACGCGGTGATCGGTCGCAAAGCGCGTGGCGATCGCCGCGGCATATTCGGTTTCGTCATGGCTCGCGGTGTCGAAGCCGATCGTGCAGGTCTTGACCGGCTGGCGGCTTGCCTCCGCCATCAGCGCGACGACCGCCGAGCTGTCGACCCCGCCGGACAGGAACGCGCCCAGCGGCACGTCGGCGATCATGCGCGACCGCACGGCGGTACGCAGGTGATCGGTCAGCTCGGCGGTCAGGTCGGCCGCGCTGCCCCGCGCGCGACGCGAGAAGTCGAGATCCCACCACTGAACCGGCGCCGGCACGGCCCGGCCGCGTTCGAGCCGCAGGAAATGACCCGCAGGCAACTTGCGCACCCCCGCGACGAAGCTCGCATCGTCAGGCACATAGCCGAGTGCCATGAAGTCCTCGATCGCGCGTGGATCGACTTCGCGCCGGACGAGCGGGTGAGCGAGCAGGCCCTTGAGTTCGGACGCAAAGGCGATCGCGCCATCGGCCAGCTCGATATAATGGAGCGGCTTCACCCCCATCCGGTCGCGCGCCAGGAACAGCTGCCGCCGCGCATTGTCCCACAGCGCGAGCGCGAACATGCCGTTGAGCCGCGCCAGCATGTCCGGCCCCCACGCGCGCCAACCGTGCAGCAGCACTTCGGTATCGCTGTCGGTCCGGAAATGCGCGCCCAGCGCCGCCAGCTCGGCACGCACCTCGCGGAAGTTATAGATTTCGCCATTGAACACGGTGACGAGGTCGCCATCCGCGCTCGCCATCGGCTGCGCGCCGCCGCCCAGGTCGATGATCGCGAGGCGGCGATGGCCGAGCGCGATGCCGGGCGCCGCCCAGACCCCGGATCCGTCCGGCCCGCGATGCGCGAGCGCATCGGTCATCGCCGCGATCCGCGCCGGCTCGATCGGCTTGGGCGTGCCGGGGTAGAACAACCCCGCGATACCGCACATCAGCGCGCGCCGCTCGTGAGGCGATCCGCGAGGCGATCGACCGGCCCCGCCGCGGCCAGGAAGTCGGTCAGCGCGGCGCGGCTGTCCTGCCCCTGCCGCTCGGCCGACGCCAGCACCGCGACCGCGCGCTGCGGCCCGCCGGTCAGCTTGAGCTTCAGCGTTTCCAGCTTCACGCGGGTCGGAGAGGCGGTGACGACATCGCCGATGCGATACCATGTCACCGTCTCGCGCTCCACCGGACCGGCGGCGGTCATCCGGATCGCCCTGCCCCCCGCCAGGTCGGGCAGGTCGGCAACGCGGACCCAGCGATCATTCTCCGCGATCGCCCCCTGGCCGAACGCGGTCAGTTCATGCCCGTCACGCTGGCCGGCATAGACCGCGATCGCTAGGTCGACGGTGCGGCCGCGCGCATCTGCATAGCGGCCAATGAGCCGGTGATCGGCGGTCGGGTAATGCGCCTGCCACGGTGCCGCGCGGCTCAGATTGACGCGGGTCCAGCCCGGTACCTGCGGCAGATCGAGCTGCGCGGGCAGATCGTCGACGCGATGTCCGACCTTGTACGCCAGGCCCGCCGCGAACACCGCGAGTGCGATCGTGCCCGCCGCCGCCATCGGCAGGACGAGCCGCGGCCCGCGCACCGGCGGCAGCGCATCGGGGTCGAACGCCGGGGCATCGGGATCACGATCGAACCAGCGCCAGCCGATCGCCATGACGCCCGCCATCACCAGCGCGAAGAAGACCCAGCCGTAGACGATATGGTCGAGCCCGGTTGCCGCCTCGACGCCCACGACCGACGCCGCGCCGATCGTCGCCGCCGCGCGCACGCCGTTGGCGAGCACGGGTACGACCAGCGCGACCGCCATGAACGCCGCCCGCCGCCGCCAGCTGGCATAGCAGATCCCGGCAACCAGCGTGCCATAGGCGATCATCGCGATCAGGAACTTGTTGCCCGAGCACGCCTCAGCCACCTCGAAATAGCCGTGGGGCGTGGTGATCAGCACCCCGTCGTTGATCGCGGGCAATCCGATCAGCTGCAGCTGCGCCATGACCAGCCGGACCGTGATCGCCTGCATCGGCTGCTCGAGCGTTTCGCCGAACGGGACGAGGAAGAACATGTAGCCGAGCGGAAAAAGCAACCCGCGCGCGATCTGTGGGCCGAGCAGGGTGAGTACCGCCGATTGCAGCATCGCCACCAGTGCGACGTGCCGGACGATGGCGACGCCCGCAATGTCCCCCAGGGCCCAGAGCGCGCCGGCGAGCGCCATCGGCACCAGCCCGGCAAGCCAGCCGGTCGGGGTCAGCCGCGCGAGCTCGCGACGGCGCTGCCACGCCAGCCAGCCGACGATCGGCGCGACGAACAGGCAGTGGCCGAAGGTCGTGCTTTCCCAATAGATCACCGCCAGATCGCGAACGTCGTGCGCAAAGAGGATCAGCAGCACCGCCCAGGTTGCGGCGAGCGCGCCGAGATGCACGCGCCAGCGCACCGCGATGGCGGGGGCGGCAACGATCGGCGCGACCATCGTCATGCGGCGGCATCCGCGGCGGCCAGCGCCAGCCCGAGCAGGTCGTCGAGCGGGGCGAGCCGCGCCGGCCAGGCATAGCGCGTCTGTACCCGCCGGCGTGCCGCCTGGCCCAGCGCGACCGCGATGGCAGGATCGTCGAGCAGGTCGCCGATCGCGCCGGCGATTCGCGTTGCGCCGGCCCCGACGCGCAGCGTGCCGGCATGGTCGATGCCCGTCGCCGCTTCGGTCGATGCGACCACCGGGCGCGCCATCGCCATTGCCTCCAGCACCTTGTTCTGCACGCCGCGCGCGATGCGCAGCGGCGCGACCACCACCGCGGCGGCGGCAAGCCAGCCGCGCACATCGGCGACCGCCCCCGTCACCGTCACGCCGGGCAGCCGGGCCAGCGCGCGCACCGCTTCACCGGGCTGGCGGCCGACGATCGCGAAGCCAGCGTCCGGATGGCGCCGCCGCACGAGCGGCAGGATGTCGCGCGCGAACCACCGGACCGCCTCGATGTTGGGCGGATAGTCCATCTGGCCGGTGAAGACGATCAGCGGCCCGTCCGCCGCCACCGGGTCGAAGTGGGCGGCGGGGTCGAAGAAATCGGTATCGATGCCGTTCTCGACCGCAACGATGCGGCCGATGCCGCCGAGATTGCTGAACAAGGCCGCCTCGGCGTCGCTGACGAAGAGGCTGGCGGTCGCCGCCTGCGCGACGCGGCGTTCATAGGCACCGAGCAGCCGGGCCTCGCGCGCGTAGAGCCAGCGCAGCGGCCAGCGGGCGGCGCGCGCATAGTCGGCGAACTTGGCCGAATCGACATCGACGAAATCCATGACCGGCGCATGTCCGGCGGGAACGTGCTGCGCCATCTGGCCGGAGAACACGAACACCCGACCGACCGGCGTGCGTGACGTCACCGCCTCGACCGCCGCCGTCACGCGCGGATCGGCAAAGGCGGTAAGCGATACCGGGCGCCCCTGCGCCAGCGCCTCCACCGCCGCCCGTGCGCGCGATTTGGTGCGCGGGATGATCATGGTGCTGACGGCAAGGTCGGCCAGCGCGGCCGTCGCACCCATGTCGGCCGCGTCGTCGGCAAAGGCCACCAGGTGCACGCGTGCGCGTTCGCCGAGATGGCGGAGCAGATGGTAACCCCGGATCTTGTCGCCGCGATCGGGCGGCCACGGCACGCGATGCGCAAGGAAAAGGATGTCGCCGCTCACCTGGGCGCTCACCCCAGCCCCCGCGCGATCCACGGGCCGATCGCATTGGCGACCGGGAGGGGAAGCCGCTGCCACGCCGCGATCTGCAAGCGGTATTTCGGGCTCAGCGGATTGATTTCACGCGGCGCGGCGCCATCGGCGGTGCGGGTGAAATAGGTGAGCGGCTGTCCGGCAAATCCCCAATTCCTCTTGAACGCCGCCGGGCCGCTGCCGACCTTCGACCGGCCGAAGTCGAACCGGGTGCACCCCCGCGCGCGTGCATGCCCCATCAGCGCGAAGTACATCCGGTCATTGGCGCGCAACGCCCGCGCGCTATGCGTGCCCCCGCCCCAATAGGGATAGACCGTGCCGCGCCAGTAAAGGCTGAGCACACTCGCCACCGCCACGCCCCGATGGCGCACCGTCAGGATGTCGGCCGCATCGCCGAAACGGTCGAGCACTTCGGCGAACAGTGAAGCGGGAAACACCGGCGTGCCCAGGTTGCGCACCGATTCGGCATAGACCGCATAATGCTCGCGCCGCGCGCGCGCGTCCGTGCCGACGGCGACCTCAAGATCGAAATCG
>NZ_LSHX01000058.1 GCF_001555965.1 Sphingomonas sp. CCH21-G11
GATCCCGGCGCGTCGAGTTGGCTCGGCAGGGGGAGGGAGGGTGCGGCGCTGTCGGGTAAGGCCAAGACGCTCGATGCGCCGGCCTCTGGCAGCGCGGGCGTGGCGGGGGACAGCGGCGTCAATGCCGTCGTCGTCAGCCGCGCGACCGGGGCGGACACCGCGGGCGCGATCGTCGGGGCAGTCGGGGCTGGCGTGATGACGGGCGTCGCCATGACCGGCAACGGCACCGGTGCAGCCAGTGGCGCCGGCGCGTCCAGCTGGAGCAGGTCGGCCAGCATCGTGTCGAGCATGTCGTCGGCCAGGTCGTCGGCCGGCAAATCATTGCCGGGGGCGGCACTTTCTTGCCGGGTCGTCGCGGCCGCGGCGTCGGCGGGCGGCTGCGCGAGCAGCGCCAGCGCATCGACGAAACGATCGGACGAATCGCCGCCGATCGCCGGTGGCCGCGCAGGATTTGCGGCACCGGTGGGTGGCAGCGTGATCGTCAATGGGTCGATCATGGGCGGTCCTTGTGCAGGCTCGTGACGAGTCCTTGTACCGGACAGCAATTACCGTGCCGTTTTCATCCGGGGCGTGGCCGGCAATTTTTCGAGCGCGCGACGTTCGCGGATCCCCTCCGCGATACGTGCCTGTTCGATCAGCTTTTCGATCGCGCTCTGGTCGCGCTTGGCCTCAAGCGTCGCCGAACGGGCCAACTGGAGCGCGTGCTCCGCACCCGCCAGGCGATGGTCGGCGGCTTCATGCGCGACGTGCAGCCGCGCGCGCAACGTCGCCGCCGCCTGCAGCCCGATCGCCGGGGCAGGCGCGGGGGCGACGGTGGGGGCGACATCGGCGGCGAGCCCGGCAATGCGCTGGCGCAGCATCGATTCCTGCGCGACGCGTTCCGCCGCGCGCCCTTCGTCCGCGCGGACCAGACCGAGCTGAAGCGTGCGGACGTGCAGCAGCCGCTGGAGCTTGCGCGCGTGGCGTTCAGCCATCGCCGAACACGCCGATCAGTTCGGCGACCGCCTGATCTAGCGGCACCACCGCGTCGGCATCCTGGCGGATATAGTCGAGCACCGCGGGCTGATAGGCGATCGCGGTGTCGATCGTGGGATCGGTACCGGCGCGATAGGCGCCCATCAGCACCAGATCGCGATTCTCCTCATAGGTCGCGAGATGCCGGCGCAGCACGCGCGCGGCATGGACATGTTCGCGCCCGACGATGTCGGTCATCACGCGGCTGACCGACGGGCCGAGGTCGATGGCGGGGTAGACGCCGCGTTCGGCGAGCTGGCGGCTGAGCACGATATGCCCGTCGAGGATCGAGCGGGCCGAATCGACCACGGGGTCGTTGCCGTCGTCGCCGTCGGCCAGCACGGTGTAGATGGCGGTGATCGACCCGCCCGAGGTGACACAGGTGCCCGCGCGTTCGATGAGCCCGGGGAGCATCGCGATCGCCGACGGCGGATAGCCGCGCGCCGATGCCGGCTCGCCCAGCGCCAGCCCGATCTCGCGCCCGGCATGCGCGACGCGGGTCAGGCTGTCCATGATCAGCAGGACGTTCTTGCCCTGATCGCGAAACGCCTCGGCGATGGCGGTGGCGCGCAGCGCGCCGCGGATGCGCAGCACCGGCGAATGATTGGCGGGCACGGCGACCACGACCGATCGCGCCCGCGCCTCGCCCGAAACCTTGGTTTCCAGGAAGTCGGCGACTTCGCGGCTGCGCTCGCCGATCAGGCCGACGACGACGACATCCGCCTGTGCTGCGCGCACAATCATGCCGAGCAGCACCGACTTGCCGACGCCCGAGCCCGCCATGATGCCGACGCGCTGGCCCTGGCCGATGGTGAGCAGCCCGTTGATCGCGCGCACCCCGACATCCATCGGCTGGCGCACGCGGCCGCGGTCGAGCGGACCCTGCAGCTTGCCGGCGAGCGGCCATCGCCGGGCGCCGCGAATCGGGCCCAAGCCGTCGATCGGCTTGCCCGCGCCATCGACCACCCGGCCGAGCAGCGCATCGCCGACTTCGGCTTCACCCGGTGCGCCGACCGCACGGACGGGTGCGTTGGGCAGCAGCGGCGCGGGGCCGCCCAGATTCATCAGCAGCGTATGGCCGCCGCGAAAACCGATGACCTCCGCCTCGACTTGATGGGCGCGATCGGCACCGATCCGGCAGACGGTGCCGACCGGCAGCGACAGGCCGACCGCCTCCATCAGCAACCCGTCATAGGATGCCAGGCGGCCCGACGCGCGCGGGCGCGGCGTAAAGTCGCCCTGCGCCAGCGTTTCCAGATAGTCTTCGGCGAAGCGGTTCAGCATCCGGGCAACGCGGCGCGATCCAGCGCCTCGGTCAACTGCTCGAGCCACAGCGTGGGCCCGTCCTCGACCACCGTCGCGGGCGATTCGATGACGAACGCGCCCCGGCCGATCGCGGCGTCGGCGACTGCGGACAGCCCCGGCGGCAGCGCATCGCGGACCAGCGCGATGTCGGACGGGTGCAGCCGGATGCTGGCGCGCTCGGTTCCTTCCGCAATCAGCTCGACCGCCGACGCGATGCGCTGTTGCAGCAGTTCGGCGGAAATCCCGGTTTCGCCGACGAGGCGCGCGACCAGCGTCAGCACGGTATGGCGCAGCCGCTCGGCCAGGGCATTGCGATCGATATGGCCGCTCATGCGCAGCGCATCGGCAAGGCCGCTGAGCAGCTGCTCGTCGCGTGCGCGCGCGGCCGCCGCATCCGCCATCGCCGCCGCCATGCCGTCGGCAAAGCCCGACGCGCGCGCCTGGGCGATTGGATCGACGAAGGCGGCGGGTGGTGCGTCGGCGTGCACATCCGCCATCGTGTCGAACGGATCCCACCCCTCGGTCGGATTGCGATCGCGGTCGGCGGGGCTGAAATGGCGCGGACCCGGTGTCTCGGGCGTGAAGTGGCGCGGTGCCGCGGTGCGCGGCGCAGCGTCGCGCGGCTTGATCTCGCCCGGCATGAAGCCGGGCGGCGGTGCAAAGGCGGCGCTAAGGATTTCGGGCGACACGCTGGCATGGCGGCTGGCGAAGCCGGGGGCGAAATCAGACATAGTCGTCCTCCCCGCCGCCCATCATGATGACCCCGTCCTTGGCCAGCGCGCGCGCGATCGCGATGATCGCCTTCTGCGCGTCGAGCACTTCGGACAGGCGCATCGGCCCGCGTTCCTCCAGCTCGTCGCGGATGCCGTCGGCCGCGCGCGACGACATGCAGCCCAGGAAGCGCGCGCGGACATTTTCGTCGACGCCCTTGAGCGCGGGGACGAGCAGGCTCGCCTCGACATTGCGGATCAGCGTGCCCAGGTTGCGGTCGTCGAGTTCGAGCAGGTTGTCGAACACGAACATCGCTTCCTCGATCTGGCGGGCGACTTCGCGGTCGATCTTGGCCAGCTTGGGCATGACGCGGACTTCGGTGGTCTTGCGCGCGCTCGACAGGATCTTGGCGGCGTCGCGGGTGCCGCCCAGCTGCAGGCCGGCGGGGCTCTGTGCCCGGCCCGACGCGCGCGACAGCACGCCCTTCAGCGTCTCGATCGCTTCGGGCGTGATCGGCCCCAGTCGCGCGATGCGATGCAGGATCTGGGGCTGCACCGCTTCGGGCAGCGTTTCCAGCACCTGCGCACCGACGGCGGGGTCGAGATTGGCGATCAGCACTGCCGCGATCTGGGGATGCTCCTCCTCGATCAGCCCGGCGATCTCGGCCGGGTCGAGCCAGTCGAGCAGCTCGATCGCGCATTGCGCCGACGGCGGCATGATCCGCGACAGAACGCTTTCGGCCTTTTCCTGGCCCAGCGCGCGGGTCATCATCGTCTCGATCTTGGGGCGGGGGTCGAAGCCGACATCGGTGCGTTCGCGCGCCTTTTCGACGAAATCGTCGAGCACGCCGACCACTTCCTCCTCCGACACGTCGGCAACGGCGAACATCGCCTTGCCGAGCTGGCGGACCTCGTCGGGCTCCAGCTTCTGCAGGATGGCGGCGGCTTCCTCCTCGCCGACCAGCATCATCAGCACCGCGGCGCGTTCGACGCCGCTATAGATACGCGCGGGCGCATTCATGCCCTCTACTCCGCCTTGATCATGTCGCGTACGGCCAGTGCCGCGCGCGCGGGATTGTCCCGGGTAAAGCCGCGGACCAGCCCGACGCGCTCATCATAGCTGCGCGCATTGTCGAGCATCTCGATGCTGATCGGCGGCGGGCCCTGGCGTTCGGGCTGTGCGCCGGTGCCCGACGCATCGTCGCCCGTCATCGCCAGCGCGGGCCGATCGGTTGGTCCGCCATCGCCGGCCTGGGCCGCGGCGGCGGCTTCCTTCTTGCCGCGCGTCATCGAGCGGACCAGCGGCCGGACGCCCATGAACAGGACGAGCAGGGCGATGATCAGCGCGGTCGCATTGCGCGCCGCCATCGGCACCCACGGCGCTTCGTACCATGCCGCCTCGACCGGGTCGGTCACCTCGGCCGAAAACTTGCGGCTGATGACGGTGACCTGGTCGTTGCGGGTCGGGTCGAAACCGACCGCGGCGCGGACGAGCTGGGTGATCTGCTGGATTTCGGCCGGGCTGCGCGGTTTGCCGCCATCGGGCTCGCGCAGCAGCACCGCCACCGAAAGCCGCTTGATCTGGCCGGGCGCCGTGCGGGTGACCGAGACTTCCTTGCCCAGGTCATAGCTGCGGGCATAGCTCTCGCTCGCCTTGACCGCGGGATTGGCCGGAGCCGCGCCCACCTGGCCCGCGGTGCCGTTGGCCGCGGCGGCGACCGCCGGGTCGACGGGCGGCTGGCCGGGGGCCGGCTGGCCGGCGGCGGGGGGCTGGTTCGGACGATCGAGCGTGCTCGGCGCCGGCGCCGAATTGGACAGCGCGCCGGGAATCCCCTCCGGCACCACGGTCCCGTCTGAGGTCGTCCAGTTGCCCTGTTCGGCGCGCAGCGCGCCCTGGCGGTCATAGACTTCCTTGGTCGCCTGATTCTCGTCGAGGTCGACTTCGGCCTGGATTTCGGCGGAGAAATTGTTGGGGCCGACGAGCGGGGTCAGCAGCTTGGTCAGCTGCGCGCGGAACTTGTCCTCGACGCGGCGCTGGAAATCGATGCGCTTGTCGCTCATCGCCCCGGGGCCGTCGCCCGAGCCGGGCTGGCTCAGCAGCGCGCCCATCTGGTCGACGATCGTCACCGCCTCGGCCTTCATGCCCGGCACCGACGAGGCGACAAGGTTGATGATCGACTTGACCTGTGCGTCGGTCAGCGTGCGGCCCTGGTTGAGGCGCACGATCACCGATGCCGACGGGGCGGCATTGTCGCGGATGAAGACGGAGCTTTCGGGCATGGCGAGGTGCACGCGCGCCTCGACCACGGCGTCGATTTCCTGGATCGAGCGGGCGAGTTCGGTCTCGCGCGCCTGGCGCAGCCGTTCGCCCTCGACGGCGCGGCTGACGCCCATCGGCAGCTGATCGAGAATGGCATAGCCGCCCGGCGCGGCCTTGGGCAGATCCTGCGCGGCGAGCAGCATCCGCGCCTTGTGATAGGAATCCTCCGGCACGGTCAGCGACCCGGCCTGATCGAAGCTGGGCGTGATGCCGCCCGATTTCAGCGCCTCGCTGACCGCGGCCTTGTCGGCATCGGTCAGGCTGGGGAACAGCACGCGCTGCGGCGGGGTGGCGAGCAGCATCCAGGCGAGCGCCGCCGCGCCGACAAGGCCCAGCACCATCAGGACGGGCAGGCTGCGCTTGACCGCAGGCTGGCTGACCAGCGTGTTGAGCTGCTTCAGCGGATTGGCGAAGCGTTCGGCGACCGGCAGCGCGGCGGGCGCGGAAAGGGCGGGTGCGAGTGCGTTTTCCATGGGATCAGACCGGCATGCTCATGATGTCCTTGTACGCGCTCAACAGCTTGTTCCGGACCTGGAGGGTGGCTTCGAACCCGACCGACGCCTGCTGGCGGGCCATCATCACCTTGGCGATGTCGACCGTTTCGCCGCGTTCATAGGCGGCGGAGAGTTCCCCCGCCTGGGCCTGCGCCGCGTTGACGCCCTTGAGCGCGCTCGCCATCGCATCGGTGAAGCTGCTGACGCCCGAAGACGGCGCGCCGACCGGCGCGTTCGCCGGCGCGGGCGCGCTGCTGGCGCGTTGAAGCGCCGTGTTGCGTTCCAGGATCTCGGCGCGCAGCGCCATGATCCGGTCGATGCTCATCGCACCGCCGACACCGCCGATGCTCATGCCGAACGTACCTCTTCATGGGGAAAGGTGTCGATCAGGTCGCCCTGTTCGCGCGCCTTGGCGAGGCGGTAGCGCAGCGTGCGCTCCGAAATGCCCAGGCGGCGCGCGGTCTCGATCCGGCTGCCGCCGCACGCGGCCAGCGTGTCGCGGATTGCCTGAAACTCGGACATCTGGACGATGTTGCTCAGCTTCTCGCCGGTGGCGGTGCGCGGACGCAGCGGGGTGACGTTGTCGGTGCGCAGCGCGACGGGCGCCGGCTTGCGGTCGAACACGATGTCGCGGGCCCCGATCGCGTCGCCGGCGAGCAGCAACGCACGCTGGATGACATTCTCGAGCTCGCGGGCGTTGCCCGGCCAGTCGTGCGCGAGCAGCAGCTGCTGTGCCTCCGCCGAAATCCACGGCAGCTTCGCGCGGTTGCCGGCGTGACGCACCGTCATCGCGGCGGCGAGCGCCAGGATGTCGGCGGGGCGATCGACCAGCGGCAGCGTGTTGAGCGGGAAGACGCTCAGCCGGTAATAAAGGTCGGCGCGGAAGCGGCCGGCCTCGACTTCGGTTTGCAGGTCGCGATTGGCGCAGGCGATGACGCGGACATCGACCGGCTCGGCGGCCGTCGCGCCGATCGGCACCACTTCGCGTTCCTGCAGCACGCGCAGCAGCTTCGCCTGCAGCGACAGCGGCATTTCCGCGATTTCGTCGAGCAGGATCGTGCCGCCATTGGCCGCGCGAAAGAAACCTTCCCCGCCCGATGACGCGCCGGTAAACGAACCCTTTTGGTGACCGAACAGCATCGCTTCGAGCATTGTTTCGGGCAGGGCGGCGCAGTTGATCGCGACGAACGGCCCTTCCGCGCGCGGCGAGCCCAGATGGATCGTGCGCGACAGCACTTCCTTGCCGGTGCCGGTCGGGCCGTTGATCAGGACGGTGATGTCGGCGGCGGCGACGCGTTCGGCGAGCGCGAACATCGCCAGGCTTTCGGGGTCGGCGGCGACGGGCGCGTGCGGGCCGCGCAGCATCGCGATCGCCATGGCCTGACCGATGGTCGCTTCGTCGGCGGTGTAGCTGAGCCGCGCCGGATTGCCGTCGGCAAAGGGGATCGCAAGCACCGGGCCATCGTCGAGGATCAGCGTCCGCGCGGCCGGGACCGGGCGACCTGTGGCGACCGGCGCGATTTCAAAGCCCTGCGTGCGCAGGCTGGACACAAGCGTGAAGCGCCGATCGAGCACCGAATCGCTTGCAATGATGGTCGGCATGGACTTCCCCCGTTCTTCCAGCGTTCTTTGCGGGTTCCGTGGTAAAGACGTGGTAAACGTCCGAAGAAAAATACCGCTGGAACACCCGCGCCCTTGCGCGCGCGCGTAAGGGCCCCGCGAAAACGGGGTCCGCGGAATATTTGCCGGGGCCCCCTAAAGTCCTTTGCGCCCCGGTCGTTATCCCTTGTGGCAGCCCGGCTCCCGCTTTTCGGGGGGAAGGCGGGAACGCCAGGACACAGGAGATCGGACAAATGACCGTTATCGCAACCAACAGCGGCGCGCTTCGCGCCCAGGCCGCTTCCTCGATGGCCAACCGCTCGCTCGGCACGGCCATGGAGCGCCTCTCGACCGGCAAGCGTATCAACTCCGCGAAGGACGACGCCGCCGGCCTCGCCATCGCCACCTCGATGACCTCGCAGATCCGCGGCATGAACCAGGCCGTGCGCAATGCCAATGACGGCATTTCGCTGGCGCAGACCGCGGAAGGCGCGCTGGGCGAAGTCACCAACATGCTGCAGCGTATCCGCGAACTGGCGGTTCAGGCGGCTTCGGGCACCTATCAGGACACCGACCGTGACAACCTGCAGGTCGAAGTCGACGAACTGACCGCGCAGATCGGCCAGATCGTTTCGAACACCGAGTTCAACGGCGTGGTGCTGTTCGACGGTTCGACCGCGACCGTCACCATCCAGAGCGGTGCGAACGGCACCGACACGGTCGACCTGACGCTCGACGACCTGACCGCGCTGACGTCCGGCGCCGGCACCGCCGGTTCGTTCGACGTGTCGGGCACCGACGGTACGGCGGCGAACGCGGCCCTCGCCGATATCGACGCCGACCTGGAGTCGATCTCGACCACCCGCGCGACGCTGGGTGCGGGCCAGAGCCGCCTGCAGTCGGTGGTCAACAACCTGACCAACAACGCGACCAACCTGTCGGATGCGCGCAGCCGCATCGAAGACACGGACTATACGGCGGAAACGACCGCGCTCGCCAAGGCCCAGATCCTGAGCCAGGCGTCGACGGCGATGCTCGCCCAGGCGAACCAGAGCCAGCAGAACGTGCTGTCGCTCCTCCAGTAAGGACGTCGGGCTCGGGCCGCCGCCACCCCCCCTGAAAGGGCGGCGGTTCGGCTCCCGATCCGAACGGGACGCGAGAACCCCGGTGGCGTGTGCCACCGGGGTTTTTGTTTGTCCGGCGAAGGGAGGCGAGCCACTCGCCGGCTGATCAGCTCCAGCCCGCCAACAACCAAGGCGTCGCTCCGGCGCAGGGCGTGCAGCACCCGGTGCCGTTGAATCCGAGACGTCGCCCCGGCAGAGGCCGGGACCTCCGGCAGAAAGGAGCGCTCCATTCGGCCAAAGGCCCGGCCTCCGCCAGGGCGACGCCTTATTGCTTTTGGGGAGCCTCCCCGCGACACGCGGGTGTGGTGCTCAGCCCAGGCGGCGATCGAGTGCGCGCTTCAGGCGATCGTGCGCGGACTTCTTGATCTGGCACACGCGCGCCTGGCCGACGCCCAGCACATGGCCGATCTCCTCGAGGTTCAGTTCCTCGACATAATAAAGCTGGATGACCAGCGCCTCGCGCTCGGGCAGATCCTCGATCGCGGCGACGAGCAGGTCGCGCTGATCCGCTTCGGCCAGCGCCACGAACGGGTCGGGCGCGTCCGACATGAACCACGGCCCCTCGTCCGAATAGACGTCGTCGATCGAATCGAAGCGGACCGGTTCGGCCGTCGCATAATCCTGGCGGAGTTTTTCCACGGTGATCCCCAGTTTGTCGGCGACCTGCGCATCGCTGGGCGCGTGGCCCTGATCGCGGGTCAGGGCGGCGACGGCGTCCTGATAGACGCGCTTGCGCCGCATCGCGCCGCGCGTGATCGTCGCCTGGCGGCGAAGTTCGTCGATCATCGCGCCGCGCAGCCGGGTGGCGAGATATTGTTCAAAGGTGACCTGGCCGCGATCCTCGAACGCGGCGAGCGCCTCGACCAGCGCGACCAGCCCGATCTGGACCAGGTCCTCGACCTCGACCAGCGTGCTCATCGATCCGTGGACGTGCCATGCGATCCGGCGCACCATCGGCAGGTGGCGGCGCATCAGCGCCTGATGGTCGCGTGCCTGGGCAGTGCGACCATAGGTCAGCGGCTGCGCGTCGTCGGGCGGGGTGAAGGGGACGCTCATGCGGGCAGCATTTCGGGCGCCCCGATCACCGCGATCACCTCGACCGCCTTGTCCTCGGGCACTTCAAAGAAGCTCATCACCGGCGTGTCGGGAAGGACGGTGCGGACGAGCTTGCGGATCGCGAGCCGGATCGACGGCTGGACGACCAGCACGAACGGTTTCGATTCGGCGATCAGCGGCGTCGCGGCGCTCTGCACCGCGTCGATGATGCGCCGGCCCAGGTCGGGTTCGACGGTGTGGCGGCGACTGGTGTCGCTGCGCATCGCCTGACCGAGCAGCGCCTCGAGCTGACCCTCCAGCGTCATCACGCGCAGCGGCTCGCGCACGCCGCACAGCTTCTGGATGATCAGCGGGCCGAGCTGCGGGCGGATCATCTCGATGATCTCCTCGGCATCGGCGGTGCGCTGGGCGGCGACCGCGATCGCGCCGGCGATCAGGCGGAACTCCTTGAGCGGGATGTTCTCCGCCAGCAGGCCGCGCAGCACCTGGGTCAGCGTGGTCAGCGGCAGCGGGTTGGGCGACAGCGCCGCGACCAGCTGCGCCGCGCGCTCCTTCAGCCCGTCGAGCAGCGACTGGACCTCGTCGGGGCCGAGCAGGTCGGCCGCGCTCTGCACCAGCACATGATTGAGGTGCGTGGCGATCACGGTGCCCGGATCGACGACCAGATAGCCCATGCCGGTCGCTCCGTCGGCATCGCCGGGCGCGATCCACACCGCGTCGA
Source organism: Sphingomonas sp. CCH21-G11 (assembly GCF_001555965.1). Taxonomy (GTDB): domain Bacteria; phylum Pseudomonadota; class Alphaproteobacteria; order Sphingomonadales; family Sphingomonadaceae; genus Sphingomonas. Next base: position 10,344 of record NZ_LSHX01000058.1, read on the forward strand.
GGCCGAACGTCGGGTCCTTGGCCGGCTTGCCCTTCAGCTTGCCCGCCGCCTGGCCGGTATCGAGCGCCAGCATGCCGTCGGGCGAAACGCTGTCCTCGCCCAGCGCGACCCCGTTGACCAGGATGCGATAGGTATAGGGCGCAAGGTTGATGTCGTCGCGCACCTTCACCTGCGGGACGACGAAGCCCAGGTCCTTCGACAGCTGGCGGCGCACCCCGGTGATCCGGTTCATCAGCGGCCCGCCGCGGCGCTCGTCGACCAGCGGCACGAGGCCGTAGCCGATGTCGAGCATGATCTGCATGTGATCGGTGACCTCGTCCCAGCCGATACGCGACAGGTCGGCCGGCGGCGGGGCGGGCC
>NZ_LSHX01000059.1 GCF_001555965.1 Sphingomonas sp. CCH21-G11
CGGAAGTGGTCTGCACCCCGGGGCCGTACATCGTGTTCTTCGAATGGGACAAGTCGGACATCACGCCTGAGGCAGCCGGCATCCTCGACAACGCGGTGTCGAACTATCAGTCGTGCGGCAATGCGCAGGTCATGCTGGCCGGCCACGCCGACAAGTCGGGTGCCGCGAGCTACAATGTCGGTCTGTCGCAGCGTCGCGCCGATGCGACCCGCGCTTATCTGAGCTCGCGTGGCATCCCGGATGGCGTGATCACGACCGAAGCGTTCGGCGAAAGCCGTCCGCGCGTGGACACCGCCGATGGCGTGCGTGAACTGCAGAACCGCCGGGTGGAAATCACCTACGGTCCGGGTTCGGGCATGTAATCAATCCGCAAGGGTTGAAACGAATTGGGGAGGTCGGGAAACCGGCCTCCCTTTTTCTTTCCGCCTCGCGACCGGCGTGATGTCCTTGCGCATGATGACTCTGCACGGAATCAACCTTCGTCTCCCCGGTCTTGTGCCGGGGTCCGCGGGGTGACACGCCACAACTGTCGAAGCTACGCGGCGCGGTGGACCCCGGCACGGGGCCGGGGTGGCGAGGAAGTCGTTAGAGCGCGCGTCGACCTAACTTCATCACGCCCTAGGTGGACGACCCCGCGCGCCGCGTCTTGCCGGGCTGAGTGATCTCACCCGCACATGAATGATCAGGACTCGCTCACCTCCGTCGGGTAAGGCCTGGCGAGTTTGATGCGGCCGAACCACCGGTCGCCGCTATCGACCTCGATCCCCTCCGGCGTCTCGTGCCGATGCGGCGGCGTGAGGAAATACCTCGCCGCGATGCGTGCGCCCAGCATCTTGAGCAACACGATGTCGCCGTCGATCCCCGTGACGACAGCGGCGCGATTGTCCTTCGCCAGCGCTACCGAATGCGCGGCGAAACCGGCCACCGCCTGCTCGGCCACCCGCATCGCAGCCGCTTCGTCGAGTGGATCGGGAATGCCAAGGCGCAAACCCCTCGCCATCGCCGCAAGCATCAGGATGGCGGCGAGCGAGCCGAGCAGCAGCGCGGCGTCCATCAACCTCGCGCAAGCTGATCGAGCAGCGGCTGTATGGGCGACAGGTCGTAGCCGGCCGCCGCAGCCAGATCGATGATCTCGGCGACCGGCGTGCCCTCGCGCGCGGCCGCCAGCCCCCAGAGATAGCAAGAGCGCGTGCCCGACCGGCAAAAGGCGAGTACCGGTCCATCGGCCTCCGCGCGGACGGCGATCATCGCCTCGACCTGCGGCAGCGAAAAGCCGGCATGCGTCACCGGGATCGCATGATAGCGCAGTCCCGCGGCCTCCGCGGCCGCGCGGATCGCGGCGGCATCGGGCTGACCCGGCTCCTCATCGTCCGGCCGGTTGTTGACGATGGCGCGGTAACCGAGCGCGGCGATCTGCACCAGATCGCCGACCTGCACCTGCGGCGCGACGGCTATCATAGGGTCGATCGGTCGGATCTGCATTCAATCCTCGAGAGCATGTTCGGCGAGCACGGCCTGAACCGTCGCGCTGCGCCGATACTTGAGTTCCAGACGCGCCCGTTTGCGCGCCAGACCTCTGCAACTCTGCGCGATCTTGCGCTCAAGTTCGCGGGCACGCGCGGCATCATAGGGCTCTTCGCCCCGAAAATGCGCGCAGCTCTCATGTTGCTCGACGAAACGGGTCACGTCGCGCGGCAACGGGTCCAGCGGGATCGCGAGCCAGAACGGAATCATGCGCCGGTGCGTATCACGTCGAGAAATGCCTGGCCATAAGCGTCGAGCTTGCGCGCGCCGACGCCACTGATCCGCCCCATCTCGGCCAGCGAGGCGGGCTTCTGCAACGCCATATCGCGCAGCACCGAATCGTGGAAGATGACATAGGGGGGCAGGGCGGCAGCCGCGGCGAGCTCGCGACGCTTGCTGCGCAGCGCCTCATAGAGCGGGTTGCCGACGGGCGCGGCGATTGCCCCGGCGCGGCCGCGGTCGGCGCGCAGGCGCTTGGGCGGAACGATGATCGCGACCTCGGCCTCGCCCTTCAGGATTGCGCGCGCGTCGCCCGCCAGCATCAGCCCGCCATGTTCGTTGGCGACCAGGCTGCCGCGGGCCTGCAATGCGCGCGCCACCGGCCGCAGCAGCGACGCCTCCGCGCCGTCGACGATGCCATGCACCGACAGGCGGTCGTGGCCCAGCCGCTCGATACGTTCATCGCGGCCGCCGACCAGCACCTTTTCGAGATGGCCGATGCCGAAGCTCTGTCCGGTGCGATAGGCCGCGGATAACAGCTTGCGCGCAAGCTCGGTCGCGTCGCGAACCGTCGGCGGGTTGAGGCAATGGTCGCAATTGCCGCACCGTTCGGGCGGGTCCTCGCCGAAATGCCTCAGCAACACGGCGCGTCGGCATCCCGGCGTTTCGACCAGCGTCACCAGCGCATCGAGGCGCGCGCGCTCGCCTGGGTGGCGTGCGGGTTCGACCTCGGCAATGCGCTGGCGCGCGCGGACGAAATCCTCCGCGCCCCATAACAGATGCGCGATCGCGGGATCGCCGTCCCGCCCGGCGCGGCCGGTTTCCTGATAATAGGATTCGATCGACTTGGGCAGCGCGGCGTGGATGACGAAGCGGACGTCGGGCTTGTCGATCCCCATGCCGAACGCGACGGTCGCGACGATGATCATGTCTTCGGATGCGACGAACGCCGACTGGTTGGACGCGCGCACCGCCGGTTCGAGCCCGGCATGATAGGGCAGCACCGGCCGCCCGGTCAGCGCCGCGATCTGGCCCGCGAGCTTTTCCACCCCGTTGCGCGTCGGGGCGTAGACAATGCCGGGGCCCTCGGTCGCGCGGACGATCTCGGCGATCTGGCGCGCCGCGGAATCGCGCGGCGAGATCGCATAATGGATGTTGGGTCGGTCGAACCCGGCCACGATCAACCCGTCGGCACCGATGCCGAGCTGGTCGAGGATGTCGGCGCGCGTATGCCGGTCCGCAGTGGCGGTCAGCGCCAGCCGCGGCACGTCGGGGAATGCATCCATCAGCGGGCGGAGCAGCCGGTAGTCGGGGCGGAAATCATGCCCCCATTCGCTGACGCAATGCGCCTCGTCGATCGCGAACAGGCTGAGCGGTGATTGATTGAGCAACTGACGAAAGCCGTCGCCCGACGCGCGCTCGGGCGCGACATAGAGCAGGTCGAGCGCGCCCGCGCGGAAGCGGTCGATCGTCTCCGCACGGTTGGTGTCGACCGATGTCAGCGCGGCCGCACGGATACCCAGCGCCTGCGCGGCACGGAGCTGGTCGTGCATCAGCGCGATCAGCGGCGAGATCACCACGCACGTTCCGGGCAGCATCACCGCCGGCAGCTGATAAGTGAGCGACTTGCCTGCCCCGGTCGGCATCACCGCCAGCGTCCGTACGCCCGCCAGCACGCGATCGATCACCTGCGCCTGCACGCCGCGAAACGCGCTGAAGCCGAAGGTCGATTGAAGGACGCGCAACGGATCGGACATTGCCGTCGCTATCCCGCGCGCGCCCGGATGCGGCAACCCCCTTTCCCGGTCGCGCGCGCCACTTTGTTGTGGACGGCGCGATGCCGGGTGTTCAGCGCGTGGCCATGCGCGCCGCGACGCTCCGGACGAAGGCGGCGGTCTCATCCGGCCGGGTGACGGGCAGCATGTGCCCGCCCGCGATCAGCTCGACCGTCGCCCCGGGCAGCTGCCCGGCGGCTTCCTCGCCGTGATAGATCGCGTCGAGCACCGCGTCGTCGCGGCCATAGAGGATCGCGACCGGCACCCCGATCTCGGCATAGCGCGGAGCGAGCGCGGCCATCTCGTCATGCGCGATGCTCAGTTCGAACGCGCCGGCACGATAGCTTTGCGGGCGCAGCGCCAGCGCACCGCCGCCGCGCGTCGCGAAATCGGCCGGCACCGGATCGGGGGCAAAGATCGCCTGCGCGGTCGCCGGACCGGTAAAGGTGCCCGCCGGTACCGCGAGCGTCCACGAGATCAGGCCACGCAGCGCCGCCGGGGCGGTAAGTGCGCGAAACACCGATGGCGGCGTGTCCTGTGGCCGGGCGAGTGGCGCCACCAGCGCCAGCGCGCCCACCCGATCCGGATGATGGACGGCCATCGCCAGCGCAACCGCACCGCCCAGCGAATGGCCCACGACCAACGGCCGCTCCAGACCCAGCGCACCGATCAGCACGGCGATCATGCCGGCCTGCGCGACGATGCCGGGTCGCGTGCTGCCGGTCAGCGTCGAATGCCCCCAGCCGGGCCGGTCGACACAGATGACGCGATGGTCGCGCGCCAGCCGCCCGGTCAGCGAATGGGTGAAATTGCGCAGCTGGCCCATCAGACCGTGGATCATCACGATCGGCGGGCCGCTGCCCTGGTCGGTATAGTGCAGCCGCGCGCCGGCGACGTCGATGAACCGTCCGTCCGTCGGCACCAGCTGCGTCGCGGTGCGCGCCGCCAGTGCCGACCACAGCGCCAGCCCGCCGCCGACCAGCCCGACTCCGGCCAGTCCGGTCCAGGCGGCGGTGCTTGCGCCGCGCGTCGACGTTCGATCGTTGGTCACTTCATCTCTCCTGGAATTGATCTCATTCGGCCGCCGCCAGCGCCTCCTCGCGCTCGGATGCCTGGCGGTTCCACATTTCGGCGTAGAGCCCGCCGCGCCGCAGCAGCTCGGCATGGGTCCCGCGCTCGGCGATCCGGCCCTGGTCGAGCACGACGATCTGGTCGGCATTGACGATCGTCGACAGCCGGTGGGCGATGACGATGGTCGTGCGCCCGCGCTCGATCGCCTCCAGCGTATCCTGGATCTCGGCCTCGGTCCGGCTGTCGAGCGCGCTGGTCGCCTCGTCGAGGATCAGGATCGGCGGGTTCTTGAGCAGCGTGCGCGCGATCGCCACGCGCTGCTTTTCCCCGCCTGAAAGTTTCAGGCCGCGCTCGCCGACGCGCGTGTCGTACCCGTCGGTCAGGCTGGCGATGAAGTCGCCGATCGCGGCACCGCGCGCCGCCGCCTCGACCTCGGCCTGATCCGCGCCCTCGCGGCCATAGGCGATGTTGTAACCGATCGTGTCGTTGAACAGCACGGTGTCCTGCGGCACGATGCCGATCGCCTGGCGCAGCGACGTCTGGGTCACCCGCGCGATATCCTGTCCGTCGATCGTCACCCGCCCGCCGGTCAGGTCGTAAAAACGGAACAGGATGCGCGCGAGCGTCGACTTGCCCGCGCCTGACGGCCCGACCACCGCCAGCGTGCTGCCCGCCGGGACGACCAGGTCGATGCCCTTCAGGATCAGGCGGTCGGGATTATAGCCGAAGGTCACCTGCTCGAACCGCACCTCGCCACTCGACACGCACAAGTCGGGCGCGCCCGGCACGTCGACGATCTCGGCCGGCGCGTCCACCAGGTCGAACATCGCGCCCATGTCGATCACCCCCTGACGGATGGTGCGATAGACCCAGCCCAGCATGTCGAGCGGGCGGAACAGTTGGCTCAGCAGGGTCGAGACGAGCACCACGTCACCCGCGCTGAACCGGCCGGTCGACCAGCCCCAGGCGACCATCGCCATGCCGAAACCCAGCATCGCGTTGGTGATCACCGACTGGCCGATGTTCAGCCAGGCGAGCGAGTTTTCCGACTTGGTCGCCGCGCTGGCATAGGCGGTCATCGCGCGCTCGTAGCGCGCGGCCTCGCGGGCTTCGGCGTTGAAATACTTGACCGTTTCGAAATTGAGCAGCGAATCGACCGCATGCGCGACCGCGCCGGTGTCCAGGTCGTTCATCCGCTCGCGCAGCTTGGCGCGCCAGTCGGTCACCCAGCGGGTGAACGCGATGTAGAAGACCACCATTCCCATCGTCGGCACGACCAGCCACCAGCCGAAGCGCGATCCGAAGATCTGCAGCACCAGCCCGAGCTCGAGGATTGTCGGCGCGATGTTGAACAACAGGAAATACAGCATCGTGTCGATGCTCTTGGTGCCGCGCTCGACCACCTTGGTGATTGCGCCGGTGCGCCGTTCCAGGTGAAAGCGCAGCGACAACTGGTGCAGGTGGCGGAACACGTTCGACGCCAGCCGCCGGGTCGCGTCCTGCCCGACGCGCTCGAACACCGCGTTGCGCAGATTGTCGAACATGACGGTGAACAGCCGGGCTGCGGCATAGCCGATCACCAGCAGCAGGACGAGCATCGCCGCCCCGCGATCGTCGGTCGACATGCGGTCGACCGCGCCCTTCAGCGCGAACGGCGCGGCATAGACCTGGATCAGCTTCGAAATCACCACGAACACCAGCGCGCCGACGATCCGCGCCTTCAGCGCCGGGGCGTCCCGCGGCCACAGATAGGGCAGGAAGCGGCGCATCGTCGGGATCAGCGGCCGTTCGCGGGCGGCGTCGGCGGAGCTGGCGGTATCGGGCGGCATTGCGGCTAAAGGTGGGGGGAAAGGCCGCGAGTTGCAATGCGGTCTGTCCAGTCCCGGGTCGATCGGGCCGTCACGGCTTCGGAACCGTTCGGCCCATCAGGCATTGGTCGGGGTGAAGGGAGTGTCCGCAATGGATCCGATCGTCTACATCCTCGCCGTCATGGGCTGTGCCGACGATGGCGCGCGGTGCCAGCAGGCGCGGATCGAGCCCGTGGTCTATCGGAGCATCGCGCAGTGCCAGGCGGCGATGCCCGCGGTGCTGCCGCGACACACCGACCTGGCCTATCCGATGCTCTCGGGCGCGTGCCAGCAGCGCTCCGAACGCCAGGCGCAGATCGAGGTCGCGCGCGCCTCGCGCGGCTGATCGGCGCGGCGGGTCTGCGCTTGCCCACCGCTTGATTTTGCGGGATGCTGCCCCGGTCGGCTGAGCGGGGGACGGCATGGCACGCAGGATCATCGGGACGATCATCGGCATCCTGGTTTTCGGACTGGCGACGACGCTGGTCCAGTTGCTTGGCCACATGCTCTACCCGCCGCCGCCGGGCGTCGACATGCGCAACGCCGCCGAAGTCGCGCGGATCGCGGCATCGATTCCGGTCCCGGCAAAGCTGATCGTGCTGCTGGCCTATCTGGTGGGCGGCGCGGCGGGCGCGTTCGCCGCGCTCAGGCTGTCGCGCTGGTCGCCATCGGCGTGGATCGTGCTCGCGCTGGCATGGGCCGGCAATGTGCTCAACCTGATGGCGATCCCGCATCCCTTGTGGATGGCGGTCGGGTCCTTCATTGCGCCGCTGATCGGGGTTCTCCTGGCGCAGCGGCTGGCGCGCACCGGCTAGCGCATTTCAAGTCAGGTGGAATCATCTGACGACTCGGAAAATGCGTTAACAGAACAACTTAGAGCGCTCGATCCGATACAATCGGATCGGGAACCGCTCTTGGTGGTCAGCCGCCGGGCCGGCGCGGCCGGGTCCACAGCCCGGGCGGGCGCTGCGTCCCGGCAAACCGCCGCCGCCCCAGCGCCATTGCATAGGCGCGCACCACCCAGCCCAGCTTCTCCCGGCCCGACGTGAACACCCGCCGGTCCCACGCGCTGGCGCCCCGCCGCGCCACCTCGCGCGCGATATCGCCATAGATGCCCGCCGCAGCCAGCACCGCCCAGGCGGATCGCAGCCTCAGCCGGGGCGTGCCGCCGCGTGCGCTCAACTCATATTGCTGGGCGCGTGTCGTCAGCCGTCCGGCCAGCGCCACCAGCGCGTCCCGATGTGAAGGGGCCATGACGTCACGCTCGGGAATGCCGAACTCCGCCAGCCACTCGGCGGGCAGGTAGCAGCGACCCGCCCCCGCATCCTCGCCGATGTCGCGCGCGATGTTGGCGAGCTGAAACGCCAGCCCCAGGTCGCACGCGCGGTCGAGCGTCGCCTCGTCCCGCGGGTTCACCCCCATCACCACCGCCATCATGCAGCCGACGACGCCGGCGACATGATAGCAATAGCGCATCAGGTCGTCCTCGCTCTGCGGCCGCCAGTCGGCGGCGTCGAGCGCGAAGCCGGCGATCAGGTCGCGCGCCATCGCGTGGGGCAGGCCGGTCTCCGCCGCGACGATGCGCAGCGCGTCGAACGCCACGTCGCCGACGACTTCGCCCGCCAGCGCCAGCTCGGTTCGCTCAGTAATCAGCGCCAGCCGCGCCGCCGGGTCCGCCACTCGCGTCATGCCGTGGCCCATATCCTGCCCGTCGGCCAGGTCGTCGCACGCCCGGCACCAGGCATAGAGCAGCCAGGCCCGCTCGCGCGTCGGCCGGTCGAACAGCTTGCTCGCCACCGCAAAGCTGCGCGATCCGCGCGCGATCGTCTCGCCCGCGCTCGCGACGATCGCGTCGCGGCTGGGAAGGGCGGGCGCGCTCAAAGCTGCGCGCTGGTCATCCGCACGATCGGGGTGTGCGGGCGATAGGCGCGCATCCGATCGATCAGCCGGTCCAGGTCATCGTCGACGATCAGGATGTCGCGATGCTGCGGGCGCAGAAATCCGACCTCGGCCATCCGGTCGACGAACGCGATCAGCGGATCGTAATAGCCCGCGACGTTGAGCAAGCCCACGGGATCGCTGTGATAGCCGAGCTGCGACCAGCTCATCGCCTCCCACAATTCATCCATCGTGCCGGTGCCGCCGGGCAGCGTCAGGAACCCGTCGGACAGGTCGGTGAAGCGCTGCTTGCGCTCATGCATCGTCTGCACGACTTCCAGCCGGGTGAGCCCGCGATGCGCGACTTCGGCATCGACCAGCGCCTGCGGGATGATACCGATCACCTCGCCGCCCGCCGCCAGCGCCGCGTCCGCGATCGCCCCCATCAACCCCAGCCGCCCGCCGCCATAAACGACGGTGATGCCGCGCTCGGCCAACGCCCGCCCGATCGCGCGCGCGGTCTCCAGATAAACGGGATCGGCAGGCGTCGCTGACCCGCAATAGACCGCCAGCGCCTTCATCGCGCCGTCTCCGATGTGCGGAAGGGGGCCGGGGGGTGGGAAATCCATTCGTCAGTCATGCCCCGCTCATGCCCACCCCCAGCTCTGCCCGCAAGCGGAAGGGGATAAGAAGATGCGCGCCGTCCCTCTCCCTCCCGGGCGCGGGAGGGGCTAGGGGGTGGGACAGCGCAAAGCGCCGCCGCTCCGCCATGCATCCCGCGCCTGCCCCACACCTCGTTGGTTTCGAGCGAAGTCGAGAAACCGTTGCAAGCGCACAGACATACGTTTCTCAACTGCGCCCGCGATGAACGGGGACGGAACACAAGATCGCAAACTCATAAGCAGCCGCGTTCGGCATAAGCGCTCGGCGGCCGGAATTGGGAGAAGGCGGATATTGGCGGAGCGCGGTCGACGTGGCATGATTTGGGCATGTCTGATTGGAACGTTGTGGATCTTCCGTCTGTGTTTTGCAGAGTCGTTCGGACTTACGACGCTGGTGGAAACGAGATCATCGACGACGGCGAGTGGCACCGCATAGTCTCAGAGGCGCATTACTTCCTCGCCGAGTTTTTGGCCCGCAAGTCGCTCATACGTGACGGTATCGACATATCCCGCCGACCTGACTTGGTCATCCGGCATAGTGAGCTTACGAAACAAGGTAAGGCGTTCGATAAGGCACTTGAAATAGACAGGTGGATGAAGTCGCTCGACAGGGCCCAACCCGGTTCGCCAATCACGTCTGAAGGACTTGAGCGCCGGTGGCGGAGGTTCGTGAAGCGCACAATTCAGTAAGACGGATGTCTGCCTGTGGGTCGGTAGCCGACAGGCGGTTTCTAAGAGACTCTCGCCTCAGAAGGTCCCGTCCCACCCCACTCCCTACAACAAATCCTCCAGCATCAACCCCGCCGTTGCCTTCGCACTCCCAACCACGCCCGGAATCCCCGCGCCCGGATGCGTGCCCGCGCCGACAAAGTACAGGTTGGGAATATGGTCGTCGCGGTTGTGGGCGCGGAAATACGCGCTTTGCGTCAGCACCGGCTCGAGGCTGAACGCGCCGTCCCTCCGCGACATGTGCCTATGACCTAAGGCACCGGACGTGGAAGAGCGGCGTAATCGCGCGATATCAGCATCTTTGCTTCATGCTTGATTGCATCCCTTGCTACCGACATTCGGACCTGTTCAGTCTCCATTCCGGCCGGCAAGTTTGTCATCGGACGTCCACCCATTCGCGCGACAACCTCAGTTGCCGCCTCGCTTAGCAGGCTTTCGCATTCACTGACGATCTGAGTTGCCCGATCAACACTGATCGCGTCTCGCTTCCCGATTAGATCAGCCTTCGAACGGACACACGAAAGATATGTTCCCCTTGCCGAGGTAGCCTCGACCGGACTCTCGCTCGTGGTTATGTCCGTGCCTTCTTCATAAGCTTTTTTGTTCAGTATCTCGGTGCCATTGCCGCGCGGCTCGGATGGAGACTGGCCGCAGCCGACTAGAAGCAAGCCTGCCCACAATACCCTCAACAGAGCCTCCGTCGACTTTAACACGGCTACGGCCCGCATCATGCGCGGCATTTGCAGGTTCAGAAAGGGGTTGGTAGCCGGCAGGTCGCTGTCGTGAGTCTTCTACACAGATAATCGGAGCCCGAGGTGGGCGGCGCTCCGCTCACCCCTACCGCAAATCCTCCAGCATCAGCCCCGCCGTCGCCTTGGCACTGCCCACCACGCCCGGAATCCCCGCGCCCGGATGCGTGCCCGCGCCGACGAAATACAGGTTGGGGATATGGTCGTCGCGGTTGTGCGCGCGGAAGTACGCGCTTTGCGTCAGTACCGGCTCGAGGCTGAACGCGCTGCCCAGATGCGCGGACAGGTCGTTCGCGAAATCGGTCGGCATATAGCTGAACTTGGTGACGATCCGCTCGTGGATGTCGGGGATCAGCCGCCGGCCGATCTCGTCCAGGATGCGCTTTTCATATTCCGGCCCGATCGCGTCCCAGTCGGCGGGAAACTTGCCCATGTGCGGCACCGGGGCGAGCGCATAGAAGGTCGAGCAGCCCTCGGGCGCCATCGACGGATCGGTGACGGTCGGATGGTGCAAATACAGGCTGAAATCCTGCGCCAGCACGCCATGGTCATAGATGTCGGCCAGCAGCCCCTGATAGCGCGGGCCGAACAGGATGCTGTGGTGCGGAATGCCCGGCCACGTCCCCTTGATGCCGAAATGGACGACGAACAGCGACGGCGAAAACCGCTTGTTCATCATCTTGGTCGCGGTGCGCTGGGCGCTGCGTGATCCGCGCAGCAGGTCGCGATAGCTGTGCACCAGGTCGCCGTTGCTGGCGACCGCGTCGACATCCATGTGAAAGCCGTCGCGGGTGGTCAGGCCCGTCACCCGGTCGCCCAGCGTCTCGATGTCGATCACCGGATCATTGAGGCGCACCTTGCCGCCCAGCCGCTCGAAATGCTTGATCATGCCGGCGATCAGCTTGTTGGTGCCGCCCATCGCGAACCACACCCCGCCGTCGCGCTCCAGCTTGTGGATCAGCGCATAGACCGAGCTGGTCTTCATCGGATCGCCGCCGACCAGTAGCGTGTGGAACGACAGCGCCTGGCGCAGCTTCTCGTTCTTCACGAAGCTCGCGACGATCGAATAGACTGACCGCCACGCCTGGTGCTTGGCCAGCGCCGGTGCCGCCTTCAGCATCGACTTGAAGTCGAGGAAGGGGACGTGCCCCAGCTTGACATAGCCTTCCTCATAGACCCCGGCCGAATACTCCAGGAACTTGGCGTATCCGGCCACGTCCTCGGGATTGAGCTTGGCGATCTCGGCGCGCAGCTCGGCGTCCATGTTCGAATAGTCGAAATTGGTGCCGTCGGGCCAGTTGAGCCGGTAAAAGGGCGATACCGGCACCAGGTTGACATCCTCGGCCAGGTCGTGGCCGGACAGCGCCCACAGCTCCTGCAGCGTGTCGGGCGCGGTGATGACGGTCGGCCCGGCATCGAACACGAAGCCGTCCTTCTCCCAGTGATAGGCGCGCCCGCCCGGCTTGTCGCGCGCTTCGATGACCGTGGTGTCAATGCCTGCGGACTGCAGCCGGATCGCGAGCGCCAGCCCGCCAAACCCTGCGCCGATGACGGCAACCGTCTTCACCTTGCATTCTCCCATAAGACCCGGATCGCGCGCGTGATCGGCACCGGCGGCTTGCCGGTCAGCACGCGGGCGCGGTCCAACATCGTCGATTGTCCGGCATAGAAGCGGGCGATCAGCCCCGCGTCCAGCCGATAGAAACGCTCCAGCACCCGATAGCGGTCGTCGGGATCGGCGGCGCGGAACAGCATCGTCGTCAGCATCCGATAGAACCCACGTGCCCGCCACGTGTCGGCCGCGTGATCGTGGAGCAGCGTGTGCAGCGCCGCGCCCGACAGGTCGCGCGCCGCCGCCACCCGCACCGCCGCGCGCACCGCGTCGGGCAGCGAATAGCCGGTCAGCGGGTGGAACAGCCCGGCGCGCATCCCGCCCTTGGCCACGCCCGCGCCGCCCGATCGCCAATAGGCTTCGAAATCGCCGCCCATCGCGACCGGCAGCACGCCGGTTTCCTGACGCCCGACCCGCTCGACCTGCCATCCGCGCGCGGCGGCATAGTCGGCGATGCGGCGCGAGGCCGGATCGTCATTCGCGCGACCGGTCGGCCGGGCCAGATCGGGCGTGTCGCTGTAATAGGTGTCCTCGACGAACATCCGGTCGGCCGCGAACGGCAGGCAATAGACGAAGCGATAGCCGTCGATCTGCGGCACGGTCGCGTCCATCACCATCGGGTCGGGCGCATTATGGGGTGCGGCCAGGTGCAGCTCCTGCCCCACGAACTTCTGATAGCCTAGGTCGAGGTGGCGGATATCGCCGATCCCGCGGCAATCGATCACCCCGCCCGCGTCGATCCGCGTACCGTCGGCCAGCGTCACATGGCCCGACCCCACTTCGGTCACATCGGCGTTCAGCACGATCGACCCCTCGGGCAACGCCGCGCGGACAATGGGGTCCAGCCGGTGCGATTCGATGCTGTAATAGGGCGCGGTCAAATGGCGGCGATGCGCGGGAAAGGCGACCTCGTACTTGGTCCAGCCGTGACTGACCAGCGGCGCAACCAGCCAGCGATCGGCGTCGGCAATGTCGCTGGCAAAGAACGACCACAGGTGATTGCCGCCGATCCGGTCGCTGCGCTCGATCAGGCGGATCGAGACATCCGGCCGCTTGCGCGCCAGCGCCATTGCGAACAGCGCCCCGGCCAGGCCGCCGCCGACGATCGCGACATCACAAGTGGCATGGTCCGGCATTCTCCAGCGCCTAGCGGATCGCCCATCCGCGCGAAAGCCCCGGTCTTTGGGCTAGGCGGGGGTGGGGGCGATCAGCAATGCAG
>NZ_LSHX01000006.1 GCF_001555965.1 Sphingomonas sp. CCH21-G11
GTTCCGGAAGGGGGATATGGGGCGGCCTACGCCTATTTCTCGTGTTCCGTTCGTTTCGAGCGCAGTCGAGAAACGTCTCGGTGCGCGTGCCATTCGCGTTTCTCGACTTCGCTCGAAACGAGCGGGGTTTGGTGCGAAACAAACGAGGGTCCGCTCGAACCAGCGGGGTGTGACGGGAAACAAGCAGCGGTTTGCTCGAAACCACCGGGTAGCAATGCGGCGTGATGTCGTGCGCGGTGGACAGGCCCCACCCCAACCCCTCCCCTGAGCCGAAGGCGAGCGCAGCTCAACGGGAGGGGCTCTACTCCGCCTCTTCCTCGTCCGTCGGATCTTCCGTCCCGGTGCCGTCGTCGACCTGAACCGACTTGGCGGGATCGGTGTCGATCGCGACGTCCTGGGCGACCATCGCCTCGGCCTCGTTCTCGGGCTCCTGATCCTCGTCGATGCGGGCGACGCCGACGACATGCTCGCCGGGCGCGACGTCGAAGAGGCGCACGCCGGCGGTGCCGCGGCCGATGACGCGCAGCGACGCGAGCGGGATGCGGATCAGCTTGGCCTGGTCGGTGACGAGCATCAGCTGGTCGGCGACGCGCGCGGGGAAGCTGGCGACGACGCGGCCGTTGCGGGCGATGTTGTCGATGTTGACGATCCCCTGGCCCCCGCGCCCGGTGCGGCGATATTCATAGGCCGAGCTCAGTTTGCCATAGCCGTTGGCGCAGACGGTGAGGATGAACTGTTCGCGCTCGACCATCGCGGCGAAGCGGTCGGCCGACAGCGCGCATTCGCCCTCGCGCTCGCCCTTCCACGGGGCGAAACGCAGATATTCCTCGCGCTCCTCCGCGCTCGCGCCCGAGCGATGGAGGATCGACAGCGAAATGACCTCGTCTCCGTCGCGGAGCGTCATGCCGCGCACGCCGGTCGATGCACGGCTCTGGAACGCGCGGACATCGTCGCCGGGGAAGCGGATCGCCTTGCCGTCGCGCGATGCGAGCAGCACGTCGTCATTCTCGTCGAGCAACGCGACGCCGATCAGGCGGTCGTCGGCGTCGTCGCCCTCGAACTTCATCGCGATCTTGCCGTTCGAGGGCACGTTGGTGAACGCGTCCATCGAATTGCGCCGCACCGAGCCCCGGGCGGTGGCGAACATGACGTGGAGCTTGCCCCACTCCGCCTCGTCCTCGGGCAGCGGCAGCACGGTCGAAATCGTCTCGCCATTGGCGAGCGGCAGCAGGTTGATCATCGGCCGTCCGCGCGTGGCCGGGCCGCCCTCGGGCAGCTTCCACACCTTCATCCGATAGACCTTGCCCAGCGTCGAGAAGAACAGGACGGGGGTGTGCGTCGAGGTGACGAACAGGTTGGTGACCGCGTCCTCGTCCTTGGTCGCCATGCCGGCGCGGCCCTTGCCCCCGCGCGCCTGGGCGCGGAAGGTGTCAAGCGGGGTGCGCTTGATATAGCCTTCGAGCGTGACGGTGACGACCATCTCCTCGCGCTCGATCAGGTCCTCGTCCTCGATCCCGTCGGCAGCGGCGGCAATCTCGGTGCGGCGCGGGGTGGCGTACTGATCGCGCACGGCGCGCAGCTCGTCGGTGAGCACCGCGTAGAGGCGGGCACGGTTGGCGAGGATCTCGAGCAGCTCGGCGATCGATTCGGCCAGCGTCTTCAGTTCGTCGCCGATCTCGTCGCGGCCGAGCGCGGTCAGGCGGTGGAGGCGCAGGTCGAGGATGGCGCGGACCTGGGCATCGGAGAGGCGGTAGACGTCGCCCTCGACCTCATGCTCGACCGCCTCGACCAGGCGGATATAGGGCGCGATTTCCGCCACCGGCCATTCGCGCATCAGCAGCTTCGTGCGTGCCTCCACCGGCGAGGCGGAGCCGCGGATGATCCTGACCACCTCGTCGAGATTGGTGACCGCGATGACGAGGCCGAGCAACAGATGCGCCCGCTCGCGCGCTTTCGCGAGCTCGAACTTCGAGCGGCGGGTGATGACCTCCTCGCGGAACTTGACGAACGCCTCGATGATGTCGCGCAGGTTGAGCAGCTCAGGCCGGCCGCCGCGGATCGCCAGCATGTTGGCGGGGAAGCTCGACTGGGCGGGCGTGTGCCGCCACAGCTGGTTGAGCACGACGTCGGGGGTCGCGTCGCGCTTGAGGTCGATGACGATGCGGACGCCCTCGCGGTTCGATTCGTCGCGGATGTCGCTGACGCCCTCGATCCGCTTGTCCTTGGCGGCCTCGGCGATCTTTTCGACGAGGCCCGACTTGCCGGTCTGGAACGGGATTTCGGTGAGCACGATCGAACGGCGCTCGCCGCGCGTCTCGGTGATGTGGCGCGAGCGCACGATGATCGAGCCGCGCCCGGTTTCATAGGCCGAACGGCAGCCCGAGCGA
Organism: Sphingomonas sp. CCH21-G11; assembly: GCF_001555965.1. Taxonomy (GTDB): domain Bacteria; phylum Pseudomonadota; class Alphaproteobacteria; order Sphingomonadales; family Sphingomonadaceae; genus Sphingomonas. The sequence continues at coordinate 2,388 of NZ_LSHX01000006.1, forward strand.
CCGAGGATCACCGCGCCGGTCGGAAAGTCGGGGCCGGGCACGATCTCCATCAGCTCCTCGAGCGAGATCGGGCCGTCGCCGTCGAGCATCCGCTGGATATGCGCCAGGCACGCGTCGATCACCTCGCCCAGATTGTGCGGCGGAATGTTGGTCGCCATGCCGACCGCGATGCCGCCGGCGCCGTTGACGAGCAGGTTGGGAAAGCGCGCGGGCAGAACCGACGGCTCGCTCTCCGACCCGTCATAATTGGGGACGAAGTCGACCGTATCCTTGTCGAGATCGTCGAGCAGCGCGTTGGCGATCCGGGCGAGGCGCGATTCGGTGTAGCGCATCGCGGCGGGCCGGTCGGGGTCCATCGACCCGAAATTGCCCTGGCCGTCGATCAGCGGGACGCGCATCGACCAGTCCTGGGCCATGCGGGCCAGCGCCTCGTAGATCGAGCTGTCGCCGTGCGGGTGGTATTTACCCATCACGTCGCCGACGATGCGCGCCGATTTGCGATACGGCTTGCCCGCGACATAGCCGCTTTCATAGGCCGAATAGAGGATGCGGCGGTGCACGGGTTTCAGCCCGTCGCGGACATCGGGCAGCGCGCGCGCGACGATGACCGACATCGCATAGTCGAGATAGCTCGACCGCATTTCGTCGACGATCGAGATGGGCGTGATGTCGGAGGGGTCGGCGAGGAGCGTCTCGTCGGTCAAATGCTGGCGCTTTCGGAAGAGTGTGTCAGTTCTGGGTCGGTCTTAGACCCTGGCGACGTGACTGCCAAGTCTCGCGCGTGCGCGCGTGCGCGCGGGGAGAGCAACCGCCGCCCGAGAAACCGAGCGTCGCCCCGGCGGAGGCCGGGGCCTGCCCGCTATTGGCCAGAGGCCCCGGCCTCCGCCGGGGCGACGCCTCGTCAGAACGGGACTTCCTCGCCGTCCCAGGCGAAGAGCTTGCCGCTGTCCTGGGGTTTGAGCCCCTCGATCACGTCGAGCAGCTGGAGCGCGGCGCGTTCGGCGTCGAACAGCTTGCCCGGCGCGACATTGCCCTGGAACGGCCGGCTGAGCGCGGTGTCGACGGTGCCGGGATGGAGCGCGACGACGATCGAACGGTCGCTGCGCCGCTTCGATTCGATCGCGAAATTGCGGATCAGCATGTTGAGCGCGGCCTTCGACGCGCGATAGCCGTGCCAGCCGCCGAGCCGGTTGTCGGCGATGCTGCCGACGCGCGCGGAGAGGGCGGCGAACACCGGCTTGCCCTCGCGCGGGAGCAGCGGGAGGAAATGCTTGGCGACCAGCGCGGGGCCGATCGCATTGATCGCATAGACCCGCGCCAGCCAGTCGCCGTCGAGATCGCGCAGCGCCTTTTCCGGGCCGCGCGCATCGTCGTGGAGGATGCCGGTCGCGACGAACACCAGCGTCGGCGCGGGCCCGGTGGCGACGCGGGCCGCGGCGGCGGCGATGCTCGCCTCGTCGGTCAGGTCGAGGTGACGATCGCCGTCGAAGCTGCGGGCGAAGCGCCAGACGCGGGCGAACGTCCCCTCGGCCTCGATCGCGTCGGCAAAGGCACCGCCGATCCCGCCCGACGCGCCGATCACCACCGCGCTGCCGGTCATGCGCCGGCCCCGCGCACGAAGCGCCACGCATCGTCGGTGCTGGCGGCGGCGTCGAAGCGATAGCCGTCGCTGTCGAAGCCGCGCATCGCGTCGACATCGGTGACGCGATGCTCGCACATCCAGCGCGCCATCATGCCGCGCGCGCGCTTGGCGTCGAAGCTGACGAACTGCGGGCCGTCCGGGGTGGCGCGGCGGAAATCGACCTCGATCACGCGCAGGCCGGCGGGGAGCCTGCCGGCGACAGCGCCCCAATATTCCTGGCTGGCGAGATTGAGGATCGTGTCGGTACCCGCCGCGTCGGCGTCCGCGGCGATTTCCCGCGCGATGCGGTCCTGCCAATAAGCATAGAGATCCCTGGCCCTGCCGGGTGCCCAGCGCGTGCCCATTTCGAGGCGATAGGGTCGCATCGCGTCCAGCGGGCGCAGCAGGCCGTAGAGGCCGGACAGGATGCGGACATGATCCTGGGCGAAGGCGATCGCTTCCGGCTCAAGGCTCGCGGCCTCGAACCCGCGATAGACGTCGCCCGCAAAGGCGAACAGCGCCGGGCGCGACGGCGCGTCGTCAAAGCCGCGAAAGCGACCGGCGTTGAGCGCGGCCAGCTTGTCGGAAATGTGCATCAGCTTCGACAGCCGGGCGACCGAGAGGCGGGCGGCGCCGCGCGCGATCGTCGCCGCATCCTCCGCGAAGCGGGGCGTGGAGGCCGGCCGGTCGGGGAGCTGCCCGGAATAGTCGAGCGTCTTGGCAGGGGACAGAATGGCGATCATGCCGCCGCAGCTAGCGGGTGCGGGTGCGCCGGTCAAAACGGCCAAGGGGTCAGGGGTGCCCCGCCAATCCGGCGTCCGGTCATTCAACCACGGTTCAGTGGTGGGAACCGAAAGGCGGTGCGAGCGTCGATCGCTTGAAAGCCCCCGTTGCGCGAATTACAGCGGCGTCAACGGGTGACCGCATGCAGGAACTGGAGATATCGAAAATGAAGTTGCTTTCGTCAGCCGCGATCGCGTCGGCCCTGGTGCTCGGTGCGGCTTCCGTCGTCGCGACCGCGCCCGCCGAAGCGCAGAAAAAGAAAAAGGAAGAAGCGCCCAAGGTCGAGATCAGCAAGGAATTCCGTGACGCGATCGTCGCCGGCGACACCGCCGCCAAGGCGGGCGACATCGCCACCGCCGAGACGCAGCTCGCCGCCGCGGAGGCGGTGATGAAGAGCGAAGACGAAAAATACTTCGCCGCCCAGCTGCGCCTGCAGATCGCCAACAAGAAGAACGACACGCCCGGCATGGTGCGCGCGCTCGACACGCTGATCGCCAGCCCCAAGACGCCGGCGACCGACCTTGCCCGTTTCAACTATGTCCGCGGGGTCACGACGCTGGAGGGCAAGCAGCCCGCGCAGGCGCTGCCCTATCTGATCAAGGCGCGCGAGCTGGGTTTCCAGGATCCCGACCTGAACCTGCGCATCGCAGGCGCAAAGGTCGACAGCGGGGACCTGAACGGCGGGATCGCCGACCTGGAGCGCGCGATCGCCGAGCGCGAGGCCGGCGGCGCGGCCAAGGCCCCCGAACAATGGTATCGCTATGCCGCGAGCAAGCTGCAGGCGGCGAAGGACGAAGCGCAGCTCGCCGAATGGCTGCGCCGGCTGGTCCGCGCCTATCCCACCGCCGAAAACTGGCGCACCGCGATCAACATCTATCGAACCAGCGGCTCGCGCGGGGTCGACGATCTCGACCGCGAGGGCCGGATCGAGCTGTATCGCCTGATGCGCGCGACCAACGCGCTCGCCGACCAGAACGACTATATCCTCTATGCCGACGCCGCCAACAACGCGGGTCTGCGCTATGAGACGGTCGCGGTGATCGACGAGGGTCGCGCGTCGGGCAAGGTCCCGGCGTCGAGCAACCTGAACGGGCTCTACACCGCCGCCAAGCAGGCGATTTCGCGCGAGGGTTCGCTCGCCACGCTGGAGAAGGAGGCGATGGCGGCCAAGGACGGCAAGCTCGCGCTGCTGGCGGCCAATTCCTATCTGGGCACCAAGCAGTTCGCCAAGGCGGTGCCGCTGTATCGCGCCGCGCTCCAGAAGGGCGGGGTGAACACGGCGGCCGCGACGGTGAGCCTGGGCGCCGCGCTCGCCCAGTCGGGCCAGCAGGCCGAGGCGAAGCAGATCCTGGCGGGGGTCAGCGATCCGCTGCGCAAGGAGCTTGCAGCATTCTGGACGCTCTATGCGGATACCCGCGCGGCCGCGCCGGCGCCGGCGGCCGCATCCTGAGCCCAACGTAAACGACCGGCCGGCGGAACCCATGTTCCCCGGCCGGTGATCGTTCCGCCGGGCAGTCTAGACCGGAATCCCCGGCAGCTGCTTGGCCGTGCGGATGGTCAGCGACGTCTTGACGCTGGCGACATTGTCCGCGGTCAGCAGCTGGGTGGTCAGCATTTCCTGGAAGCTGCGCAGGTCGGTCGCGACGATCTTCAGGATGAAATCGATCTCGCCGTTGAGCATGTGGCATTCCCGGACCTCGGGGATCTGGCCGACATGCGCTTCGAACGCCGCCAGATCGGCCTCCGCCTGGCTTTTCAGGCTGACCATTGCGAACACGGTGATCGAATAGCCGAGCTGGGTGGGATCGAGCGCGGCGTGATAGCCCTTGATCGCGCCCGCCTCTTCCAGCGCGCGCACGCGGCGCAGGCAGGGCGGGGCGGTGAGCCCAACCCGTTCGGCCAGATCGACGTTCGTCATCCGGCCATCGTCCTGCAACAGGGCCATGATCTGGCGGTCGATCCGGTCGAAGGCCATGTGTCGTAACTCCGAAATCGTCGAACAGCGGGGGATGCCGTTCCTATAAGATAATTGCGCGCCAACGCAATTGTCCCACTATGCGACGTGCCAAAAATGAGTGGTTCCGTCATCGGACCGGCGTCGTTAAGGATTCGTCACGCCCCGAATCAACGGCGCGGCTCCGGGCTCCAAGCGTGCGCTTCGACGACACTTTCGCCACCGTTCTCGCGACCGATCTGAGCCATTCGCTCGCGCGCGAAACCGCGTGGCGCCAGCTCGTCGATCTGATCGCACGGGGCCGTGCGCCGCTCGATGACGGGACGCTGGGCCTGTTGCATGACCTGCATCGCGAAATGCCCGAATCGGTTCGGGCCGCGGGCGGTCGCATGCTCCAGCTTGCC
>NZ_LSHX01000007.1 GCF_001555965.1 Sphingomonas sp. CCH21-G11
GTAGTTTGGTGGGGCCGGGCCGGGGCGGGAGTTAATCCCGCCCCTCGTCGGACGGGTTGGCTTCGCTACCCGCCGGCCGGCCTCGCCTCCCGCGCCTTCGCGCGGGCCTCGTAATCAGCTGCGCTGATTCCTCGGACGCTCGGCGGGGCTGTCCTACTTCCCCCTTTTCGGCATATCTGTTCGGTCCCCTGTCAGGGCGCGCGACGCCCGTTGCATTGAGGACCCGCGATGAACACGCTTGCTTCGCTCGCTCCCGCCGCCGCGCTCGCCGGCACCCATTCACGTCGCCTGCCCTTCACGCATAGTGTCAACTTAGTGTCACCTTTCGATTGACTTCGCCGGGATGATCTGTATCTGCCCGCGCTTGCCGTTCGGGCCTGTGCCCGGCCGGCGTCCGTCCGAGACAGCGGGTGGTGGGGATTCGCCTCGCCTTAATCTCCCGCCAAGACGGGGAAATGAAATTCACCGGTTCGTGGTCGCCTGTCGCCCGCGTGCCGGGTCAGCCGTTCCGGGCCTGTCGTTCAGTCCCCGGCCGTTTGACGATCATGCCCCCTCACGGACGAGGGGGTCGGGCATCCGCCCGGCCCTCGGCGTAACCGGACCTTCGGGCCCATATTGAGGAGACCGGCATGGATCGTTCCCAGAAGACCGACGCCGTTGCCGAGCTGAACCGCACCTTTGGCGAGGTCGGCGTGGTGGTCGTCACCCGCAACCTCGGGATGACCGTCGCCCAGTCGACGCAACTCCGCAACAAGATGCGTGACGCCGGCGCGAGCTACAAGGTCGCCAAGAACCGCCTTGCCAAGATTGCCGCAGAGGGCACGGATTATGCCGTGCTCGCCGACCTGCTGACCGGCCCGACCGGTCTCGCGACGTCGGCCGATCCGGTCGCTGCTGCCAAGGTGGTGTCGGATTTCGCCAAGACCAACGATCGCCTCGAAATCGTCGGCGGCGCGATGGGCAGCATGCTGCTCGACGCCGAAGGCGTGAAGGCACTCGCCGCGCTGCCGTCGCTCGACGAACTGCGCGCGAAGATCGTCGGTTTGCTGGTCGCGCCCGCGACCAAGCTGGCGACGGTCACCCAGGCACCGGCGGCGCAGCTCGCCCGCGTGTTTGCGGCCTATGCGGACAAGGACAAGGAAGCGGCGTGATCGCGCGCCCGCTTTGACGAACCTGACTATCTGAACTGAACCTATCGAATCTGGAGTATTGAAATGGCTGATCTGAACGCGCTGGTTGACCAGCTGAGCGAACTGACCGTCCTCGAAGCCGCCGAGCTGTCGAAGATGCTGGAAGAAAAGTGGGGCGTTTCGGCCGCGGCTGCGGTTGCGGTTGCCGGCCCGGCCGCCGGTGGCGCCGGTGCGGGTGCGCCTGCTGCGGAAGAAAAGACCGAGTTCGACGTGATCCTCACCGGCGACGGTGGCAAGAAGATCAACGTCATCAAGGAAGTCCGCGCCATCACCGGCCTGGGCCTGACCGAAGCCAAGACGCTGGTCGAAAGCGCGCCCAAGGCCGTCAAGGAAGGCGTGTCGAAGGACGAGGCCGAGAAGGTCAAGAAGCAGCTCGAAGAAGCCGGCGCGACCGTCGAGGTCAAGTAAGCTTCATCGACCGGCGGCGGGCGCGCCCCGCGGCCGGGCTGACGAAAAAATGGGGGCGGACCTTCGCGGGTCCGCCCCCTTTTTCATGCGTTCCGGATCGGGCGATCAGGCATCCCCGAACGCCGGGCGCGAATTCGGCCACCCGAACTGCGGCCGGAACCCCGGCTGCGGGACGGCACGCGCCGGCGCGGCGGGGCGCGGTGCCGCAGGCGCGTCGCGCATGACGGGTGCCGGCGCGGGCGCGTCCGGGCTCGGCTGCGCCGCCTCCAGCGCCAGCCGCTCGCGACGGTCGTAGAAGCGCGCCCGGCGCAGGCGATTGCGGCGCGTCAGGAACGGATTGTCCGGCGTCGGCCCCTGTTCCGCCCGCGCCGCATGGCGGCCCGGCCCCTCACCCAGCGGAAGCGCAGCCATCGGCGTCACGGCCGGATGCGGCGAAAGCATGGGCTGGGCGGCGGGTACGGCGACGGACGAACGCATCGGTGCAACCGCGGCACGGGGCGCACGACGCCGTCGGGCGATGACGAACGCCGCGCCGGCAACCAGCACCGCCAGACCGCCGATCAGCGGCAACAGCCAATCATTGGTTGCAGAGGCGCTCGGCACGGTCGGTGCGACGTCGGTCTCGGTCGCGGCCGGCGCATTGACGGCCGGCGCGACCGGCTCAGCGGGGCTCGCCTGAACGACCTCGTTGGTGGTTGCGGCGGGTGCAACAGCGGTCGGATTGGCCGTCGCCTCACGCGGCGCCGACCGTTCGACGGTCGCGGTGCGACGCGCGGTCCGGGCCGGCGCTTCGACAGGGGTGGATCGCGTCCGCGCCGCAGCCGGCGTTGTGTCCACCGGGGCAGGCGTCGCGGCATCCGGCGCG
>NZ_LSHX01000008.1 GCF_001555965.1 Sphingomonas sp. CCH21-G11
GGGCAGTCGCCGCGCTGGTCGGGTGCGCGCTGATGGGGTGGCGGGCCGACCAAGTCGCCGCGCCCGTGCTGGCGCGACCTTCGGTGGTGACGATCGATGGCCGGGTCGATCGGGTGGAGCCGCTGCCCGCGCGCGAGATCGTCCGACTGCGCATCGCGACGCTGCCGGGGTCGGGCCTGCCGCCGCGCCTGCGCGTCAACGTGGCCGACACGGATTTGCCCGCCGATGTGCGACGCGGCGCGCGGGTCCGCCTGCGCGCACGGCTGGTGCCGCCGCCCCCCGCCGGAGTGCCCGGAGGCTATGATTTTGCGCGCGTCGCCTGGTTCGAGGGATTGGGCGCGACCGGGCGGGCATTGGGGCGCGTGGCGCTCGTCACCCCCGGCGCAGACGCGGGTGCGCCGCTTCGCGATCGACTGTCGGCGCATATCCGCAGCCGGCTGCCGGGCAGCGGCGGCGGCATTGCCGCGGCGCTCGCCACCGGGGACGAAGGCGGCATCGCCGACGACGATGCCGAGGCGATGCGGCGGTCGGGCCTGGCGCACCTGCTGTCCGTCAGCGGCCTTCACGTGACCGCGGTGGTGGGCGCGACGATGCTCGTCATGCTCCGCCTGCTCGCGCTCAGCCCGTGGCTCGCGTTGCGCGTGCGCTTGCCGGTCGTGGCGGCGGGCACGGCGGGGCTGGCGGCAATCGGCTATACCTGGCTGACGGGCGCGGAGGTGCCGACGGTGCGGTCGTGCATCGCCGCCCTGCTGGTGCTCGCCGCCTTGGCGATCGGGCGGGAGGCGATCACGCTGCGGCTGATCGCGGCGGGCGCGACGATCGTGCTCCTCATCTTTCCCGAAACGCTGGTCGGCCCGAGTTTCCAGCTCAGCTTCGCCGCCGTCACCGCGATCGTCGCGTTGCACGAGCATCCGCGCGTCCAGGGCTGGTTCGCGCGGCGCGACGAGAGCGGCGCGCGCCGGTTGGTCCGTGCGCTCGGCACGACGCTGCTGACCGGGTTGGCCGTAGAGGCGGCGCTGACGCCGATCGCACTGTTCCATTTCCACAAGTCCGGGCTGTACGGCGCGCTCGCCAATATCATCGCCATCCCGATGACGACGTTCGTCATCATGCCGGTCGAGGCGATGGCGCTGATCGCCGACACGATCGGCCTGGGCGCGCCCTTCTGGTGGATCGCGGGCGTCGCGCTCGACCTGTTGCTCGCGATCGCGCACGCCACCGCCAATGCGCCCGGCGCGATCGCGACGCTGCCGTCGATGCCCGCCGGGGCCTTTGCCGCGATGATCGCCGGCGGGTTGTGGCTGATGCTGTGGCGGACGCGGTGGCGACGCTGGGGGGCCGTGCCGCTGTTGATCGGCGCGGTTTGGGCGTTGGGGACGCCGCCGCCCGATCTGGTCGTGACCGGCGACGGCCGCCATCTGGCGCTGCGCACGGATGACGGCGGCCTGGCGCTGCTGCGCGCGCGATCGGGCGACTATGTCCGCTCGATCCTGGGTGAGGCGAGCGGCGTCGACGGCGCGGCGGATGCGCTCGATACCCATCCCGCCGCGCGATGCAACCGTGACCTGTGTGTGGTGGAGCATCGCGAAGGCGAACGACGCTGGCGGATCGCCGCGACGCGCAGCAGCTATCTCGTGCCCATCGCCGAAATCGTTCGGCTGTGTCGCGATGTCGACATCATCGTCAGCGAGCGGCGGTTGCCGCGTCGCTGCACGCCGCGCTGGCTGAAGCTGGATCGCGCGACACTGGCGCGAACCGGCGGGGTCGCGATCGCGTTCGGCGCCGGCCGGGTGACGACGGTGCGCCGGCCCGGCGATCGCCATCCCTGGCTCGACCCTGCAACGGTGCAACCGCCGCGCGTGACCTCACGCCCTCGGCGTTCTTGCGGTCAGTAGCGACGCAGCAACCCGGCAAGCCGCCCCTGTACGCGCACCTGGTCGGGACGGTAACGTTGCGGATCGTAGCTGCGATTGGCCGGATCGAGCCGGATCATCGCGCCCTCGCGACGGAAATATTTGAGCGTGGCCTCGTTCTCGTCGATCAACGCCACGACGATCTCACCGTCGCGCGCGGTCTCGGTCCGGCGCACCAGCGCATAGTCGCCATCGAGGATGCCGGCCTCGACCATCGAATCGCCCGCGACTTCGAGCGCATAATGATCGCCCGCGCCCAGCAACGCGGCGGGCACCGGCAGCATCTGCTGCCCCTCCATCGCCTCGATCGGCACGCCGGCCGCGATCCGGCCGTGGAGGGGAATTTCGATCACGTCATTGGCGGGGGCGGGCCGCTGCGGTGCCTGGCTCGGCGGGGTACCCGTGGCGGCAGCGCCCTTGCCCTTCTTGGCTTCCGGTCGCTCGGGCATCCGCAGAACTTCGAGCGCACGGGCGCGATTGGGCAGGCGGCGGATGAAATGACGTTCCTCCAGCGCGCTGATCAGCCGGTGCACGCCCGACTTCGACTTGAGGTCGAGCGCCTCCTTCATCTCCTCGAACGACGGCGACACCCCGGTTTCGGCGAGGCGATCCGAGATGAAACAGATCAGTTCATGCTGCTTGCGCGTGAGCATCGGGGTTCTCCGTCGGAACAGACCCGGAACCTTTAGGAAACGCGGGGAACGCTGTCAAGCACCAGCGGGCGCGAGCGGCAGGATTTCCACCGAGTCGCCGGGCGCAGCGGCCGGAGCGTGGGGCGCGCGCACGATCAGGCAGTCCGCGTCGGCGAGCGCGTGGAGCATCGAGCTGTCCTGTCGCGCCGGCTCGACCACAATGCCGTTGACGCGCATTGCGCGTCGATAGTCCGCGCGTGGCCCGTTGGGAGGCAGGGCCACCCCCAGCATCGCGGTCGTCATCGCCGGGAACGGATCGCGCGCGCCCAGCCGTGCCCGGATCAGCGGCAGGACGAACAGCGTCGCGGTGACGAATGCGGAAACCGGATTGCCGGGCAGGCCGATCGCCACCATCGCGCCGCGCGTGCCGGCCATCAACGGCTTGCCCGGCCGCATCGCGATCCGCCAGAAATCGAGCGTGACACCCGCCGCCGCCAGCGCCGGGCGGACCAGGTCATGGTCGCCGACCGACGCGCCGCCGCTGGTGACGAGCAGGTCGGCGTCGACCGTGCCGAACGCCGCGGTCAGCGTATCGAGATCATCGGGCAGGATGCCGAGGTCGACCAGGTCGACGGGCAGGTTGGCCAGCATCGCGGCAAGCATCACCCCGTTGCTTTCGGGCAGCTGCGCCGGGCCGATCGGATCGCCGGGCCGCACTAGTTCATTGCCGGTCGCCGCGATCGCGACACGCAGCCGGCGATGGACGGGCAGGGTGGCGTGACCCGCGATCGCCGCCAGCGCGATACACGGTGGGGTCAATGGCGCGCCCGCCGCGATCAGCGGCGCGCCCGCGACGAAGTCCAGCCCGCGCGGCCGGATGTTCGCGCCGATGGCAGCCGGACCTTCGCCGCTGAGTTTGAGCCGGTCACGCTCGCGCAGCGCCTCCTCCTGCACCAGCACGGTGTCCGCCCCGGCGGGCACGGGCGCACCGGTGAAGATCCGCACCGCCTGACCGATGCGGACCTGCCCCGTGAAGGGCGCACCGGCCGCGCTTTCGCCGACGATCCGGAGCGGTGCCCCCAGATCGGCGAAGCGCAACGCATAACCGTCCATCATCGCCAGGTCGCTCGCCGGCTGGGTGCGCGCGGCCTGCACCGGGGCGGCGGCCCAGCGCCCGGCCGCGGCGTGCAGGGCGGCGTGTTCGACGGGCGTCGGTCCGGCGAGTGCGAGCAGGCGGCGCTGGGCTTCGGCAACGGCCAGCGGCGCGGGATTCGGAGGAGCGGCGTTCATCGCCACGTGCTCTAGCGGGTTTGACCCCTGAGAAAAGCGGCGTCGGGCGATTTCGGCGATCGTTTCTCAGCCGCTTTCGATCAGTCTGACCGGATTAAACGTCTGGACGAATCCGCAAGCCGGCGCAATCCTTCGCGGCAGAGAGAGACCAAGTTCCCAGAGCAAAACTGCAGGATTGGAGAAGCCATGAACGTCGAATCGAAATGCCCGATCCACGGCAATCACATGGACGGCGCGGCCGTCCTGTTCGGCATGACCAACCGGCTTTGGTGGCCGAACCAGCTCGATCTTTCGATCCTCAACAAGAATTCTCCGCTCGTCGACCCGATGGGCGAGGATTTCGATTATGTCGCCGAGTTCAAGGCGCTGGATCTCGCCGCTGTGAAGGCGGACATCACCGCGCTGATGACCGATTCGCAGGAATGGTGGCCGGCCGATTTCGGTCATTACGGTCCGCTGTTCATCCGCATGGCGTGGCACGCCGCGGGTACCTATCGCATCGGTGACGGGCGCGGTGGCGCGGGTGCCGGGCAGCAGCGTTTCGCCCCGCTCAACAGCTGGCCGGACAACGCCAATCTCGACAAGGCGCGGATGCTGTTGTGGCCGGTCAAACAGAAATATGGCCGGGCGCTCAGCTGGGCGGACCTGCTGGTACTCGCCGGCAATGTCGCGCTCGAATCGATGGGTTTCCGGACGGCGGGCTTCGGCGGCGGCCGCGCCGACGTGTGGGAGCCCGAAGAGGACGTCTATTGGGGACCCGAGCGCGAATGGCTGGCCGATACCGGCCGCTATTCGGGCGAGCGCGAGCTGGAAAACCCGCTGGGCGCGGTGCAGATGGGGCTGATCTACGTGAATCCCGAGGGCCCGAACGGCAATCCCGATCCGGTCGCCGCCGCACACGACATCCGCGAAACCTTTGGCCGCATGGCGATGAACGACGAGGAAACCGTCGCGCTGATCGCGGGTGGCCACACCTTTGGCAAGACGCACGGGGCGGCCAATCCGGGCGAATATGTCGGTCCCGAGCCGGAGGGCGCGGCGCTCGAGCTCCAGGCGCTGGGCTGGGCGAACAGCTACGGCAAGGGCAATGCCGAGCACACCATTACCAGCGGCCTGGAAGTCACCTGGACACAGGAGCCGACCAAATGGTCGAACCTCTATTTCAAGAACCTGTTCGAGCATGAGTGGGAGCTGACCAAGAGCCCTGCCGGCGCGCACCAATGGGTCGCCAAGGATGCGGTCGCGGATATCCCCGATGCGCACCTGCCCGGCGTGATGCACAAGCCGACGATGCTGACGACCGACCTGTCGCTGCGCTTCGACCCGGAATATGGGAAGATTTCGCGCCGCTTCTACGAAAACCCGGACCAGTTCGCCAAGGCGTTCGCGGAAGCCTGGTACAAGCTGACCCACCGCGACATGGGTCCGATCAACCGGCTGGTCGGGCCGGAAGTGCCCGCCGAACCGCGCATCTGGCAGGACCCGGTGCCGGCGGTCGATCACCCGCTGATCGACGCGGGCGATATCGCAACGCTCAAGCAGAAGCTGCTCGACAGCGGGCTGTCGATCTCGCGCCTGGTCAAGACCGCGTGGGCCTCGGCGGCGAGCTATCGCAATTCGGACAAGCGCGGCGGGGCCAATGGTGCTCGCATCCGGCTCGCGCCGCAGAAGGACTGGGCGGTCAACGAGCCGGCGGAGCTCGCCCAGGCGCTGGCGGTGATCGAGCGTATCCAGGCTGAGTTCAACGCGTCGGCCGCGGGCGGCAAGCGGGTCAGCATCGCCGACCTGATCGTGCTCGGCGGCTGTGCGGCGGTCGAGGCGGCGGCAAAGAAGGCCGGTCATGACGTGACCGTGCCGTTCGCGCCGGGCCGCACCGATGCGACCGACGCAATGACCGACGCGGACTCGTTCGAGCCGCTGGAGCCGAAATTCGACGGCTTCCGCAACTATGCCGCGCACAAGCCGGTGCGGACGCTGGAGGAGAACCTGGTCGACCGTGCCAATCTGCTCGCGCTGACCATGCCCGAAATGACCGCTTTGGTCGGTGGCCTGCGCGTTCTGGGTGCCAATCACGGCGACAGCAAGCATGGCGTGTTCACCGACCGGGTCGGCACGCTCAGCAACGACTTCTTCGTCAACCTGCTCAATTCGAGCTTTGCGATGAAGTGGGAACCTTCGGCGGAATCAGAGGACATCTTCGTCGCCCGCGACCGCAAGACCGGGGAGGCCAAATGGACCGGCACCCGCGTCGACCTGGTGTTCGGCTCCAACTCGGTGCTGCGCGCGCAGGCGGAAGTCTATGCCGAGGGCAGGTCGGAAGCGCATTTCGTCAACGCTTTCGTCAAGGCGTGGGCGAAGGTGATGAACGCGGATCGCTTCGATCTCGCCTGAGACAGCCCGGAAGTAACATGCGGCCCCCTGGCAGCGATGCCGGGGGCCCGTTTTCTTTTGGCGCATGCGGTCTTCGTTTCTCGACTTCGCTCGAAACGAACGGGCCTTTGCCGTTAACGCGCCATCCGTTCGTTTCGAGCGAAGTCGAGAAACGCGCTGCACCGACCACCGCCCATCAGTCCCCCGCAAGCGTGCGGAAGAGGAAAGGGCGCTTCCCGTTACGCTGCCCGCCAGTCTCCGGACTTGCCGCCACGTTTCGAGAGCAGCCGCACCCCGCCAATCACCATGCCCCGGTCAAGCGCCTTGGCCATGTCGTAGAGGGTGAGCAGCGCCACCGACACCGCGGTCAGTGCCTCCATTTCAACCCCGGTCTGCCCGGAAGTGATCGCGGTCGCGCGGACGGCGACCCCGCGATCATCAAGGGTGAAGTCGATCGTCACGCCCGCCAGGGGCAGGGGATGGCACAGCGGCACCAGTTCGCTCGTCCGTTTGGCGGCCATGATCCCGGCGACGCGCGCGACGGCGATCACATCGCCCTTGGGCACGCGCCCCTCGCGGATCGCGATGCGCGCGTCGTCGGCCATGTCGATGCGTCCCTCCGCCACCGCCTCGCGCCGGGTCGTCGCCTTGTCCGCCACGTCGACCATCCGGGCGTTGCCGTCGGCATCGAGGTGGGTGAGGCCCGTCATCGCTCAGCCGCCGATCAATGCGCGCGTCGCGGCAGCCAGGTCGGGTTGACGCATCAGGCTTTCTCCGACCAGGAAGCAGCGGATGCCGCGTTCGGCCAGCCGGTCGCAATCGTCGCGAGTGGCGATACCGCTTTCGGCGACGAAGGTGCAGCCGGGCGGGGCCAGGTCGATCAGCCGCAGTGTGTTGTCGAAATCGACCTCGAACGTCTTCAGGTTGCGGTTGTTGACGCCAATCAGTCGTGACCTGAGCCCGGCAGCGCGCGCCATCTCCTCGGCATCGTGCACCTCCACCAGCACGTCCATACCGTGCGCAAACGCCGTCGCTTCGATCTCCGCCATTTGCGCATCGTCGAGCGCGGCGACGATGATCAGGATCGCGTCCGCGCCCAGCGCGCGCGCCTCGACCACCTGCCAGGGGTCGATCATGAAATCCTTGCGCAGCACCGGCAGGTCGCATGCCGCGCGCGCGGCGACCAGAAAGTCGTCATGGCCCTGGAAAAACGCCTCGTCGGTCAGCACGGAAAGGCAGGCGGCACCTCCCGCGGCATAGTCACGCGCATGCGCCGGCGGATCGAAGTCGGCGCGGATCAGCCCCTTTGACGGGCTCGCTTTCTTGATCTCGGCGACCAGGCCATAGCCGGTGGCGGCGCGGGCATCGAGCGCGGCGCGGAAGCCGCGTGGTGGATCCTGAGCGGCGATGCGCGCGTCGAGCTCGGCAAGCGTCACGCGCGCGCGCCGTTCGGCGACCTCCGCCGCCTTGTGCTCCAGGATACGCGCGAGAATGGTGCTCATGCGTTGGCGATCCAGCAGTCGAGAAGCGTGTTCGCCAGGCCGTTGTCGAGCAGCTCGCCGGCTTCCTCGGCCCCGGCCGCGAGCGTTTCGACCCGCCCGGCGACCATCAATGCCGCCGCCGCGTTGAGGATCACGGCGTCGCGATAGGCGCCGGCTTCACCCTGCAGCAACGCCCGCAGCGCCGCCGCATTGTGCGCAGCATCGCCGCCACGCAGCGCGCTGAGCGGATGGCGGGGCAGGCCGGCATCTTCGGGTGTGATTCGCCCGGGCAGCCTGGCGGCGCCGACATTGACCGCGACACTCGGGCCGGCGGTCGACAGCTCGTCCAGCGCGTCCTCGCCCGCCACGATCGCCGCCGCCTCCGCGCCCAGCGTTGCGAGCGCGTCGGCATAGACCGGCGCATAGTCGGGCCGGGCGATGCCGATCAGCTGGCGGGTGACGCCCGCCGGGTTGGCGAGCGGGCCCATCAGGTTGAAGATCGTGCGCCGGCCGATCGCCCGGCGGATCGGCGCCAGCCGCCGCAGGGCGGGGTGATGGTGCGCCGCGAACAGGAACCCGATGCCGATTTCGGCCAGCGTCCGTTCGGCGCTCCGGCTCGCGCGATCGAGGTCGAGGCCGAGCGCCTCGAGCGTGTCCGCAGCCCCCGCCATGGACGAAGCGGCGCGGTTGCCGTGCTTGGCAACCGGCACGCCCGCCGCCGCGACGACGATCGCGACCGCGGTCGACACGTTGAGCGTGTGATGCCCATCGCCGCCGGTCCCGCAGACGTCGATCGCACCGGCGGGCGCGGCAATGGGGAGCATCCGGGCGCGAAGCGCGCGGGCGGCTGCCGCGATCTCGATCGCGCTTTCGCCCCGTTCGGACAGGTTGACCAGGAACGCGGCGATCTCCGCGTCGGCGACCTCGCCGTCGAGAATGGCGGCGAACGCGGCGGCGGCCGCGTCGCGCGACAGCGGCGCCGAGGGATCGGGCAGCGCCGCGATCACGCGCATTCCCGCTCGATCCCGGCAAGTGTCAGGAAATTGGCCAGCATGTCGTGCCCATGTTCGGTCGCGATGCTTTCGGGGTGGAACTGCACGCCGTGGATGGGCAACTCAGCGTGGCGGAACCCCATGACGCTTCCATCCTCTGCGGTGGCGTTGACGATCAGGTCGTCGGGGATGTCGCGCACGATCAGCGAGTGATAGCGCGTCGCGGTGAACGGGGAGGGGAGGCCGGCGAACAGCCCCGTCCCGTCGTGCAGCACCGGGCTGGTCTTGCCATGCATCAGCCCGCCGCGCACGACTTCGCCGCCAAAATGCTGGCCGATCGCCTGATGACCGAGGCAGACGCCGAGCAACGGCTTGCGCTGCGCCGCGCACGCCGCGACGAGATCGAGGCTGATGCCCGCTTCGTTGGGGGTGCAGGGGCCGGGCGAGATCAGGAATGCCTGTGCGTTGCTGGCAATCGCTTCCTGCGCGGTCAGCGCGTCGTTGCGCACGACCTTCACCTCCGCGCCCAGTTCCATCAGATAATGGACCAGGTTCCAGGTGAAGCTGTCGTAATTGTCGATGACCAGGATCATGGCGTTGCCATAGCGCGCCCGCCGCCACGCGCAATCGGGCGATGGCGCGCGCTCAACTGCGATAGTCCGCGTTGATCGAGATATAGCCGTGCGTCAGGTCGCAGGTCCACACGGTGGCGCGCCCGTCGCC
>NZ_LSHX01000009.1 GCF_001555965.1 Sphingomonas sp. CCH21-G11
CCCCCGCCGCGCCCGTCCGTGCGCAACGCCACACAGCTCGCAACTTCCGCAACTTCGCCCCCGCGCGCGCCACCCGGTACCACCCCGACAGTGTCAACCCAGTGTCAACTTCCGCCGCGCCGCCACGCGCCGCATGACACCCGCCCCCGCCTTCGCTATGGGCGCGCAACCATGACTGACGCCTCCTCCGATCTCGTCCGGCTGCTCACCTCGCGCGGCTATGTCCATCAGATGACCGACGCGGCGGCGCTCGACGCGCTCGCCGTGAAACAGGTCGTGCCCGGCTATATCGGTTTCGATCCCACCGCGCCGTCGCTGCATGTCGGCAGCCTGGTTCAGATCATGCTGCTGCGCCGGCTCCAGCAATCGGGGCACAAGCCGATCGTGCTGATGGGCGGCGGCACCGGCAAGGTCGGCGATCCCAGCTTCAAGGACGAAGCACGCAAGCTGATGACGGCGGAGACGATCGCGGCGAACATCGCGTCGATCCGCACCGTGTTCGAACGCTTTCTGACCTTCGGGGATGGCCCGACCGACGCGGTGCTGCTCGACAATGCCGAATGGCTCGACCGGCTGGAATATATCCCCTTCCTGCGCGACATCGGCCAGCATTTCTCGGTCAACCGGATGCTTAGCTTCGATTCGGTCAAGCTCAGGCTCGATCGCGAACAATCGCTCAGCTTCCTCGAATTCAACTATATGATCCTCCAGGCCTATGATTTCCTGGAACTGAACCGCCGCTTCGGCTGCCGGCTGCAACTGGGCGGGTCGGATCAGTGGGGTAATATCGTCAACGGCATCGAACTCACCCGCCGCGTGGCCGGTGCGGAGGTCTATGGCGTCACCACCCCGCTCATTACCACGGCGGACGGCGGCAAGATGGGCAAGACCATGTCGGGCGCAGTGTGGCTGAACGAGGGCGCGTTGCCCGCCTATGATTACTGGCAATTCTGGCGCAACACCGACGACCGCGATGTCGGCCGCTTCCTGCGCCTGTTCACCGACCTGCCCCTGGACGAAATCGCCCGGCTGGAGGCGCTGGAAGGCGCCGAGATCAACGAGGCGAAGAAGGTGCTTGCCAATGCGGCCACCGCCATGTGCCGCGGCCGCGACGCCGCCGAAGCAGCCGCGGAAACCGCGCGCCGGACCTTTGAGGAGGGCGCGGCCGGCGGTGCGCTGCCCGTGCTTCCGGTGGCGGGGGGCCGGATAGCGCTGGTCGATGCGCTGGTCGGGCTGGGCTTTGCCGCGTCGAAGGGCGAGGCGCGGCGGCTGATCAAGGGCGGCGGCGCGCGGGTCGAGGGGGAGAAGGTGGCCGATGAGGCCGCGACCGTGGCGGTTGCGGGCGAGGTGCGCGTCTCGGCGGGCAAGAAGCATCACGGGCTGCTGCGCCCGGCGGGGTGAGGGTTTCGGCTGGTCGCATGCGGGTGCGATTCACCGCTTGCTAACCCTGTTCATTGCGGCGCTGTTCACGCCTGTCGCCCTAGCCTGGTGCCCAGCCTGTTAAGGGAATTCACGCATGGCGATGCGAGCGACCAATCTGGCCATTGTCGACCAGCGCGCCGTCGAACGCGACGAGGTGCATTACCGCGCCCGCGCCTTCGGCCCCGATGCGCGGCCGATCAACCTGCTTGTCGTCAACATCTCGCCCCACGGCCTGATGGCGCGATGCGAGGATGAATACGCCCCCGGCACCCGCATCCGCATCAACATGCCGGTGATCGGCGTGACCGTGGCGGAGGTGCGCTGGTGGCTCGGCGGGCGGATGGGCTGTCAGTTCGAACAGCCGATCGACCGCGCCAGCTATTACGAACTGCTCGCCGGCCTGCTCCGCCGCTGATCCCTGGATCAGCCCCGGCGCAGCATCAGCGCGACGCCCGCCAGCAACAGCACCAATCCCGCCAGCCGCACCGGCGTGACCGGTGAACGGGCAAGCCCAAGCAGCCCGAACTGGTCGATGACCAGCGCCGCGGTCAGCTGCGTCCCGATCGCCAGCGTCAGCATCGTCGCCAGCCCCAGCCGCGGTGCCGCATAGGCGGCGGCGCTGACGAACACCGCGCCGTACAGCCCGCCCAGCCACGACCACCACGGCACCTGGCGCAGTCCCGCAATCGATCCCCGGTCGCTGAACGCCCACACGACCAGCAGGATCGCGGTGCCCACCGCGAACGAAATCAGCGCCGCCAGCAGCACCGATCCCGACGCCCGCGCCAGCACCGCGTTGGTCGGCGGCTGGATCGCGATGCCGATGCCGGCGATCAGCGTCATCAGGATGGGCAGAAGCAATTGCATGGCCCCTGCGCTACGCCAGGGATCAGCCCGACCGCAACAGCGCGACCGCCGAATCCCGCTCGAACAGATACAAGGCGATTCTTGCCGCCGCCCCGCGCGCACCTTCAAGCCCGCCGTCGCGGTCGATCAGCAACCGCGCGTCCCCGGTCGCCGGCGGCAGCAGCTCGGCCAGCATCTCGGGCGTCGCCAGCCGGTATTGCGCCTCCCCCGACTGCCGCGTGCCCAGAAGCTCACCCGCGCCGCGGAGCCGCAGGTCCTCCTCGGCGATGCGGAAGCCGTCATTGGTCTCGCGCATCAACGCCAGCCGCGCCCGCGATGTCTCACTGAGCGCATTGCCGCGCAGCAGCACGCACACCGACTTGCCCCCGCCACGCCCCACCCGCCCGCGCAGCTGGTGCAGCTGGGCCAGGCCAAAGCGGTCCGCAGCCTCGATCACGATCAGCGTCGCGTTGGGCACGTCGACCCCCACCTCGATCACCGTCGTCGCCACCAGCACGCCAAGCTGGCCCGCGGCAAAGCGCGTCATCACCGCGTCCTTGTCCGCCGGCTTCATCCGCCCGTGGATCAACCCCACCCGGTCGCCGAACCGCGCGCGCAGCGCTTCGGCCCGCGCCTCGGCGGCGGCAAGGTCGCTCTTCTCGCTCTCCTCGACCAGCGGGCACACCCAATAGGCCTGGCCACCGCCCGACAGATGCCGCGCCAGCCCGTCGACCACCTCACCCAGCCGGTCCTCGCTGATCACGCTGGTCTGGATCGGCTCGCGCCCCGGCGGCATCTCGTCCAGCCGGCTGACGTCCATCTCGCCATATTGGGCGAGCGTCAGCGTGCGCGGGATCGGGGTCGCCGTCATCACCAGCAGGTGCGGCGGCCGCTCCGCCTTGGCCTGCAGCATCATCCGCTGGGCGACGCCGAACCGGTGCTGCTCATCCACCACCACCAGTCCCAGATCCTT
Organism: Sphingomonas sp. CCH21-G11; assembly: GCF_001555965.1. Taxonomy (GTDB): domain Bacteria; phylum Pseudomonadota; class Alphaproteobacteria; order Sphingomonadales; family Sphingomonadaceae; genus Sphingomonas. Next base: position 3,242 of record NZ_LSHX01000009.1, read on the forward strand.
GTAGCGCACCGCGTCCTGAAAGATCGCATGGGTCCCGACCAAGATGTCGATCGACCCGTCGGCAAGCCCCATCAGCGTGGCTTCGCGCGCCCGCCCCTTGTCGCGCCCAGTCAGCACGGCAACGTGGATGCCAAGGCCCGACAGCATCCGGCTGAGCGTGTCATAGTGCTGGCGCGCCAGGATCTCCGTCGGCGCCAGCATCGCCCCCTGCGCGCCCGCCTCGACCGCGATCAGCAGCGCCATGATCGCGACCAAGGTCTTGCCCGATCCGACATCGCCCTGCAGCAGCCGCAGCATCGGCTGCGTCTGTGCCAGATCGCCCTCGATCTCCGCGATCGTGCGCGCCTGCGCGCCCGTCGGCGCATAGGGCAGGTCCAGCCGCGCGCGCAGCCGCCCGTCGCCGGTCAGCGCGCGCCCCCGCTTCGCCCGCGCCGCGCCGCGCACGAGCATCAGCGCCAGCTGGTTGGCGAACACCTCGTCATAGGCCAGCCGCTCGCGCGCCTTTGCATCCGCCGGGTCGGCATGGATGCGCGCGACTGCCTCGCGCCAGCCGGGCCAGCCATGCTGCGCCTTCAGCCCCGGCTCGATCCATTCAGGCAGCACCGGCGCGCGCGCGATCGCCTGTTCGGCGAGCTGGGCGATCCGGCGCGAGGTGATCCCCTCCGACATCGGATAGACCGCCTCGCGCATTGCCAGCGCGCCGGTGTCGTCGGGGTCGCCGACATAGTCGGGATGGACGATCTGCAGCTCCTGGCCATAGCTCTCCAGCTTGCCCGAGACGCGACGCGGCTCATTGAGCGGAAACAGCTTCTTCACCCAGGCGGAATTGCCGCCGAAATAGACGAGCGCCACGTGATTGCCGGCCATGTCGACCGCGCGCACCCGGGTCGGTCCGCGACCGGCGCTGGTGCGGATGTCGACCGGGGTCAGGGTGATCGCGATGACGCGGCCTGTATCGGTGATGTCGAGTTCGTCACGCGGCAGCCGGTCGATCCACCCGGTGGGCAGGTGGAACAGCACATCGACGATGCGCGCCAGCCCCAGCCGCTCGAGCGGGCGCGCCAGCGCCGGGCCGATGCCTTTCAGCGCCGTCACCTCGGCAAACAACGGGTTGAGCAGATCGGGGCGCATGACTATCTGCCGCTATATAGCCTGACGACGTACAGTCGATTCCCCGCTCATCCTGAGTAGCGACTGAGCGAAGTCGAAGGCGCGTATCGAAGGACACAGAACCCGGGCGCGTCCTTCGATACGGGTCTTCGCCAAGCTCAGCCCCTACTCAGGATGAGCGGGTTGGTTGAAGTTGTCCGGCTGAGCATCCCAGCCGACTGCGCTTGCCAGCGCCGCCGGCCCATCGTCATTGGAGCCTAGCCGCACATGGACCGCGACACCCGTATCAAGCGCCTGCGCTTTCGCGCCTGGCATCGCGGCACCAAGGAGGCCGACCTGCTGATCGGCGGGTTTTTCGACCGCCACCATGCGCAGTGGGACATGGCCGAGATCGACTGGTTCGAGGCGCTGCTGGAGGAACAGGATGTCGACATCATGGCGTGGGCGATCGGCACGGCGCCGGTGCCGGAGCGGTTCGCGGGCGCGATGATGGAGCGGATGCACGCGCTGGACTACATCCCGATCGCGACAGACTCGCTCTCACCTTCAGGGGAGAGGGGAAGCCCGGCTTTCTGATTTCCGCTCTTTATTCCCCCTCTCCCAACCCTCTCCCCGTGGGGGAGAGGGCTTCTTGCTTGAGATCTCATGCCGCAACTCGATGCCATCCTTGCTGCCCGCGCCCCGCTGACCCTGGCGGGCGTGCCGACGGGCTTCCAGCCCGCGCTGCTCGCCGACCTGGCGCGCGCGGCGCGGGGTGGCGCGGTGTTCATCGCGCCCGACGAAGCGTCGATGCGCAGCATCGAGACGACCGCGCCCTATTTCGCGCCCGAGCTGGACGTGCTGTGCTTTCCGGCCTGGGACTGCCTGCCCTATGACCGCGCGTCGCCGACATTGCGGGTCATGGCGGAGCGACTGGCGACGCTCCACCGCCTGCAGCAAAAGCCCGATCGCCCGCGCCTGATCCTGACCACGGTCAACGCGGCGATCCAGCGCACGCTGACCCCGTTCCGCATCCGCCAGCTGGTCGCCCGGCTTGCGCCGGGCGAGCGCATCTCGCTCGACCGGCTGTCGCAGCTGCTCCAGGCCAATGGCTATCATCGCGTCGATACCGTCCATGACGCCGGCGAGTTCGCGGTGCGCGGCGGGCTGGTCGATCTGTTCCCCTCGGGCTCCGAACAAGGGCTGCGGCTCGACTTTTTCGGCGACGAGATCGAAAGCGTGCGGACCTTCGACCCCGCCGACCAGCGCACCACCGGCCGGGTCGACGGCTTCACCCTGCTGCCCGCGTCGGAAGCCCTGCTCGACGAGGACAGCGTCAAGCGGTTCCGTGCCGGCTATCGGGAACGCTTCGGCGCGACCGCGACCGGCGATCCGCTCTATCAAGCGATCAGCGACGGGCGGCGGCTGGCGGGGATGGAGCATTGGCTGCCGCTGTTCGAGGAACGGCTGGAGACGCTGTTCGACCATCTGCCCGCCGATGCGGTGATCCTGCGAGATGGTGCGGGCCAGGCCGCGGCCGAGCAGCGGTTCGAGGCGATCGCCGACTATCAGGCCAATCGCGTGCGCGCCCAGTCGTCCGACCCGGGCAGCTATCGCCCGCTCGGCACCGACCAGCTCTATCTGCTCGCCGACGAATGGCAGCGCCGCCTGGGCGACGCGCCCGCGCACCTCACTACCAGCTTTCACGAGCCGGAAAGCAAGACGGTGCTCGATTTCCAGGTCGATGGCCCGCGCGACTTCGCGCCCGAGCGAACCGGCGGCCAGAATGTCTATGACGCGGCGGTCGATCATGTCGCGGCGCTGCGCAAAGCCGGCAAGCGTCCGATCCTCGCCAGCTACTCCATCGGCGCCCGCGAGCGGTTGTCGGGGTTGCTCGCCGATCATGGGCTGAAGACCACCCGGCTGGTCGATGGCTGGCAGGAAGCACTAGGCGCAGCGGCCAGCATCGTCCCGCTCATCGTCCTGCCGCTCGACCATGGCTTCACCACCCCCGATGTCGCGCTGCTGACCGAGCAGGACATGCTGGGCGACCGGCTGGTGCGGCGGCGCAAGCGCAAGAAGTCGACCGATGCGTTCCTGAACGAGCTGGCAACGCTGTCGCCCGGCGATCTGGTGGTCCACGCCGATCACGGCATCGGGCGCTATGAGGGGCTGACCCAGATCCCGGTGCAGCAGGCCCCGCATGATTGCGTGGCACTCAGCTATGCCGGCGGCGATAAGCTCTACGTGCCGGTCGAGAATCTCGAAGTCCTCTCGCGTTACGGCGCGAATGAGGAAGGCGCGTCGCTCGACAAATTGGGCGGCGAGGCATGGCAGCGGCGCAAGAGCCGGATGAAAGAGCGCATCCGCGAAATCGCCGGTGAGCTGATCGCCACCGCCGCCGCCCGCGCGCTGCGCCCCGGCGACGTCGCTGAGCCGGACGCCAGCGGCTATCCCGCCTTCCTCGACCGCTTTCCCTATGAGGAAACCGAGGATCAGGACCGCGCGATCGCCGATGTCTTGGACGACTTAAGCGCCGGCAAGCCAATGGACCGGCTGATCGTCGGCGATGTCGGATTCGGCAAGACCGAGGTCGCGCTGCGCGCCGCGTTCGTGGCGGCGATGGCCGGGATGCAGGTGGCGATCATCTGCCCGACCACATTGCTCGCCCGCCAGCATTTCCAGAACTTCAAGGCGCGGTTCGAGGGGTTTCCGATCGAGGTCGGGCGCCTCTCCCGCCTCGTCACCGCGGCCGAGGCCAAGGCGACCAAGGAGGGGCTGGCGGCGGGGACGATCGACGTCGTCATCGGCACCCATGCGCTGCTCGCCAAGGGGCTGGAGTTCAAGCGCCTGGGCCTGGTGGTCGTCGATGAGGAACAGCGCTTCGGCGTCACCCACAAGGAGCGGCTGAAGGCGCTGAAGGCCAATGTCCATGTGCTGACGCTCACCGCGACGCCGATCCCGCGCACGCTGCAGATGGCGATGTCGGGCCTGCGCGACCTGTCGGTCATCCAGACGCCGCCGGTCGATCGCCTCGCGGTGCGCACCTATGTAATGCCGTGGGATCCGGTGGTGCTGCGCGAGGCATTGCTGCGCGAGCATTATCGCGGCGGCCAGGCCTATTTCGTCACCCCGCGCATCGCCGACCTGCCCGACATCGAGGAGTTCCTGCGCAAGGACGTGCCCGAAATCAGCTTCGTCGTCGCGCACGGCCAGATGAGCCCGACCGAAGTCGAGGAGCGGATGTCGGCATTCTACGACAAGCGCTACGACGTGCTGCTCTCGACCACGATCGTCGAATCCGGGCTCGATATTCCCAGCGCCAACACGCTCATCATCAACCGCGCCGACAAGTTCGGCCTCGCCCAGCTTTACCAGCTGCGCGGGCGCGTCGGGCGCGCCAAGACGCGCGCCTATGCCTATTTCACCACCCCACCCCAGCGCATCGTCACCGAAGCGGCGGACAAGCGGCTGAAGGTGCTGTCCGACCTGGAGTCCCTGGGTGCAGGGTTCCAGCTTGCCAGCCACGACCTCGACCTGCGCGGTGCGGGCAATTTGCTCGGCGACGAGCAATCGGGGCACATCAAGGAAGTCGGCTACGAGCTGTATCAGTCGATGCTGGAGGATGCGATCCTCGACGCCAAGGCCGGCGGGCTTCGCGACGACCGGCCCAAGGAATTCTCGCCCCAGATCACCGTCGACGCACCGATCCTGATCCCCGAGGACTATGTCCCCGACCTGGATCTGCGCATGGGCCTGTATCGCCGCCTGAACGAGGTTGAGGACCGCCAGGGGATCGAAGCGTTCGCCGCCGAGCTGATCGACCGGTTCGGCAAGCTGCCCGAGCCGACCGAGAATCTGCTGACGCTGATCGAGACCAAGCTGAACGCCAAGGCCGCATGCATCGCCAAGCTGGACGTCGGGCCGAAGGGCGCGCTCGTCCATTTCCACGAGGATCGCTTTCCCAATGTCGACGGGCTGCTGAGCTACGTGGCGCGGCTGGATGGGACGGCCAAGCTGCGTCCCGACATGAAGCTGGTGGTGACGCGCGCCTGGGCCAATCCCAAGGCGCGGCTCAATGCGGCGCTGCAGATCTCGCGCGGGCTGGCCAAGGCGGCGGGGTGAGGCGTTGACACCGGCGGCAATCGGCCGGTAGTCGAGCGTCCAACGGGCCGGCGCGGACGCCCGTTCAGACGGTCACCGTCCAAGTCCGCTCCACCCGCCGCGCCCGCGGCGACGGAGCGACGTTGATGGACCTTACCGATACCCCCGCCCCCCCGGCCATCGGCCCTGGTGCCCTGTTCCTCAAGTTCTTGCGCTTCGGCTGCCTCGCCTTTGGCGGGCCGGTCGCGCAGATCGCGATGCTGCGCCACCAACTGGTCGATACCGAACGCTGGATCGATTCGGCGCGCTTCAACCGGCTTCTGGCGGTGATGCAGGTGCTCCCGGGGCCCGAGGCGCATGAATTGTGCGTGCACATGGGCATGCTGGCGCGCGGGCGGATCGGCGGGCTGCTCGCCGGACTGGGCTTCATGCTCCCGGGACTTGTGCTGATGCTGGCGGCGGCATGGGCCTATGTCGGCTGGGTGGAGGCGCGCGGCAGCCTGCCCGGCCTGTTGCTGGCGGTGCAGATCGCCGTCATCGGCGTGATCGCGCGCGCGGTGTGGCGGATCGGCAGGCATGTGATCGAGGATGCGGCGCTGGCGGTGATCGCGGGCGCCAGCCTGGCGGCGACGCTGATCGGCGTGCCCTTCTGGCTGCCGCTGATCGCGGGCGGCCTCGCCTATGGCCTGGCCGCGCGACGCGGGCTCGCCCTGGCGGTGCTGGCGGTGGCGATCGCGGTGGCGGCACTGACCGTCGACTGGAGCCCCGGCGGCGACGCGGCCAACAGCGCCACGCCCGCCAGCATCGGCGCGCTGTTCATCGCCGGATTGAAGGGCGGCCTGCTGACCTTTGGCGGGGCGTACACCGCCATTCCCTATGTGCGCGCCGACACGGTCGGGCGCGGCTGGATCAGCGATGCGAGCTTTCTGGACGGCGTCGCGGTCGCCGGCATGCTGCCCGCACCGCTCGTCATCTTCGCGACCTTTGCCGGCTATGTCGCCGCAGGGCCGACGGGGGCACTGGCGATCACGGCGGGGATGTTCCTGCCTGCCTTCGCCTTCTCGCTGATTTTCTTCGAGCGGCTGGAGGCGATCGTCGAAGCACCCGCGCTGCGCCGCGCGCTGGCCGGGGTTGCCGCCGCCGCGGTCGGGATCATCGCCGCCACCACGGTCCAGCTCGGGACGGCGTTGGCACCGCGCCTGGCCCAGCCCCTGCTCGGGCTCGCCATCCTGGTCCTCGCCACCGTCGCGGCGTGGCGGTTGAAGGGCGGCTGGGTGACGCCGGCGATCCTTGCGGCGGCGGCTGTCGCGGGAATGTTGCTGCGCCCCTAGCGCGCGCTCAGACCAGCGCCGCCAGCTCCTCCACGGTCAGCGGGCCGGCGCACAGGAAGCCCTGGAAATACTGGCAGCCTTCCTTGGCGAGCAGGTCGAGCTGTTCCTCGGTCTCGACCCCTTCGGCGATGACGGTCAGCCCCAGCGCGCGGGCCATGTCGATGACGCCGCGCACCACCACCCGGTCGCGTGGCGAACCCGCGATGTCCTGGCTCAGCTTGCGGTCGATCTTGAGATAATCGAGCGGCAGCGCCTTCAGATAGGCGAGGCTGGAATAGCCGGTGCCGAAATCGTCGATCGCGACGCGGCAGCCGGCGGTGCGCAGCTGGGCGAGCAGGCGCGCGGCCTGACCCAGATCCTCCATCAGCCCGCTCTCGGTGATCTCGACCGTCAACCGGTCGCGCGGAAACCCGCTCGAATCGATGCGGTCGAGCAGTGCGTCGGCAAAGCTCGGCCGCGCGACATCCTCCGCCGTCACGTTGATCGACAGGCGCAGGCGCGCGAGCGCCCCGGTCCATGTCGCCGCAAGCGCCAGCGCGTGGCGCTGGACCTGTTCGGACAGCGCGGGCGCGATCCCCGCGCGCACGGCGGATGCGAACAGCGTCTCCGCGCCCAGTTCGCCGAGCGCGGGGTGGCGCCACCGCACCAGTGCCTCGACCCCTTCGATCCGCCCGGTCGACGTCGCGACCTGGGGCTGGAACAGGATGTCGATCTGGTGCGCGTCAAGCGCCGCGACGACGTCGCGCCCCAGCTGGTCGAGCGACTGGGCGGAAATCGTGGCCGCGTGATCGGTGGGAGCGGTGACGGGTGCCGCGGGTTCGACCAGCGCGGCGCTGGCCTGGCGCAGCATCGTCGCGGCATCGGCACCCGGCCCGCTCCACGCAACGCTGGAGCGCACATCGAGCGTCATCGCGCGGTCGCCGATCAGGAACGGCGCGGCCAGTGCTGCCTCGATCCGCGCGACGGCGACCTCGACGCGGGCGGGATCGGCGGTCGCCGCCGCCGCCAGAAACTCCGCGCCGCCGACGCGCGCTACGATCGCCGCCTTGCCGAACAGCTCGCGCACCGGGGCCTCGATCCGCTTGAGCAGCGCACCGAGCACCTGATCGCCCGACGCGCGGCCAAAGGCGGTGTTGAGCGCGGCGAACTGGCCGATACCGATCAGGATGACGGCAACCGACGCGTCCGCCGCCAGGCGCCGCTCGATCCAGCGCCGCGCGGCATTGGCGTCGCGCGCGTCGGCCAGCGCCTCGCGCAGCGCCAGGCTGGGCTCGGGCGTGCGGCCCAGCGGCTCGATCAGCACATGCAGCCGGCGGGTGCGCGCGTCGCGCTGGAGGTGCGCGACCGAGCGACCGATGCCGGGCAAGTCGGCGGCGAACGCGGTCGAACCGCGCGCATCGTCGAGCCGCCGCAGCGCCGTCAGCGCCAGCACGCGATCCTCCGGCGACAGTCGGCGCAGCAGCATTCGGGGGGACGGCGCATCGGGGGTGCCCAGCCAGCGCGCCAGCCCCTGCGTCGCCTGGAGCGAACGGTCCGCGGGATCATAGCGAAAGCCCAGCGTCTCGACCGGCACCGCGCGCGCGATCGCGGCCTGCGCGCCGGTATCCGCCGCGACCCGCTCGACATGGCGACAGGCGAAGCGCAGCGCCTGGATGATCTCGGGCGCGCGCATCGGGCTCAACAGGAAATGGGTGGCGCCCGCATCATGGACATGCCCGATCCGGTCGCTGTCGATCTTTGACACCAGCGCGAGCAGCGCGCCGCCGCTCGCCTCGATCAGCGGGGACAGCCGTCGGATCGCGGCCAGCCCCTCCTCGATCGCGCCGCGCGCGTCGACGATCGCGACCGGCGCGCCGCTCGACGCGAGCCGCCCGGCCGTCCCCTCGTCCCGGCGCGCGGCGATGACCTGCCACCCGTCCGCCGACAGCGCGGCGGCGAGCTCGTCGCGCTGGCGAAAAGAGAGGACGAAAATCGGCCGCGACGTCGTGGAAGGAGGCGAAAGGATCATCGAAACGCTCGTAGCATCGCGAGGGTCTAGCTGCTGTCTCGCCCCGCGCCAATCGCACTTGTTTGGGGGGGCAAGAGGGCCTAGCTCTGCCGCCATGGCCGCCGCCCCCGCCCTGATTGACCGACATGGCCGTCAGGTGAGCTATTTGCGGGTCTCCGTCACCGATCGCTGCGACCTGCGCTGTCGCTATTGCATGGCCGAGACGATGACGTTCCTGCCGCGCGCCGAGCTGCTGACGCTCGACGAAATGGCGATGATCGTCGAACGCTTCATCGCGCGCGGGGTGCGGCGGGTCCGGTTGACCGGCGGCGAGCCGCTGGTCCGGCGCGATGCGATCGACCTGATCCAGCGGCTGGGCCGGCATGTCGATCATGGCCTCGACGAACTCACGCTCACCACCAACGGCACCCGGTTGGCCGAACATGCCGAAACGCTGGCCCGCGCGGGCATCCGCCGCATCAATGTCAGCCTGGACAGCCGCGATCCCGATCGGTTCCGGTTCATCACCCGCACCGGCGATGTCGCCCGCGTGCTCGATGGCATCGCGGCGGCAAGGGCGGCGGGGCTGGCGATCAAGATCAACATGGTCGCGCTCGCCGGGCTGAACGAGGACGAGATCCCCGAGATGCTCGCCTGGTGCGGCAGCCAGGGCCATGACCTGACACTGATCGAGACGATGCCGCTTGGCCGGATCGACGAGGACCGCGCCGACCGCTTCGTGCCGCTCGACACCGTGTTCGCGCGGCTGGCGGCCATGTTCGCGCTCACCCCCGACAACGGCCGGGCTGGCGGCGGGCCCGCGCGCTATTGGCGGGTTGCGCCGTTTGGCACGCGGCTGGGGCTGATCACGCCGCTGACCGGCAATTTCTGTGCGGGGTGCAATCGCGTCCGGCTGGCCACCGACGGACGCCTGTTCGCGTGCCTGGGCCATGACGACCAGGTCGACCTGAAGACCGCGATCCGTTCGGGCGGGCTGGCGGCGGTCGACGACGCGATCGACACCGCGCTCGCGATCAAGCCCGAGCGCCACGACTTCCGCATCGCGCCCGGCGCCACGCCCACAGTCGCGCGCTACATGAGCATGACCGGGGGATGAGCATTCCCGCCCGGCGCGCGCTGCTCGCCTCCCCCGCCGATCCGGCCCGCGCCGCCGTCACCGAACTCGACGCCGGCTATGACTGGGTGCCGCTCGATCAGGCGGAACTGATCGTCGCGCTGGGCGGCGACGGCTTCATGCTCCAGACGTTGCACGCTATGCTGGAGCGCCGCCGCATCGTGCCGGTGTTCGGCATGAATCGCGGTACCGTCGGCTTCCTGATGAACGATTGGGATGCCGGTGACCTCGACGGCCGGCTGCACCGGGCCAAGGCGTTTCGCGTGACGCCGCTGCGCATGACCGCGACGACGATCGCGGGCGAGGTGGTCGTCCTGCCGGCGATCAACGAAGTGTCGCTGCTGCGCGAAACCCGCCAGACCGCCAAGCTGGCGATCCATGTCAACGACCGGCCGGTGCTGCCCGAACTCGTTTGCGACGGCGTGCTGGTGGCGACGCCGGCGGGATCGACCGCCTACAACCTGTCCGCCAACGGCCCCATCCTGCCGCTCGGCTCCGCGCTGCTCGCGCTGACCCCGATCAGTCCGTTCCGCCCCCGCCGTTGGCGCGGCGCGATCCTGCCCGAAAAGACGCGGATCGGCGTCGAGGTGCTGGAAGCCGAAAAACGCCCGGTCAGCGCGGTCGCCGATCAGCGCGAGGTGCGCGACGTCGTGCGCGTCGATGTCGAGATCGACCGCAGCCAGGAACTGACCCTGTTGTTCGATCCCGAACACGCGCTGGACGAGCGGATCACGATGGAGCAATTCATTGCTTGAACCGCTTGCGTTCGGCTGAAACTCGCTGCTATAGGCGCGCCTCTCGCGGAGGCGACGCCCGCCGCTGACCAGGCATTCCCCGGTAGCTCAGTGGTAGAGCAATCGGCTGTTAACCGATCGGTCGCTGGTTCGAATCCGGCCCGGGGAGCCACCGTCCTTTGATATCAGCTGGATGAGGACGCGCGGTGCCGTCGGTATCGCGCCGTCCCGCGACGCAACGGCACCTGCCGCGACACATGCCCACCATCTGACCCTCCATGCCACTTGGCAGACGCCGAACGCTCGATCAGAAGAGCGGCATGATCATCTCCTCGACCGCGGATTTCCGCGAGGCGGCCCGCCGCCGCCTGCCCCGTTTCCTGTTCGATTATGCCGATGGCGGCGCCTATGCCGAGGACACGATGCGCCGCAACGTCAGCGACCTGTCGGCGATCGCGCTGCGCCAGCGGGTGCTGAAGGACGTCGCGA